>CAZWMG010000004.1:24419-125035 GCA_964634945.1 uncultured Planctomycetia bacterium | reverse complement strand
GTAAGGCGGCTTGATCCTTTTTCTGCTTAATAAGAAGCCTTTGACGCTTTACTGCCTGTTGCTTTAAAAACTTCCGCTTAACCTTTTCAATATATTCTGTAAAATCACCTTTTTCTGAAAAAAACCGCAAAGAAATAAAATTTTTAGTTTTTATATTTAAGCTCCATTGGACAACTCGCGATTCCTGCTCATAACCAGTATTAAAAATTTTAAATGCGCTTTTTTTATCTTCCTGTTCCAAAATAAGCCCTGGGCAATTTTGTTCCTGCCAAGATCCTGACAAGCCCAATATAGCCTCTGGGTAATTATTTACACCTAAATCATGCCAATTAGACTTGGAAGAAAAGATTGGAAAATCGCCATTTCCGCTTAGGGTTTCCCAACTCTTATATTGAGGAAGCAGCAACAAATCCACATGTTGCTGCTTAACGGTCTTATCATTTATCTCTATCTCCCATTTAAGGCTATTTTTTTCTATCGATAACATCCAAGTTTGAGAAAGAACTCCTTCTATCGACTTGCCCTTTGCGATAATTTTAGCAGGTTCAGCATTTTCTATCTCCCAAAATAGATTAAGAGATGAAAACCAATTGTTTAAAGAAGAGATAAAAAATGGCGCATATCCACCTGTTGTTTCTGTGAGAGGAAAATCATTATAATTAAGGGTTATTTTACCATTATTAAATATAACTCTAAACCTATCTCTCGTTAACACCGCAACACCCTTTTCATTTCCTATAGTTTCCAAATAAAAAGAAATGGCCTTTGTAGTTAGGTTTTCCTGAATAATCTTGCCTTTCTCGAGAAGAATTATCCGATTACACAGCTTACTCACTACGTCCATATTGTGGCTTACTAGAATGATTGTCTTGCCCATCTGTTTTAACTCGAATATTTTTTTCACACATTTCTGTTGCGCCTCCTCATCACCTACAGCCAAAATATCATCAATTAGAAGTATGTCAGGCTCTACGAATATCGCTAATGCAAAAGCTAAGCGCATATACATACCCTGTGAATAATATTTAATAGGCGCATTAATAAATTTTCCTAAATTCGCGAATTTTACAATACTATCCATCCTTTTGCTTAAATCATCTTCAGCTAAACCATAAACTGCGGCATTTAATTTTATATTTTCTATTCCTGTAAATTCTGGGTTAAACCCCGCTCCCAGCTCCATTAAAGCAGAGACCTTGCCTTTGATTTGAATCTCCCCCTTGTCTGGAACGAGCATCCCGGCTATTAATTTTAGCAAAGTCGTTTTACCTGCCCCATTTTTACCGATAATACCTATAATATCTCCTTCTTTAGCTTGAAAATTAATGTTCTTTAAAGCCCAGACCTCTTCCCAATAAACTTTTTTCTGTCTGATAAACTTTATCCTGTATTTCTCGCAAACATTTTTACAATCGATTACATTCATAGTTTTTTAAATAATTCTGGTTCTTTTTTTATAAAAAACCAGTATCCTCCTATAAAAAATATGGTAGAAATCAAAAAAGATATAGATAAGAACTCAAGCGAAGGAATTCGCCCGTCATATAAAACCTGGCGATATAATATAACATAATATGTTAAAGGGTTAATCAAACATAGCCAGCGATAAGGAAAGCTTAGCATCTCTAGAGAGTAAAATACCGGGGTAACCCAGAACCACAACATTAAACCGACGGATAAAAAATGCATCAGGTCATCATGAAAAGCATTAATAGCAGAAAAAATCATGCCTAATCCTATGAGAAAACACAGGTGCAGCGTCAAAATCAATACCAAAAAAGGTAGGACCATAATAACTTGAGGCCTGGCAACTAAAAAAAGTGGTAAAAGAAAAATAATCCCTATTAAAAAACTCAAAAAATTTGTAAGCGCGCACGAGATTGGTATGAATTCTCGCGAAAATATGCCTTGCTTTAAGATCGCGGAATCTGCTGTAAAAGAATTCGTCACGTCTATTACTGTGTTTGAAAAAAACAGCCACGGGATAATACCAGAAAGCACAAATAACGTAAAGTTCGGTATGTTGACTTTAAAAACATGCTTAAAAATAATATCTATACTAAAAGTTAAAATTAAAGGCGTAACAACTGCCCACCAAAACCCAAACATTGCCTTGGAATATTTGGCTCTAAACTTCCTTATTACCATCTCTTTTAAGATAGCCCTTGTCTGGAATGCTGCTATTATTCGATACTTAATGCTCATCTTATGCCCTTCACGTTCTCTCTGGCTTCAAGCATAACATCCTCCATTGAAAGGTAACGCCAGCTACCATATCTGCCGCAGGAGATAACACTATTCTCTGACAAGTAGTTTAATATTTTTTTTCGAGCTGACGTGTATTCTTTATCGTAGACGGGGTACCCATATTTTATGTCATTTATATGCTCGCAGCATATCTCGCTCTCATTTTGTATAATGCCTGTAGAGAGTAGGTGCCTTACAACCTTAGAATAAATCTCCTGCTTGCGTATTGGCCTGTCTTTTGTATAAGAGACATCCGCGTAAAGAGCGCCCAGGCCGGCAGGCGCAAGATAAGAAGAAAAGTGATGAAAAAAACCTACTCTAAAAAACGGAATATTCCTCTGCGCGAAATATATCCAATGCCTGGGTGGATTGTTTTGTGTCTTCACGCCTAAATTAATATTATATATAGATACCCATTTCAACAGATTAAAGCTTTTTCTTATCTCGCTTGGTAGAGGGGCTATTATTTTGCCGAGCTCCGGTAAGGGGATAGTAGATATGAGGTTACCAAATTTTTCTTCTCTCCCATCTTTAAACATTACTGTTTTCTTTTTCATATCTACCTTTATCGCCTGGCTATTCAGATAAATATTCTTTGCTTTGCCGGAAAAGCCCTTAACGAGTCTCTCTATCCCGCCTCTCTTTAGATACCAAAAAGAATCATTGTAGCCTAAAGGCTTATTGCTCCTGATTTTAGAGCCGGCCTTAACCTGCTTAATAGTAGGGGTAATTACAAATCTCTCCGCCCATTTGTATTCCAATTTCTCCAATGGGGTTCTCCACAACTTTACATTGTAAGGAACCATAAAAAAATCAGCTATACCTTTACCAAACTTATTATGCACCCACTGCAGAAAGTTGTCGCTCTTTTGGTTTGCTTGTTTTCTTGATTGGATAAAGCCCGATAAGCATGCTTTAGCGATCTTCTTTGGCAGGTAATCAAAATTAAGCTGGAACGGGAAGGGTATGCATTTATTAAAGGCGTATACATAGGAGTCTCTTTTATGTCTTACTAGGTTACCTTTTAGGATCTTCTTAACCAGCGTTAATGCCTCTTTATTTCTAAAATGCAGAAGATGCCCGCTTGAATCAAAAGTAAACCCTTGTTTGTGTACTGAACAACAGAGGCCTCCGATTTTTGTATTTTTATCAAAAATCCTTGGCGCTATATTATTTTGCCTTAAAAAATACGCTGTTGATAGTCCTGATAGACCTGCTCCTAGGATAAGTGTCTCTTCTTTTGCCATCTAGAGGTTATCTCTCTTGTTCTATAATTGTAGTATTAGATATATATTTATATATATTAAAAGTATAGAAACGCTATTACATACTGCGCTTACAGCGCTATGCTGCATTGTCAGTAGTATATCAAATCCTGCCGGATTATCAATCATTTTCTAGGTATCTGTTAATGAGACGGGATGTGTCGCACAATCAAGATTAACCGCACTGAAAATAACGCTGCCAGCATGGTAACTATAAGAAAGAGCGGATTTAGCCCAAATATAAGAATAACTCCGCTTATACCCCATAAAAGAGTGACTAGGTAAATCTCAAACAGAGCGGGCTTTATTCCCTTGCCTGAGGATAGCAGATTCAAAAATATATGATCCTTGCTTTTTCTAAATGGGAAGATTCCTTTTTTAAGACGCACTATTATTAGATAAAAAGTGTCCATCATAGGAAACGCTAATATAACCAATGGGATAAGGACTGAAAACGGGTTATCTAAGGTAGCGTAATCACCATGCATACTCAAAGTAGCAAATAAGAAACCCAAGAAATGGCTTCCTGAATTACCCAACATTATCTTGGCCGGAGGAAAGTTAAATATTAAAAACGAGGCTAGCGCCCCGCAGAGCGCGGCAAATAACCCTGCCGTAATAATATTGCCGCCTATAAACAGGGCCACGAAAAACGCTACGCCCGCTATAAGTGAGACACCAACACAAAATCCATCCCCAATATCAAGAAGATTAAAAACATTCGTAATGCCCACAATCCATAAAAAAGATATAATATAGTTTGTCCAAAGGGGGATACAATGTATCTGTATCGGTTTGCCTTTTATAAGAAAAAGCCCGACGACAATTACCTGAATGAACACTTTTTTAGAAAGTGAAAATTCTCTAAAATCGTCAAGCAGGCAAGTAATAAAAATGAAAAAGGCAAATAGGAATATATGGGCCAGTTCACTCGACAGATATATATTCTTATAAAAAAATAATGTCGCGGAGCCCAATGCAAACGATAATAACAAACCGGCGCCGCCTATAAAAGGGGCCTCATCATTGTTCCTAAAAATAGCTTGCCTGCTGGAAAACCTCTTTAGGAGAATGAGTAAGATACAACCTGAAAAAAACGAGACTAAAAAAGAAGCTAAATAGAATTTCATAAAGACAAGACCTCCTGATAAACTCTCTCTGTTAACCTTGCCATTCTTTTATCTGACCAATATTCTAAATCCAATTGTTCCCTAGCGGCCATAACCTTTCTATACCAGCTATTATAGTTATCCATTATAGAAATAGCCGCACCTGCTATAGATTGTGCGTCTTTACGCTGAATAATAATGCCATTATTGTTGTCTTGGATAATATCCAGGAGGCCGCCTGTGTCCGTAGCGACAACCGGCACGCCGGATATTACCGCCTCAATCACCGCCAATGGCAGGCCTTCCCAAAGTGAGGTAAGAACCATAACAGACGCGCTCGAAAGAGCCCCTGCAGTATCGTCTCTCCATCCCTCTAAGACAACTTCTTTTTTCAGTTCGCGTTTTTCTATCTCCTGTTTGATCTTTTCATGCAAGGGCCCATCACCTATAATAGAAAAACGCGCGTCTCCTATTTTGCGCAGTATTATTTCTGCCGTGTCCAGAAAAGAACTCAAGCCTTTCTGGGGCTTTAAGCAAGAGATGTTTATAATTAAATTATTAGCGGGCGGGATAGTCTTTCTCTTTAAAAAAATCCGCTCTGCCCATTGGATATCTATGCCATAATGTATTATAACAAATTTGTCAGTTGAAGAGACTCTGTTTTTGAGGGCCTTACGTAAGTCTGATGACGAGACTACAATTATTTTTTTTGTAATAAGGGCCGTGATCTTCTCTAAAAAAATATAGAGCTGTTTTAATATTGGATTTAACAAGTCATGAAAAGGCCAGCCATGCACCGTATAAACAATATTTCTTGCACCTGCGAAAAAAGCTGCCCACCTGCCTAAGATAGACGCCTTCGGGGAATGCGTATGAACTATGTCAAATTTGTTTCTTCTTATAAAAAAATAGAGTCTTACGAAAGCGATCATGTCATTACGCGGGCTTATTCTACGCACCAGCTCCGGCAAAAAGAAAATGCTCAAAGAGCCGCTGCTCTCAAACCTGCTTTTAATATAACCGCTGTCTCCCGTACACAAATACGAGGAGTATTCAACCTTATCTAGGTTCTCTATAATAGAGAGCAATTGCTTTTGCGCGCCGCCTAGTTCCGGGTGAGTAATTATAAAGAGAATCTTTTTTTTCATTCTTCTTTGCTTACTATTCTTTCAATATCGTCCCTCTGTAATCTAACCATGCCTACTGAACTACCTATATCCATCTCTAGGATAATGCTCTCTTTGGTCTGGGTCTTTATCCTGCCTTCAAAACGTCGTTTATTCTTTAAATATATTATTGTAGTCGGAAAGAATTTTAATTGCCTCACGTTGTCCATAGCTTCTTTTATAAAATAGGGCTCATCAGGAGATAGAACATTAGCGCGTTTTAGCGCTGCCATAGAATCGTCAAAATTACAAAGATTATTCTCTATGTTCGCTAATGTTAAATATGCCTCTCGATAATCTGGTTTTATAGCGATCGCGCGCTTTGCGAATATCTTTGCCTTATCGTACTCTCCGATACCATTATAAGCGCATGCGATCCCATTTAACAGAAGCGGGTCATTGGGATTTTTTTTAAGCTTCTTCTGGCACAGCTTAAGCTCTTTGCTATACTCTTTGACCGCCTCTTCCTTAGAACCCTCTCTTTCGTAAATGTCCGCTAGGTCATTATGCACATTAGGATACTTCGGGTCTTTAGCGATTATCTTGCTATATTCCGAAACACTTTCATTTAACATGCCTGCATC
This sequence comes from uncultured Planctomycetia bacterium, assembly GCA_964634945.1. Taxonomy (GTDB): domain Bacteria; phylum Omnitrophota; class Gorgyraeia; order JABMRG01; family JABMRG01; genus JAUVHV01. The sequence goes on along the minus strand of CAZWMG010000004.1, from coordinate 118,664 downwards.
TCTATATACACTAGCTAAGCTATACTGAAAATGTATGTTGTCGGGTTCTGCTCTTACCGCTCTTTCTAAAAATTTTATCGCCTCCTGGTAATCTTCCAAATTCATAAAAGCGAGTCCAATATTATTGAGGAGCGCGGCGTCATTAGTATTGATAGACGCGGCTGCCTTATACGCGTCAGCTGATTTTTGAAAATCTTTTTGCTCAAAATAGATGTCCCCCAGCATCTTATGACAAGGAAAAAACATAGGGTCCAATCGTATAGCTTTCTTAAGCTTATCTATCGCCTTGTCATGTTTCTCTTCCACATAGTAAAAATATCCTAATGTATAGTAGGCTAAGGTAAAATTTGGATTGATCTCCAGCGCTTTGTTCAGTAACTTACGCGCTTTTACCTTTTTTCCTTTGGCAAATTCGGCCATAGCGGTATTTATAAGATTTGCCATATATTCAGAAGAGACGTGGTTGATTAAGGGGCCTATCTCGTCGTCATTAACGCCATTAGCACTGGCTTCCTGCAAAACAGCTATCGCCTTGTCATATAATTTTTTTTCAAAGTATATGTTTGCCAAGGCCTCATAACCCCAGGTAAAAGAAGGGTCCAGGCTAATTGACTTTCTGTATTCTGATATGGCCTCTTCTTTTAATTGCGCTTTATCGTAGGCCTTTGCTAGATTATAGTGGACTGTACTAACTAAAGGGTCAAGCGCGATGGACTTTTTAAAGGAATCTATGGCTTGCTCATACGAAGCGTTCTCATAGTAATCAAACCCCTGATTCGAATAGAACATTGCCAATTTATCCTTACCGAAAAATACAAGGACTCCTAGTAATGCTATAATAATTAGTGTTTCTATAAGCTTTTTCACGAATAATATTGATACCGGGTTATATGTTAAATTTTTTACGGATATCTTGTTTATTATACCATAAACAGATAACTCCTAAAGCAAAAAAAACAGGGGCCACACTTATTTAAGTGTAACCCCGTCATATCATTTCGAGCTGAAGGCGAGGAATCTTATTGCTAATAAAGATTCCTCACATCCGTTCGGAATGACAACATGGCCCCTATTAGATATTTTATGCCGCTATCAATGTGTAAGCAGCTATCTTCTCAAGTACTGCATAGTAATTCTTATTAACCGGAATCGCGGGAGGTAAATTCAGCTCAAATACTCCTGTAAGCATAAAATCTTCCATTATCGCATCGGTCATAGGAGACTTTGTTATCTTATAATATATGCCGGATATTTGATTGCTAACCGCGACATTTGATCTATCGTTATTATGCAATAGCAGCAGCTGTGCTAATATAAGAGTATTAGCTGTAGGCATAAAGCTATCTGAGGCATTATGAACAACAACTGTTATTCTCTGCATATTTCTGATATCTCTATTAGCAATAGCTATCATATTAGGCTTTTTATGCTTTGATGCGACATACTCGCTATGTAATATTATATCGACGTTAAGTTTCTCTTCCAGTACTTCGCGTATAAGACTTTTAGATCCATACAGCTCCAACAATACCTTTCTTTGTGTATCGCTTATATCCATAGCCATATCATCTATTACTATGCCGCCTATCCTTTCTTCGGAAGCATCGTTAAGAATGCCTTGAACTTTAACGTCATTCTTGACAAGCTCCGCGGGTTCAGAAGAAAGATTCATTACCCGTATCATATGCTCGGCCTTCTTGCGAATCTTCTCCTTAACTAGGATATCCCCTGTAGTCAATTTATCCAGGGCATCAACCTGATCGCTTATTATGCCTTTGATATTGCGCATCTTATCAGGCGTTATCTGCCTCGGATCTGTAATGTTAGATACATAATTGCTAGCTATATCGAGCGTTAGTTTGACTTGTGCGGGCGTCTTGCCTGCAGAGGAGGATCTTGAGGCTTTCGTTTCTATCCTCGGAGTCAGTACCTGCTTAAGAACATCTAACTGCGCTATTGTCTTTTGTACGCCGCTTGGCTGCTCTTCTGCTTTGAATCTGTTTTCAAGCCTACTGACAATAACCTTGATTGTCTCTATCGCCTTTTCTGGAGATATGCCTCTTAACCTTGAAAGCTCTTCACGTAATTGCTCTCTCATGGCAACTAGGAAATTTTCTCTGTCTAAGGGTTCATTCGGAAATCTCTTTCTTGCAACATAACCAAACTCTTCATCCTTCTGCAATGTCACAGTAGGCGGGCTATCGATTATCCTCTGAAAACTCGAACTTGCAAATCCTCTTAGGAAAATGCCTTCTGAGCTTACTCTTGTATATGCTCCTAAGTCTTTGAATTTTTTATAGCTCATACCTTTATCAACTGAAAAATGCAGCAACAAATCCTGTTGGGTCTTAAAACTTATGCCTTTAGAAGCTAGCTTATTAAGCGGATTATGGCACGTAAACCAACATCTGATGCCAAGCTTACTATATATTTTTTCTAGTCCTACCTCTTGGAGATAAGCCTTAATATGATCCGGTTTTATCTTTGTAGTCTTATCCGCATACCAGGAGTTGACCAGGCTAAGCGCTTCGTGGAGCTCTGAAAGAGGCTTGCTCAAATCCCGTACATCGTTCTGTATGGCTTCCAGGCCGTTCCATACATCTCTATCTTCATATGTAACACCTTTGTATTGAAAAGATATGCGTCCTGTCTCCATATTAATAGGCAGCCAGCCATGTGTGTATACGTTACCGTAAGAGTCTTTCTGATATAGCGTAAAATTCTTTCTGTAAAACATTGCCAGGTCTTTAAGGTGCTGATTCTCAACGTAGTTTGCCTGGTTCCAAACTCCGTTATTTTCTAAAAGGTTTAACTCATCTATAACACTTGTACCCCATCCTTTATGTGATGACCAATCCTTGCCCCACCATTCAACAGATACATAATTCTGATGATTGATATCATTAAATACCTGATACCACCACTCTCCTTGCGCAATAGCGTCGTCCAACCGTGTCTGTACAACAAGAGCAGCCTGATCCGTATATTCCTTTACCTGATACCATATCTCTGTTGCAACTGATTCCGGAGATTGATACTCCAAGCTTGTCTCAATGATTCTATCTAGGGCCTGTACCTTGTTTTTCCACCACTGCGCTGACATCATGCCTACCGCGCGAAAACCCGTATACACATCTGTGGTTCCGAAATAATAGCCTACAAGATCCTGCCATAATTTCTTTTCCTGCTCTGTAAGCATGTGCTCAATTGTCAAATACACTGCCTTAAGGTCTTCTCTTATAACATTAGCTGTTTTCTTTTTGCCGCGATAAGTAAGCAATAGGTCTTTCTGGAGCTCCTGCTGCGAGGCATTATACTCGGCAAGATTATCTGTCCACCAGGCAATCCTGTTATCTGCTATCTCTGAATCGCTCCAATGGTCAGTAACCAGTTGCTCAGATTTTGCCTGCCCATAAAAATTATACCCCTTATAAGCGGGTAGATGAAACCCCATAACATTTAAGAATGCCCATAAATCATGATTACCGGTAACATATTTTGCTATTCCAAGGTTAATCATCTCTTCCGCAAGCCTGAAACATTTGACGCCATAAGCGCCCCTGTCTAAAAAATCTCCCAACAGAAAAAAGGTTATATCTATCTGCGCGATATCAACGCCTTGAGCAGCAAGCTGCTCTTTAAGCGACTGCTGTGGAAATATCTTATGGTCTAGCTCTATCTTTTTGCCTATTTTTTGGGATATTATATCAGCAACATACTTAAGAAATAGGTTAATCTCACCATGATAATCAGATATAATTGCCAGTTCAGGAAGATGTCCTGTTCCCGGAGTCTGAATATCCAGCTCGATCTCCTCAAGTAAGCCCTCTATCTCATCTATCCTTTTGTCAAGTTCGGCCCTTTGCAATATATGGTTTTTGTTTTTCTGTCCGGAATTCTCTTGAATCCATACGCTTAAAGAATCTATAAGCATCCTAACAGGCGGTTTTAAATCAGGATTTTTGAGTATCTGCTTTAGCTTGGCTGTTACATCTGTCAGATCTCCTGCAGAGGATGTTTTAGTAGAAGGTACGCCTAAAAGCGCTTGCAATGCAGGTGCCGCTATAAGCGCCTGCTTTAAATCGCCTGCCACGGCCTTATTTGCGGACATGCTCCTAAGAGCGTCTTTATCGTTGCTTATATAAGAAGATATATAGTTTAGGTTGGTACTGGTAGATATAAAAGCCAGTACAATTAAGATTGATATAAGTTTATTGACCCGTATTCCCATGATCTGCCCCCTTGTTTTTCCGCTATCTAAGGATATGCGGAAAGGCTTAGATGTCCTCAATGCTATTCTAATGATATTTTAAAAGGTATAAAAAAGATTTTATCAGAAACTGTTTATGTTGTCAAGAAAAAACCCAGGAAAATTAAACATTATTAGCTGATTATGGCTCAAGACCGGTTCTTGAGCACAGGTGGTTGTGCTTGAGAACCGGTCTTGGCTAAAAAGAACTGTTCCTGGGAAAAATTGGTAAGTGCCATAGGGGTATCGCTAGGGGGGGGTTACTTCAAATACTTAAGTACCATAATGGTAATATCATCTGATTGAGGCGCATTTTTTGTGAAGTCTTTTATTTTCTCCAATGTATTTTTGGCTATCCTTTGCGCAGAACTCTCTTTGCAAGCAGCTACTTCATTTTTTAACCTTTCTTCTGAAAACATCTCTCTGTCTTTGCTAAATGCCTCTGTAGCGCCATCCGTATACATATAGATAGCGTCACCGGGGGTCAGCGCTAACTCCTGCCCCATAAAGACTATTTCTTCAATAATGCCTATAGCGGGATTTTGTGCTATCTTTAAAAAATCTACGCTGCCTGCATTCTTAATTATTAATGGTGGATTGTGCCCGGCATTAGCATAGCGAAGCTTTCCTGTTTTTATATTCAGTATCCCGCAAAATACAGTCACGAACATGCAGGAATCGTTGCCCTGGCACATCTCCTTGTTTACAGTCTCGAAAATCTTTTCAGGGCTATCAAGTTCATGGGCAACGGTCTTAATCATGGTTTTAACCACAGCCATGAAAAGCGCTGCCGGAACACCCTTGCCTGAAACATCCCCAATGACAAAACAGAGGCGGTCTTCGCCAATAAAGAAGAAATCATAAAGATCCCCGCCTACTTCTTTTGCGGGTTCTAAAAGCGCGTAGAGATCGATCTCTTTTCTTTCCGGGAAAGGCGGAAATGTCTTAGGCACGATATTCATCTGGATATCGTGGGCTATCTTTAATTCACTCTCTATCCTCTCTTTAGCCGCTGTTGTCTCTTTGAGATCTTTTATATACCGCTTAAGAGCTTCTCTCATATACCTAAACGACTCTGTAAGTTTGCCTACCTCGTCTTGTGACTTAACAGCAGGCAGCTCGAAATCTAAATTGCCTGTTCCGATATCTTTAGTCGCCTTATATAGCCCCCTGAGCGGATGGGCAATAGTACCTGCTATCAATACAATGACCATCAAGAGAAACAAAAAACCGAATATGCCCAAGAAGAATACGACCCAATTGAGCCTTATTATATCATTCATCAATTCATCTTGCGGAAAAAGTACTCCTAAGCTCCAGGCAGTAGCAGGTATCCTGTTATAAGAGATCCAGCATTTATTGCCTGTAACAAGGCTTTTAAATGGGGTAAAATCAGTCTTTCCATTTATCATATCCTTGCCTATCCTGCGCAGGCGAGCGTCACCTCGAGATTCAGCTACGCTGAATATAGTCTCATGCATAATAAGGTCCTTATGCGGATGAGTAACGACCCTGCCATTATTAGATATCAGAAATCCATAACCCGTATCTCCGATCTTTATCGATGAGACGATATCCTGAAGCCAGGATAAGGAGACATCAGCGGTCACGATGCCCTTAAAGACTTTTTTGTCTCCGTCATATCTATAAAACGGAACCGAGTAGGTCGACATGATAATATTTCCGCCGCCTTCGTCGTAATACGGCTCACTCCATACGGGCCGCGCTATCTCTTTTGGGATCTGGTACCAATCCCAGTAAAAGTACTGGTAAGAGTCGCCCCCTAAGTAAGTGGATTTGATCGTATCTTTATCTCGGTAAAAATAAGGCGCGAAATATAAAGAATCTTTTTCAAAAGCGTATGGCTCAAAGGCGATAGCTGCTCCGTATACCTCAGGGTTGTTCACTACTAAAGAACGCAATACGCTTAACAGGTCTTCTTTTTCACAGAGAGACTGCTCAAGCAAAAACGCCAAACTCTGCGGTACTTTTTCTATCGGACGCAGAATCGACTCTATCTTATTTACCGTAAGTTGAGTCAGATCTCTGGCATTATTCTCAATACCTTTAATAATCATTCTGCGGGAGAAGAGATAGTTGTACCCAAACGCAAGTGTAAAGATAAGCGTACAACTGGTCAATATAAAAAATATGAGCTTAAAGGTTATGCCTCTATTTTTTATCATAATAATTATCACAATCTTTATAAAAAACATTAAACGGGGGAATATTGCTTATTATGCCCGCGTTTTTTAATTCCTTTGCTACCCGATAATAATCATCTTTTCGCAAGACACCTGAGATCTCAATGCTCTTATCAATAAGCATCAGATCCTCCATCCTCTCCAGCATCCACTTCTGATGCATTCTATTCGCGGGGATATTGGCCTCTTTAGTATGTCTTAAGACAATATCTAAGGCTTCCTCCGAATGGGTAAAGGCATAGATCCATCCTTCTATAGATGCCCTGACAAAATCACCGCAAAAATTCGGCCTACTCTGAAATGTCTCCTCCAGTGTATAGATACCATCTCCCGGGAAATTCAAATCATACTCGCTAAAGAAAAACGTTATCAGCTCATCCGCGTCATAACCGGAATTAAGAATAGTGTGGTATTCGTTGTACCACGTAGCTGATGCCACATCAACGCCATCGCGAAGAAAAAGGTTTACAGAATATGTCTGTGGCACGACCTCCACGTTAAGATTGTATTTTTTTATAAAACTTAAGGCCTGAATTTGCGAGATCCCTGTCCATACGCCTATCTTTTTATTATTTATATCCTCTATTTTTTCTATGCCGCTGGATTTCTTAGCCACCAGCATCATTGCTGACTTTTGCACAAGTTGTCCTATATTGACAAGGTTCAAACCGTTAGCCCTTGCCTCAATCGCGGTATTAAGGCCGATATTGATAAAATCCACCCTCTTCTCCTTAAGAGAGTCACATGGAGAAATATGCGGCCCGCCATTGATAATATCAACATCTAAGCCGTATTTTTTATATATCCCCTTTTCATGCGCAAGGTAATATCCCGCGAACTGTGCCTGAGGAACCCATTGAGAGATAAAGGAGGCTTTTTCTAATTCATCTTCTGACGCATATGAAAGATTTATAGCAAGAAAAAGACAGGTTAATATGGCTGTATTTAAGAATATTTTCGTAGACACTTTATGCATAATTTCATACCGGGCTGATACAGTCGTAGTGATAAATAACTATTACTTGGGCTTCAAACAAAATGGGTGTCTTTCCACGCTAATAATGTTTTATATCCGGTTTTAGCTACAACCTGCAATTGAAAAACAAAGACCGAAAATCAGCGCTCTTCGTTCTGTATCTTATCGAGATAGTTATCCAGCTCTTCTACGCTCGCGAAGACCTCCTGCTCAGGAAGGGCATTTACAACATCAAATACTTTTTTTACCGGCGGAGTAAGATTTACAAGATAGAGCTTTCCCTGGTTCTGCCTAAGGGTCTTTTTTGCTTTAAAGACAACCCCTAAACCGGAACTGCTTATATAGTTTACTCCGCGCATGTCAAAGATAACTACCTTGGGTTTTTTTTCTAAAATCATATCCACTTCTTTTTCTAAAACCAAGTAAGTATCCGAGTCAACAGAACCTGTTGGAGAGACAACAAACACACCCTCTTCTTTTTCTAATACCATTACCTCTAGCGGCATACGTCCTCCTTTTTTGGGAATATACTTATACTATCTAATATTCTATCTGCTTAAACAATACATTTCAATAATAATCCAAATTAATGCTGTTTTTATATCTGGAAAATATCTTGCACATAGGATACGCTGTAAACCCGAAGGCGAGCCCATTTGATATCGAACATGTTAGAGGGATTCCCGCTATAGTCAAAAAAGCCGTTAAATAGGGACAGCGCCCATTTATTTTTGCCGAGGCCTGCCGCGCGGTAATGTCCTTAAACTTTTTCCTGATAGTTTTTCTAGCTTTTCTATAAACGAATCACTTCCCATGGGCTTCCCGCTCAGTGTCGTATCTCTTATGGTTTTGACAATTGCGTCATCTTCTCTTTTTTGCAGATAGTCTGCCCAGTCTATATTATCAATATATTTCCTTATGTTGCCCAGATGCAAAATACTTTTTGCGCCATTTAAATGGGTATTCGCACTCGACCACTTCCAATCCCCCGCTCTTTTTACAAGCTTGGCTCGCACCGGGTTATTTTCTATGTATCTTACAACGTAATATAAATGATTATCATCTAAAACAGCGGAATAAAATCTGCCTTTCCACAAGTGGCCTGAAATTCTATTGCGTTTGTTAAAATACTGCGCATAACGCATATGACATGTATTAAAAGTCTTGGATAGAGAATCGGACTTATTTGGAATAGCAGCAAAATGAACATGGTTGGGCATAAGGCAATATGCAAGTATGCTTAATTTATACTTGATAGCATATTCATTTAGCCATTCGAGGTAAATACTGTATTCGGAATTTTTAGTAAATACCTTCTGCCCGTAATTTCCTTTTTGAGTGATATGGTGCGGATATTCTTCGAAAACTATTCTTGCGGTTCTTGGCATGAATATATAATATTACAGGAATCGCCCATAAGCAAGAAAAAATTTAAATGGGCGCTGTCCCTATTTAATGTATTTTTTGATATGGAATAACGGTTGTGGCACATAAGGACTATCTTGCTTATCACCTTTTAAATAAGGCAACGGATTCAATGTGTTTTGTTCGGGGAAACATATCGAATGAGCTAACACGGCTTAATGTCCACGTGCCTGACTGCGTAAGAAGCTTCGCGTCACGCGCGAGTGTGGCTGGATCGCATGATATGTAATACAGGCTCTTTGTGTCCTTTATATCCATTAAGATATTAACGAGCTTTTTGCTTATGCCTGTGCGGGGGGGATCAATAAGGATGGTGTTTGTCGCAGAATGCGACCTCTCATAACAGGAAGGAAAGATTATATCCGTGTCCCCGCAATAAAATTTTATCTTATCAGCAGAAATATTTTTTTTGGTAGCCTTGGCGCAATCTATGGCCACGCTGTTGTCATCTATAGCAATAATGGTCTTAAACATATAACTAAGAAGCATACTAAAAAAACCTACTCCACAATAGAGATCAAAAAGTGTGGCGCTCTCCTCATCTTTCATCCATTCGCGAAGCAGCTCTACTATAGTGGGAGCGATGTGCTTGTTTGATTGCGAAAACGCCATTGGTGAAAACGTGAGTTCTGCATTCAAAAAACTATCCTTAAAAAATCTATGCCCCTGATAGCCGCTTATCCATGTATTACCTAAATTATCGCACTTGATTGTAACGTCTCTTTTATTGGTAAGATCGGAGAGCGTGGCAAAAGTTGTATTAATGCTATCAACAGCAAGCGGGCATGACTTTATAGGAATAATAATGTTATCATGCTTTGTAAAATAGCCGTAGCCATCGGCCGATTTATGAAGCGTAATGGACGAACGATACCCGTATTCCGAAGAAGAGGGTTTTATGCCCTGAAACTCAAATTCTTCAAAGCCGCCGATACGCTTAAAGATGTCTTGAACCTGCTGGGCCTTATAAAATACCTCTTTTTTGTAATCAATATGCTGGTATTGACATCCTCCGCATTTACCATAATACTGGCAAACAGGTTCTATGCGGTCGTTTGATCTTGTAAGAACCTTTGTGGTCACACCCCGTATAAAACTCTTCTTTTCAACCTGTTTTTTAAAACAGACCCTCTCGCCGGGCAAGGCGCCCGCTACAAAGCAGACCTTCTCATCGAGCCTTCCTATGCCATCTCCTCCGTAAGCGAGGCTATATATATCTATCTCGTACTCTTTTTGCATATTTTAATCTGTTAAACTTTCTTGTGGGGGGGTTTGAGTAAATTATTTAAAAAAAGGCTTGCTATTTTTTTTGGATATCTCGTTCCATCTGGTTGATAACATGAAGGCCTACCAATCGCGCAATAAGCACAGCAAGATATATCTGCCCGACTACAGCCTCCAGGCTTGCTAGCGCCATGGCAACCTTGTCCAACGGATATATATCGCCAAAACCGGTTGTGGTTAATGTAGTAAAGCTAAAATAAAAGAGATTAGGGTTAGCGTTTTGCGCCTGCAGAGAAAAAGCGCCCTTATCAAAACTATATATAAGGTAATAGAGAAGTGTCCATAGAAATCCAATAAGCATATATACGCATATCCCGCCAACTATAGTATCGGTACTAACTTTTCTCACAGAGAAGAGTTTTCTGGTAAGAGCTATGATCGCTATAATAAGAAAACCCGTATATATAAGGGCAGTAATTACCGCAAAAAGTTCTTTAAGGTAAATAATCTTTTCAAAGGCAAAGAAGAGATCTGCCAGATAGACAAGGGCTGCTATAGCTATAGAAAACTTAAATATTTTTCTATGAAGGCGAAGGGCCCTTAAAATCAATACGATCGATATTAAAAATATCAATGGAACAACGGGAATCGTGGCTTCTGTATCCTGGAAAAATGGATATAACAAAAAAAGCGACAGAAGCACTACAAGGAGATGAACAAACCTGTCCTGTATTACTGTCTTTCCTTTTATATGCGGCATGATAGAATATCCCTTCATAAGTGTTGCGCATACAATGTGGCTGCCCCGCTTGGCACAGCTTCGCCTTTGCAACAGGCTATATCGTGTCCAGGCTTCGCCGGCCTTATCCATGTGCCATCAGCCTTCGCATTTTCTCAGGCAATATAACTTGGCAGCTACGGCTGACTTGTCAGCCTTCGCTTGAGAAATGTTTTGCCAGAACCACTTTTGAGATATTGTTCAAACTGCTTGGCTAGCTGCTGATTAGTGAATGATACGTATGTCTCTACATACCAAGGAGCATGACGCTTAGTATACAACATTCTACTTTCGTTATGCTCCTTTAACCGCTTCTCTAAATTAGCTGTATATCCAATATAGAATTTACTATTATCTTTCTTGCTTCTAAGAATATAGGTGTAATACATAATATGCTAGCCAATCAGCCGTAGCGCATAAGTAACCTGCGCGTTAAAAGCGCGAAGGCTGATGGCTGCCCCGCTTGGACTCGAACCAAGAATAGCTGAACCAGAATCAGCCGTGTTGCCAATTATACTACGGGGCAGCGATTAATCAGAGAACTTTTCTTTCATAAATATTATACTGAACCAGCAGCAAACCAGAGTTTTGTTACACAAAACACGGTTTACTGCTGCAGTGTACCGTGCCCCTTCGGGGCTCTGGTTCACTGCAGAATCAGCCGTGTTGCCCCATGCATCAGAGATTGCTCTGCAATCACGATGCATGGTTAAAAAATTATACCACGGGGCAGCGATTAACTGTGTTAATGCTTTATAGCCTTATCTAAGCGTTTAATTGCTCGCTCTTTTCCAATAAGGTGTATTACGTCAAATATTCCCGGTGCGGCTGTTCTGCCTGTCAATGCCGCACGTGCCGGATGTATTATATCCGCTGCCTTAACTTCTTCCACAGCTGCTAAAGAACGTACTGCCTGCTCTATCGACTCTACTGTAAACGGATCTAGCGTTTCAAGGCTCTGTTTTAATTTTAAGAGCAAATTACGCGTCTTTTCATTGCTTAGGTGCTCGCTAACAATCGACTGGTCTATATCAATATCCTCACTGAACAAAAACCCTGACCGTTCGATAAAATCATCTATATTACAGAAGCGTGTTTGGAAAGATTTTACAACAGCCTCGAGCCATTGTCTATCACAATCTTCTTTGATTATGCCTTTCTCTGTCAGGTGCGCTGCCACAAAATCCGTAAGTTCACTGATAGGCGCTTCTCTTATATATTCTCCATTTAGCCAGTTAAGTTTCTGTATATTAAACACGGCGCCCGTCTTAACGATCGCCTTTAAAGAAAACAGCTTTACTATCTGGTCAAGGCTCATCTTTTCTCTGTCATCTTTTGGCGACCAGCCCATAAGCGATAAAAAGTTCACAAGCGCCTTGGAAAAATACCCTCTTGTTTTGTACTCTTGTATCGATGTAGCGCCGTGTCGCTTTGACATGCGCGACTTATCCTCGCCAAGAATCAATGGTATGTGCGCGAATTTCGGCGGCTTTTTGCCTAAGGCCTGATATATGATCAGCTGTTTCGAGGTATTTGTAATGTGGTCATCGCCTCTTATTATATGCGTTATATTCATATCCGCGTCATCTACTACGCATGCAAAATTATATGTTGGGGAACCATCTGATTTTATGATTACAAAGTCATCGACAGTATTTGAGTTGACCTCTATCTTGTCATGGACCGCGTCATAAAAGATAATGGGCTCATCCTTTATAACCTTTAATTTGATGGCCCTGCCTTTATCTGACTCTTCATAATAAGCCTTTTCCTGGGCTACAAGCTCTTCAGCATATTGCTTATAGATATCAAATCTTTTGCTTTGATACAATACCTCGCCATCCCAATTTAAGCCCAGCCATTTCAGGCTCGATAGTATCTCATCTATATGTTGTTCGTCGGAACGCTCTTTATCCGTATCCTCTATACGTAATATGAACTCGCCACCTTGATTCCTGGCATACAGCCAATTAAACAGCGCTGTTCTAGCGCTGCCTATATGCAGGGAACCTGTGGGTGAGGGGGCAAAGCGGACTCTTACACCATTATTGAGATTGACTTGTTTGCCTTTTTCTATCTGCGTTTTATTATTCATGCCAGGGCCTCACCTCTATCCAATGCCCTTATATTGATATCTATAATATCTTTGTTACCTGAAAAGGCTATCCTTATGCCTCTAATAACATCTTTCTTAACAAATAATCCTCTTAACTTCATATACGCGCCAAGCGCGACCATATTCGCCGCTCGTACATTCCCGAGCTCAAGCGCGATCTCCGTCATAGGAATCCTGAGAATATCGACATCTTTTCTCTTGACCTCTTTAGTAACAAGCGAACTATTAAGTATAATAAGGCCCCGCCTACCTGTTTGGATCGAACGCGGGCTAATTATTGAGCGGAACTTATCCATGGATGGGTTATTCAATATAATGGCCGTATCGCAATAAGAAGTTATTGGCGAGGCGATCTCTTTATCCGAGACAATAACCATGCAATGAGCGGTACCACCCCTTACCTCCGCGCCATATGACGGCATCCATGTAACATTGTAGTTTCTTTCCATTACGCTGTAGGCAATCAACTTACCCAGTATCATTATGCCTTGGCCGCCAAAGCCGGCGCATATTATTCTCTCGTCTTTCATGCTCTTAACCTTCATCCTTGATAATGCCTAGCGGGTAGTCTTTCAACACCCTCTCTTTAATCCATTGAATAGACGCCTCTATCGAGCGGCTTGTATATGTTGGGCACATGGAAAGAACCTCAACCATGGAAAAACCTTTATTATTAATCTGATTTTTAAACGCCTTTCTTATTGCCTGTTTGGTCTTTAAAACATGCCGGGGAGAATGCACCGAAACCCTTTCCAAATATTTTACACTATCCAAAACAGCGAGCATTTCAAGCATCTTCATGGGGTTTCCATCTGAAATGGAATCCCTGCCTAACAAAGAAGTGGCTGTCTTTTGCCCTATAAGAGTTGTCGGGGCCATCTGCCCGCCTGTCATCCCATATACGCCATTATTCACAAATACAATAGTAATGTTTTCCCCTCTATTAGCGGCATGTATAGTCTCCGCGATACCTATTGACGCTAAATCTCCATCTCCCTGATATGTAAATACTATATTTTCAGGACGTAATCTCTTTATCGCTGTGGCAACCGCGGGGCATCTACCATGCGCCGCCTCTGTTGTATCAAAATTCCAATAATCATAAGCTAAGACAGCGCACCCAACAGGCGCAATCGCTATAATTTTCTCGCGGACCTTGAGTTCATCTATAATCTCCGCGATAAGCCTGTGGATAATACCATGCCCACAACCTGCGCAATAATGCGTCGCTACGTCCAACGTGGACTTAGATCTTTGAAATATTTTTTTCATCTTAGACACCTAGAGATCCTGGCCTCAACCTCTTTCTGCGTAGGGATGCCGCCTCCTGTCCTGCCGTAGAAATCTACCTTTGCGTTCCCCTCTACCGCAAGCTTGACATCTTCTATCATCTGGCCCGCGCTCATCTCTATTACTAAAAACCTCTTTGTTTTATTTGTATACTTTTTTAATGCCTTCTCCGGAAACGGCCACAGAGATATGGGCCTTAGCATGCCTACATGTTTTCCCTTACTTTTTAAGCGTTTGACCGCCGCGCGTACAATACGACTGACACTACCATAAGCAACCACAATAAGTTCCGCGTTATTGCAATACAGAGACTCGCATCTTACCTCTCTTTTTTTTATCTCATTATAAGTGGCTTGCAGGTTAGTATTGTGTCTTTCTAAGCCGCCTGGTTTGAGATAAAGCGACTTAATAAATTGCGGCTTTCTCCCTTTAGCGCCTGTCAATGCCCATTTTTTACTAACAGAATTTGAATTTTTAAATTTAAACTTAGATATCTCGACAGGTTCCATCATCTGCCCTAACATGCCATCTGTAAGTATCATAGCCGGGCACCTATAAGTATCCGCGAGATCGAACGCTAACATAGTAAGGCTCATCGCCTCTTGGGCTGTTGAAGGCGCCAACACTATAACATGATAGTCCCCATGGCCACCACCTTTTGTTGCCTGAAAATAGTCTGCCTGACTAGGTGATATATTACCTAACCCGGGACCGCCGCGCGTAACATTTACTATTACACCCGGAAGACGACAACCCGCGAGATACGATATGCCTTCCTGCTTTAAACTAATCCCAGGGCTCGACGAAGAAGTCATCGCCCGCTTGCCTGTCAATGAAGCCCCAAAGACCATGCTTATCGCAGATATCTCACTTTCTGACTGGATGAATATCCTTTTCTTCTCATGCATCCTCCTTGACATAAAAGCGGTAAGCTCATTCTGCGGCGTAATAGGGTATCCCGCGTAGAGATCGCATCCCGCGCGAACCGCCCCCTCACCAATAGCTTCATTTCCTGTCATAAGATGCTTTTTCGGTTTTCGCTTCTCTATTTTTGGTTTTCTTTTCATGTTAACCTTTTTGCTTTTGCCTTTTTCCTTGTGCCCTATGCCTTGTACCCTTGTATCTAGCATCTTGCATCCAGCATCTAGTATCCATTATAATTAACTTTTATATACCTCAATGGCGTTATCAGGACAGATAACAGCGCATAGCGTGCACCCTGCGCACTTGTGCCCTTTTTTAAATTGCGCTGGTTTTACACCGCGCTTATTAATCTTTGCCGCGCTTACTATAAGATTATGTGGGCAATAGATTATACATAATCCACACCCTTTACATCTTTCCTGATCTATGGTTATTTTAGCCATTCGCGCACCTTTCCGGCGATAGCTTGAGATGACAAACCGAGCTCTTCCAGCAACTCATCTCTCTTGGCATAGGTTATGAATCTATCCGGTACACCCAATCTCTTTACCTCTACATCCTGATTATTGTCAGCCAAGACTTCTAATAAACAAGAGCCCATGCCGCCTTCCAAGGCATTATCTTCTACAACAAGAAATTTTTTGATTCTTTGCGCTGTCCTTAATATTATATCACTATCTATCGGCTTGATAAACCTCGTATTAATAACCTCCGCATGGATGTTATCCTGCGCTAGAAGATGCGCTGCCTCAAGAGCAGGCAATACCATGTCGCCTATGGCAAATATTGCTATGTCATTGCCAGCTCGCAGCATTTCTGAAACACCAAGCTCTATTCTTTGGATAGGTATATCCATGTCAGGCTTTCCTATCGCGTTACCGCGCGGATACCGTATAGCAATGGGGCCTATATGTCCTACGGCAAAATCAAGCATCGCGGCAAGCTCTTCTATATCCTTCGGTGCCATACACACAAGGTTCGGTATGTGCCGCAGGTATGAAATATCAAAGACTCCGTGGTGGGTCGGCCCGTCCTCGCCTACTATGCCTGCCCTGTCAATACAGAAGACAACATGTAAATTCTGTAACGCTACATCGTGTATAATCTGGTCATAGGCGCGCTGCAAAAAACTTGAATATATCGCTACTATCGGTATAAGCCCTTTCTTGGCAAGCCCGGCGCTAAAACCTACAGCATGCTCTTCTGCCATGCCAACATTAAAAAACCGATCAGGGAATGTCTTCTCAAATCCATCGAGGCCTGTCCCATCAGGCATTGCCGCTGTTATAGCAACTATCCTGTTATTCTTGCCTGCAAGCTCTACGATCTTATCACTGAAGGCTTGCGTAAAACTGGTTCCTGATGAAACCGCAGTCTCGCCTTTCTCCAGATCAAACGGCGCTGTTCCATGAAACTTAGAGGGCGCATCTTCAGCAAACTTAAAACCTTTGCCTTTCTTTGTTATGACATGTATGAGCCGCGGCTCATCCAGCGGAAGAACATTGTTCATAACTTCTATAAGGGCGGGTATATTATGGCCATCTACAGGGCCAAAATATCTTATGCCCATCTCCTCAAACATCATACCCGGTACAAGCAGATTTTTTAGGCCCTCTTCCAATTTCCGGGCCGCACCTGCTAAGCGAAAGCCTAGTTTTGGTACGCGCCGTATCAACCTATCTACATCCGCTCTTACCCTGTTATAAACCGGATTTGTAATAACACGGTTTAAGTAACGGCTCCATGCCCCTACGCTAGGGGAGATTGAGAATTCATTATCATTTAAGATAATCAATAAATCTTTATGGAGCTGTCCCGCGTGGTTAAGCCCTTCAAATGCCATGCCCCCGCCTAATGATCCGTCTCCTATAACTGCTACTATCTTTTCGCTTGTCTCTTTTAAATCACGTGCCGCGCAGAGGCCAAGCGCTGTTGAAATAGAAGTAGAACCATGCCCGACTGTAAATATATCATAATCGCTCTCTTTAGCGTTTGGGAACCCGCTGATGCCGTTCTTTTGACGCAAGGTGTGAAATCTTTCTTTTCTTCCTGTTAGTATCTTATGAGCATATGACTGGTGGCCAACATCCCAGACGATCTTATCCTGAGGCGTGTGTAAACAATAATAAAGCGCTACTGTAAAATCTACAGCGCCTAAGCTTGGCGCGAGATGCCCGCCTGTATTGGCTACGGAGTCTATCATAAAACCGCGTATCTCTTCTGATAATTTCGAAAGCTCTTCTACGCTTAAGGCCTTTAAATCATCTGGGCAATCTATCTTTTTCAATAAACTCATTTACCTTGTCCTGTTATTATCAGTGCGTTCTATGAAGCAGAAAATCTGCTATTACATGAAGAGGCCCCGCTTTTTTGCCAAGGCCCGCTATTGTAGCTTTGGCTCTTATGGTCAGGCCTTTCGCGTATTCAAATGCGTCTCTCTGACCCATTATTAAAGAGAGCCCTTCGTTATCAACAATATCATCAACCACCTGAAAGGCCATGCCTATATGCTCGCCAAATTTTAATAATAATCCTGTATCCTTTTTGCTTGCCTTCGCTGAAATGGCGCCCATTTTGCAGGATGCCGCGATAAGCGCCCCTGTTTTTTGGATATTTATATATTCCTGCATGGCCTGGCTTTTTTTGTTGGTAGCGATATCCGCAACCTGGCCGCCTATCATGCCGCGTATACCGGCTGCTTGTGATACAACTTCTACTAGCTGCATATTAACAGATGCGCTCTTAGTTGCAAAGCATAAAATATTAAAGGCGTATGTAAGAAGCGCGTCTCCTGCCAATACCGCGTTTGCTGTACCGAATTTTTTATGGCATGTTAAACGCCCTCTGCGGTAATCGTCGTTGTCCATACAAGGAAGATCATCATGGACAAGTGAATAACTATGGGTCAATTCTATGGCGCACGCAACTTTAAGCGCGTCGATTACCCTGCCGCCAACTGCTTCCGCACAAGCTAAACAGAGTATCGGACGTATTCTTTTACCGCCTTTTAAGGCGTGGTTCATAGCTGTATATACTGTTTTTGATTTGCCCTTCGGCGCTACAACGAGGCTCGATAATGCCTTATCTATAATCGCTCTTCTTTTTTTAAGATAGTTTAATGTGTCTTTTTTCATTTTTGTCACTTTTTTAACCTTTAACCTTTATCCTTTTTCCTTGTGCCTTATCACATGCGCCTTTTTAGAACAAATACTTCTCTCCCTTGGGCAGGCTCTTTCTGCGTGCCGGCTTATCCTTGTCCGCACCCTCATCCGCGGCAAGAGTAGGCGCGTCGAACTCTTCTTCCGCCAGATCGCCTGAATCATCCTCTACAAGCACTTTTATCTTTTTTGTAATTTCGTTTAATTTTTTATTACAGACTCTTGAGAGCTTGACGCCTTCCTCGTATTTTTTAATAGCGTCATCCAGCTTAAGCTCCCCGTCCTCTAAATCGCTCACTATTTTTTCCAGTTTATTGAGCGCGTCTTCAAATTTTTGTTCTGCCATCTTATCACCTCTGGTTTTATTTTCTCCCGCCGCAGGCGGGCGCAACACAAAATCATTCTACCGTACTAATAATCTCTCCTTTTGCCAGCTTCGTCCTCACATAGGAACCTTGCCTGGCCTTGGAGGCGTCTTTTATAATATCACCGCTAGGGTGCGTCATGGTAATACTATAGCCTCTTGACAATATCGCTGTTGGATTAAGAGCCTTCAATCTCCCATTAACACTCGATATCTTCTCTTTCTTTATGGAGATAAAATGCGATAAACTCTGCGAAAGCGATCTGCTCTGTTCATCAAGTCTCTGCTGATATTGCTCTATTAAAAACTGTGGCTGGCGGAAGGCGTATCTTTGCATGATAGCGTCTAGATGTTTTTGTAGAGCGTCGACCCTGCTTTTAAGGGCCTGCTTGAGCCTTCCCTGTAACAGCTCTATCTGCTGAAGGATATCGCTTTTTTCAGGCACCGCAAGTTCCGCTGCCGCGGAAGGCGTCGGCGCGCGCAAATCTGCTACAAAATCCGAGATAGTATAATCTATCTCGTGTCCAACCGCTGAAACCAGAGGAATCTCAGAATTATATATAGCTCTTGCTACCAATTCTTCATTAAAGGCCCATAGGTCTTCTATGCTTCCGCCTCCGCGTCCTATGATAATGAGATCTACGTTTTTCAAGCGATTAAACGCCTCTATCCCCGCAACTATCTCTGAGCCCGCTGTCTCACCTTGTACCTTTGATGGAAAAAGTATGATATGCATATTTAGAAAACGCCGATTTATGATATCTAGCATATCGCGGATGGCGGCTCCTGTCGGCGATGTAACTATCCCGATTGTTTCGGGTAAATACGGGAGCGGTTTTTTATGTGCCTGATCGAATAGCCCCTCTTTGAAAAGTTTTTCTTTAAGCTGGGTAAAGGCAAGCTGCAAAGAGCCTACGCCTTTTGGTTCTGCCTTATCAATATATAATTGGTACTGGCCCCTTTTATTATATACGCCTATCCTGCCTGAACAGACAAGGCTCATGCCATTTTCTATATCAAATTTGAGTTTATTGGCAGAACTTTTAAATATCACGCAAGCGATTACGCTTTCCGCGTCCTTCAGGCTAAAATAGCAATGCCCTGAGGTGTGAAGAATAAAATTTGATACCTCGCCTTCAACCCATACCCTGGAAAATTCACCCTCTAGCAGTAGGCTGATGTCACGGGTCAGTTCGCTTACAGAATAAATCTTCTTGTCTTGGGTAATATTGTCACTCATAGCTTTATGATGAAAATAGGTATTAGGCACAGGGCGCAAGATTATCATCTATAGTCAAAGACTAAGAATAACGCGATGGCTGCTTGGGATAGCAGTAATCGCCTTGCGCCTTACACCTTGTGCCTTGTCAAATTGCTTATATTAAACTATATTATTAACCAACTCGCTTTATGGATGTCGCGCGCCCTGTATCTGTGTCTACATCCACTATAGCGCCATTAATACGAGCATCCTTATCTGCCATTTCAAATCTGGTCGGCATCTGTGTAATAAAGCGCTCAAGGATCTGTTCTTTGTTTCTTCCGATTACAGAATCAAACGGCCCTGTCATACCTATATCAGTAATATATGCTGTATTGTGCGGCAATATCTTCTCATCCGCTGTCTGCACATGAGTATGTGTACCGTAAATACAGCTTACCTTGCCATCCAAATACCATCCAAGCGCCACTTTTTCACTGGTTGCCTCAGCATGCATATCCACAAAGATTGTCTTTGTGATAGAGGATATCCGCTCGATACATTCAGCTACCTTGCGAAACGGGCAATCAACCGGCTGCATAAAGACACGTCCTAAAAGATTGATTACTCCTATCTTCTCACCACTGTGTGATTCGTAGATACAAAAACCCTGGCCCGGTGCGCCATCAGGATAATTGGCAGGCCGCAGAACCCTGTTCTCGCGCGCTATAAACTCTACTATCTCCTTCTTCCGCCAGACATGATCTCCTGATGTCAGCACATCAATGTTGTATGAAAAGAGCTCATTTGCGATAGCGGGGGTTATCCCGCTTCCCCCTGCCGCGTTCTCGGCATTCGCGATAGTAAAATCTATGGACTCTTTTTTTTGTAGTGCGTGTAATTTCTCCCCTAAGATATTTCTACCCGGGGAACCTGTTATATCACCTATCAATAAAACCTTCAAATTACATCCTTTGTTATATCTGTGCTATCCTTAACTTTACATTTTGAGTATTGTATAATTTGTCAACTTAACTCTTAAGTTTACAAAATCTGCAATGCAGAAAATGTAAACTTAAGATTACATCGCTTCGTAGCGTAAGTTATACGCTTATTTATTTTGCGTATTCTGTCGCGCGGGTCTCGCGTATTACTGTTACCTTTATCTGGCCTGGGTACTGTAGATTGTCCTCAACCTTCTTACTGATATCTCTTGCCATGCTTATTGACTGAAGATCGTTAATCTTGTCAGGCTGGACAATAACACGCACTTCTCTGCCTGCTTGTATAGCAAATGACTTTTCCACACCTTTAAAAGAATCCGCTATGCCTTCGAGTTTTTCCAGTCTCTTAACATAAGTCTCAAGCGTCTCTCGCCTTGCGCCCGGGCGTGTAGCGCTAATCGCGTCTGCCGCCTGGACTAATACAGCAAAAACAGAATTTGCCTCTATGTCTTCGTGGTGCGCCTCCAGGGCATGTATTACCGCTTCTGTCTCGCCGTATTTGCGCGCCAAATCAGCGCCTATCTTGGCATGGCCGCCTTCAACTTCATGGCTTACCGCCTTACCAATATCATGTAAAAGCCCTATACGTTTGGCGAAATTAAAATCTATGCCAAGCTCACCCGCCATAACGCCCATTATATACGCGACCTCCTTGGAATGCTGGAGCGCGTTTTGTCCATAACTTGTTCTATATTTTAAGCGTCCAAGAAGTTTTATGATCTCCGGATGCAGGCCATGTATATTAACGTCAAAGGCCGCTTTTTCCCCTTCTTCGCGTATGCCTATCTCCATCTCTTTCTTAATCTTCTCAACAACCTCTTCTATCCTTGCCGGATGTATCCTACCATCTTCTATTAGTCGTTCTAATGTCCGCTTGGCGATCTCACGCCTTACTATATCAAAACCTGAAAGCGTAACAGCTTCCGGCGTGTCATCGACAATAACATCGACCCCGGTAGCTACCTCTAACGCGCGTATATTTCTTCCTTCTCTGCCTATGATTCTTCCTTTCATGTCATCGCTAGGAAGGCTTACAACACTTACTGTCGATTCTACTGTGTGGTCCGCGGCGTAACGCTGTATCGCGAGACTTATTACATCCCTTGCCTTTTTGGTAGCTGCTGCCTTAGTCTGCTCCTCAAGCTTCTTCAGCATAACAGCGGCTTCCTGCTTTGCCTCCTCCTCCATCCTGACGAGAAGCAGCTTCTTTGCTTCGTCCGATGACATCCCGGCAACACGCTGCAGTTTCTGCCTTTCTTCCTCAAGGGCCCTATTTAGCTCTGCTTCTTTTTTGGTGATATTCTGTTCCTTCTGTATAATCTCATTCTCTTTTTGCGTTATCTTCTTTTCTTTTCCATCTAAGAGATCGACTTTTCTCTCGAGATTCTCTTCGCGCTGTGTAAGCCTTCTCTCCGCTTCTTTTGTCTCACGTCGTGTATCCTTTGTCTCCTGCTCAAATTCAGAACGTATTTTTAATTTAAGGTCCTTTGACTCAAGTTCAACTTCTTTACGTAAGTTTTGAGCCTCTTTTTGCGCCTGCTCTACTATCTGTTTCGCCTTCTCACCCGCGAACTTGTGTGTTTTTGATTTGATCAGGCTACTGATAAAATAACCTATCATAAAAAACAGCGTCGCTATCGCGATAATGCTTAAGGAAAGCACTATTGGATTCATGTTGTTTGACATAGCTACACCTTCTTCCTTTCTATGTTTAAAGCAGTCTGTATAAAACTGCTGAAGCTCCCGCCCGTTTTCCATTACAACTTTTTTCGTATAAGGCGAGATGCGACTATTAAAGCACTGAGTGCTCTGTCTGCTTACGCAAACAAACCAATACCCTGGCCCGCGAATAAAGCGGACACAATATATCTGCTTATTTTTATTACGCTGTGATTAATTTAGTGACAGGTATATCCCATGAAAAAGCGATGATTTTTTTCACAAGCTGGAGCTTGAATGCCAGCCCAATAGTAGGTGTTGTTGAAGGCAGGTTCTTTAAGAATCTGTCGAAATAACCTTGACCATGACCGATACGGTTGCCTGTTTTGTCAAAGGCAACGCCCGGAACAATAACTACATCTATCTCTTTAGGGTCAACGGTCTTCATGTATTCTTTCTTAGGTTCATATATCCCGAAAGGGCCTCTTGCAAGCTCCTTTTTCGGGTCTCGTATTTCTGAAGGGATCAAACGTTTTTCATGGGTTTTTGTCACTGGTATAACCACTCTTTTACCTAATCCAAGCGCATCTTCTATCATGGGCAAAGTATCTACTTCATACGATTTTGCCGCATAAAACATGATAGTTTCAGCCTGATGGAAACTCTTCTCCTGGAATAACCTCCTTTTTATCTGCTCACTCTTAATTGCACGCTCTGTATCTTGCTGCGAACGCAACAGTGTTAAGATATCCTTTCTTATTTGGTCTCTCTTTTCTTGTTTTTCAGTATTTGATTTTACCATACCATCTCCATATGGTCAAGCAAAATGAGCTATTTCTCAATGGATTATAGCCAAATCAAGCTATAATCCCGCATTTTATATTTGAAACATGTAATTATGGCCTATGCTGGCGTCTTTTAACCTTTTTATCGCTAAATCCTTGAGAGTTGTAGAATCTGCCACTGCTTTTATGCTCTTATGGAGTTTTTGCCAAAATTTCGTGGCGGCACAGGCGTCAATCCTATCACAGCCGATGTTTTTCTTTTGTGCCAGACAATCTGCTAAATAAGAGTTTGTATCCAATATATCCATAATATGGCTTATTTTTATCCTTGCTGGTTCGCGCGCCAGAAGATAACCGCCTTTTGCTCCTCTTATGGTCTTTACAAGGCCCGCCTTTTTAAGCAAGTGAAATATCTGCTCAAGATACTGCAATGGAATGGCCTCTGCCTTAGCAATAGACTTTGCGGATAAGGGGCCGGACTTATAACATATGGCTAACTCGACCATAGCCCTTAAGCCATACCTAAATTTTTTACTTACCTTCAAATCTCATCCTATCTTCACTAGTTATGTTACAAAGTTAAGCGCCTTTAATGTTTTCATCCTGCATCTAGTATCAAGCATCTCACTATTTTTGCGCTTACCTCGTCGCTCTTATCTTGACAATCTGTATCTGTTCTGCCATCTCATCAAGTTTCTGCAATATTGTCTGCTGGTTGTCAAGCGCGTCATCGATCTTAGCGCTTAAATCAGCCTTTCCTGCCTCCGCTGCGTGTAAACCTTCTAACCTGTCCAATGCAACCAAACCGGCTGTACAAACAACTGCCAATACAAGTACAAGCGCCATCTTGTTCATCATAACCTCCTTTATATACCCAATAACCCAACCCCTGCTACTATGAATAATGCGCCCAGCACTTTTAGCAGGGTTATTTTTTCTGACAAGATAATAACAGCTATAAAAAAAGTAACCAAGGGAAAGGCGCCTACAATAGGCACAACGCGTGAAGCCTCCCACACCTTTACCGCTTTGTAATAAAAATACTGCCCTACCAGCCCTGCCAATGATGCCTCTATCAATATCAATACAACACTCTTAATATCACTAGCGGCAAGTGTCTTTATGCTGCCATTTATAAGCATGGCCGATAAAAACATTATCGCTATAAATGTATTTCTAAAGACCAGAGCGGTAAGCGGGGGTAGTTTAGAAAGGCCTAGCTTGGCAAATATTGGGGCACTGCCCCAACATATCATAACCAGCAATGCATACAAAAAACCTTGTCGCATAACGTCTCCTCCCATATCTGAGAAAAAACCGCTAACTTACCGCAAATACTTAATCTTGCACAGGACGTTCTTTTAAGGGCTTAAAATTAATACCGGCATCCGAAGAAGGAAGCAGCTGGACCGGCTCACCTAAGAAGAACTTGCCTTTTATAATTGAGTCTTTTAATTCCTCCGCGATGGACCTGGCTTTTGAATAGCTCGACAAAGAGGCGGTAGGCACATCTTTGCCCTTTACTTTTATACTGCCTGTCTTGAGCTCTTTGTAATTTACTTCACCAAGCGAACGCGATACACCATTTGGGTAGTCGCTGGAATAATCAACGATCTGCGTGTATATATCTTCATCCTTTATCGCAGTATATTTGAGCATCTCCTCGTTGAGTATCGGTATAGGTATGCCAAGTCCAACAACCAATGTAACTCCATAACCTTCAAATGAAGTTCCGCGCAGCCATTCTGACTTCATGCCTTTTAGGTCACCTATTATTGCTACTGTACCTGCCGGTGCCTTTGGAACGCCATTGGATGCGCGCTTTACTCCCGGGTTATGCTGTGTGCCATGCCATGCT
This sequence comes from uncultured Planctomycetia bacterium, assembly GCA_964634945.1. Lineage (GTDB taxonomy): Bacteria > Omnitrophota > Gorgyraeia > JABMRG01 > JABMRG01 > JAUVHV01. The sequence continues at coordinate 93,449 of CAZWMG010000004.1, read as the reverse complement.
ATATACCCTTCGCCGCCAGCTAAGAATATCCTCGTGCCGATGCCTATTGTCTTGTAATATGGGTCGTTTAAGAGCGGCGAAAGCTGGCCGGCTGAACAATAATTCGCATTTCCAAGTTGGGGTTTTAGTATACCCATGTATGTATATATGGCCCTATCCTTATGAAGATTTACAGCAACGTTATAATTCTGATAACTATTGCGCGGGTTAAACAGGATCGCTTCGTTAAGATCCTTTATATTGATATAAGTATCAAGCTTTTTACGTGGGTAACAGTCTGTTCCATAGGCTGTCGCAGAAAGCTTGATATCCTTGCCCGCTACCAGATCCTCTATTACATGGGCTCCGCCATATTCAAATTTTCCGGGGAACACTTTATTTTTAGGATCATCCTCGGTTGAAACTGAAGCACCTATGTAGAGATCTGCCGCGGCAAGTCCCGCATAAGCAGGAACATTGTTCAATGTAGCTCTCCCACCGCCAAGCTTTATCTTCGGCTTGGTATGCCCTGTATTAAAATAAGCACTGCTAGAACACATGGGGCCAAATGTCCCTGTGGTGACAACGTCTATTCTTTCTGATGCCTTTTTTGTACCCTCTTTTTTCGCTATACCTATGACCTCTTCCGCTGTTACCACAACCGCCTTACCCTGTTTTATCTTTTTGTTTATCTCGGCATATGTCTTTGCCATTATCGTCTCCTTAATGAGCCCCTCTGCTTTCTTGCAAAAGCAAGAAGAGGGGCGAATTAATCCCAAGCAATAGCGAGGGATTTTTATATATTATCAATAAAATCTAATCAAAAAGATCTGTACTAAGATAGCGCTCGCCTGTATCAGGCAGGATCACAACTATGTTCTTTCCCTTGCTATCACGCCTTTTGGCGATACTCAAAGCCGCTGAGAGCGCTGCGCCGCTTGATATGCCTGCTAATATCCCTTCTTTCTTGGCGAGGGCTTGTGCCATATCCTTAGCATCAGCGTTACTTACAACTATAATCTCGTCTATCAACTCTTTTTGTAATATCTCTGGGATAAAGCCGGCACCGATGCCCTGTATCTTGTGCGGCCCGGGCTTTGAACCTGAAAGAACAGCTGAACCCTCTGGTTCAACCGCTACAATCTTTACTGTTGGTATATTCTCTTTAAGAACCGAACCGATGCCTGTCAATGTGCCACCCGTACCAACGCCGGATACAAAAAAATCTACGTGTCTTTCCGTATCCTGTAATATCTCTTTTGCTGTGGTCTCACGATGAATCTGTGGATTAGCCGGGTTTTTAAATTGTTGCGGCATAAATGCCCCAGGGGTTTGCTCTAAGACCTCTTCTGCTCTTTTAATCGCGCCTTTCATGCCTTTTTCACCAGGAGTAAGCACTATCTCCGCGCCTATCAACTTGAGGAGCTTTTGACGCTCTATGCTCATAGTATCCGGCATTGTCAATATCAATCTATACCCCTTGACCGCAGCGGCAAAGGCTAAGGCGATACCCGTATTACCGCTTGTAGGCTCGATTATAGTTGCACCTTTTTTTAGCAGGCCTCTTTTTTCGGCATCTCGTATCATAGCAATGCCTATTCTGTCTTTTATGCTTGATAGAGGATTGAATGATTCGAGTTTTACCAGGACTCTTGCTCCAAAGGTACTTATATTCGATATCCTTACAAGAGGGGTATTACCTATGGTCTCTGTTATATCGTTATATATACAGCTCATTTTTTTCGGTGCCCGGTTATCGGTTTTTGTTAAGAATCTAATGTTAAAAATATGCACATAGGCATTTAATGCTTTCCTATGTTGTAAGCATAGTGCCAACTGTAGCATATTATACTCATTTTGTCAACTTTGATAGTAAAAAACAGGGGCAATATATTACTATTTTAGTAGGAAATAGAAAACAAGTAGAAGGGGCGCGCTTTAAATAAAAAAATACAATAAAAAATTTATGTTCCTTATTGAGAATGTTTGGTAAAAACATAAAAAACAGTGTGATAGCGCGCTCAGGGGTGTCCCCTTTAGGACCGTCCCAGCATTAGGCTGCTGAAGCAGTTGCTTCAACCGCGGTTTTGATATCCATGAGGCTATGAATAAATTCTTCGAATGCCTTGCTATTAATAGGCGGCAATATATTCAGTATAAATAATTCCTGATCCTTGCTCCCTATAAGTTGTGTGCCTATCTCCTTAACGGCATTGGCGAGTATCGCACTAAAGAGTATGCCGTTTTCTTCTATTGTATCGTATCCGATCCGCGTCTTTTGCTCTGCCCCTTTCATAGACGCTATAACGACTCTTCCTTTCATCCTGTCGTTTAGGTATGCGGGTATCACAGAGGCGATACCCTGTGCAGCTATATCATCCGTTATCGTTATGACGGCCTTATTCTGAGTGCGTGCATGCGCAGCTACCATAGCCATCTTTTCATCGTCATCTATGTTATCCCAGCCCCTGCCCAAAAAGTCCGGCAAGAAACTGAAGGAATTAACACCTAACACAGAAGGCCTGGCGCCTGTATCAGTAAAACCGCACCCTTTCAGCGCGCCTATCAGCTGATCGTGCAAGGCTATTATGGTTATCTTTTTCGGGGCATCATCCGGCAGCCCTGAATTTTGCCTGGCGAGGTTTCTTAAATGTTTCTTATCTATCTCTGTAAGTTCGCGCACCGTTGTAATAAATGTCAGCCGCCCAAGCCCAAGACTGCTGGCCTTCTCATAAAGAGGCTCTATGCTCTTCTCTATAGCCTCGCTTACGTCATAATATAATTCCTCATCCAATATCTTCGTACCAGCGGAAGAGGCTTTAGGTGAAACACTAAGCGGCCAAAGATATTCTGCGTTTCGCCCGGCTTTCTTCTCGATAAAATCCGCTACAACTTTTGGAAATATTTGATCCACAACATCATCCATAACTATCTCTGCGGCAGGGTCGTACTTGCGCTGCATAAGCGTCCTGAGCTGCTGCATTCTATCATTGGAATCGAGCCACGATAATGCCTTGGCCTGTTTTCTGCTTTTAAGTATTTCACGGACTGATTTTACACCTAACAATGCGTTCAAAAGCATGGTTGCGTGCTTAATACTGTCTAATTCTGTATAGTGAGTATTTTTTTGCGGTATCGTGGTGCGTATTATCGGGTATACATTCTCTCTTGGTGCAGCCCAGTGCAGAATATTGGATGATGTAATAAGGAGTGTAGGCTTATTAAATACCCCGTTAGCATAATGGCTCATACCCGTATCCAGGGTTATTACCGCATCTGATAAGCCAACAACCTCGTTAATCCTTGAATATAATGATTCTTTTGGCAGGATTACAGCGTTCTGATGTGGAGCGACAGAGCCCTTGCTTCTTTTTATCAGCTCCCTTGCAACCTGGTCAACAAACGTATAGTTATCATCCATCTCCCCGCCTCTCGTAAAAACAATATAGGTGTTTCTCATTGATTTGAGAGTTGTGCTTATGCAATCTACCCAAGTGTCTATCTGCTGGTCGATTGTATAACCCATTAAAACACTTTGTGTCTGTGCGTATACATTAACAAGAATAATCTTCTTCGTCGTATCAAAAATAGCAGTCTCGTTCTTTCCATCAAAAATACCGCTTACTTCTGATAAAAAACTTATCGCGTTTTGGCGTTCACTTTCGGTTAAAGTTATATATCTGAGACTATCTTGCGTTACATCAAGGCCCAGGCCGGCGGTAATAGCGATTGATGCCTTCCATATATCTGCCTGTTTAAGCATAGGAACGTTAAGAAAGCCATCCAGCGTATTACCATAATTTACGTCGTGAATATCACCCTTCTTGTCACGGTATTGCGCAGGACATTCCTGATCATAGCGTCCGACGGATACGTTCGTTGCGCTTGCATACTTAAGAAAAGAGGCTATGGAAAAATAATACGGCTGTCTGCCGCGCTGCTTACCTAAAAACTCATTGCGCAGGCCCTGCGCCACAGATACATCAAAAACCATATCGATTCCCGTTCCCGCCTCACCGCCTGTCCGGTCTTCCTGTTTTCTCTCAAATATTATCTCGTCCTGAATAAATTCCTTTCGCGCCTTATAGCCGGCCTGTGTTAACGCGCACATATCTTTCGCATTATACCGCAATACCTTCTCTCCGTTAATATCATCTGTAATCCATGTTGATTTAGCGTAGCCCCAGTCACGGATATCTTTTATTGTGCTTGGTATGGGGACCACCTGCCCCTTAAAGTCGCCTGCTAAATAAAATTCCGTATAAGGGGCTGATACGAATATCTTTGATTCCGGGTATTTCTTACAAAGAGAAGTAACAAGCGGCCATAAATCTATTATTGTCTCGCCTAATTTAGGCATTGGTATTATCTTTTTGTAATCACCTACAACAAGAATATTCTTTATCTCTTCCGGCGGTATCTTATCTAATGGGCGCGTAATTATTGCCCCTGATGATGAAGTCCTGGCCTGTGTCTTTTTTCCAAGAGCTTCTAACGACTCTTTCATGAACTTGGTCTCGGTCTGGACATAAAGTGCATTCAATCCAGACGCTACACCGGTATTAAGGATATCCTGGAACGCTTCATAAGAATAGCCGTCTAAGTATTTTCTTACATTACGCATTACTGCCTTCATATCTTTTACTGCCTTATCTACGGGAATAATACCTACAGCTAAAGGCTGTTCCGGCTGGTCAAGATTTTTAAACAGCACCTTAAAAATATTATACACCTCATCCAGCCTTTTATTCAGAGTATCTAAATACTCTTCTGGATAATGCGTGCTGTGTAATTTTACATCCAGATAAAATTCCATAATAGATAAAAACGTTCTGGCCATCACCATAAGATTGTGCGCCATAGGCTGCCTCTGAAAGAAGTTCCTGCCCCAGAGCAATATGCCGTGGCCCTGCATAGATACCTCAAAGTGGGTAGTCTCGTACTCCTTTTCATCGGGTGCTAACAAGAGTTGTTCTGTGCCTATAATCCTTATGTCGGCTTGTTCTACCGGTATTATATCGGCTGTGTCCTTAAAAAGTGTTTTCGGAATCCTTACGCCTCTTATAGACTGAACGGGTATATCTCCTTTTGCTATAACCGCGAAATCGATATCATTAGAAATCTTCTTGTCATCGAAATTATATATCCAACTTCCATATACCATAATACTCTCTATAGTGTCTTCTGTTATAGCATTGCCGTTTTCCTGCATGCGCTCTGTTATAATACTCTTTAGCTGGTTAATAGCAGAGTCGGATAGCGTGTTAAAGGCCCTGTTGATTATCGCGGCTTTCTGGCCATCACCGTCTGCCTGGTAATACCAATTACTGCTCTTAAGCGATTCTATTATCTCATACCTGTCCTCTGTATCGGTGTAATCATATATCTTTGCGCTTGGCCTGGTTTCAGAAGGTATAAGATTATAAAAAGAGCCTCTGTCTATATCGCGGCCTGATGATGAAGCCTTCGTCAGCGCAGTAATGTCATAAGAGGCTTCCGGCGTTTCCGGCAGAATAATATTTATGGAGCCGTCTTTTTGGAATCTAACTAACTTGTGGGCCCTGTTAATGTCTGCGATAAAATCTACACCAGCCGCCTCCAGCCTCTCTGTTATGTCCTCTAACGTGATTCTATCCTCTTTTGGATAACCGTCAAGCTCTTTACCTGACGGGATAACAACGGCATTCCATCCATTCCCCTTACGGGCTTTATCTATCCTGTGGCCTGGTGGTTGAACATTGAAACTATCGAGCCGGCTAAGCATCGTATTGATATACGCGTCTTTCCAGTTCCCTGCTGCGCCCCCTGTTTGTCGAAGCGGATACAGGTGCGCCATATACCTTTCTTCTGTTTTTGTATGTTTAGCAGCTACTGCAAAACATACGCCTAATCCTGCCATAAGCGTAGCTTGTGAACCCCCTGGTAGGACAGGGTGTCCATTCTCCCATACATGCATTATCTTCCTGCCTGATGATGAGGCCTTTGCCTGTATATCTTGAATGCCGTCAGCGCCGCTATCAACCGCGTTATCGGTAGGCAGTGTCATAGATAACATGTCATCTGGCACATATGCATATTTATGGTAGCGCAGCCATTTGCTTACAAAGTCTTCATAGATAATTACAGCATGCGCATAAACCTGTGTCCGTATTTTTTCGCTCTCTCTTAGTTGTCTGAATGTACAGAAATCCTCCTTATCCTCCTTTACGAGGCCCCTGTATGTTGATGTATAAAGCGCGCCTAACTGCAGCTTGCCTTGAACAAGAGAGAGCGCGGCAGAATCTTTAATAGAATCACGTTTTCCCCTTAAGATTATCGCTATCGCCCTTATGTGGTCTGTCAGGTTGCCCCCTTCACCCATTAGGATAGCATTTATCTCGGAATCGGAGAGCTCTTCCGTAGATCGATTATCATACGCGGGCCACCGCGTCTCTTTACAATGCTTTTTAAGCGCCCGCTCTGTTATCTGCCCCGGGCCCCGCGATGTATCACGTATATGAAGACGCGGCAGAATCTTATCTGTGCCCTCACCTTTTAAACTAAATTCGTCTATATCCATCTGCTCTGCTATGATTATTGCCGCAAGATAATTCGGTTCTATCCCCTCCTCCTTAGCATACTTATGTATACTATCTAAATTATTCGTTATGTAATCACGTAAAATGCGTGCCGCCTTGCCAACCTTGAATTTCATCTCCATCTGGCGCGGCTTCGGCGCTTCTATGTCTTTTATAAGGGCGTAAATCTCTCTTAATGTATCTAAAATAATCTGCCACTGATCCGATGGCAATGCCTTTGCTATCACAAATGTATCCATTGCGTCTTTCTGAGAACTTACTGAAGACTGCTGGATATAAATCCCTGTTCCCAATAGCGCTACTGTTGCAGCAACTATTAAGTTTTTGACTACATAACCACCTAATCCTGATGACGAGGCTTTGGCTATCAATATATCCTGGGCTTCTACAGCAGGCTGAGAAACGCTCTGGTAGGCCTTAGAAAAGAGCTCCTGCACATCAGCCTCGCCAGACTTAAGCTGCACAGATAACATATTAGCCAATGCTGTTTGCAACGCATACATACTAGGAAGAGTGCCATTTATCCGCTTTTCGTAGATCTTATCGCAATCATTAAGGCCTATGGTAGGACATATGACAACATATGATATGTCTTTTTTCCTTAAAATATTTGTTATGCCCTGAGTATGAAAGCCTCCTGTAACAAGAATCGCCTTGTCCTTACGATACTGCTTCATGCGCTTTAATGTGTTGTCTGTAAGGGCAATGTCACGCATTAGCGCGAGGCGGTAAAATTCTTTTGAATTATTAAGCGCCTGCCTATCCGGGCTTATTAAGCTATCGGTTAACAATGTATCTAAGCCGTATTTGGCAGATGTTTTGTTTAAAAACTTTTGTATGTTTGCTATATCAAACGAGCCCGGGTGCTCGTCCATATAATCTAGATGACGATGCGTAAGCTTGAGTGCATATAGATCTTTTAACATGCTCACTGATTTTGAATATTGAACAAGGCTCTGCTGGTCTTGGTTATTGCAAAGCGCTATCTGCGTTCTTTCCTCTAGATCTTGTGCTTCATCAAAGACCTTTAGATGGTTTATCTCCCTAGAAAGCCTCAAATATTCTGTATACGCAACAAGGTTTTTATAAATAGCGCTATTTAACCCATGCTCAACTGCTAAGCTCTCAAGGTAGTCGTGAAAAACAATATCTGAGACCTTGTTTGAACGGAAATCAAGGCTTAATTGGACGAGCGCCTGGACGCCTTCTTTTGGCAGGCGCTCTGAAAAATATCTTATCAGCGATTCTCTCTCTTGCTCCGCTGCTTTAAAATCTATGCTGCGTTCTCTTTCCGTAAGATGGATAAATTTGTTTAGATTAGAATACTCCTCTGGCAATATGTCGGACTTGGCTGCATACGCGTTCAGCTGGAGAAGATATTCAGGCAGGTCGATCTGCTTGTTAACGTAATCGCGAGAAACCTTGTCTAATGCTATCAACTCCTTAGAGAAAACATGCTTCTTAAGCGCGTCTGTAGCTTTGCCCATATGCCTGAGGAGCCTTGTAATTTCATCTTTATTGATCTGGTTCTCCTTATAATTGGCAAGATGTTTTAAATATAACGCACGATCCTCCGCGCCAACGGCCCTTATGTAATTTTCCGCATTGGTTATCTTGTAGAATTCCGGGCCTGTAAAAAGGCCTTGTTGCACAAAAACCTCCGCAACCTTCTTTTTTAGCACTGCATCCTCAAAACTATTGTAAAACGATGTATCAAGTTCATTAAAAGCGCCTTCAAGGCACATAAGATAAATATTGTGCTGCAGATTCAAGGCCTCTATTATTGACGCGATATTGTTCTGCGTAACCGGGTCTACGTGGCGGTCCTGAATATGGATTATTAACTTCTTATTTTTGCCTTTATAGGATTCAACTACGCGGCCGAGGCTTTTTGGTATACTAAGAGATGAAGAAGCCTCCAGAATATCCTTCTCCGCAGCCTTGGCAGAAGCATTTACATGCCTTTGTGCATGAGATTTGCGCGTGAATAGCGTCTTAGCGCCGAAACCGTAGCAAGGACCGCTAGATGTTATGATATAACTTATTATAAGTATAAGTGTTATAGTTTTTTTTGTCATCTTTATCTCGTTACTATTATGTTTTTAAAAGTATGTATTAATAAGGCAAATAAAGCCTCGTTTCATACCTTATATATACACTATATATGGGGTTAAGTCAAGAAAAACAGATTAAAACATATAAAATTATTAACTACTTGACAAGACCGGTTCTCAAGCACAACCACCTGTGCTTGAGAACCGGTCTTGAAGTTAATGCTTAGGACTTACGACTTAAAACTTACAACTTACAGCTATATAGTTTTTATATTAACTAAGGTCTCTTTTTATCTTGCTAAGATATTCTCTGATATTTTGCTCATAACCTATGTCTGTAGGCTCATAATACTGTTTCTTTGCGGGGATATATTCCTGTTCTACATAATGGCCTTTATAAGCATGGGCGTATTTGTAGTCCTTGCCACGGCCTAATTGCTTAGCGCCCTTGTAACTTGCATCCTTAAGATGTGTCGGCACCTCAAGGGTCCTGCCATTGGTTACATCGTCCATGGCCTTTTCAATGCCCATATACGCCGCGTTAGATTTAGGTGCTGTAGCTATATATGTTACTGCCTGCGCAAGTGGTATGCGCGCCTCAGGCATTCCTACAAATTCTGAGATATTTAATGCCGCGCTTGCTAATACCAGCGCCTGTGGATCAGCGTTGCCTACATCCTCTGCCGCGCAAATTACAATACGGCGAGCGATAAAACGCGGGTCTTCTCCGGCATAGAGCATCTTAGCGAGCCAATATAGCGCCGCATTAGGGTCTGAACCGCGCATTGATTTTATAAACGCTGATATAGTATCGTAATGCCCATCTCCATCTTTGTCATATACTACGGCTTTTTTCTGAATAGATTCCTGCGCCACCTTTAATGTGTAATGTATGTAACCATTTTTTTGTGGCTGCGTAGTCAATACGCCTATCTCTAACGCGTTTAGCGCGCGGCGCGCGTCACCATCTGATATTTTCGCGAGAAACGTTAATGCCTTATCATCTATCTTGATCTTATTGCGCCCAAAACCCTTATCTTTATTTGCTAGGGCGTTTTTCAATATATCTATTAGCTCGTCCTCACTTAATCGCTGCAACTCAAAGACAAGTGAACGCGATATCAGTGCCGGTGCTATAAAAAAGAAAGGGTTGTGAGTAGTAGCTCCTATTAATGTAACGTCTCCATTCTCCACATACGGCATAAGAACGTCCTGTTGCGCCTTATTAAAGCGGTGGATCTCATCGATAAAGAGTATCGTCCTGTGCCCGGTTGCGGCGCGCCTTATTTTAGCCGCTTCTATCAGCTTACGCATCTGGGCTACATTGGAAGATACGGCGTTAATCTCGTCAAAATGGGCCTTTGTAAGGTTGCTTATGATGTAGGCAAGGCAATTTTTACCTGTCCCACTTGGCCCGTATAAAATAAGAGAGTGCACTTTATCCGCGTCTATGGCACGATTAAGAAGCTTTCCCGGGCCTATTATATGCCTCTGCCCCATAAAGGTATCTAATGTCTGCGGGCGCACGCGTGCAGCAAGTGGCAGATCTTTTAGGAAATTTTTTTGTTGTTGGAATAGATCCATGGCATGATTTTGTTTACTAGTGACTCGTATTGCGTTTATATTTTATGTTAATATTGTCACGCGATACGATATACCTGCCTACCGGCAGGCAGGCGCACGACGCAATACGAAAAACAATCCCCGCACGTGCCGGGCAACTGATGGACTTTGAACCCTTATATTTAGGTGGGTGCCCTGTCCAAGCATTCAGGCTTCTCTTTGCTATCAAGAGCATGCCATTATCTCTTGTTACGTCGGGCTCCCGGTATAAAGGTGTTGGCTCAAAGTTGCATCAAAGCGCCACGCACACAGCAGGGACACTTTTACTATATCAATATTTTTGTATGAAATCAAGATATTATCGTAGAGATGCGTTGAATTTTTCCTCTAACCCCTGCCTGATAGCGGTGTCCGCTATGTCTATCTCCTCTTCTGTAAGGGTTTTTTCCTTGGAAGAGAATATCATTCTTATCGCTAGGGCCCTGTGCTTCTTGTTTATGTCCTTGCCTCGATATTCACTTAAGAGTTCTATTTTCTTAAGTTGCGTACCGCCTGTTTTTTTGAAAAAGTCCGCTAGCTCTCCATAAGATATGGTTGGCTCTATGGAAAACGATACGTCTCTGTAGGAATAAGGAAAACGCGGAAGCGGCTTGTAATAGCTCTCTACGCGTGCGCATTCTACCAACACATTAAAGTTGATCTCCGCGATAAAGAGTTCCCCTTTAATATTAAAGGCGCGCAAGGTCTTTTCATCGACGCTGCCTATCGTGCCTATCATTGTATTGCCCGATAGCATAGCCGCTACTTCTGCTTTTTTGAAGGCGGGATGTGAGGTATTTTCAAAAACGAGTTCTTTTATGCCCAGCCTTTTGGTAAGCTCGGATATAACGCCTTTTATCTGGAAGAGCCCTGTTGCGGCATAATCTCCTCGCGCTGTCTTTGTCTGAGGCTTGCCATATTGAGCCATCACAAGTGATGGCTCTTCGCTATAATCTGCCTCTTGTTGAAAATAGATATTGGAAAGCTCAAAAAGCTTGATGTCGTAGACTTGCCTACTAAGATTATGAGCTACTGTTTTTAACATGCCAGGCAGCAGAGAAGGGCGCATGATATCCTGTTCCTTGCTCAAAGGGTTCTTTATTCTTGCAAAGCCCTCTTCTAAAAGCGCTGTACCCTTGACAGTGTCACTATTAATTAAGCTATAAGTGATTATCTCGTTAAAGCCCGAAGCGACAAGCATCTGTTTTGTTATGTCGCGCTTGTTGGCAAAATCCTTTGATTGCGAATTCTCATGCGTGGCCACTGCCTTGAGTGGGCAAGGAGCTATATTGTCATACCCATATATCCTCGCTACCTCTTCTATCAGATCCGCTTCTCTGGTAGTGTCACTGCGATATGTCGGCGCTGTCACGATTAGATCGGTTGATATCTTTACGCCATAGCCTAAGCGCGATAATATATCACCTATATCCGCCGGCTTTAGTATCGTACCCAATATCTTGTTCAAATATGTTGGCCTTAAAGTAATCTTACTAACCGGCCATCTTTTTATCCCCACATCTTTTATCCCGCCCGGTTGTCCTTTTGCTATATCTGATATCAACGAGGCTGCTCTATCAGATGCGAGCAGTATCCCGCCAAAGTCCACTCCTCTTTCAAACCGATAGCTTGAATCGGTACTTATCCCCAGGCTAAAAGCCGCGCGCCGTACACTTACAGGGTCAAAATACGCGCTCTCCAGCAATATATTCTCTGTCTGTTCTGTTACCTCTGTATCCTTGCCGCCCATAACGCCCGCTATCGCCACAGGTGATAATCCATCTGTAATAACGAGCATGCTTGGGGCTAACTTTCTTTCTACTCCGTCTATTGTCGTAATCACTTCGCCGATCTTAGCGTTACGAACTACGATCTCCTGCCTTTTAAGCTTGTCCGCGTCGAACGCGTGCAGGGGCTGTCCTGTTTCGAAAAGTACAAAATTCGTTATATCTACTATATTATTAACGGAACGTAGGCCCACAGATTCTAGCCGCTTGGCAAGCCATTTAGGAGATGGCGACACCTTGACGTTGTTAATAACGCGGCAGGTATATCGTTGACAGGCTGTTTTATTCTCTATGGCTACCTTAAACAATGTATCGGATGGCGAGGCCTTCTTAATCTTTACGCGTGGCACCTTGGGCTCTTTGCCTGTTATCGCGACCACCTCCCGCGCTATCCCTAAATGTGAAAGACAATCGGCTCTATTGGCTGTAATCTCCATATCAAAGATAAAATCGTTTCCCTGCTTTGTAACAGTGGAGACCTCGTGTCCCGCCATCGTAAGTTTAGAGGCAAGGTTCTGCGCACGCAATTTTGTATTTACATATTCTCTGAGCCACTCGTATGATATTTTCATAATTTTTCTTTGTTCAGTATTGCGTCGTGCGTTATGCGTCTGCCTGCCGGCAGGCAGGTATTGCGGTATCTTTACGCAATACGCGATACAAGAATTAGAACTGTCGTAAAAATCTTATATCATTTTCGTATAATAAACGTATATCGTCAATGCCGTGCTTAAGCATGGCTGTCCTCTCAACTCCCATGCCAAAAGCGAAGCCGCTATATTGATCCGGGTCTATATTCACCGCGTCGAATACATTCGGGTCCACCATCCCGGCACCGAGTATCTCAAGCCACCCGCTATTCGAACAGACCCTGCAACCTTCGCCATTACATATCATGCATGATATATCGACCTCTGCGCTAGGTTCTGTAAATGGGAAAAAATGCGGGCGAAACCGGACCTTTGAGGATGGGCCGAAGCATTGCCTGGCAAATTCATAAAGCGTCCATTTCAGGTGCGCGAAATTTATCTCTTTACCGACAACCAACCCCTCCACCTGAAAAAACATAAAAGAATGGCTTGCGTCCGTAGCATCAGGGCGGAAGACCTTGCCCGGCGCTACTATCGAAAAGGGTGGCTTTGTATTTTGCATATACCTTATCTGTACCGGTGAAGTATGGCTCCTTAGAAGCCTTCTTTTTTCTGTATCTGTATCAAAATCCTTTGTGTCTATATAAAAAGTATCAAAAGTATCTCTTGAGGGGTGCTCTAGGGGTATATTTAATGCCTCAAAATTATTAAACTCTGTCTCTATCTCCGGGCCCTCTACAACAGCGAAGCCCATATGAGAAAAGATGTTGCATATATCTCTCAATGTCTTTGTAACCGGGTGGAGCCTGCCTATGTCCGGGTCAACGCCCGGCATAGTAATGTCAACGCCCGCGCTATCTGCTACATCAGCATTAAGCGATAGCTCATCTTCGCGCTGTTTAATATCCTGCGTCAACACAGTTTTAAGCCTGTTAAGGGCCTGCCCGAGGGGGGCCCTCTCCTCTGACGCGACTGCGCCCAATTCCTTGAACAATTGCGCGACGATACCCTTGCGTCCAAGATATCTCACCCTGACCTGTTCTAACTCATCCTTGGTCTGAGCGCTGTCTATCTCCCCGGCGGCTTTTGTTTCTGTATTATTTAACCGATCCTGCATAGAAGGTTATGCTTTCTTCTTAAGTTTTTCAATGTTCTGATTTGGCCCTACTATCATAAGCTTATCCTGCGGCCTAATCTTGTAATCTGCCTCCGGCGTAGGATTAATCACTTCCTCACCTTTTGCGTCTTTGCTTTTAATCGCCACGATATTCAGGCCAAACTCGACACGCAAATTCAAATGTTTTAGGCTCTTGCCCATAAACTCTTCCGGAGCCTTTATTTCTATTATGCTGCACTCTGAGGAAAGATCGATATGTTCGCTTACTTTTGGCGACGTAAGCGCGTTAGCTATTCTGATACCCATGTCCCGTTCCGGAAATACCACCCTATCCGCTCCTACTTTTTCCAGCACCTTTCCGTGGTCTTTTGTGACCGCTTTCGCGATCACCTCCTTGATCCCTATCTCCTTGAGCACCAGAGTAATCAGGACCGAAGACTCAATATTGCCTCCGACACTTACTATTGCCACGTCTACAGGTTCTATACCAACAGCCTTTAACGCTTTCCCGTCGGTAGCGTCAACGCAAACTGCTTGCGCCACAACCTCTGAAAGATCCTGAACCTTCTCCTCATCCGTATCAATGGCCAGCACCTGACATCCCTTGCTGCTTAGGGTTTCCGCGACACTAGAGCCAAATCTTCCTAACCCAACTACGGCAAATTGTCTCATTTTATCTCCCTTTTAAATATTAAATCCTAAGCACTAAATCCTGAATTCTAAACAAATTCAAAATTCCAATATCGAGTGTTCAAAACATTGCTTTAGCTTCTCAACAAATGTTCCTTCTGCTAAATCGTATTGTTTTGAATTTTGCATTTTGGTCATTTGATATTGTTTAGGATTTCGATATTAGGATTTAGTGTTTAGCCTTTATCCTTGTACCAATACCCAAATTACCCCACCATAAGCGCCTCTTCAGGATAGCTAAACGATAGTTTTTCCCTGCGCATCGCTAACGCGAGCGCGAGAGTAAGCGGGCCTACACGGCCCACAAACATAGTAAGCATAATTATTATTTTCCCAAGAGGCGTCAGGTTGGGGGTAATGCCGGTTGACAGGCCTACTGTGCCAAAAGCGGAAGTCGATTCAAACAGTACGCCTAAAAAATAATGGCTGCTCTGCGCCGCAACCGTCTCTGTTGCTGAGAGCAAAAACGTAGAACATATGACAACACAAAGAGCGAGAAATATTATGACCGCCGCGCGGCGATATGTATCTTTTGGTATTGTCCGCCCGAACAGGCTGATCCTTTCCTTGCTTCGAAACATCGAATATAACGCGGCAAGAACAATACCAAGGGTAACTGTCTTGATGCCGCCGCCTGTTGAACCGGGAGACGCGCCTATAAACATCAATATAATCAGCAGAAAAAGCGTGGCTGGCCTTAGTGTCGCCGTATTAAGGATATTAAAGCCCGCTGTTCTTGGTGTAATAGAAGTAAATGCGCAGGACGTTACCTTTTCCTTAAGCCCCATTCCATAAAGCGCGGAATTGTTTTCCAAGAGGTATATGCCCAGAGCGCCTATTATGATCAAGAGCAGTGTCACTAAAACGACTATCTTGGTCTGCAGGCTTACACGAGAAAGTATCAGGCGCCTGTCTTTTCTCCAGAATTTTAGCTTTGGGATATCGAGAAAAACAATAAACCCCATGCCTCCTATCACTATCAACGCGGCGATTACGGTCATTGTAACCCAATCTGAAGCAAAATCTGATAAGCTCGATGAGAATAGTGAAAAACCCGCATTACAAAAAGCTGAGACCGCGTGAAATATCGCGCGCTCGGCTACAAGCAGTTTTGACCAGCCTGTTGTTGCCACCCATCTAAAATAAAGCACTATAGCGCCGATCGCCTCAACGCTGAATGTAAAGGCTATAATATAAAAAATGAGCCGCCTTAAGCCCTCTATCTCTGTATGCCCAAGCGCACTCTTTATAGTCATGTTTTGCGATATTGAAAGTTTTCTGCCTAACAAGATAGCGAACATCGTTGAAAAAGTCATTATTCCAAGTCCGCCAGCCTGGACCAGGCAGAGTATTACTAGCCTGCCAAATGGCGAAAAAAAACTGCCTGTGTCTTTGACCGTAAGCCCTGTAACACAGGTAGCGCTTGTTGCCGTAAAAAGGCTATTTATGATTCCGGGGCTCTGGTTACCCGCCGTAGACAGCGGCAAGCTAAGCAATGCAGCGCCTGCTAAGATTACGAAAAAAAAGCTTAAAACTATTACCTGTGAAGGCTGTAGCCTGATTTTTCTCATAGGGAATTATGTGCTTGTTTTTTTCATGAGCGCGTGAGTTATGGAGTGTCGAAGTAACGACATAACTCACAAGCGCGAATTAACCCCGTACCCAAACAAAGTTTGTGGTATCGGGGTACCCACTATCCACTTCCTCTGCTATTACTAGCAAACTATTTTGTAAGCTCCGCGAGGCGCTTAAAGGCAGTCTTGTGCGAAACCGCTATCTCTGCTAACATCTTTCTGTCAAGGGCTATCTTAGCCTTCTTTAGGCCGTTGATAAAGCGCGCATATGTCTGGCCATTTACCTTACAAGCGGCACTTATTCTAGCAATCCACAAAGAACGAAAAGTGCGTTTCTTAACTTTTCTGTCCCTGTAAGAATATGCCTCTGCCCGCATAACCGTCTCTTTAGCGGTCCTAAAAAGCTTACTGCGCCCGCCCACATAACCCTTGGCGGCTTTCAAGACCCTCTTTCGTTTTTTTAGTGACGCTACACTGTGTTTTACTCTTGCCATGATTTGTCTCCTTAATGAGCCCCTCTGCTTTCTTGCGCAAGCAAGAAGAGGGATGAATTAACCCCTGTCGCTTTGTTTCGCAAAGCGAAACAGCGGGGGTAGCAATTACCCACAACTTATATCTCCTGCTAAGTAATCATTATCCTCAACTTAGCAGACTCGGTCTTTGTAAGCACAGCTTTCTGCTTCAAGTTGCGCTTTCGTTTTCTGTTTTTAGATGTCATTAGATGCCCGGAAAATGATTTTTTCGCCTTTGCCTTCCCTGTCTTGGTAATTGTCACACGTTTTTTTACTGCTTTTCTTGTCTTGAGTTTTGGCATAATCTTTACCTTTCGTAAATATACAATACTATACTGCCCTCTAACAGCGGTACTTGCTGTATTCGTAATGAGGAATCTATATAAAAGCCCGGCCTTATGCCTGCGATATCTCTTTAAACAAGCGAGGGCTTATCTTATTTTGGCACTAAGACCATGTTCAAAAAGCGGCCTTCTCGAGACGGACGCTTTTCTGGCTCCCCTATGCTGGATATATCATTTATTATTCTATCCAATAAAGCGCCTCCTATCTCTTGATGCGCTAGCTCTCTGCCGCGAAAACGTAAGCTAATCTTGACCTTGCTCCCCTTTGTCATGAAGTCCTTTATATGGGCGAGCTTTGTCTGGTAGTCGTGCTCTTCTATCCTGGTCTTATACCGTATCTCTTTTAGCTTCACGGTATGCTGGCGCTTTCTTGCCTCTTTCTTTTTCTTGTCCTGGTCGTACTTATATTTACTGTAATCCATGATTCTACAGACCGGCGGCCTGGATGTTGGCGCTACCTCTACAAGATCCAGTCCTGCTTCTCGAGCTTTTATCAATGCGTCCTGGGGGCTCATCACATCAAGCTGCTCTCCCGCAGGGCCCACAACCCGGATCTCACTTATTCTGATCTGCTCATTAACTCTTAAACGCTTTTCTATAATAACCTCCTCCTTTCGTACACAAGCCACTTCTTCGTTTTAGTTTAAGCGGCTGCTGTCACATGCTATAGTGAGCCTATAGTGGCTCACCGCTAATAAGCGCCTACCGTGCTATACCTTATTCCGTACCTGATGCGATAGCCTCTCGACAAAATCGCTCAACAGCGCCTCTCCTTCATCGCCCTTTTCTCTGCTTCTTACAGCGACCTTGCCTGACGCCTCTTCCTTCTGCCCAAGAATAATCATATAAGGTATCTTTTGCGTACGCGCCTCTCGTATTTTGTATCCTATGGTCTCATTGCGCGCATCCAGTTTAACTCTAAAACCGGCATTCTTAAGAGCGTCGAATATAGCCTCAGCATATTTAAATTGATTATCTGTGATCTGGGCTATGCGTATCTGCTCCGGCGCAAGCCATAAAGGTAATGCCCCCGCGTAATGTTCAATTAGAGCGCCTATAAAACGCTCCATGCTGCCTAGTAAGACCCTGTGAATCATTACGGGGCGCTTTGTGCTGCCATCTTGTGCCGCGTATTCCAACTCAAAGCGTTCTGGCAAAGCAAAATCACATTGTATGGTAGCGCACTGCCAAAAGCGGCCGAGCGCGTCCTTAAGCTTGATATCTATCTTGGGTCCGTAAAAAGCGCCGTCACCTTCGTTAATCTCATATTTTATGTTCTTGGATTTCAAGGATTCTTCAAGTGCCAAAGTAGCATGTTCCCAATCCTTGTCCGTTCCTATCGACTTTTCCGGCCTTGTGCTTATTTCTACCATATAGTCCTCAAACCCGAAGACAACCATCGCGTCTATGACAAAATCTATGACCGATTCTATCTCATGCTTTAATTGCTCAGGCAAACAAAATATATGCGCGTCATCCTGAGTAAAGCCGCGCACTCTAAGCAACCCATGTAATACGCCGCTTTTTTCGTGTCTGTAAACACTGCCTAATTCAAAAAATCTTATTGGCAGGTCCCTGTAGCTTCTTGTTTTTGTTTTATAAACAAGCATGTGCGCCGGGCAGTTCATAGGCTTTACCGCATACTCCGCGCCCTCGACATCAAAGATATACATGTTCTCTTTATAAAATTCATAGTGCCCTGAACGTACCCAAATATCTGATTTCAATATATGCGGACTTATAATAAGATCGTAGCCCCTGTTCAGATGTTCCGCTTTTTCCCAATCTTCGATAACGGTCCGCAACAGCGCTCCTTTTGGTTGATATATTATCAATCCCGCGCCTGCTGTATCGTCAGTTATGTAAAGCTCCAGCTCACGTCCAAGTTTTCTGTGATCCCTCTTCTTCGCTTCTTCCAGCATCTGTAGATATTTAGCTAGGTCTTTTCTGGAAGCAAACGCTGTACCATAGATGCGCTGTAGCATAGGGTTGTTTTCGTTGCCACGCCAATAAGCACCGGCAATACTTAGTAGTTTAAAGGCCTTTATCTCTCCTGTCGCGGGTAAATGTGGTCCTTTACAAAGGTCAACAAAATCACCGTTTGTGTAAATTATCAATTCTTCATCGGGCAACTCTTTTATAAGTTCAAGCTTGTACGGCTCTTTTTTAAACAATTTAAGCGCTTCGCCTTTGGCGATAGCCTTTCGCTCAAATTTTTGATTCTTGCCGATGATATCAGCCATCTTCTTCTCTATCTTAACAAGGTCTTCCGGCAAAAAAGGCTCTGTTTTGTCAAAATCATAATAAAAACCATCTGATATAGCTGGGCCGATAGCTATTTTTACATCAGGCCACAGACTCTTCACCGCCTGCGCCATTACATGCGCTGTACTATGTCTTAATGTCTCTAAATCCAAAATTATCTCCTGTGAATTGTGGCCTGCCATGCATCCGAGAAACAACCTTATGGTTTTTTCGAGTGGTGCATGGTGCCGGGAGCCGGACTTGAACCGGCACGGGCATTACTGCCCATTGGATTTTAAGTCCAAGGCGTCTGCCAATTCCGCCATCCCGGCACTTAAAACTGCTACGCGCAAACAAACCCCTACTGATAAATGGAGCATGGCGCATAGTTCTGTGCGTAATATACCAAAAAAGGTATGCTTTGTCAATCATTACTCATACTTTATACTTATAATAAGGCAATATAGTTGCCTTGAGTTAAACTAAGTATAATAAAACTATATTTTGTTATATAATACCCTAATGCTCCTGCCTATCACATTACCTTTTATCTACCATTTGTCAGCTGCCAACTGTGGGCTGTCGGCCCAAAGCAGAAAAAGGGCGGGCGCCTGGTTGTCGCAAGGTGCCTACCCTTCTCATATTACTGTTTTATTGTTATTGGCATATCCTTTATACCAGCATAGAAAACTATTATCTCTGCTGGCTGGCTACCTTCGTTTGTACCGTAATGCCACGTATCCACAACTTCTACAATCGGATCCCCCGCGTTTAAGTGCAGCGTGTGGCCATCTGCTGTCTTTACAGTCAGTTCGCCTGATAACAATACGCCCGCGTTTATTACCGGGTGTTCATGTATTGGCAGCTGTGTGCCTGGGGGGATAGTGATGCGCAAGATAGTTACCTCCGGCGCGCCTTCTGGATATTCCGGCAACGTTTCTCCGTCCCAACTTGAACTCGACTTTGCTAACACGTCAACTTCTGTCGCGGGCGATCCTGCTGCCATTACATTGTTTGTTATAAGCAATATCAAGCATATCGCACTAAGCAGCTTCTTCATTTTTGTGACCTTTTGTAATTCCTTCGTAACAGCACCCGGGAATCGTGACTTGCCCTAAACCACTCACTGCTTCGCAGTTCGGGTTCAGGGCATGCACCATATAAGCAAAGTGAGTGGTGCATGGTGGGCGGTAGAGGATTTGAACCTCCGGCCTTTTGCATGTCAAGCAAACGCGCTAACCAACTGCGCCAACCGCCCACATAAATGTATGCTATATACCTTTTCCTCTACCCTTGCCTTTGCCTCTCCGCATAATGGAGGCGTGGATCGGATTCGAACCGATGAATAACGGTTTTGCAAACCGTTGCCTTACCACTTGGCTACCACGCCTCATACGCTAAACTTAATAAGCACTCTTGTACGCCTTATGTGGACACCTTTTATACCATAGACGCTCTATCTTTTCAAGAAGAATCCGCGAGATCTTGCGCTTGCTCATACCCTTAAGCGCTACCTTCTGCCGCATCGGGCCAATAATAAAGACCGAGGTTGGGCCGGACCCAAAAGCACTTTTCCCCGCATCTATCTTATTCGCGACTACAAGGTCTATGTTTTTGGCTTTCAGCTTATTGCGTGCATTGGCTATAAGCGCTGATGTTTCCATGCAAAAACCAACCAACACCTTATCGCCCTTTTGCTGCCCAAGCAACGAGAGTATGTCGGGATTTCTCGCAAGTTTCAGTGTGCGCGCCGCACCTGCGCGTTTTATTTTTTTAGCGCTATAGTGTACTGGCTTAAAATCGGAGACCGCTGCCGCCATAACCACACAATCTGCTTTCCCAAAACGCGACAACACGGCCCTGTGCATCTCTACTGCTGTAGTCACCCCTATCACGTCCACTCCTCGCGGTGGCTCCAGTTGAGTGGGGCCGGTCACAAGCACAACATTGTGGCCTGCGTCACGTGCCGCTTCAGCGACAGCGTAACCCATTGTGCCGGTTGAGTGATTCGTAAGAAAACGCACGGGATCGATAGGTTCTTGTGTCGGGCCTGCGGAAACAATAATATTCATGGGCTTCATTTGAGGAGGGTCTTTATAAACTGTGCTATATCTTTTGTGTCTGCTATGTGGCCCATGCCCTGCCTGCCACAGGCAAGGTGCCCTTTAATCGGGCCCACAAAATGGTAGTCAAGGGTCTTTAGCTTTTTGATGTTGGCCTGCAAAATCTTATTCGCGTACATCGCCTCGTTCATCGCAGGCGCGAAGACCACTGGCCCCTGGAAGGCGGCTATGGTGCAGGTAAGCAAATCGTCGCATATGCCGGTTGCTACTTTTGAGATAATGTTCGATGTAGCGGGCATTACTAATGTTATATCTGTTCTGTCTGAAAGCGCGATATGGACAGGGTTCCAGTCATCCTGAACATTAAACATCTCCTGGAAGACTTGGTTGCCTGACAATGTCTGCAGCGCAAGCGGGGAGACAAAATGATGGGCATCTTTGCTTAAACATACTACAACTTCTATATTGTTCTGTCTCAGGCAATTTATTATATCGCACGCCCTGTATGCGGCGATACCCGCGCTGACGCCTAACAAAAGAGTTGGTCTCTTCATGGCTTATCCTATCACTACTTATTGATCTGCGCGTACGTTATCTTCTCTTCCAGGATTTCATGCAAGGCTGTCTGTAGAACATTGCTTCTCTCATTCTCTGTCAACTGCGCTGCGCCCGCGTTCAATTCTAGCGCGCGCATAGAGGCCAAAGCAACAAGCTTATACATGCTTTGTATCTTGTCGTACAAACTCTCGAGTGGTATCTTTAAGGTATCCAAGATTCTTCTCCTATTTTATTCGCTGCCGTGTAGAGGTGATAATCGACGCAAGTTGGCGCACCGCCTTATCTATCCTATCATTAATCACCGCATAATCATATATCTTAATAGCCGTTAGCTCCTTATGCGCTATCGCAAGCCGTTTACATATCTGGGAGCGCGTATCTGACGAGCGGTTGCGCAACCTTGCCTCAAGCGCCTCCATTGTAGGTGGTAGAATAAAAATAAGCACCGCCTGTTTAAACTTACGTTTTATCTGTGCCGCGCCCTGCACATCAATGTTCATGAGCACGTCTTGGTTGCTTCGTAGGCTCTTCTCAACAAACTTCTTTGGCGTAGCGTAGTAGTGTCCAAAGACTTCCGCATGCTCGAGAAACATGCCCTTTGCAAGCTGTCTATTAAACTCCTGCCTACCGATGTAAATATAATCCTTGTTGTTCTTTTCCTTTCCCCGCAATTCTCTCGTTGTAGCTGAAACAGAACGTACAAGCCCTAGCCGGCTTTTCAGCAATCTGTCGCAGAGTGTAGTCTTGCCGCATCCTGAAGGCCCAGAAACAACAAAGAGCGCACCCTGTTTCTTCAGATATCTGTCAATAAAACGAGGCAAGTGCTTTTTCTCCATCAACTAAACCTCTGTGCTATTGTTTCCGGTTGTACGCTCGCGAGTATGATATGATCACTTTCCGTAATAATCACCGCGCGGGTCCTGCGGCCGCTTGTAGCGTCGATCAGCTTCTTGCTTTGCCGCGCCTCTTCTTTTAATCGCTTTATGGGCGCTGCCTCCGGGGCGACAACCGCAACTATCTTATCCTTTACTACAACATTATTAAAGCCTAAGCTGATCAATGTTGACTGCTTTTTCTTATTCGACATTTTGAGCCTGCTCTCTTATTTTTTCTATTTGACTCTTGATCTTAATGATCTCTTTTGCTATAAAAAAATCGTTCGCCTTCGCGCCTATTGTATTCGCCTCGCGGTACATCTCCTGCGCGACAAAATCAAGCCGCCTGCCTGTTTCCCCATTATTTGAAAGAATTTTTCTAAACCCTGATATATGGGCACAGAGCCTATGCATCTCTTCGGTAACATCACAATTGCGCGCAAAGATAGCCGCTTCTTCTTCTATTCTTTCCGGGCTATGTATCTTTCTGGTGCCGGTCAATGCCTTTACATTTTGCCTGAGCCGTTTCTTGTAATCAAACGCCACTATAGGCGCTCTTTTTTGTATCTTTTTAAGCCCGGCCTCAACCGTCTTGACTATCTGGCGCAGGTTCTTGCCCAGCATCGCTCCTTCTCTTGCCTTGGAGCGTGTAATGTCTTCTATAGACAAGACAAGCGCTTTAGAAATAAGCGGCCAAAGCTTCTTAGCGTCGTCTGCCTGCGGATGATACGCTATGACTCCGGGCAAGGCTATGATCTGCTCAAGCTCGATATCTCCCTTAATGCCTAGAAACTTTTGCAGTGCCTTAATCCTATTATGGTACTGCTTTGCTATTTTTTTGTCGATATGGACTTCGTCACCCTTTGTCACCCTCGAGGTGTAACTTAAAAAGAGCGTTAATCTGCCGCGCGATATGCGTCTCTGTAGTAACTCGCGTATCTTATCTTCCAACATAGTAAGGTTAGGCGGTAATTTGCTCACCACCTCAAAAAATTTACAGTTCAGGCTCTTGATCTCTACTTTTACTGTGCCTTGCCTGCCTTCTGCCACACCTTTGCCGAAACCTGTCATACTGCGCAACATATGCTGTGCCTTTGCTTTTATCACGAGTCTTATCCGTGATTGGTTGTAAGTTGTAAGTGGTAAGTGGTAAGTGGTAAATTGTAAGTCGTGGATTAACGTCTATTTTGTATTTCCAGCCAAGGCTGGCCCGCCTGCAGCGGAAATCCTTATGCCTTGTAACTTATTTACGCCCAGGCCTTACCGAGTATTTTCTTCTCGTGCATTTTGGTAGGATAGAGATCTACTATGACTTCCTCAGGCTCAAACCAAAGCTTGATTTCCCGCTCCGCGTCTTCCTTGTCCGCTGAAGCGTGTATAACGTTTTCGTACACACCTTTTGTCGTAATGCGGCCATATTGCCCGCGGATGCTTACCGCGTCCGCTTCTTCCGGGTTAGTCGCGCCTGCTAGCTGGCGCACCTTCGCTATGGCGCCTTCTCCATAATAAACCATTGCCATAACTTTCCGCTTCTCGTGGAACTCGCCTCTTATATATTGTATTAAGTCATCAAAAAACGGCTTGCCTGACAACGCTTCGTAGTGCTCTCTAGCAAGGCCTGTGCTGACATGCACTATCCTAGCTGCTGCAATATCTAGTTTTGTCTCTGAAAGGCGCGTTAAGATATTGCCTGTTAATGATTTTTTCAGGCCATCTGGTTTAATTAGTACTAATGTCGCTTCTTCCATTATTTGCCTTTTGTAATAAGTTATATTCGTGTTTAGTTGTAACGATTAAGTTGTAAGTTGCGGACTATTGTTTATTCCATATCAAGACATATACCTTTATCCTTTATCCTTTATCCTTTATCCTTTATACTTTATACTTTATACTTTATGCTTTTTTTCCTTTGCACCTAGTATCTATTTATTATATGTTGTGCTACGAAAAAGTCAATATATATGTTAAGATTTATGTTTTAAGATTTTTACAATACGGTTCAAATCGGTTAAAGAGTAGTAGTCGATAACGATTTTACCGCGTTTTTTACCATGCTGGATCTTTATTTTTGTGCCAAAAGCTTGCTGAAGCTCATCTTCAACCGCCTTTATATGGAGGTCCGGATTGCGATACGCGGATTGCCCCCTCTTCGGTGCCTGCGGCCTCACCAACTGCTCTACCTCTCTTACTGAAAGACGTTTACGGACTATCTTGTCGCATATAGCTAACTGTTTACGCTCGCCGGATATACTGAGCAAGGCCCTCGCGTGCCCCATTGATATGGCATCATCAAGGATCAACTGCTGTACCTGTCCCGGCAGGCTTAACAGCCGCAAAATATTTGTCACTGAGGTTCTGTCGCGGCCTACGGATTGGGCAATTTTTTCTTGTGTAAAACCAAATTCGTTACTCAGGCGCTTGTACGCCTTGGCTTCCTCTATCGGGTTTAAGTCTTCCCGCTGGATATTTTCTACAAGCGCTATCTCCATCGCGTTAACATCATCGACGTCTTTGATAATAACAGGGATCTTTTGCAAATTCAATTTTTTGGCTGCCCTGAAACGCCTCTCCCCGGCTATAAGCTCATATCCTATGTCTGCTTTCCTGACAAGCACCGGTTGCACAATCCCCTTTTCTTTAATTGACGCTACGAGCTCATCTAATTTTTCTGTCTTGAAAGCGGTGCGTGGCTGATAACGGTTAGGTTTGATCTCTGAAATCGCCACTGTCGTCAAGCCTGTTCGCGCACTAACCGCCAACTCGCTCGTGTCACTCTCCTGCACCTCTGGTATAAGCGCTTGCAATCCCTTGCCCAATGCCTTATGTTTCTCCATTATCGCCTCCGTCCTCTTCTATGATTTTGGTCGCTATAGTGTCGTTTTCAACCGGAACCGCTGCGTGCATATCTACGTCTTTCTGCGTGTCCTGGTTAGCCTGTTCTTGCGGGATCGTGGTGTGGGCATCAGCCTGTTTATCGTCTAACCCTAATGGTGGTAATGTGTTACGGTTAATAATCTCGCCTGCAAGCGCCTTGTAAGCTTCTGCGCCATTCGAGTGTTGATCGTAGAGCATCACCGGCTTACCATGGCCCGGAGCTTCGCTCAGCCTGATAGAGCGCGGTATAACCGTATCATATACCTTCTCTTTAAAAAACGCCCTTGCCTCCCCTATGACTTCATTTGTCAGCTTTGTACGGTAATCTGCCATAGTCAAGACAACCCCTTCTATATCAAGAACTGGATTGAGATTATTCTGCACGAGTTTTATTGTGTGCAATAACTGGCTTAGGCCTTCCATGGCATAATATTCACACTGTAGAGGAATAAGCGTGGTTTCTGATGCGGTTAACGCATTAATCGTAAGTAAGCCTAAGCTTGGCGGACAGTCTATGACAACAAAATCATAATCCTGTTTTATTGGTAAGATGCTATTCTTTAATTGCTGCTCCCTATTAAACGCGCTCACTAGCTCTATTTGTGCGCCTGTCAGATGCAAATCCGCTGGCGCAAGAAACATGTTTTGTACCGGCGTCTTTATAACCACCTCGTTTAGTGGCGTGTTATCTATTAACACATTATATATGCTCTTTTTAATAGCTTGTTTGTCTACGCCGATGCCGCTTGTTGCATTAGCTTGAGGGTCGATATCAATAATAAGCACACGTTGCCCCGCAGCAGCCAAATAAGCTGATAAGTTAATCGATGTGGTAGTTTTGCCAACTCCACCTTTTTGGTTGCATACTGATATGGTTTTGCCCAATCCATCCCCTTTTTGTTTCACGTGGAACATAGAATCATTGCGCTTGTGTTGTGCTGCTTTATATCTTACCTGACAACCTGACTGCTGTCAAGAAAAAAAACTAGCTACTGGCTGATCGCCGGTTTGCGCACCTTTAAGACGACTTCCTGTATGAGCAGCATAAACAGTGTGTTTGTGAACCAATATAATACAAGACCGGAAGGCATGTTATAAAAGATAAAGCCAAACATTATAGGCATGATTGTTGCCATCATCTTTTGCTGGTCTGATACCTCCTTACCTCCACCCTGTGACATCTTTTGCTGTCCCCACATAGCAATAGCCATTAAAATTGGTAATATATTAATATGGTTGCCAATTATTGGGAATTTTTGCGGCAATGTAAATGCCGCATCCGGCCCTGCGAGATCTTTAATCCATAAAAAATGTGCCCCACGCAATGCCACGCTACGCAACAAGACCTGATATAGAGACATAAAAATCGGCAGTTGCAACAACATTGGCAAACAGCCTCCTACAGGATTTATCTTATGCTTTTTATAGAGATCCATGATCTCTTTGTTCATTTTTTGCGGATTGTCGCTATAGGCCTTGCGTATTTGTTCTGTTTCCGGCTGAATCGCCTGCATAGCCTTCATGGAATGCAGGCTCTTTCTCGTAAGCGGCATCATTATTAAGCTGATAGTAAGCGATAAAAGAATAATGGATAAACCGTAATTACCTGTTATTCGATAAAACATGCGCAGGGCCCTGAAAAGCACCTTTGCTACGGGATGGAAAAACCCGTAACTTATTACATTGCCTGCTGATGCGCCTAACTCTGAGATCGATGCAATATCACTTGGGCCTGCATACTGAACGTAGCTTCTCGTAACAACTTGGCTTGGGCCTAAAGCCACTGGCCCTGATATTATGCTTGACCATATATTCTTCTTTGTACTGCTTTTTATGATCGCCCCTTCTTCTTGCTGCTCTGGCTTTAAGACTAATGAAAAATACCTATCGTGCACTGAAACCCATGCGGGGGAACCGGTTACGTAAATGCCGTCTGTTATGGTTTTTCCTGATGGCCGCTTTCTCAGAACCTTACCCGCTATATCCACATCAGCCCCAATATACCTACTGTCTAGGTAGCCACTACTTGCCTCAACCGCTCCACTACCAAGTGCGTAATTTACCTGTTTATGTGTCTGCGTTGTGTTGCGTATTGCGACTTCTAACCCTATAATATGCTTAGTGTTATAGAAATTAAATGTTTTAATTATTTCTATTCCATCTAGTGTGCTTTTATACACAATATGATTGCTATTATTGCTAACCACGCGCCATTTGCGCATAGCCTCTGCCTTCTCTGTTGTTGCTAATAAGTACGGTGTCTGCTCTATTGGCCTGCATAGTAATGTGGGCTCGCCTGCGCTATTTAAATATTGCATTAGATATAGCTCTTTTATCGCTGCCCCATTATCTGTAAAAATTGCTGTAAAAACATCGTTGCTTACGGTTGTTGTAATATCCGGAACAGCGCGCACGCTAACAGAATCCTCTTGCACTTTTGTTGTTTTGCGAATTACCGGCGCCGCTTTTTCGGTTTCTACAACCGTATCACTCATGCTTTGCGGATGATACGGTTTAGCATACTTTCTCATATATGCTTGATAACTTACTATTATAAGCACTGATAGGCCGATAGCTAAAAATAATCTTTTCTCGTTATTCATTATAAATCCTTTGTTTTCAGTGTGTTGTGCGATGATACGGTTCAAGATGATACGGTTATACTGCTATTGCCGTAACCTTGTGCACTTGGCCTTGTAGTATGCGTTACGGCATATCCATACCGCCCTTTGCAAAAGGGTTGCAGCGCACAATGCGCCAAAGCCCCCTAAGAGTGCCTCCCCAGAGACCATACCGGTCTAGCGCAAGCATCATATAATCGGAACAGCTTGGGTGGTATTTGCATTGCATGAATTGTCTATTGTAAAAAAAGGCGTGCTGATATAGGCGTATTATCTGTTTAATAAGAGATGTCATAGTGGATTTATGTTAATATTTGTTGACTAAGTAGTGCAAGCGCTCTCCTGAGCTCGGCAGAACCAGGTTGCGTCGTGGGCATTGCCTTAATGACCATAATTACAATGTCGAGGTGGCCTACAGTAGCAATATTAGCGTGTTGCATGAACCACTCTCGGATAACGCGCTTGTGCCAATTGCGATCTGTTGCCTTTTTACTGACCCGCTTACTCACTACTACACCTAAACGACTGAAGGCTCGTTGGTTCGGTAAATAATATATTCGCGCAACATGACCCCTAACGCGGCGCCCTTGACGATATGCGCGCATAAAATCACTGGTGCGGATAAGTCGTTTGAATTTCTGGTGCGGTGGTGCCTGCCGCGGGGCAGGCGGGGTAAGTATCATGCAGACAAAACTTTCCGACCTTTTTGTCTTCGCCGCTTAAGCACTGCCTGGCCACCCGTGGTGCTCATGCGCTGCCTGAATCCGTGCGTGCGCTTTCGCTTCAAGTTTGATTTCTGTTTAATATGTTTTTTCATAGTAAGAAAGTATATCATAAACACACGCTAAGTCAAGTTAAAAACTTTTTTCTTGCAAATGCCCTTGTTTCTGTTATAATCATTTCGTTTAGCGCAAGCGTTCTGTTGTCTTGCGCGCTATGTTCTACCTTGTCTGTGTTGTACGCAAAAAGTAATAGCCGTGTTGTTGTTTTCACTATTTTGTCGTCGGCAAGGCTGCGGCAACATGTTTATTGTAGCTGTTTATTATATGTGCGTTTTTGTGCCGCTTGATTATGATATCAAGTTGTACACAATTTACGCAAACTTCAAGGTCTTTCTATATGGTACACGCAACAGATAACACCTGGACGTCGATTCTAGCTTGTTTACATAAACAGATCAGCCCGCAAAGCTATGAGACGTGGTTTGTGCCTACTAAGCAAACTAAGGTAGAAGGCGATACAATTATTGTTGAGGTGCCGAATAATTTTTTTAAGGAGTGGCTCCTTGACCATTATATGGATCAGGTTAATGCTGCAGTCCGGGAGATTGGCAGCGAAGGAATAAAAATTAATTTTGTTGTGTGCGCGCACGCTCCGCAGGAGGGCCAAGACGCGGAGCAAATAAACGACAAGAAGGGGGGCTTTAAACTATTTTCTCGTTCTTTTGATAGACTTGCCCGGGGGCAAGACACCACTCTTAACCAGCGCTACACGTTTGATAATTTTGTAATAGGCGGGTGCAACCGCTTCTCGCATGCCGCTGCCCTTGCCGTCGCTGATAGCCCTGCCAAGGCGTACAACCCTCTGTTTATTTATGGCGGCGTAGGGCTTGGTAAGACCCATTTAATGCAGGCCATTGGCCTACATCTCCTTGCAAAACAACCCCGCTTGAAAGTAACTTATATATCGAGTGAAAAATTTACTAATCAACTTATTAACTCTATTCAGAACCGGACTGCGCAAAAATTTAAAGATAAATACCGGCACCAGGATGTTCTTTTAATAGATGATATACATTTTATATCCGGTAAAGAGGCTACTCAGGAAGAGTTTTTTCACACCTTTAACACGCTTTATGACGCGCATAAGCAGATTGTTTTTTCTAGTGACAGATCCCCAAAAGAGATGCCGGCGATGGAGAAGAGGCTTGTATCTCGTTTTGAGTGGGGCCTTGTTACGGATATGCAGCCACCTGACATGGAAACGCGCATCGCCATATTAAAGAAAAAACTTGAAAAAGAGACTGTTGTTGTCCCTATGGATGTAATTACTTATATAGCGGATAATGTTACCGCCAACATTCGTGAATTAGAGGGGGCGTTAATTAGGGTAATTGCGTATTCGTCCCTTGTCAGCCATAAGATAGATATCGCTGTTGCTCGCGACGTATTAAAGGAAATTGTTGTTGAAAACAAGGTTAATATAAATGTTGAGAGGATACAATTTGTTGTCGCGGAATATTTTGGTATTGGCAGTAATGACATGCGGATTAAAAAGCGGACCAAGAAAGTGGCATACCCCAGGCAAGTCGCAATGTTTTTATCTAGGGAAATGACAAAACTTCCTCTTGTTGAGATTGGCGGATTATTTGGCGGCAGGGATCATTCCACTATAATCCATGCGTGTGATAAGATAGAAGAAGATATTAAAAAGAATCCACATATTAAGAGTGTGGTAGAGAATATCGTAACTAAAATACGTGACGTTAGTTAAAGAGTTATTGACTTATACACAATAGTAATTACTATTACTATTTTAAGAAAGTATATATTTATAATAATAAGGGTTGTTGATATGAGGATAAGTATAAAAAAAGATGATCTGTTATTAGGAATACAAGCTGTTATTGGCGCGATAACGCAAAAAAATACATTACCCATATTATTAAACGTACTGCTAGAAGTAAATAACAACGTGAGAATCACAGCAACAGATCTAGATATAGGAATAACAGCGACAACAGAGGCAAAGATTCACGAAAAAGGAGCAGTCACCGTACCGGCAAAGCGCTTCGCAGACATTATAAAAGAACTACCAAATACAGAGATAGAGATAACAGCTAAAAAAAACAACACCATTATTATAAAAACAGAGACAACCACATGTAAAATCTTAACTACACCAAAAGATGAATTCCCACAACTACCAACACCAACCACAATAGAGGAAATTGTAATAAAACAAACAGACTTAAAACAAATGTTATTAGCAACAACGTTCGCGATGAGCAGAGATGAAACAAGATATGTATTAAACGGCATTTGCTGCGCTATATCAAAAAATAATATAAAACTAATAGCAACAGACGGAAGAAGATTATCAATAGTAAAACACAAACAAGCGACAAGCGCACAAGAAGAAAAAAAATAT
The DNA here is from genome assembly GCA_964634945.1 of uncultured Planctomycetia bacterium. Lineage (GTDB taxonomy): Bacteria > Omnitrophota > Gorgyraeia > JABMRG01 > JABMRG01 > JAUVHV01. The sequence continues at coordinate 62,237 of CAZWMG010000004.1, read as the reverse complement.
ATAATACCCACAAAAACAACACAAGAACTTTTAAAAAATTTAAATGATACAGAACAAATAAAAATACAATTTTCAAAAAACCAAGTCACATTTTCTTTAAACAACTTGTATATAGTGTCAAGGCTCGTAGAGGGGGAATTCCCGGATTATAAGCAAGCGATACCTAATGAGGCAGATAAAAAACTTGTAGTAGAACGCAATAAACTTATACCTGCTATAAAGAGGGCCAGCCTGCTTACAACACCAGAATCACAGGCGATAAAACTACAGTTAACAAAAAACAAATTAGTCGTTTCGAAGGCAACGCCAGAGATAGGAGAGACAAAAGAAGAGATAGAGGTTAAGTATACAGGCAACGACTTGTTAGTGGGGTTTAATCCCACATACCTGCAAGAAGCGCTAAAAAGCATAAAGCAAGACATTGTAGAGATAGAGTTAACAGGCCCGGAGAAACCAGGCGTTATACGTATAGACGATACATACATATATATAGTGCTGCCCATGCAAATAATATAAATAATGAAACATACAGGCCCAACACCATTAAAAGAGGTACTTAAGGCGGCGATAAAGACAGCGGAAGAACAAAAAAAGGGCCTCTTAAGCGAAGAGGAGGTCTGGTCCGCGTGGGTAGACGCGGCCGGGCAAAACGCGGCAAGGCACACAAAACCAAAAAAAATAACCAAAACAACGCTAATAATAGACGTAGATAGTCCAACATGGATTTACCAATTAAACATAAACAGAAGTAAAATAGAAAAAAGGCTTAATAGATACTTGAAAAACAAAAACCCGATAAAAATCAAATTCAGAGCAGGAGAATGCTAGCAAATAGCATAAATAAAGAACAGGGGAAATAGAGTGGCAAACAAACCAAAGCCCAAAAAAGACAAAAAAAAGCAAGAGGCGCCAGCAAGCGCCACCAAAACAAAAACACAAGACACTAAAGACCTGGATTTAGGTGTTGCTAAAAAAGAAGGGCAATACGACGCAAACAAGATCCAGGTATTAGAGGGAATGGAAGCGGTACGGCGCAGGCCAGCTATGTATATTGGCGACACAGGGGTAAGGGGCTTGCACCACCTTGTATATGAGGTTACAGACAACAGTATAGACGAGGCCATGGCGGGCCATTGTAACAATATAAACGTTATTATCCACGCTGACAATAGCGTTACAGTGGTAGATGACGGAAGAGGCATTCCGGTCGATATGCACAAAACACAAAAAAAGCCAGCCGTAGAGGTTGTTTTAACCACATTGCACGCAGGAGGCAAATTCGATCACAGAATGTATAAGGTCTCAGGCGGGTTGCATGGTGTTGGGGTAAGCGTAGTCAACGCTTTGTCAGAATGGCTTGAAGTGGAGGTGCGCAGGAATGGAAAAGTATATCACCAACGCTACAAAAAAGGCCATACAGCAACAAAGCTTACAGTGGTAGGCAAGACACAAAAAACCGGAACCAAGATCACCTTTAAACCGGACGCGGGCATATTCAGCCAAAGCACAGAATTTACATTCGAGACGCTTGCTACACGCATGCGGGAGCTCGCTTTTTTAAATAAAGGGATTAGGATAGTCCTTACGGATGAGAACAAGGAAAAAGAAGCGGAATTTAAGTTTGACGGCGGCATAGTCTCTTTTGTGCAGCACATGAATAAGAATAAAAACCCATTACATAAAAAAGCCGTATATTTCCAGCGTGAAAAAGAAGACGTTGTTGTTGAGGTGGCCATGCAATACAATGACAGCTATTCAGAGACAATATACACCTTCGCTAACAATATAAATACCATAGAAGGAGGCACGCATTTAAGTGGGTTTAAATCAGCATTAACGAGAGTAGCGAACCAGTATTGTAAAAATAAAAAATTATTAAAAGACAAAGACGCGACCCTTTCAGGTGATGACATAAGAGAAGGCATCGCCGCGGTGGTGAGTGTAAAGATACAAAACCCTCAATTTGAAGGCCAGACCAAAACAAAACTTGGTAACGCGGATGTAGAAGGAATCGTAGCCTCAATGGTCAACGAATCATTGGGAACATTTTTCGAAGAGACCCCGGCAATAGCAAAGAAAATAGTAGAAAAAGCGATTGTCGCTGCCAGGGCACGTGAAGCAGCGCGCAAAGCGCGAGACCTGACAAGGAGAAAAGGCGCCCTTGAAATGTCTAGCTTACCGGGTAAGCTTTCTGATTGCTCAGAACGAGATGCGGCATTGTGCGAAATCTATTTAGTCGAGGGCGAGAGTGCAGGAGGATCAGCCAGGCAAGGCAGGGACAGGCGCTTTCAAGCAATACTCCCGTTGAAGGGTAAGATATTAAACGTAGAAAAGGCCAGACTTGACAGGGTTCTGGCTAGTGAAGAGATAAGGACCATTATCACAGCCCTTGGTTGTGGCATAGGAGAAGCCTTTAGCACAGAAAAACTACGTTATTACAAGATCATATTAATGGCGGATGCGGACGTCGATGGCTCACACATCCGCACCCTTCTACTTACTCTGTTTTACAGGCAAATGCCAAAATTAATAGAGGAGGGAAGGATCTATATTGCACAGCCCCCTTTATATAAAATAAAACGCGGCAAAAGAGAAGAATACATACAAACCGAAGAAGAGATGAACACGCTACTTCTTGATATTGGAGTAGAAGATACAACCCTGCTCAAGATAAAACCAAAGAAAGAGTTTTCAAATAAGCAACTAAGAGACATTATAGAGGCCTTAACAAGGCTGGAAAAGTTAAGCAAGGCTATAGACAGAAGGGGAGTGAAGTTCCATAAATACATCGGGTTACGCAATGCAAAGACCAAAAAACTACCAATTTTTATGGTAAAAGTGGAGGGTGAAGCCCAATTCGTCTATTCCGACAACGAACTTGCCAAGCTTGTAAAGACACAAGAAAAGCAATTAGGAGAGGACCTGCAGATTCACGATGAAACAGACAAGGGCGTTCAGACAGCAAAAGAGATAGATGTGGTGGAGTTTTTCGAAGCAGAGGAGATAGAGAAGGTCTTTATTCTTTTTGATAAGATAGGGCTCTCATTGGCAGAGGTTTACGACCCACAAGCAATAGAAAAGGCTCGTGCAGGTACAAAACAGAACAAGCCGGCACAACAAGAAAAAAAGACCCCCCTCTTTAAGCTTCAGGCAGATGGAGAGGTGTTAGAAGTCTTTAGCTTGAAGGCGCTGTTACACGCGGTACACGCACGGGCAAAGAAAGGCATGTATCTGCAGCGCTACAAAGGCCTTGGTGAAATGAACCCGGAACAGCTTTGGACTACGACCATGGACCCTGAAAGGCGCACCTTGCTCAACGTTGTTTTAGAAGACGCGGTTAAGGCAGATGAGATGTTCACGGTTTTGATGGGGGATGCGGTGGAGCCCCGCAGAGAGTTTATAGAAAAGCACGCACGCGAAGTCACCAATTTAGATACGTAATTCGTATTGCGTATCGCGTTACAGTTTTTACGCAATACGCGATACGCGCGACGCACAACGAGACACTAAAAAAGGGAATAGTATGTATACGCACGGCGAGAGAATTACAAAGAGATATGTGGAAGCGGAGATTAAAGAGTCATATATCAATTATGCGATGAGTGTTATTGTTGGGCGAGCGCTTCCAGACGCGCGCGACGGCCTCAAGCCGGTGCAGCGTAGAATCCTCTACACTATGCACGGCTTAGCGTTACAGCACAGCAAGCCATACAAGAAAAGCGCGCGTATAGTAGGGGACTGCTTAGGCCGTTACCATCCGCATGGGGACTCTTCTATTTATGACGCCTTAGTGCGCATGGTGCAGGATTTTGCTTTGCGTTACCCGCTAGTTGATGGACAAGGCAACTGGGGCTCTGTTGACGGAGATCCCGCGGCTGCCATGAGATATACAGAGGCGCGCATGGCCTCAATTTCTGACGAGTTATTAACAGACATCGATAAAGACACGATAGATTTTGCCCCTAACTTTGATGGTTCTTTAAAAGAACCGGTCTTATTGCCCTCTGCGCTGCCTACGTTATTAGTAAATGGGTGTAGTGGCATAGCGGTAGGGATGGCAACCAATATGCCTCCTCATAACCTTAATGAGATAGCAGGCGCTATCATAAGAATCATCGATGAGCCAAATATACCGGTAAAGGACCTTTTAAAGATCGTGAAGGGGCCCGATTTTCCGACAGGCGCGACTATTTGCGGCAAGAGCGGTATCCATAGCGCATATACAACAGGCCGCGGGCGTATCAAGCTACACGCACGCGCGCAGATCGAAGAACAGAAGAACGGCAAATCATCAATCATCATCACAGAGCTGCCTTATCAGGCTAACAAGTCCAATCTTATCGAATCTATAGCGAAGCTCGTCACCGATAAAAAGATCGAGGGCATTTCAGATATTAGAGACGAATCAGACAAAGAGGGTATTCGCGTTGTGGTTGAGCTAAAACGTGATAGGCCTGCTCAGGTAGTACTTAACCAGCTCTATAAACATACACAGCTTTCATCGACCTTTGGCATTATCATGCTTGCGCTTGTTAACAACCAGCCGCGCGTGCTGACCCTTAGGCAGCTTCTGGATATATATATCGACCACAGAAAAGAGATCATAACAAGGCGAACACAATACTTATTAAAAAAGGCGCAAGATAGAGCGCACATATTAGAGGGTTTAAAGATAGCGCTTACGCACATAGACAAGATTATTAAGACAATCAAGCAGTCAAAAGATACGCAATCCGCCAAGAAGGCGCTTGTGAAAAACTTTGGCTTAAGCGAGATACAGGCCCAATCCATATTAGAGATGCAGCTACAGCGCCTTACGGCGCTTGAGAGAACTAAGTTAGAGGAGGAGTATCTTGAGTTGCTGAAAAAAATAGAGCTTTATGAATCAATACTTGCCAGCGCCAAAAAAGTCCTTAAGATTATAAAAGACGAGTTAGTGGAGCTGCAGAAAAAATATGGAGACGAGCGCAGGACAGATATCGTAGGAGAGGTAGAAGACCTGCAGATTGAAGATATGATAGCGGAAGAAGACGTTGTGATTACAGTAAGCCACGGAGGATATATTAAGCGGTTGCCTGTTAGTTCTTACCGCAAACAAAACCGAGGCGGGCGAGGCGTGATGGGCGCGGAACTTAAAGACGAAGATTTTATCGAGCACTTGTTCATTGCGACAACGCATGAGCATATATTGTTTTTTAGTGACAAGGGCAAGGTCTTTTGGCTTAAGGTGCATGAAATACCTCAGGCAGCTCGCACTTCCAAAGGCAAGGCGCTGGTAAATTTATTACAGCTTATGCCGGGAGAGAGGATAAGCGCGTTTATGCGAGTCAAGGAATTTGATAAAGGTGGCGCTCTGGTGATGGCTACCGCAAAAGGAATTATCAAAAAGACAGAACTAGCTGCGTACGCAAACCCGCGTAAAGGCGGGATTATAGGCATTACCATCGATGCGGATGACAGCCTTATTGAGGTTGTGCTTACAGATGATCATCAAGATGTTATTCTTGCGACACGCGACGGAAAGGCAATACGCTTTAAGGCACAAGACATTCGCAGCATGGGTCGTGCCGCACGAGGGGTCAAGGGCATATCGCTGGGTAAAAAAGACAGCGTGATCGGTATGGTAGTGGCGCAGGATGACGCGACACTACTAACAGCATCAGAAAAGGGCTTTGGAAAACGTACGCCGGTCGGCGAATATAGATTGCAATCACGCGGGGGAAAAGGTATAATTAATCTCAAAACTTCGCCAAAAATAGGTTGCGCAATCGGCTTAAAGATGGTGACAGACAGAGACGAGCTCATGATTATTACGGAAAGCGGTACGATTGTACGAACATCGGTGAAAGGTATTCGCGCAAGCGGCCGCTCTACGCAGGGGGTTAAGATGATCACACTAAAGACCCCGAAAGACAGTGTTTCAGCAATCGCCTTAGTAGCTGCCGGCGAATAAGTATATTAAGTGGCCCCATCGTCTAGCGGTCTAGGACAACGGCTTTTCGAGCCGTTTACGCGGGTTCGAGTCCCGCTGGGGTCACCATGGTTCGATGCAACCCGCCTTTTGGCGGGTTTTGCTTACCATGAGCCTGAGCTTGCGGGATAGGCTGGTGTAGCTTGGGCGCGATGTAACTTCGGAAAAAGCGAAGCCTGCCCGCTGGGACCGCCGTCAGTCCCCGTTCTGCAATCCGCATCATAGGTTCTTAAACTTCGCCTGTTTTACTGTAATGGGCACCGTAGCCTTGCGAGTATATTCTAATATGTGAGGCGAAGGGGGCCCACTTTTTTGTTGCGCGGATTCTATACCAGAATCCGCGTTTTTTTATGTCCTAAAACAGATTTTTTTGGTATGTCTTTTATGTTCTTTAGTTAAAGAGTTATGGCTCTCCCCCAAGTTAAATGTTATAATGGACTTGGAAAGCGCAACCAACAAACTTTCGCATAGAATATGAATGATTTTCTCCCGATATCAAAAAAGGATATGACAAGACGTGGCTGGTCCAGCCTGGACATAGTGTTGGTCACAGGAGACGCGTATGTCGATCACCCATCGTACGGTGCCGCGCTTATAGGCAGGGTATTAGAAGGCGCAGGCTTCAAAGTGGGCATTATCGCTCAACCGGATTGGCATACCCTCGATGATTTTAAGATACTGGGCAGGCCAAGGCTTTTTTTCGGGGTTACAGCAGGTAATATTGATTCCATGCTCGCGCGCTACACCGCGAATAAGAAAATCCGCAATGTAGATGATTATTCCCCAGGAGGGCAAGCGTTTCTTAGGCCTGAAAGAGCAAGCATTATATATACGAATAAATTGAAACAGGCATTTAAGGGCGTGCCGATTGTTTTAGGCGGCATAGAGGCAAGCATGCGCAGGCTCGCGCATTATGATTACTGGTCAAACAAGGTAAGGCGCTCGCTCTTAGTGGACGCAAAGGCTGATATTCTGGTTTATGGCATGGGGGAGAAACAAGTTATAGAGATAGCTTCTCGCTTCAAACAATCAATCGGCGCCCCTGATCTGAGCAACATTAACGGTACAGTGGTTGTGGCAAAAACGCTCGATGGGGTTAAGGATTATGTCTTGTCCCCTTCTTTCGAGAGCATGGCAAAAGATAAGAACGCGTTTAACGCAGCGTTTAAGATTATATGCTCTGAATCAGACCCGCTTTCAGGTAAGGCAGTTGTCCAGCAATGTGGCGATAGATTTCTTGTTCAGAAACCCCCCGCTTCCCCGCTTACAGCAAGTGAGATAGATGGAATATACGCCCTGCCATATATGCGCGCTTGGCACACCGTGTATGATAAAGATGGCGGGGTTCCGGGGTTCGCGACTGTGCAGCATTCGATCACATCTCACCGCGGGTGCGCAGGTGGATGCAGCTTTTGCTCCTTAGGCCTGCATCAGGGTAGGATTGTGCAAAGTCGCAGCACGCGCTCTATTGCAAAGGAGATATCAGTGATCGCAAAAGAAAAAACATTTCATGGGACAGTCACAGATATTGGTGGCCCAACGGCAAACCTGTATATGGCAACCTGCGCTTTGTGGGAAAAAACAGGCGCGTGCCGCGATAAGCAGTGTCTTGTGCCGGAAAAATGCAAGAACCTGAAGCTGGGCTATGAACATTCGATCCGGCTTTGGAAGGAGCTTAAGAAGGTTCCCAGAGTACAACATGTATTTGTTGGTAGCGGGGTGCGGTATGACCTATTAATAGACCACTATTCAGACGCATATCTGGATGAATTGTGCGCATCTCACGTAAGCGGGCAACTAAAAGTTGCTCCCGAGCATTGTAGCGCGCCTGTGCTAAAGCTGATGAATAAACCCGCGTTTGATAAATATCCAAGGCTTATCAGCAGGTTTGAGGCTGCTAGTAAAAGAGCCGGCAAAAGGCAGTACCTAGTAAATTATTTTATAACAGCGCACCCCGGCGCACGCTTGTGTGATGCCCTTGAATTGGCAGTCTACCTCGCGAAAAACCACATTCACCCGGAACAGGTACAGGATTACATTCCTTTGCCCATGACGACATCAGGTTCCATGTACTATACAGAGAAGGATCCGTACACAGGAAAAAAAATATATGTGGCCAAAACCCAGGGAGAAAGGGCGATGCAAAGGGCGCTCTTACAATACAAGGATCCCCGCAACAAGAAGCATGTGCGTCAAGCTCTCAAGATCTTGCATAAGGAGGGGCTGAAGAACCTGTTTCGCGTATAAGCACCGCGGCCTCATTTTTTTGATAGGCCAGATCCGGCGCTTAACCATGACGTTGTAGAGTAAGTGTAGTTGCAAATGTCCGCATCTAGGGCTTGACATCCGGAAAATGGTGTGCTATACTTCATATTAAGTTGGTAAAAGTATTTTATAAGTGATATAACGACACTAAAACAAGGAGACATTGTGCTTAAAAAACGAATAGTGGTATTATCATCAGCAATATTGTGCGCGCTGGCGATACTTGTGATAGTCGCACCAAGAATAGCGAGGTTTTACGAAAAGCAGAAACATCGACTAGCGGTTCAGCCCGTATTGCCGGCCGCGCTACCAGCGGATTCCGATGTGGGCAGTGCCAAGGATAGCCTGCCTTTATCTATCGATATCCCAGAAGGCGCCGGTCATATAGTAGAAGGTTATAAGGCACAATCTGATGACGCGAAGATAGTAATACATATTCAGGATATTCACACTAACTATGAGGCGCAGAAGAACTCAAGCCGCATTATAGACGCGCTTGTTCAAAATAATGACTTACGACTAGTTATGGTAGAGGGCGGCTGGGGCGATGTTAGCCTTTCGTATCTGCGTTCATACGCGGATAAGGAGCGCAGGCTTGACGTAGCGGAGGAATACCTTAAATCCGGCAAGATATCAGGAGAGGAATATCTCGATATAATCTCCGATTACGACCTAGTGCTTGAAGGGCTTGAAGAGGAAGAGCTATACAAGGCCAATCTCGACACCTTTTTTGCTATAGAGCAATTTCGCGAAAAAGCGAACAAGGAGATTGGCGGTATAAGCACGGTCGTGAGAGCGTTGCAAAAGAAGATTTATTCCCCGCAGTTACTAGAGCTCGACAAGGCGCGGCAAGAATATGAAGACGAGCAGATAAGTTTGGCGGATTATTACAAATATATAAACATGCTTGCAGGCAAGACCAGGCAGGGCCTCAGTACTTACCCTGATTTTACACGCTTTATTGAAGTTACGGGCATGGAAAAGGATATTAAATTCCCTGTTGTGGAAAAAGAGAGAAGCGCGCTTATTGAGCAGCTGTCTAAAAAACTCACAAAACAACAACTGACGAATTTGGTCACAAAGTCGCTTGAATTTCGGCTTAACAAGCTTACTCCATCGGAGTATCATGAATACCTGGTAAGCGAGGCAAACAACGCGCAAGAGCCGATTAGCGATTATCCGAACCTAGAAAAATACGTGGCGTATGTGCGCGCGCATGAGGACATAGATACCGTTAAATTGTTCGAAGAAGCGGACGGACTGTCAACTGCGATAGAAAATGTATTAATAAAAAACGACAAACAGCGCAAGCTATACGAAATTTCGAAAAGCTTACAGGTGCTGAATAATTTTCTAAATCTTAAACTCGTGCCAAATGACTTTAAGTATTATAAGAAGCATCGCAACGATTTTAACACAGCGAGCTGGATGGAGTTCTTGCAGGATCAAGCAAAGCGTAACAGAGTGCGCGTTACATTACTGAAACCCGCTTATACCCTTGATAAGAACCTCGCAACGCTAGTCAAGTTCTACGATATAGCCAACAAGCGCGACGACGCGTTTGTCCAAAATACCATAAAACTCATGAACCAGGAGGATGTTGATGTGGCGGTGCTTGTCGCGGGCGGATTCCATACGCCAAGTTTGAAGCAGAAGCTTAAGGAGTGCGGCATTTCATATATCGTAGTTGCTCCGCATACAACACAGCAGACAGACCCGGAACAGTACAGGTATATCCTGCGTTATAAATCCGGCAAAGAGGAATAGGTGTGGTTTTTGACTAAAAAAAGAAGCTCGCAAATAGCCTTACTAACAATAACGGCCTTTGCGTTTTTTGGTGCGCCAAATGCGCTATCCTTTGACGCGCTTAGGCCGCTATCTTTGCGGATTCAGGCGCAGAGAACAGAGGCAACCAACGTACTAGGGCACAAAAAATCTTCAGCAGGTACCTTAATATACGAGGGAATAAGTAATGCTGTGCCAGCTACTATTATTGGCAAGGCAGCGCTTTTCACAAGTTATTCAGCGTACGATATATTAAGAAACATACAGCATAGTGATATCAAAGCAGAGAGAGACGATGTTCTGCCAAATGTAACAGAGGAGATAAGTAAAGCAATAAAAGCTGCGGGCCTTATCAACGCAGAAGAAGCTTTGCGCGCATTTAGCAGTTATTGCAAAAAGGTAAACAAGTATTTTTCAGAACGCTTAACAAGCGCCCCGAACAACAGGCGCCTTATACGAAACACCATAGGCGCGTTGGAGTTTTTTCTTTCTGTTGATATTCGCAAAGCGCGCGCAGGCAAGGACGCAGAACGGGAAGAAACGCTAAAGCAGATATTGCGATTAGTGCAGGAGAAAGCATTTAATGACATTAACAGGAAAGAGACTATTACGCCAGAAGACGCGCAGGAACAATGGGATACATTCACGCAGGCGAGAGATGAGCTTTTAGAGGATTATAGCAGCCAAATAGATGCATTAGGCAGGCAAGACAGAGAGCTCGGAGAAAAAATAGAAGCCCTTACAATGAGAAACGAAAAACTGACACGTGATTTGTTTGTCGCGGAAAGAGAGCACGACACAATAGAGAGCGAAGCCATAAAAGATATTATCAAGGAAAACAAGTCTTTGATGTCACAATGCGCAGATGCGCAAACAGACCTAAAAAATGAACATAGTGCATATGAGATCGATAAAATGGTATTAGAGAACATATCCGATAAGGATATAAATGGTTCGGACAATATCCTGAAGCAGAATAAGACGGTTATGCAGCTTTTGTATAAGGCGTATAGGTTACAAGAAAAAGCAGCGCTTGATTTTGACAGATCGATAGAAGGCAGCGAGAATACATATAGGGTTTTTGTATACGGAATGAGGCGCGTCGAATCTGTTATGGTACGCTTAAAGAACGTACCGGCTTTTTATTTAAAAGCGACATACGAAAATAAAGATTTGGTGCTTTTATCAAATGACGAACTTCCTGTAGAAGCGCTTAAGGACCTGGTAGAGGCACAACAAAAACCCATAAAGGCAATTGTTTGTTTAGAGGGAGCAATAGCTTCGCACTGGGTCATTGTTGCCCAAGGTATGGGTATACCTGTTGTGCTTTTGGGCGCCGGCACGCGTAGCGCGGAAGAGATAGCATCATTAGAAGATGATATAATAGTGGAGACCACGCTAGGCGAAAGAAAAGGTGCTGTTGTAGTCGGCCCGGATGAGGAGACATTTAGCAGGTACGGGGCCTCTTCTTTGCGGCAGGAATTTTATTCTGACCTATGCTTGCAGCAGTATATGCTAGGCAAACAGGGAGATAGCGATATTAAGCTTAATGTGTACGCCAACACATCTTCCCCTAAAAATGTGAAAAAAACAAGCGATCTAGGGATAGGAGGAATAGGCTTGTATAGAACAGAACTCGCGCCAAGCGATAAGGCTCAATCAGTGCTTAAGTCTTATTTGTCTAATCCTAATGGACAGGCAGAGCGCTTGCTGTTGGATGCTTTTATCGTTGATATGTATCGATCGCTTAGTAAGTATAGAAATAATTCAGGCCCCTTCGTATTGCGCACAGACGATTTTGAAGAGGACAAGAATGTTGCGGGCATCGTAAAGCTTTTAGGAAAGAGCGGTTTTGATATTTATAGAACAGATGCCGGCAGAAGAGTCATTGCCGCAAGAATAGCAAGTTATTATGTTGCGTTAATATCTCTTGCAAGAAAGTCCGGGTATGCTTTTATTCCGGGGATGATATTTCCTATGGTCAAAACACAGCGCGATGTCCGCTTTATGCGTGACGAGATAATACCGATAGCCAAGAGCATTGTATTAGAATATTTAGACATCGACCCAGACAAGACGAGCGTGCAAATTGATACAGGCCCTATGGTAGAAACTGTAGAAGCGTGTGATAACATAGACAGCATTATGGTTGATCCACATACAAAGATTATATCTGTAGGCAACAGTGATTTAACAGAATCAGTACTTTCTCGCGATTTCGGCATAGACATCAAAAGAGGGGATAAATATTTTGCGCAATTTTTCTCTTCGCTTAAACCGAGCGTATGCGAAAGATACGAAGCAGTGGTAGAGGCTGCTTCTATCTGGAATGAAAAACACCCTGATAATATAAAACGAGTGGGCTTTTGTGGTGCGCAGGCAACACTCGATGAATTTGTGCTCTTTGCGTCTTTTTTAACAAAAAAATATGACAATGTTCCAATATATATAAGTGTTCCTCCTGGCATTGTACCATCAATCGTTTTCTTTCTTGCTCACGTAGAAAGCAACGACTTAGAAATTTTTAACAAAGGCATAGGGTTTAAGACTCAGCAATTAGCCAATGATAAGGTTCGCGCAGTATACTCGCGCATACGCACAACAGAAAAATACAAGCAATTCGTAGACGCAAGACTCAAAAGCATACAGCGCTTAGGAATAGGGCGTATAAAAAATAATAACAACCGCCCCGCGCAAAGGCGGAAATATAGGCCCAGCATAGAATCTGCAATAAGCTCAGCAGCCTGACCAAAACCTAAAATCACTTGAATGTTAAAATGTCCACGACCGGTTCTCAAGCACGACCGGTCGTGCTTGAGAACCGGTCGTGACCCAACATGTTTTTTTGCCTGCGTAAATTATGCCAAAAAAACAATACTTGCGAAATCCCCCCTTATTTGTTATATTATTTATACTATGTGTGGAATAGTAGGCTATATAGGCACTAAAGAAGCGCAGCCTGTTCTTTTGAACGGGCTAAAAAGGCTCGAATACCGTGGCTACGACTCTGCCGGTATGGCAACGATCACAAAAGGCAAGGTTTCTGCAAGAAAGCAAAAAGGTAAGATAGCGGTACTGTCAAGCCTGCTTAAGAAAAAACCACTTAAAGGCAATATCGGTATTTCTCACAGCCGTTGGGCCACGCATGGTATCCCAAACCAACGCAATGCCCACCCCCACACGGATTGTTTAGGAAATATAGCAGTAGTCCATAATGGCATAATAGAAAATTACGAAGACCTTAAAGAGTCCCTTGTTCTGGAGGGCCATATCTTTAAATCCGACACAGATACGGAAGTCATTGCGCACCTCATAGAAAAATTCTATAAAGATGATTTAGAGACAGCGGTCAGGACAGCGATTAAGCTACTTAAGGGGTCTTTCGCAATAGGGGTTATATTAGGGAAGCACCCAGAGCAACTTATAGCCGCAAGGTTGGGTTCGCCATTGGTAGTCGGATTGGGCACAGATGAGAATTTTATCGCAAGCGATGTCCCGGCGATTCTCAAGCACACAAAGAATGTCATATTCCTAGAGGATAACGAGCTGGCCGTGCTTACGAAGGATGATGTTGTGGTCAGCAGTTTTGATGGCCAGCTGATAAAAAAGAAGGCCACGACAGTTACATGGGACGCCTCTCAAGCAGAAAAAGGCGGATACGCGCATTTCATGCTTAAAGAGATGTATGAACAACCCTCAGTCATAGAGGGGATCGTCCATCACAGGGTGTCAGAAGACAAAAACGGTGTTTATTTTCAGGAACTTACAATTGATGATAAGCAGTTGGCGCGCGCTAGCAAGATAATTATTGTTGCCTGTGGTACGGCATATCACGCGGGCTTAACAGGTAAATATATTATCGAGGCGCTGACAGGTATCCCGGTCGAAGTAGATGTCTCAAGTGAGTTTCGCTACAGAAAGCCGATTCTTAGTAATAATACTCTGGTTATAGCGATAAGTCAATCCGGCGAGACAGCGGACACTTTAGCCAGTATGCGTGAATCAAGGCGGTGCGGCGCCACGGTGCTTTCCATTGTGAATGCCTTAGGCTCTACCATGACAAGAGAGTCGAGCGGTGTAATATATACTCACGCAGGCCCGGAAATAGGCGTTGCCTCGACAAAGGCTTATACAGCGCAGCTTTGCATCCTATACCTGCTTGGCATATACCTGGGCAGGCTCAATGCTTATCTGAATGCAAAAAAAGTTAAAGCATTGCTTTTGGATATGCAGGCCCTACCGCAACAAGCGGCGCAGATTCTTGCGGACCATAAAATTATAAAGAGGATAACAAGGCACCATCATGATAAAAATTGTTTTTTATATTTGGGAAGAAATCTAAATTTTCCAAACGCGCTAGAGGGCGCGCTTAAGCTTAAAGAGTTGTCCTATGTGCACGCGGAAGGTTATGCGGCGGGCGAGATGAAGCACGGCCCTATCGCGTTAATAGACAAGACTATGCCTGTAGTCTGTATAGTGCCAAATAGCGCCACTTATGACAAGATCGTTTCCAATATACAGGAGATAAAGGCCCGCGGCGGCATAGTAATAAGTATCGCGACAGAAGGCGATAAGCATATCAAGAACCACTCAGATTATGTAGTCTTTATACCGGAGGTGAAGGAGTTGTTTTCGCCGGTACTTACTGTGCTGCCATTACAGCTTTTAGCGTATTATATAGCTCATAAAAACAAGCGCGATGTTGACCAGCCGCGTAATTTGGCAAAATCCGTAACAGTAGAATAGACAATAATAGGCAATAGCATGGAAGGCACGCTTTATATAGTAGCTACGCCAATAGGCAACCTTGATGACATTACATTGCGCGCGATAGAAACGCTTAAGCAGGTAGATGTAATAGCCTGTGAAGACACAAGGCATACTAAGGTACTGTTAGATCATTACGGAATAACAAAGGCCCTTACAAGCTACTTCGAACACAATAAGCAGAAAAAAGCAAAATATATACTCGAGTTCCTTAAAAAAGGCAGCAATGTAGCCCTGGTAAGCGACGCAGGGACGCCCGGGATAAGCGACCCTGGTTATCGGGTTATCAGAGATGCTATAGATAATGAGATAGAGGTAGTTTCTATACCGGGCGCGAACGCGGCTATCGCGGCGTTAGCGGTTTCAGGTATGCCTACAGACAGATTCGCCTTTGAAGGTTTTTTGCCGAACAAAACAACGGCGCGCAAAAAGAAGCTTTTAGAATTAGCGAATAAGACAAGCACGGTCATATGTTATGAATCCCCGCACAGATTATTAGCATCGTTAGAAGATATGTGTGAGGTGTTGGGCGACGCGGAGATTGTCGTGGCGCGGGAAATTACAAAAAAATTTGAAGAGATAAAACGAGGCAACGCAAGCGCCTTGTTGGCTTATTTTAATCAGCAAAAAGTACGCGGAGAATTTGTTATTCTCATTAACGCGGTAAGGACATGGGCAAAAAAATGACGATACATAAAACAGCGATAATTTCAAAAAACGCGCGCATAGCGGATGGGGTTACAATAGGGCCCTACACTGTTATTGAGGACGATGTGACAATCGAAGCGGGTACAGAGATATCATCAAATGTACGTATCTTTGCCGGAACTACCATAGACACAGGCTGCAAGGTGCATATGGGCGCATGCCTGGGAGGCGAACCCCAGGACCTAGCCTATAAGGGAGAGAAGAGCTATTTAACAATCGGCAAGAATAACACATTCAGGGAACACGTTACTGTGCATCGAGGTACTGCGAAAGATTCGGCTACGACAATAGGAGAGAGCAACTATTTTATGTGTTTAGCGCACATAGCGCATAATTCTTGTATAGGCAATAATGTAATAATATGCAATAATGCCTTGCTCGGCGGGTATGTGGAAGTAGAGGACAGGGCATTTATCTCCGGCGGATGCTTGATACACCAGTTCGTACGCATAGGCACCCTGTCTATGGTAGGTGGCGGCGTTAGACTGAACAAGGACTTCCCTCCTTTTATGTCAACAGGAAACGATAATATAGTAACAGCGTACAATGTCATTGGGTTAAGAAGGGCAGGCACATCAATTACGGCGCGTAAAGAGATAAAAGAGGCTTACAGGCTTTTGTACAGAGCGGGATTAAACCAGAGTCAAGCGCTAAGTGAGATAGAAAAGATAGCAAAAAGCTCGGAAACGCGCCATCTTATTGATTTTATTCGCTCCTCTAAGAGGGGGGTTTGCGTTAGTCATTCCAATCGCGCATAACTTGACCGAGAAGTGTTACGAAGCATGAACAAGGCTATAAAACATGCCTTGACAAAACCGATTAGAAGTGATATGATTACACTCACAATAACCTTTTAACTTGGTTCAGAGAGGCCAAAAAAGGAGATAAAGTGGAAAAATTTACACACATAGGACCCGCACAGCCGTTGCGGGTATTTTTATGAGCGCATGAGTTACGGAGTTGCGAAGCAACGACATAACTCATAATCGCGAATAAACCCTGCGCCCAAGCAGCTTGCCCTGAATCTAAACGAAGTGAATGGTTCAGCCAAGCGCGTGGTGTCAGGGTAACTACTATGCAAACCTTGCGGGACAGGAGCAACTGTTACACGCATAAAGAAGATGCTATGCAACATAAAAACATAAAAGAGATTATGGATGTCCATGCCATAGAGAGCGCACTTACGCGTATCGCGCATGAGATAATCGAGCATAATGCCGGTGATAGCGCTATTGCCATTGTTGGCATACGAACGCGTGGTGAGTATCTGGCGCACAGGCTGGTCGCTATTATCGAAAAGCTAAAGGGCACAACGTTACCTTTAGGCCTTTTGGATATTACGCTTTACAGAGACGATCTGATGATATCTGATTCGCAGCCGGTTGTTCATGAGACAAAGATTGCTTTCGATGTCTCAGAAAAAAATATTATTCTGGTTGATGATGTATTGTATACAGGCAGGACCATAAGAGCGGCGCTTGACGCCTTTATAGATTTTGGCAGGCCGCAGTCCATACAACTGGCAGTGCTTGTAGACAGGGGCCACAGGGAGCTACCGATACGTGCGGACTATGTAGGTAAGAACATACCGACCTCAAAGAAAGAGACAGTCGTTGTGAAGCTTCATGAAATAGATAAACAAGATCAGGTTTTAGTGCAAGGATAAGGAATATGCGTTATGACGAAATGGGCACAGAAAGACCTTTTAGGGCTTGAGAATCTAAGCAGAGAACAGATAGAGCTTATTCTCTCTACGGCAGAGTCTTTTAAGGAGGTCTCTACCAGAGGAATAAAGAAGGTGCCTGCTTTACGCGGCAGGACAGTAGTGAACCTTTTTTATGAGCCGTCTACTCGCACAAGGGTCTCTTTTGAAATAGCGGCTAAGCGCTTGTCCGCGGATGTAATCAACATTGCTACAGAGACATCAAGCGTAAAAAAAGGCGAGACCTTAATCGATACAGGTTTAAGCATACAGGCGCTAAAGGCCGATGTAATAGTTGTCAGGCATAATGCCTCAGGCGCGGCAGCCATGCTTGCCCGTCACGTGGGGATAAGCGTGGTAAACGCGGGAGATGGATGGCACGAACACCCGACACAGGCTTTACTGGATATCTTTACATTAAAGCAGAAGCTTGGCAATATAAAAGGTTTGAAGGTAAGCATAGTAGGGGATATCGCCCATTCTCGCGTAGCCCGTTCTAATATATGGGGGCTAACTAAACTCGGGGCGAAAGTAACTGTCTGCGCGCCGGAGCTTCTCATCCCTCCGGAGGTTGAAAAGATGGGTGTCAATGTTACTCATAGTATAGATAGCGCTCTGGCAGCCGCTGACGCGGTCAATGTTTTACGCATGCAATTCGAACGGGATGCAGGCGCGGCGTTTCCAAGACAATTAGAATATTTTAGGAATTTCGCGGTTACAGAGGAACGGCTTAAAAAGGCAAAAAAAGACATAATCGTTATGCACCCCGGTCCGATTAATCGCGGCATAGAGATATCGAGCGCAGTCGCGGACGGAGAAAACTCAGTCATACTTGAACAAGTAACAAACGGCATAGCTATCCGAATGGCAGTACTGTTCTTGATATCACAGGTAAGGCGCGCACAATGAGCATTTTAATAAAAAAAGGACGTGTGGTTGACCCTAAGAGCAATGTAGATAGGATCTGCGATATACTTATAGTCGAGGACAAGATTAAGCATGTTGCTAAAGCAATCAATGCGAAGGCAGGGCAGGTAATCGATGCTCAAGGGCGCATAGTCCTGCCCGGACTTGTTGATATGCACGTACATCTGCGTGAACCGGGACGTGAAGATAAGGAGACCATAGCCAGCGCTACATCCGCGGCAATAAAAGGCGGGGTGACATCATTGCTTGCGATGCCTAACACAACGCCATGTATCGACTCTCCTCAATCTGTTAGCATGCTACAGAAGGCTATAAGCAAAACAGCTAAGGCTCAGGTCTTGATAGCGGGAGCGATTACAAGAGGCAGAAAAGGCCACGAATTAGTTAATATAGCCGGATTAAAGGCAAAAGGTGTGACGGTTATTACAGATGATGGCTCTTCAGTCGACGATGAAAAGGTTCTGTTGCAGGCTATGCAGCACGCAAAAAAACATTCTATGGTAGTGATGTGCCACTGTGAAGACACGTCCCTATCAGATGAAGGATCCGTAAACCGCGGATTGACCTCTACGCGCATGGGGCTGCGCGGGATATCAAAGGCCTCAGAATTTAAGCGCGTAGAACGAGATATCTCTTTAGCAGAAAAGGCAGGCGCGCGTATACATATTGCCCATGTGAGTTGCAAGGAGAGTGTGGATATCATAAGAAAGGCTAAGAAAAAGCAGATATTAGTGACAGCAGAGACATGCCCTCATTATTTCGCGCTCACTGAAACAGATGTGCTTGATTTTGATACGAATATGAAGATGAATCCGCCATTGCGCGGAGCAGAGGATGTTGCTGCCATAAAAAAGGCCCTGGCAGACGGAACGATAGATGTTATAGCCTCAGACCACGCCCCCCACACGGACAATGAGAAGGATATAGAATTTGAGCGCGCCGCGTTCGGCATTATCGGCCTTGAAACAGAATTAGCCGTGACTATTACTGAGTTGCTGCATACCGGGATCATGGATTGGAACAGAATAGCGGAGCTAGTAGCATGGAATCCATCGAATGTGCTGGGCTTAAACAGAGGCTCTATCGCGCAAGGCGACAATGCGGATATCGTGATCGTAGACCCCAACCAGGAGTGGGCGCTTGCCAAGCAAGAGATACTTTCAAAATCAAAGAACTCCCCATTTATCAACAAAAACTTAAAAGGCAGGCCTGTGCACACAATTTTAAACGGGAAACTAGTATATTCTTACAAGGAGCGCTCGTGAAGTTTACAGCAGACTTTCATGTTCATACAAAATACAGCCGCGCTACAAGCAAGGCGATGGATCTTGACCATATCGCTCAATGGTCCAAGTTAAAAGGCATAGATCTTATAGGTACCGGTGATTTTACCCATCCCGCGTGGCTTAAAGAACTAAGAGGTAACCTGAAGCAGTTGCCCAGCGGACTGTATGAGCACGAAGGCGCGAAGTTTATTCTAACCGCTGAAGTTAGCAATATGTATAGCAAAAACGGGCGCGGTAGGCGCATACATACGATTCTTGTTGCCCCTAATCTGGATGTTGCTGGTAAGATAGGCAAAGCATTGGGCAAGAGAGGTAATATTCTCTCAGACGGCAGGCCTATCTTTGGCTTTGATGTAAAGGATATTGTAAAACTCTGCCTGGACATATCGCCAGACTGTATGATTATACCAGCACATATCTTTACGCCATGGTTTAGCCTCTTTGGTTCAAGGTCAGGCTTTGATACTATTGAAGAATGTTTTGAAGAAGAGACAAAAAATATTTATGCTTTGGAAACAGGCTTAAGTTCTGACCCTGCCATGAATTGGCGCATAAGCGCTCTGGATAAATATACCTTGCTATCGAATTCAGATGCTCATTCTCCTGCAAAGCTTGGGCGCGAGGTCAATGTTTTTGATACAGAGATGAGCTACAATAGCATAATAGGGGCGATAAAACATAAGACCAAGAAGAATATGCTTTTTACAGTTGAATTTTTTCCGGAAGAGGGCAAATACCATTTTGATGGACACAGAGACTGTGGCATACAGTTTTCGCCTGAAGAGACAAAACAACATAAGGGGCTTTGCCCTAAATGTAACAGGCCTCTCACGGTTGGTGTAATGAGTAGAGTAGATGATTTAGCGGATAGGCCGGATGGATTTGTGCCAAAGAATGCCACCCCGTTTAAGAGAATGGTACCCTTGCAGGAGATAATAGCAGAGGCACATAAGAAGGGTGTGCAGACAAAAGGCGTGCAGAGTGAGTATCAACGGGTAGTCCGGTATTTCGGAACTGAGTTTGAGGTTTTGCTCCACGCGACAGAAGCGGATTTAGCCTCATGCCTGTCAGAAAGACTTTTGCAGGCGATTGTCAGAGTGCGCAAAGGAGATCTTATAATCAGCCCTGGATATGACGGCGAATTCGGCACAGTAAACATTTTTAAGGAGAACGAGCCTGTTCTAGCATCAAAAAGACCGGCAGAGCTGTTTTAGGCGTGTTGTTGGCTTGCAAGAAAACACAGAAGAGAGAAGATGAAAAATAGCAAAAATGTTTACATAATAGCTGGACCTAATGGTTCTGGAAAGACGACATTTGCAAGCAAATTTTTACCACATTATGCTAAGTGCCCAAATTTTGTCAATGCTGATCTTATAGCTCAAGGGCTCTCTCCGTTTTCTCCTAGTAGCGCAGCGATTAAAGCAGGGAAGCTTGTTTTGAGTCAGATTTATGAATTTGCGAAAAGCGGTATGGATTTTTCCTTTGAATCAACACTAGCGGGTAAGTTATATGCTAATCTTTTTAAGGAATTAAAAACAAAAGGATACAATCTGCACTTATTTTTTCTGTGGGTTCCTAATCCGCAGTTGGCAATTGTGCGCATAAGAGATAGGGTGGCAGAGGGCGGGCACCATGTTCCATCAGAAGATGTAAAACGAAGATTTGATAGAAGTATCAAGAATTTTTTCAAGCTGTATATGCCATTATTGGATACATGGATGTTGTTTGATAATTCAGGTATAAAACCGTTTTTAATCGCAAAAAAAGATAATTGTGAAATCGATGTTATCCATAAGCAGCTGCTAAAAGAGATACTACATAAGACAGGAGCGGGTATATGAAAAAGAGAAAAACATTACAGGACAAAGCTTTGCTTGCTTTGAAGGAAGCGGTTAAAGGAGTGGTTTCTCGCCACAAAAAAACAGGCCGTCCCCTTGCTGTTTGGGAGAATGGTAAAATTGTGCGCGTTTTACCTCATAAGGTTTGATGAGGGCATGCATACTGAGTACGCTGTAAACATGTAATTAAGCCGCAAAAGAGAAAACGATGCAACAGATAAAAGCTGAGATATTGTTAAACAAAGAGATAGCAAGCGAGCATTTTAAGATGGTTCTTGATTTGGGCAAACTTCACGTGCCAGTCAGGCCAGGCCAGTTTCTGCATATTAGGGCGGGCAGTGATTACGACCCATTATTAAGGCGGCCTATTAGCATACATCGCATAGGTTCGAGTTCGAATATTATAGAACTATTATATAAGATCGAAGGAAAAGGGACCCAGCTTATGTCGAGGCGCTCTAAAGGGACGTATCTTGATATTATCGGGCCTCTTGGTAACGGGTTTAAGGTGCCGAAAGGACAGTCCAACTTTATCTTAATGGCAGGCGGCATGGGCATAGCCCCTTTGATAGCATTAGCAGACAGTCTGGCAAGATTTCGAAAAAGAACCATAACAGTTATTCTGGGCGCCAAGACAAAAGATTTTGTAATGTGTAAAAAGGAATTGCGTGATATTGGCGCGAAGGTCATTGTAATGACAGAGGATGGTTCAGAGGGAGAACAAGGCCTTGCGACAGCTGTTTTAGAAAGCGTAATTGAGCAATTCGATCTGCGCAAGAACGCCACAGCCTTGTCATCAAGGCAAGCGAAAACCGTTACAATATCCGAATATAGTCCTGAGGTCGGACTGTATGTGTGTGGACCCTCAGCAATGCTTAAAGCAGTAGCTACAATCACGAAATATTACGCAATACAGGCTCAAGGATCTTTTGAGGAGCGCATGGGCTGTGGCGTAGGCGCTTGTTTGGGATGCGCTATAATGACAAAGGCCGGCTATAAACGAGTATGCAAAGATGGGCCTGTTTTTGATTTAGAGGATATCATATGGGAGTAAAAGTGAGCGGGATAGGAATCAAGATAGGGCGTTTAAAACTCGATAATCCGGTTATGGCCGCATCCGGCACATTTGGCTATGGCAAGGAATATCAGGATCTGGTCCAACCTAGTGATTTAGGCGCCATTATTACTAAGTCGATTACGCTTAAACCATCTAATGGTAATGTGCCACCGCGTATATGGGAGTCTACAGCAGGCATGCTTAATTCTATAGGCCTGCAAAATGATGGCATAGAGGATTTTGTTGATACTAAGCTCGACTATCTCAAGGGTGCGGGCACAAAGATTATAGTAAGCATCGCAGGCAAGCGCAAGAACGAGTATGCGGAACTAGCTAAGCGATTAGACTTGCCGACCGTAGACGCGACAGAGGTTAATATTTCATGTCCGAATGTTGAGCATCATGGCAGGACACGCTTATTTGCGCAAGACGCAAAAGAGACAGGGGCAATAGTGCGAGCGGTTAGAAGAGCAACAAGGAAAACGATTATCGCGAAACTTTCACCGAACGTGACTGACATCGCGGAGATCGCAAGAGCGGCTGAGGATGCCGGAGCCGATGCCATATCGCTTATTAACACGCTCATAGGCATGGATGTTGACATAGCGACACAGAGGCCGCGCCTTGGCAATGTAACAGGCGGTTTAAGCGGGCCAGCCATTAAACCAGTGGCATTATGTATGACCTGGCAGGCCTACAAGGCTGTAAAGATACCGATTATTGGCATGGGCGGAATCATGAACGCGGAAGACGCGCTGGCATTTTTCTTATGCGGCGCGAGCGCTATTCAGGTAGGCACAGCTAATTTTGTAAACCCACAAGCGATGCCAAGTATCATAGATGGCATCAAGCGCTATTTAAAACGAAACAAGTTAAAGAGCATAAGAGAACTTACAGGAAAATTGAAAACATGAAGAATAAGCTTATAGTAGCGCTGGACGTAGATAGTTTAAAAAAAGCAACCAGGCTAGTTGATATGCTTTATCCGGCGGTAAAGATATTTAAGATCGGCAGCCAGCTTTTTACCAGGGTGGGGCCAGAGGCGGTAAAGATG
This sequence comes from uncultured Planctomycetia bacterium, assembly GCA_964634945.1. Taxonomy (GTDB): domain Bacteria; phylum Omnitrophota; class Gorgyraeia; order JABMRG01; family JABMRG01; genus JAUVHV01. Next base: position 38,877 of record CAZWMG010000004.1, on the reverse strand, counting down.
GTACAGAAAAAGCGCGCAAAGGTTTTTCTGGATTTAAAATTTCACGATATTCCCAATACGGTTTATCAGGCAGTTAGGCAGGCGTGTTCCATGGGAGTATTCATGACTAATGTTCATGCGACAGGCGGCAAGGCCATGATGCAGCATGCGGCACAGGCAAAGACAAAGGCTTCCATCCTTCTTGCTGTTACGGTGCTAACGAGCATCGATAGGAAGGCATTGTCTCAGATAGGCATTAACAGGAGCCCACTAATGCAGGCAGAGAGGCTTGCTATGCTCGCGAAAGCAAGTGGTTTAGATGGCGTTGTTTGCTCAGGCAATGAAATACAAGCGATTCGAAGGGCCTGCGGCACAAAGTTTACAATTGTATCGCCCGGGATACGCACGATAGCCTCTGATACACAGGACCAAAAGCGTATCATGACGCCTAAATTAGCCATATCCCATGGCGCGGACTATATTGTAGTGGGCAGGCCTATTACAAAAGCAAAAAAACCTATTTGCGTTGCAAATGATATACTGCGTGACACCCTATAGAAAAAAGCTAAGACATAATCGTCTTTTGCGGCAATCTTATGTAGCCAGCGTTTGCCCCCAGAAAGAACCCCAACAATAATTTGATATACTCTTGACAAAATTGCGATGAAGGTTTATCCTATATCGAAACTAGGCAAAGGAGACTGATGAAGAACATTGATATCTTAGAGATGCTTGAGAAGGCAAACGCACTTTTAAAGGGGCATTTTTTACTATCCAGCGGCTTGCATAGCGAACAATATTTGCAGTGTGCGCTATTGTTGCGTTATCCTGCTTACGCAGAGGAGCTTTGCAAGAGACTGGCGGAGAAATTTAAATACGAAAAGATAGATTTGGTAGTAGGGCCCGCCTACGGTGGTATTATTGTCGCGCATGAATTAGCGCGCGCGCTTGGAGTAAGAGCTGTTTTTACAGAGCGGAAAGACCAAAAGATGCAACTTAGAAGAGGTTTTAATATCGAAAAAGGGGAGCGTATCTTAATCGCGGAAGATGTGATCACAACTGGCAAGTCTGTCAAAGAAGTTATATCAGCGCTCAAGTCGTATAAGCCTAAGATAGTAGGTATCGCTTCGTTGATAGACCGCGGCGCTAAAAGCAATATTTTTGGTAAGCTTCGAGTGGAGACACTAAAAAAGATAAAGATAAAAACCTATACAGATCAAAGGTGCCCAATGTGCAAAGCTAAAAAAACTCTTATAAAGCATGGCTCGCGGACAAATTAAAATGTTACAAAGGTTACAAAAGTTGCAAATGTTACAAAGGTTACAAGCGCTTTAACCTTTCAATATTGAAAAATAAGATATTTTACAGAAAAGCGGCATTGGTGTTTGTAAAACCAAACGGAGCATATCATGACAATGGAATTAAAAAATCTTATTGATAAGATAAAAAAAGACGGGGTAGAACAGGCGGAAACAGAGGCAGCTAAGATCATTGCCGGAGCTCAGAGACAAGCGGAAGGCGTAATGAACGAAGCGCAGGAAAAAGCTAAGGCAATAGTAACACGGGCGCAAGACGAGGCAAGTGCTTTTAAGGTCTCATCAGATCAGGCCCTTAAACAGGCCGCAAGAGACGCGTTACTTGCATTGCGCGGCAGGGTTACAGAGTTCTTTGCGAGAGTAGTGAAGACAAATGTTAGGGATGAGCTTAGTCCCGCGGTGCTTAAGGATATTATTATGCAGGCAGTAGAGCACTGCATTAAAGATGGCATAATGGATATTGAGGTAGTAGTCAGTGATGCTGATAAGAAGGCATTAGAGGTAAAGCTATTTGCGGCCTTAAGAAAAGAAGCAAAGGAAAAAGTTTTGTTACGGGCAGGCAAGGGTATCGAGAAAGGCTTTCGTATCGGGGCACGAGGCAAGGATTCGTACCTTGATTTTACAGACCAGGCAATAGCGGAAGGGTTTAAGCGATATCTGAATCCAAAGCTGGTAGATGCTCTGGATATTGATTTGGGCCTTAAACAAGAAGAGAAGAATGCAGAGTAAGTATTATTATCTTATCTCGTCTTTGCCGTTATTACAGTTTGCCGCAAAGCCGGAGATAGAGATTAAAAAATTTTTATCAGAATGCGAGAAATGGGTGGGTCCGCTGGAACTTTGGGCATTGCGCAGAGCGAGCATAGACAGTTCAACGATACCTTGTCAGAGAAATCAGACTCTTATGCGATGGAGAGAGGCTGATTCTTGTTTGCGTGATGACCTAAGTAAGGCGCGAGAGATCACTCAAAACTCTCAAGGCGAGAAGCTGCCTGCCTCCATGGCATCTGTGTTTGCTCAGGCGACGCCCCTTTTAATGGAAAAAGAATTTGCAAGGAAACAGTGGATCATGCTCGACGAACTTGAGAGCGGCCACTATTTTGATACGGATATGTTGATTGTCTATTTTCTAAAGCTGCAGATACTGGAGCGTTTTGCGGCATTTAACAAGGACGAGGGTATGCAAGTATTTAAAAGTGTTTGTGAGGTAGCATATGATTAAGCACGCGGGTGAGATAGTCGCTATTAATGGTAACATGATACAGGTTCGGTTCAAGGATAATATTATACAAAACGAGGTGGGTTACGTTATAAGAGATGACCAGCGATTGAAGTCAGAGGTTATCAAGATTGAAGGGGGTATTGCGTTTTTGCAGGTCTTTGAGGTAACCAAGGGGATAAAGGTAGGTGACAGAATTGAATTTTCCGGTAAGATGCTATCTGTGCAACTTGGCCCGGGCCTCTTGTCACAGATATATGATGGCCTGCAGAACCCGCTTCCAGAGCTGGCTTCAAAATTCGGATTCTTTTTGCCTATCGGCAAAGAGCTTGGCGCTATATCGCTGACAAAAAAATGGAAATTCAAGCCCTTCGCGAAGAAAGGCGACCGTGTTGTTGCAGGGAGCGTTCTCGGCCATGTGCATGAAGGCATATTTAAGCATAATATAATGGTGCCTTTTTATATGAAGGATGAATATCTCATAGATGATATAGCGCTAGAAGATGACTATGTTGTAGAGCATACTATTGCTAAGATTAAGGATAGTGCCGGAGTGGTGGCGAATGTTAGCATGGTCTTTGACTGGCCAGTAAAGATACCTATAACAGCTTATAATGAAAAACTCGCACCCAAGGAAGCGCTTTCTACAAGGATACGTATTATCGATACTTTCTTCCCTGTTGCAAAAGGTGGTACATATTGTATACCGGGTCCTTTTGGCGCCGGCAAGACAGTATTGCAACAGCTTACAAGCCGTTACGCGGAGATCGATATTGTTGTTATCGCCGCATGCGGTGAACGCGCGGGAGAGGTCGTTGAAACTTTAAGAGAGTTCCCTAAGCTGAAAGATCCGCGCACAGGCAAGGTTTTGATGGATAGGACGATCATTATATGTAACACATCTTCTATGCCGGTAGCTGCTCGAGAATCCTCTGTTTATACAGCAGCGACTATATCGGAATATTACAGGCAGATGGGATTAAATGTTCTTTTACTTGCGGATTCTACATCACGCTGGGCACAGGCGATGAGGGAGATATCAGGGCGCTTGGAAGAGATACCCGGAGAGGAGGCATACCCCGCGTATTTGGAGTCGCGCATCGCGCAGTTTTATGAGCGCGCGGGCATTGTCAAGCTTCACGACGGTAACATAGGCAGCCTTACAATCGGCGGCACAGTAAGCCCCGCGGGAGGAAGCTTTGAAGAACCTGTAACGCAGGCAACGCTTAAAGTTGTAGGCGCTTTTCATGGCCTTTCACGGGACAGGGCGGATGCGCGTAAATTTCCATCAGTGGACCCTCTAGAGAGTTGGTCGAAATACGATAGCGCAATACCTAAAGAATTAGTCGATAACGCTAAAGAGCTGTTGTTCAAAGGGGACCAGGTTAGCCAGATGATGAAGGTTGTTGGCGAAGAAGGCACATCTGTAGAGGATTTTGAAGTTTACCTTAAGGCAGAGTTTCTTGATGTTGTATATATGCAGCAAAACGGTTTTGATCCTGTTGATTCAGCAACCTCAACCCAGAGGCAGGAATATGTGTTTACATTTTTAGTGAAGACCATACTGGAGAGAGAGTTTTTAATAAAGGACAAACAGGAAGCCCGCCAATTTTTCTATGGATTGAGGCAGGCGTTCATAGACTGGAATTATGCCCTGTGGGACACAAAGCCCTTTAAACAGCAGCAGGAAAAGATAGAGAGCCTGTTAAAGGAAAAATCTTATGCAAAGAGTATGCACTAAAATATTAAGTATTGTTGGTAATGTTATCGCGGTACGCGCTGAAGGGGTGGCGTATGAAGAGCTTGCGCAGGTTACTACCTCACATGGAGACTCGCTTGCCCAGGTTATCAGGCTGGATAAAGATATGGTCTATCTGCAGGCATTTCAGGGCTCGAGAGGGGTCTCTACGGGGGATGAGGTAAAATTTTTGGGCCACCCTATGCAGGTAGGGTTTTCCTCTAATTTATTAGGAAGGATATTTAATGGAAGCGGTATACCGCGTGACGGCGGGCCAAGTCTTTCCGATAATATGATAGAAGTAGCAGGCCCCGTTGTTAACCCGGCAAAGCGCATTATACCGAGCAATATGATCAGAACAAACATACCTATGATAGATCTCTTTAATTCACTCGTTGAGTCGCAAAAGTTACCTATATTTTCCGTCTCCGGTGAGCCCTACAATGAACTGCTTGCTAGAATAGCGCTTCAGGCTGAAGTAGATCTGATTATTCTTGGGGGCATCGGCTTAAAATATGACCAGTACATGTATTTTAAATCTACACTAGAGGATGGCGGCGCGCTTAGCAGGTCTATCTTTTTTGTTCATACAGCATCAGACCCTATAGTAGAAGGACTTATGGTGCCGGACATGTGTCTTGCTGTGGCTGAGAAATTCGCATTGGATGGCAAGAAGACACTGGTTCTTTTATCGGATATGACAAACTTCGCGGATGCCTTAAAAGAGATGGCCATTACAATGGAGCAAGTTCCCTCGAACAGGGGCTATCCCGGTGATTTATATAGCCAACTTGCCTCTAGATATGAGAAAGCAGTGGATTTTGAGGGAGCGGGTTCTATTACTGTATTGGCAGTTACGACGATGCCTGGTGACGATGTGACACACCCGGTGCCTGATAATACAGGCTACATTACAGAGGGCCAGTTTTATCTGCGTAACGCGCGTATTGAGCCCTTTGGTTCTCTAAGCAGGCTGAAGCAACTCGTTAACAAAAATACCAGGGAAGATCATAGGGCGATCATGGATGGCATGATCCAATTATACGCTCAGTATAAAGACGCGGAAGAAAAAAAGGCTATGGGCTTTAGAATGAGCGATTGGGACAACAAGTTGATTAAATACGGTAAATTATTTGAAGACAACATGATGGACTTAAAGGTAAATATTCCCCTGGAAAAGGCCCTGGATAATGGGTGGAAAATTTTAGCGAGCTGTTTTGAACCACACGAGACTAATTTTAGAACAGAGCTGATTGATAAATTCTGGCCCAATAAATAAGAGATAAGGCTCTAGAGCGCAAAGGCATAAGTTGTGGCAAAGTTAAAATATACGAAGAATGAATTAAAGAGACAGAAAGACGACTTAAAGCGGTTTACCCGATACCTGCCCACCCTTATTTTAAAAAAACAACAATTGCAACTAGAGATCGTAAAGGTAGTACGCGCCATTCACGAGATTGAGGAGGAGATCGATAAACATGAAGCCTCTATCAACAGTTGGGTATCGGTTTTTGCAGAGGACGTAGGCATCAAAGACCTGATACATATAGAAAAGGTTTATACAACAGAAGAGAACATAGCAGGCATAGAGATACCGGTCTTTGAACGAATAGATTTTAAGCAGCAACAATATGATCTTAGGTCTACCTCGTTATGGATAGATTTCGGCATAGAAACGGTGAAGAAAGTCAGCACTCTTAAGGTTAGAGTGGATTTGCTCAAGAGAAAACAAGCGCTCTTAGCGGAAGAACTCAGGATCACGGCGCAAAGGGTCAACCTGTTTGAGAAGATAATGATTCCGCAGGCATATGAAAATATCAGAAAGATCAATATAGTGCTTGGTGATATGCAGACAGCGGCAGTTGTGACAGGAAAGATCGCGAAGCGCAAGATTGAACAGAAGCATGCAGCAGCGTAGGTTAATTAGCCCCACGATACTAGATGCTGGATGCAAGTAGAAGGGTAATGCTGTGATTGTAAGGATGAAAAAATTAACACTCATTGTGACACAAGCAGGCACACAAGATATGTTAAATGCCTTGCGTGCGCTCGGGGTTGTTCACATTCAAAATATTAAAAAACCGCTATCAGAAAATCTCGCAAGTGTAGAGGAGTGCCTTGTGCAAGCCAAGCACGCTACGCAGGCCCTAGAAGAGCATCAGAGACAAAAATCTGTTCAGGTAATATCGTGGTCAGAGGCAGAGATGCGGGAGAAGATCCAGTTTATAGTAGGCTTATATAATGAAGCATCTGCAGCCAAACAGGAAATAGAGCAGATCAAAGAGCGCATAGAGTACTTTCAACCATGGGGCGAATTTAGTGCAAGGGATATTGCTACGCTCGCTGAAAAAGGGGTCTATATTAAACTGTATATGCTTAACAGCAATGAGCTGAAACAGGTTGCTGATAGGGCAGATATAGAGGTAATAAAACAGCAAAAAAAATATAGTTACGTGGCACATTTTTCACAAAATCCTTACGATAACCTGCCGTTTAAGGAGATATCGCTTCCTGACGAGGATTTTAACCAGATTCACTCACGCTTCCAGGCGTTACAGCAGAGAGCAGGTGAGATAAATGGCATACTGAGCGCGAATGCAGGCGCGCTCGTTGGCCTTAAGAGATATTCACAGGGATTAGAAAAGCTAAAAAATTTTTTAGGCGTAAAACATGGCATGGGGACAGAGAAAGATTTTGCGTATCTTCAGGGATTTTTACCTAATGACAAACACGCTGAAGTAGCGAAACTTGCGAATGAGCATAGCGCAGGGTATATGCTTGAAGAGACCGATGAGATGGATGATGTGCCGACTTTTATTAGAAATCCCAAGTGGATAGAGATTATCAAGCCGGTATTTAATTTTATGAATACAGTGCCGGGTTATGAGGAGTATGATATAAGCCTATGGTTTCTGCTATTTTTTAGCCTGTTTTTCGCTATGCTTATCGGTGATGCCGGTTATGGCCTGCTCTTTTTTATAACAACATTTCTTGTCCGTAAAAAATTTAGAAAGGCCCCTCCTCAGCCGTTTTTTCTTATGTATGTGTTGAGTTTCGCGACTATTGTATGGGGCGCCATTACAGGGACATGGTTTGGCTCAGCCCATCTTGCGCAGCTGCCGATTCTTAGCTCTTTCATTATTCAAGATATAGGCAGTTTCGCAGGTAACAACCAGAACCTCATGATATTTATATGTTTTACAATTGGGGTCATACAATTAAGCATCGCTCATCTTACATTGGGTTTCAGGTATTGCAACTCTCTGAAGGTATTAGCGGAATTAGGTTGGATATTTGCTTTGTGGGGGCTCTATTTTGTTGCAGGTATGCTTGTGATAGCAAGGCCGTTTCCGGATTTCGCTAAATATATTTTGATCGTTGGTTTAGGGCTCATATTTCTTTTTAGTAATCCGCAGAAAAATATATTAAAAGGCATAGGGACAACCCTAACGAATGTTCCATTAAAAATAATAAGCTCATTTGGAGATATTGTATCGTATATAAGATTATTCGCGGTAGGTTACGCATCCGTGGTTTTGGCGAGCACATTTAATGATATGGCAGTTTCAATTGGTTTTAATTCAATCATTACCAGCTTAGTAGCAGCCTCGATATTGTTTCTTGGGCATGGTTTAAACATCATATTAGGATTTATGGCTGTTATTGTTCACGGTGTCAGGCTTAATATGTTGGAATTTTCAGGGCAGATGGGCATGGAGTGGTCAGGTAAAGAGTACGCGCCATTTAAGGAGTGAATATCAAGGATTAGAGAATTAAGAATTAAGGATTATAACAGAGGAGGATTAAGGATATGATACAGGGTTTAGGAGATATGGGTCTTTCACTTACATTTGCTGCGGTTGGTTCAGCATTAGGAACAGGTGCCGCGGGTATGGCAGCAATAGGCGCGTGGAAAAAGGCATTTGCACAGAATAAGATGGCGCCATTTATCCTAATTGCGTTTGTTGGCGCGCCGCTATCACAGACAATATATGGTTTTATCCTTAAAAATCAGATACAAGCGGCGAACTTGCCACCAGATTCTTATATGTTTCAGATGATATTAGGCGCAGCAGCAGGCCTTGCGCTGGGCGCTTCAGCCTGGATGCAGGGAAAAGCAGGCGCAAGCGCGGCAGATGCCTTGACAGAGACAGGTAAAGGCTTTGGGAACTATATAATGGTTCTTGGCGTTATAGAGACAGTTGCGCTTTTTGTGATGGTTTTTACCATGACAGCATTGCCAAAGGGCTAAAAAGAGTTGACAAGACCCCACTCTTTGTGGATAATATATAAACTCTTTGTTCTAGACGCTAGATGCTGGATACAAAGAAGTGTGATCTTTTTAGAATTACTAATTATCGGAAACAATGTACAATATATCGGGCGGTTAGTTCAGTTTCCGCCTTTGCTGTTCAGAATGGTTATTCCGGTGCAGCTACGGCGGACAGGAATACTGTTTGAAAATTTGGTCTTTTGAATACGTTGGTATTATTTGATATATTGGGCGGTTAGTTCAGTTGGTTAGAACGCCTGTTTTACACACAGGAGGTCGTAGGTTCGACTCCTACACCGCCCACCATGTACCACTCGAGTTTGCTTACATGTGGTACATGCCTTGAACCCGAGTTGCAAAGCAGCGAGTGGTTTAGGGCAACGCTCTCGGGTACATGGCGCGCCAATTTAGTTAACAGTTCACAGGTGACAGGTGACAGAACGCAGTAGATGATATCTGTTAACTGCGAGCAGTGAACTCTTAGCTAATGGGGGACGTAGCGTAGCTGGCTCAACGCATCAGATTGTCGATCTGAGGATCGCGGGTTCGAATCCCGTCGTCCCCGCCATATATTTCACAGAGATCTCTTACGGGATTCTGCTCAGGCTTATAATAAATCAACACACGTTATAAAGAAAATTTCGTGTATAGCTTTGCCTGATTGGTTTACAGAGATGCATGTGCCGGGATAGCTCAGTCGGTAGAGCGAGGGCCTGAAAAGCCCTGCGTCATCAGTTCAATTCTGATTCCCGGCACCATTTTAGTTGACAGTTAACAGTGCACAGTCAACAGCAAGTAGATAACCAAAATGAGAGTGCTTGGATTTTTTTAAGCACTCTCATTTTTATTTGATTTTTGGCCATATATAATATATACTATGAAAAATACATAACAACAAACAAGCTGGCGTGGCTCAATGGTAAAGCAGCGCATTCGTAATGCGCGGATTGGTGGTTCGATTCCACTCGCCAGCTCCAAATAATATGTCAAAATTAAGAGACGTTTTAAAAGAGCCAAATTTTTTGTTCGTGTGGCTAGGCCAGATAATATCTCAGTTTGGCGATAAGTTTGCTATGATGGCCCTGGTAGGCTTAGTGTCACAGCGAGCACCAGGCTCAGCATACGAATTAGCGAAACTATTTATTTTTGTTATCATACCAGTATTTATCGTTGGCCCTGTCGCGGGCGTATATTGCGATCGTTGGTCCAAAAAATGGACAATGATAATTTCAGATATTGTCAGAGGATTATTAATCTTTAGCATAGTCATGTATTGGGCTTTGGTGCCCACGCTAAAGCCGGTTTTTCCGGTATATATAATTGTTTTCATTATATTTTCAGTCACACGGTTCTTTATACCGGCGAAGATGTCTATCGTGCCACAGCTTGTTACAGGAGATAAGCTTCTTAAGGCAAACTCGTTGATGCACACAACAGGCATGATAGCCTCCGCGCTTGGTTTTGGTCTAGGTGGGATTATAGTGTCCATGCCTACAATCGGGGTAAAAGGAGCGCTTGTAATAGATGGATTTACATTTTTTGTTTCTGCCTTATTAGTATCCTTTGTAAGAAAAAGGGAGGCAATAAGCGCAGTCAAGGAGAGCCTCAGTGAAATAGGGCGCAATGTAAAAGAGATTATTCAACAATCTGTTTTTACTGAGATTAAGCATGGCATTAAACATATTATAGCGCACCGCAAGATGCATTTCGTAATAGGCCTGCTTTTTATACTCGCAAGCGGTATAGGGGCGAGCCAGGTCGTGGTAATTGTATTTATTCAGAATGCGTTGGCAAGCATTACCCGCGATCTAGGCCTTTTAATAATGTTGTTTGGCGCGGGGCTTTTTTGTGGCGCTCTTGTGTATGGCAAGGTTGGAGAGAGGTTTTCAAAGGTAAAGGCGATATTTATAAGCCTAATCTTAGGCGGCATATTCCTGATACAGTTTGTAATCTTGGTAGGGGTATTTGAGAGTTTTTTCATGGCAGCGACGATATCGTTTTTTTTCGGGGCCGCTGTGTCGCCAATTCTTATATCATCTAATACTATTGTGCATGAACTTATACCGGAAGAAGCGCATGGTAGAGTTTTTTCATCTCTTGAGGCGGTTGTGCACCTTGCATATCTAGTGTTTATGCTTCTATCAGCTGTAGTAGCGGAATTTGTAAGCAGCTTCTCAATATTGCTTATAGTAGGTTCAGTATTTATATTATCGGGTGTTTTAGGCATAAGAAGAGTAGCTAAAAAGAAGGATATGGTTGATCCGTTAGAGCCGCTTAAGGCACACTAGTGAGCAAAAATCAGAAAGGTAGATAGTGTTAAGCAAGACATTTAAAGGTGGCGTACATTTAAAATATCACAAGGAGCTCGCAGACAATAAGCCTATAAGAAGAGTGAGCTTACCGGAAGAACTATCAATACCTCTAAGTCAAAGCGCGGGTGCCGCATGTACGCCTACGGTTAAGTTAGGGGATAGCGTAGAGATGGGCTCTCTGATAGCAGATAGTGAAAAATTCATCTCTGCCCCTATTCATTCCCCGGTATCCGGTAAGGTAAAGGCAATAAAAAAGACAAACCATCCAGCGGCAGGTGCATGCGTTTCGATTGTGGTGATACCGGATGGCCAAGAAGAAGCAGAAAAATTTTCTAATTCTTCACAGGACGCGAACAATCTTGACCCAAAAGAGATTGTAAATATAGTGCACCGATCCGGCATTGTCGGCCTAGGAGGCGCGGCATTTCCTACGCATGTCAAACTTAGCCCCCCAGAAAATAAGCCAATAGATACATTTGTGTTAAATGGCGCTGAATGTGAGCCTTATCTCACGTGTGATGACAGGATGATGCAAGAGAAACCCGAAGAGATTATTAAGGGTGCCCTGCTCATTATGAAGGCTACAGGTATAACCAATGGCATAATAGCCATAGAGGACAATAAACCCAAGGCTATATCTGCTATGCAAACCGCTGTTAAAAACCTGCAACCTGCAACCTGCAACCTGCAACTTCATATCTTGCGCACAAAATATCCCCAGGGCGGTGAGAAGCAGCTCATAAAAGCTCTTTTGGGCAGAGAGGTTCCTCCGTCGAAGCTGCCGTTTGATGTTGGATGCATCGTAGAGAACGTGCAGACAGCCTATGCTGTATACGAGGCTGTGTATTTTCATAAGCCACTTTATGAAAGAGTCGTAACAGTAACGGGCGACGCGATAAACGAGCCAGCCAATTTATTGGTTAAGGTCGGAACGCCGGTTTCGCATATTATAAAACATTGCGGGGGGATAAAAGGAAAGCTAGGAAAATTGATAATAGGCGGACCTATGATGGGATTAGCGCAGTATGCTAACGATGTGCCGGTAGTAAAAGCGGTTTCAGGCATTTTGGCGCTAAGTAAAGAGTCGGTGCGCGCAAGCGTGCAAGAATATTGTATACGTTGCGCAAAATGCAAAGAGAGCTGTCCTGTAAACCTCATTCCTACGGAGATTGCCAAGGCTGCGGAATGCGGCCACTTTGATATAGCGACTACATTAAATGCCACGGATTGCATAGAATGCGGTTGCTGTAGCTACGTTTGTCCGTCGCATATACCGCTCGTGCAATTGATTAAACATGCGAAAAGGAGCATAGCATGCAAGATATGATATATGTTACTTCATCTCCGCATATTCATTCAGGTGAATCTGTTAAAAAGATCATGTGGTCCGTATTCATAGCGCTGATCCCCGCAGGATTGTGGGGCATATATGCTTATGGCTTGAAAGCGCTATATCTAATAACCGCATCTATTCTTACCTGTGTTATTACAGAGGCTATTATATTAAAACTTAGAAAGAGGCCGGTTGTTATAAGTGACGGCAGTGCAGCGCTAACAGGCCTTTTATTAGCATATAATGTTTCACCAGATCTTCCTATCTGGACGATTTGTATAGGCGCGGTCTTTGCCATAGCGATTGCCAAGCAGGCCTTTGGTGGGCTCGGAAGAAATATATTTAATCCCGCATTAGCGGCAAGGGCATTTATGATGGCATCATGGCCGACATATATGGTTACTTTTAAAAATCCTCGTTGGAGTATTGATGCTTTAACATCCGCAACCCCACTTACTAATATCAAGCACAGCTTTGGCCTGCCAAACCCCACATACCTGGATCTTTTTGTCGGTAATAGAGGCGGTTGCATCGGAGAGATATGCACGGTAGCGCTTATTATAGGCGCGCTATTCCTACTTTATAAGCGCTATATAAGCCTGCGAATACCAGCTAGTTTTATTCTAACAGTGGCGTTATTGAGCTGGGCATTCATGGGAAAGGGCCTTTTTCAGGGCGATGCATTGTTCTATATTATGAGTGGCGGTATTATACTCGGGGCTTTTTTTATGGCGACAGACTATGTAACATCACCGATTACCAAAAAAGGAAAGATAGTTTTTGGTATTATGTGCGGCGTACTTACATTCGCTATTAGAAAATGGGGTGGCTATCCCGAGGGTGTCTGCTATTCTATATTGATAATGAACGCGGCGACACCTCTCATAGAAAGACATACAAAGCCCGGAAGATTCGGAAAGGGGTAGAGAATGTTACGTTTTATTACAGTACTTACAACAGTCTGCATAGTGGCGGCCTTGGTTTTAGGCGGCATAAACAGCATAACAAAACCTCTTATTGCGGCACAGAAGGAAAAAGAGACCAGCCAGGCGCTGGAGAATATTATGCCTGAAGCTGACAAGTACGATAAAAAGACATTCAGTGGAGGTGATTACTATCAGTGTTATAAAGGAACAAAGGTTATAGGTTATGTTATCTCCGCTGTGGGTAATGGTTATTCCGGTGATATAAATATGCTTGTCGGTATTAACAGCAAGGGAACGATTACCGGTATTGAGGTGCTTGCGCAGACAGAGACCCCCGGCCTTGGCGCAAGGTGCGTGGAGATAAAGCACGGCCAACAACAACCATGGTTTCTGAAGCAATTTGCAGGAAAAAACGCGGAATCATTGACGCTTAAGGGGATTGAGACTATAACAGGGGCTACGATAACATCAGAGGCGATATTAAATGGTGTAAAAAAATATGTTACGGATTTCTTAACAGAGGTAAAATAGAGCAGGATATGAAAAATTTATTTGCGGAGTTTAAAAAAGGTATACATATAGAGAATCCTACATTCGCGTTGCTTTTAGGGTTATGTCCGACCTTAGCGGTCTCAAGTAATGTACGAAATGGACTGGGAATGGGAATCGCGGCTACATTTGTTCTCCTGGGATCAAATATTATTGTATCCTCTGTGCGCAGCTTAATACCAGCAAAGATACGTATACCATGCTATATTGTGGTAATCGCAACATTTGTTACTATTGTTGAGCTGCTTCTTAAGGCATATTTTCCTGTACTCGATAAATCTTTAGGCATATTTGTTCCACTGATTGTAGTTAATTGTATTATTTTAGGCAGGGCAGAGGCATTCGCGTCGAAGAACACGGTGCTCTATTCGACGTTTGACGCACTCGGTATGGGGCTCGGTTTTATGCTCGCGCTTTTGATAATATCATCGATAAGGGAATTTTTCGGAGCAGGGACACTCCTGGGTTTTCAACTTATACCAGGGTTTCAGCCCGCTATAATAATGGTACTTGCCCCGGGCGCGCTACTTACGTTAGGCCTGCTCATAGGGTTCAATAATTGGTTAAAACAAAGGTAGGGATATCGGGGACGGTCCTAAAGGGGACACCCCTGAGCACGAAAAATACAAAAATTTATGAATTTTTAAAAACATACATAATAAAAAGATAAGAAAAGCAGAGAGATACTATGTTCAGAAAAGCACGTTTTTGAGCAAAATTCCACAGCCTTAAAAAGATGTATATTTAAAAAAGCAAAAAAATAAGAAATAACGTGCTCAGGGGTGTCCCCTTTAGGACCGTCCCCGAAAGGAA
>CAZWMG010000004.1:0-24319 GCA_964634945.1 uncultured Planctomycetia bacterium | reverse complement strand
AATTTATGGCAATAGCAATAAGCGCGATCTTTATTAATAATTTTATTTTGACGCGTTTTTTGGGATTATGCCCTTTTATAGGTGTTTCTAAACAAACAAAGTCCGCGCTTGGCATGGGCGCTGCCGTTATATTTGTAATGACACTTTCCGGTTTTATCACATGGATTGTGTATAAATATCTGCTTGTTCCATTTGAACTGGAATACTTGAGGACCATCGCCTTTATATTGGTTATAGCGGTATTCGTGCAGGCAGTCGAAATGGCAATGGCAAAATTGAGCCCTGTTTTATATAGAGCAATGGGCATATATATACCGCTAATCACAACAAATTGTGCCGTGTTAGGTGTGACAGTATTAAACATTAACATGTTTTTCAAAAAGGATATGTCTGTAGGGTTCTCCTTTGTCGCGAGCTTATTGCAAGCTTTTTGCGCTGGGATCGGGTTCACGCTGGCCATGCTTTTAATGTCTGGCATAAGAGAGCGGCTGGATCTGACAGATGTTCCAAGGTCATTAGCAGGCGTTCCTATAGCATTTATTGTCGCGAGTTTAATGTCAATGGCTTTTTTAGGTTTTTCAGGATTCAAACTTTAAGTTAAATTACAGGGTATCTTCAAGGGGTAAGAAAGTTTTATGAATATATTATTACCGGTAATTGTATTAGGAGCGCTAGGTATTATTTTTGGTTTATGGCTGGGTTTTATGCAGAAATTATTTTTTGTAAAAAAAGATCCGCGTATTGAACATATCCTCTCACTGCTTCCTGGCTCAAACTGCGGCGCGTGCGGGCAAGCAGGCTGCTATGGCCTAGCAGAGACACTCGCAAGTGGCGAGATAAATAGCATAACTTGCCCAGTCGTTCATGAGCAGGAGAGAGAAGATATAGCAAAAGTCTTAGGCATTAATACATCACAAACAGAGAAAAGTGTCGCTACGTTAATCTGCGGCGGCGGTACAACGTGTAAGGATAACTTTCAGTACCAGGGTATTGAGGATTGCAATATCGCTACATTGGTTATGAATGGCCCAAAGGCATGCACATTTGGTTGCATAGGTTTTGGCAGCTGTGTCAAGGCCTGCCTTTTTAATGCTATGAAAATGGGTAAAGATAGCTTACCTGAAATAGATCCTGAAAAATGCACAAGTTGCGGCAAGTGCCTAAAGGTATGCCCTAAAGGCGTACTTGTATTGGCACCACTTAAGAAAGAATACAATATAAAGTGCAATTCTCACGATAAAGG
Source organism: uncultured Planctomycetia bacterium (assembly GCA_964634945.1). Classification (GTDB taxonomy): domain Bacteria; phylum Omnitrophota; class Gorgyraeia; order JABMRG01; family JABMRG01; genus JAUVHV01. Next base: position 23,076 of record CAZWMG010000004.1, on the reverse strand, counting down.
CGCGGATGTCATGAAGGCCTGTAAAGTTGGATGCATAGCGTGTGGCAAATGTGTTAAGGCCTGTCCTGTTGGCGCTATTGATCTCAAAGATAATGTAGCAATCATAGATTATGCAAAGTGCACAAATTGTGGCCAGTGCGTAGTGACATGCCCAACAAAGGCGATTGGAAAAAGAGAAAAAGGAGAATAGCATGGCAAAAAATATATTTGAAATCAATGAAGCAAACTTTGAGCAGGAGGTAAAGAGTGCAGATAGTTTATGCCTAGTAGATTTTTGGGCACCATGGTGCGGGCCATGTCAGATGATAGCCCCGGCATTAGAGAATATTGCGAATGCGCAGCAAGGAAAGATCAAGGTTTGTAAGGTGAACATAGATGACAATCATAAACTAGCAACGGACTTAGGGATAATGAGTATACCTACCATGATCCTGTTTAAAGGCGGGAATGAGCAGGAACGTATAGTAGGCGCGCTAGGTGAGTCTGAGCTAACAAAAAGGATAGAGAATCATCTTGTCTAAGTTGACCCTTTTGCTTGATATCGGGACTACTACAATATCAGGCAGTATACTTGATACATCGGCCAACAAGATATTGTCAAGCGGACTTGTTCTTAATAGACAGTCAAGATTTGGCGATGATCTTGTTTCAAGAATAAGCTTTGCCCTCGAAAACCAGCCCAACGCCGCGCTTTTACAGAAAAGAGCGGTATTTTCCATAAATGTTCTTATTAAACAGCTTCTCTCAAACTGTTCTAGAGATAAGCAAGTTATTACGTCTGTTTTATGTGTAGCAAATACCGCTATGCATCATCTCTTGCTCGGTATTGACACATCCCCGCTTATAACCCCACCGTACAGGCCAAGTCAAAAAGCTGAGATTACTGTTTATGCTGATATGTTGGGCCTTAAGCTCGCAAAGAATATATCCGTGACTTTCCTGCCTAACATTGAGGGTTTTGTAGGTTCAGACGCGCTTAGCGTGATTTTGGCAAGTAATATATATAGGGATAAGCATCTAAGGCTTGCGATTGATATCGGTACAAACGGGGAAGTTATATTGGGCAACAAGGACAGGATACTTGTTGCCTCTACCGCGGCAGGGCCTGCCTTTGAGGCGAGATATGTGAAAAGCGGAATGCCCGCGATAGAAGGCGCCATACAAAGCGTAAGGATTACAAAGCGCAAAATAGAGTGCGGTGTAATAGGCGATAAAGAGCCAAAAGGGATCGCGGGCAGCGGGCTTATAGATGCTTGTTATGAGATGTTTAGGACAGGTATAATAGATAAATCAGGTAAGATGGAGACAAGAGAATTCATTCTTTACAGCAGGGGTGCGAAGAAGATATCTTTAACGCAAGGGGATGTAAGAAAGCTCCAGCTAGCGAAGGCTGCCATATTTGCCGCGACAAAGGTACTATTACGACGATATGGAGCAGACAAGGAAAAGATTGATCAGATCTTGCTTACAGGCTCTTTTGGCAGTAATTTGAACGCGAGGAGCATAGTTGGCGTAGGGCTTATACCAAAGATCAACATAAGAAAGGTAAAGCATTTAAAGTCAGGCGCCTTAGAAGGACTTCGGTTGTATGCGACTAAGCCATCGCTTCATAAGCAGATTCTCACGGTTCTTAGCAAGATAGAGCACCTGCCTCTTCTTGGCCAAGCCTTTGGAGAAGAGTACATATCTTCCCTTGTTTTTGGTTAGCACTCACCTGCTATTGGTGAGATAGCATGCATAGGACATCAAATTCTACGTATCAGTGAATCTAACGAGCAGCACGGGCGCTATTTGTTCATCTCGTTATTGTCAAATTACTAGAAACCGAGGTAAGGCCATGAAAATCGCATTAGCGGTGCATACTGCATACCCAGACTTTATTGGGGGCCGCGAACACCACGTCCATTATTTGGCGTCAGAATTATCATATACCGATGAGGTTGTGGTCATTGCAGGAGGTAAGACGCGGCAGAAGCAATGTCGCACCATAGAAGGATACAAACTGGTTACCCTTCCAATGATATCTATTAAGGTTTCTAATAACCCGCTTCAAATCTATAGAATAATACCTAAATTCCTTTCATGCTTAAGACAAGAAAATCCTAATATTGTACATGCCTTTGAATATGGGTCATACAGTACTGATATTGCGTATTTTTACGCAAAAAAATATAAGATACCATTTTTGCTTAATGTTTACGGGTACCAGTTTAATAAATTATATTTAAAATTGCTTAAAAGCCTTTATGACCAAACCATTGGAAAGAGGCTGCTTAAGGATGCGCGTAAAATATTTTTTTCCTCAAAGACCCAGCAGAATGAGATGCTCAGCATAATAAAGGATGAACATATAGCGAATAAGATGATGCTGCAAGAGAATAGCATCAGGATGGACGATTACAAAAATATTGTGCCAAACCCAGATTTAGCAAAAAAATACAGAACTAACGATGGCGTGATATTGCTTACAGTCGTTAGACTATTGCCAAGAAAAGGCATTAAATACCTAGTCGAAGCTTTACGCAAGATTAAAGATGAGCTCAATATCCAGAACGTAAGATTGCTAATAGTTGGCCCGGACTGCGGGGAACTGGCAAATATTAAGAAGCTGGTTCAAATGTATGACTTAACAAGCAGAGTTGTTTTTATCGGCTCTGTAGCACCAAATAAAGTAAAAGATTTTTTAAGTATTAGCGATATTTTTGTCTTACCATCTCTTTATGAAGGTTTGCCTCTGGCCCTACTCGAGGCCATGGCTTCAGGCAAAGCAGTGATTTTTAGCGACCTAAATTGCGCAAAACAAATAATTCAAAATGACGCAAATGGGTTGTTGGTGCCTCCTGCTGACTCCTCTGTTTTGGCACAAGCAATAGCAAGATTAGCGCAAGATAGCCAACTGCGCGAGTATCTTGGTAAAAATGCGGCTAACAGCATAAGCAAGATTAATTCTTTTGCAGAAGCAAAAAATGTGAAAAAGGTATATGCACAAATTGTGGGATCCGGTAACATCGAATCGTGAAATTATAGTATCGGATAATCAAAGATAAGGCTCATGGTATTTTATATAAGATGAACAAGCAAAACACTGCAGAAGCATTTTGGGTTAGAACAATAATAGGAAATGGCAATCGCATCAGTATGCACCCGGTGCTTGGTCAATACAAAGCAGAGCAATTTGTGCAGTTGTTTAAGAAATGGAACAATGATCCTAAACAGATAAAACTACTGAAAACAGATCTTTATGAAGAAGCATTTGAGGCGGATCAGATTTTATCGTCTTTAAAGAGTGACAATATAAATATTTTCGCTTGTGATGTATCCAAAGACGTAACAGCGGTGGCCAATGAGAAGAGAAAGAATAGGGAGTTTGGCTACAACTATTTAACTGCTGATGTACGAAATACGCCTTTTAAGGATAATGCCTTCGATGTTATTTTATCTACTTCTACACTTGATCATTTTAGTAATAACAAAGACCTAGGACAAGCTCTTTTAGAATTAAAACGAGTGCTTCATCCCAACGGATACATGATAATAGCTATTAATAATAGGCATAATTTGCTATTTTATTTTACGCTTAATATCGGAAGACTTGTAGGCCTTATCCCTTATCCCACCCAGTTTTATAGATTCTCGGAGTTGCAGGCAATACTTAAAAAGAGCGGCCTCACTATAGAGGGGCATGATTGTGCAGTCCATATCATAGGACCGCAAAAAACGTTTTTAAATTTATTAGGCAAAATTTTTGGTAGTAAAACAACCCATTTCTTAGCCAGTAGTCTCGTTGTATTCTTTGATTGGATTGGCAAAAGGACGAAGACGAGATTTTTTACTGGTTGGTTCATTGTTTTGAAGTGTGTAAAATGAGAATCATGTTATCTCAGCAGGCCGCACAAGAGCAAAACTATGCAATTAGTTTCTGTTGACCTATATTGCGTGTTAGGTAAAAAAAAGATGGAAAATGTCGTAAAGCGGAAAAACAAGGTGCTATTCATCAAAGGACGTAATAGCATCCCCCCTTTTTCGTTTATAGAACGGATCAAGCTCTTTTTAAGGATTAAGAGGAAAAGACCGCTCAATTATCCCAAAGAAGTCTGGATAGAGATTACGAATGAGTGCAATCTGCAATGTATCATGTGTCCGCAATCTATGGCAGTAAGAAAAAAGCAGACAATGGATATGAGCGCTTTTAGGAAGATTTTCGATCAAATATGCGTTAATAAACCAAAGATTTGCCTTCATGTGGCAGGTGAGCCATTACTGAATAACAGCTTCTTTGAAATGGTAGAGTACGCGCACAATAAGGGCTGCTGGGTAGGAATAAATACAAATGCCACCTTACTCACTCAAGAAATGTCCAAACGTATCTTGCAATCGCCACTGGATCAGATATCTCTTTCTTTTGAAGGTTGCACTCCTGCAATTTATGAAAAAATACGAGTAGGAGCAAAATTTAAACATGTAAAATCACAGATTGAGGATTTTTTAAGATTAAGAGGAATTCAAAATAAGCCTTTTGCGCAAATTGAGATTATTAAGATGGAAGAAACAAAGGGATCTATAAAGGATTTTATTCAATATTGGCAGTCTACCGGCATGGACCGTATTGTAGTAAGACCTGTATCGGATTGGCTTGGATTAGTTGCTAACCGTGAGCCTAAAACAGCAAAGAAATTAGGGTATAGATTTTGCCGAGCTATCTTTCACCAGTGTACAATTCTTGTAGATGGTACTGTGGTTCCCTGCTGTTTAGATTTTGAAGGAAGGTTGCCATTAGGCAATGTTCTAAAACAGTCCTTCAAAGATATCTGGAACGGCAGTGCTTACAACACATTAAGAAGCCAGCACCTTGCAGGCGCAGTCCCAAAACATACGATTTGCAAGAATTGTATACATACTAGGTGTTGGGACATAAAAGAGCAGATTGCAGAATGGTTACTTAATTGTTTTTTTTTGGCAAAAATGGCATGAAAAGCATGACTAGGCCGCATTAAAGCCGTGTTGTAGAATAAACCCAAAAGGCGCAAGTATGAAACAATTCAAAGTAAAACTTATTTCACTACAAAATATCAAGCTTGTCTCAAGCCCCCTTTGGAGACATGATTTTTATCTCTCATATGGCGTAGGCGTTCTTGCGTCTTTTTTGAAGCAAAATCATATTGATATCAAAGCGCAAGATCTCGCTATCGATATAGAAAATGCAAATAGTGCGCGCAACGCCTTTTCTTGCAGTAAGCTGGATTTTAGTATATTGCGTAAAAAAGAAGAGAGTGTGTTGGATTTTCTAAAATATAAAAATACTGATAAAGAGATCGGAATCTTTGCCCAGCGGGTAGTTAGTTTTGTATCAGGTAGAGAATGTGATTTAATAGGAATGTCAGTCATGACTTATTATCAGTTTCTGCTGGCTTTGCTTTTAGCAAAGGAGCTAAAAGGTAGATGCAGAACTCACGTAGTTATTGGTGGCGTATTTGTTACTGCTCAAAGCATCACTTTTTTGAAACAGTTTGTTTTTGATTACTTAATCGCAGGCGATGGCCAAGATGCTTTGTTAGGTTTGATAAAATATTTAAAAGGTGACATAAATAAGAATAAGGTGCCTAATCTTATTTACCGAGAAAATGGAGATGTAATTGTTAATAAACGTGAGTACACTGCCGTAGAAGACATTTGCGAACCTGATTTTTCAGATCTTAAGGTGCATTTTCATAGATATGTTACATCGAACTCGAAGCTAATGTTGCCATATCAGATAGGTAGAGGCTGTATGCATAAGTGCAGTTTTTGCACAATAAAACTACAGCATCCTTTTGTAGAGTTCAAATCATACGACAAAATATTTAACGAGATAATGATAATGAAGCGTCGCTATGATACTAATTCGTTTTTCTTTTGGGATGAAACAATAAACAATTCTTATGAATATCTAGACGGATTGTGTAATATGTTTGTTAAAAAAGGCGTTAATATCTCTTGGCAAGTACAGGCAAGGGCGGATAATCTGGATAAAAGAATGCTGCACAAGATGAAAATGGCCGGTTGCACACATTTATTATTTGGTATTGAGTCTGGCAGCAGACGCGTATTAAAAAATATGCGCAAAGGGTTTACACCGGAAAAAGCTTCCGAGATATTAAAACATTCTCATGAAGAAGGGATTAATAATGCTGTTTTCTTAATGGTAGGGCACCCGCATGAAAATGAACAAGACATTAGAGATACCACGGAGTTTATTAGGTCAAATTCCGCTTATATATATCGCATTTATCACATCGATGTATTAGGAGTATGTTATGGATCATCTTTATACACATGCCCTGATCAATATGCCATTGAAGCTTTAAGGCCAGACCTGCGCAATATGAACATGCCAGTGTTGTTTGGTTTTGATGAGATCAATGGCTTGCAATGGGAAGACAAGATAAGACAAAATAAATACTTCAGAAAATTACTTATCAGGGCAGACTATGAGTATATTTTTTCTAAGAAATATCCTTTTAAAATTGTTCCATTTTGGTTTTACTATCACCTATGGAACAAGCAAAATAGATTGGGCATCTCTAATCGATTGTCTAGTTTTTTGAAAAGACACCTTACAAAATAAAAATACAATAATATACGGGTGTATTAATAAAAGAAAAGTCTATTTTTCCACAAAAATAAAGTACCGATTATAAGAGGTTATAGCATGTTAGAGCATTTTTGCCCCTAGATTAACTTAAGTTGTTTTTTTAAGAGTAATCGCGCCCAAAAATAGAATCTTGATAGCTACTTAATTATAATATTAAACCCGTAATGTGGAAGTATGTAGCTATACGAAAGATCAGGTATAAAATTATATGGAAAACCCTTGTAAAATAGTATTCTTCGGAGACTCCATTATCGGAGAAGCTACTTTAAAAATTGAACAAACACTTAGAATAAAATATGCAGATAGAGATATTGCTGTAATAAACGCAGGAGTAGCAGGAGAAACTTCGAGAGACGGATTAAAGAGAATAGGCCAGTTAGTTAATGAATCGCAACAGGTAGTAGTTGTTGGATTTGGAATGAACGATTGGCGAACAGGCCTTGGCAAGGAAGAGTTTAAGCGAAATATGCTAAAGATAGTCACTGATTTTGAAGCCACTGGTACACGAGTCATATTGAGTACAATTAGCCCGGGATATGTTAAATCGTTGGTAAAAGAGTCAAGGATAATTGACGCATATAATCGTGTTATAAAAAATATTGCCCAAGAAAAGAGAATAAAAATTGCGGATGTTAACTCTTTATGGAAAAAAGAAATAAAACCTATACAAAAAGGGCTTCGGGACAAAATACATCCTAATGAAATTGGGTATAATATCTACCACAAGGTATTAATGAGAGTTGTGACACGCAGAAATACCACTATCTGTTGGCAGTATAATGGCCGGGAAGCGATATGTAACTACAAGTGTCCTTATTGTTATTATCTAGAGGTACCTAAGCAAACAGATCATTTTTCAGGAACTATTAGCGCATGGCACGCAGCTTTTAAAAGGTCATTCAGGTACCAACACTTAATGTTTTATTTAGGTTTCGGTGAGCCTATGATCGGAAAGGATTTTTATGATGTTGTAGATATGATTGGAGCTGAACCAAATTGGGAGCTAAGAATTATTAGCAATTTGTCCATTTCACTAGATAAAATAGTTAATTCTCAAATAGTAAAAGAAAAAAGATTGTATATACAAGGCACCTTTCACCCTCTATCGACGCATGTTGAAAATTTCTTAAAGCAATTATTATTTCTACGCAAACATGGCATAGAGACGCCAGTTCTATATGTCGCATACCCACCTCATTTAAAAAGATTTGAGGCAGATTTTAAGATATTTAATAAGCATAACTTTCTGGTTCATATAAGAAGATTTGTAGGCGGATATAAGGGGAAAAGATATCCGGATGCGTACACTGACGAGGAGAGGCAGTTTATCGCTCATTATAGCGACGATGCGAGCATCAAATACATGCTTAACATGCAACAAACGCATAGGGCTTTAACTTATTTAGGAATGTATTTTTTTGTTATCGATAATAACGGGAATGTAGGATTAGATTCCGATATGCTTGCCTCGCACAAAAAACATCGATCATTGCTAGGAAATATCTTACAGGATAGCTTTTCCCCTTCTTTAGAGCCTATTTTGTATCAAGGAGATTTGGAAGGGACGACGGATAGTATAGTAAATTTGCTGAAATTAGATTATAAGGAATTGGAAGGCAACCACATATTATCATTTGCAAAACAGTCAGGAGTGTATCATACAGATAACGGCGTTTTTTATAAAAACATGGAAACAGATTTTAACGATAGTAAAATAAGGGCTGAATATAATTTTCCAGCGCGCAACTTAAAAGACGAGGCTTATAGGTTATTCAATAATGGGTTGAAAAATTATTTGGGGGATAAATTTAATTCATTAGTTGCCCTAATAGGTAAAAAGGCAGCCTCTTGAATTCCATTATCATAGGATTATTTTGAATATAAACAATTTGCTATATCAAGTGCCTGAAAGATAAACCGCTATTTCGATGGTTGCTTATAGGAAGCGGAGAAAACAGGGAATGAAAGATCTAGTTTACTATAAAAGCAAAACACCCGTTATAAAGGGGTACATTACATTATCCCCATTTTCATGGGTAGCCCGCCTTAATATGCTTTTAAGAATTAAGCGTGGTATGGCATTAGATTATCCCCAAGAAGTCTGGATAGAGATTACGAATGAGTGCAATCTGCAATGTATCATGTGTCCGCAATCTATGGCAGTAAGAAAAAAGCAGACAATGGATATGAGCGCTTTTAGGAAGATTTTCGATCAAATATGCGTTAATAAACCAAAGATTTGCCTTCATGTGGCAGGTGAGCCATTACTGAATAACAGCTTCTTTGAAATGGTAGAGTACGCGCACAATAAGGGCTGCTGGGTAGGAATAAATACAAATGCCACCTTACTCACTCAAGAAATGTCCAAACGTATCTTGCAATCGCCACTGGATCAGATATCTCTTTCTTTTGAAGGTTGCACTCCTGCAATTTATGAAAAAATACGAGTAGGAGCAAACTTTAAACAGGTCAAATCGCAGATCGAAAACTTTTTGAAAATGAAAGGTAACAACAAGAAACCCTTTACGCAAATTGAAATTATTAATATGGAGGAAACAAAAATATATATACGTACTTTTGTGGAGTACTGGCAAAATCAAAATATCGACAGAATCGTAGTTAGGCCAGAATCGAATTGGCTTGGATTAGTTGTTAACCGCAAGTCTAAAACAGCAAAAAAACTAGGACATAGATTTTGCAGATCTATCTTTTATCAATGTACAATTCTAGTAGATGGTACTGTGGTTCCTTGTTGTATCGATTTTGAAGGAAAGTTACCATTGGGCAACGTTCTAAAGCAGACTTATGAGGAGATATGGAATGGGCACAAGTATAATGTGCTGAGAAAACAACATCTTAAGCATTTAGTATCAGAAGATAGTATTTGTTATGAATGTACTCATGCTCACTGTAGAAGTAAAAAAGAAGATATTATTGAATGGCTTTTAATCCGTTTTTTAGGTAAAGTTGCATGAAACAAGAACTATCATTCTTAAATGTTACGAAGTCTACTGTAGATGATTTCGCAGAGAGCATGTCGTCATTGCATTATCTCGTACGAAAGCAAAGACGAAGCGCGGATTATTGGAGATGGCGTTATTATGACAGCCCTCTTGGAAAAAGCAACCTTGTTATAGCCCTGCGGCAGAATCGTGTGGTAGGAATATATGGAGTGCTGTATCTTTCCCTGCACATACAGAAGGAGTGTGTGCTAGCAGGATTAATGCAAGACTTGTCTATAGACCTGACTGAGAGGTCTTGGAGCTGTTATAGGGGGTTGTTGGAACGAAGTATCGAAAAAAGTAAGCACGATAATCTCGTTTTTAACTTTGGCATAACCCCTTCTAACCACATACAGCTATATCAGCGTTTTGGCGTTAAAATTTTAGGACGAGCACCGATATGTGTAGGATTTCTGAATGTGGCAAGAATGCTAGAAGGCCGCAAAGTGCCACGCCCGCTTTCTCTTTTAGGGTGGTGCGCTCAGCCGGTAGTTGGTTTGAGATTGAAAAAGCCCAACACGCACACTGATTGTAGCATTAAACGTGTTAAAATTTTTAATGCTTCCTTTGATGAACTTTGGGACGCAGTATCGCAATATAATGTTTTGTCCATAGTGAAGAATAGCGCGTATTTGAATTGGCGCTATACAGGTAATACTGAATATCAGTATGAATGTTTGGCTGCCTATCGCAAAAATAAGGTGGAGGGCTTGATTGTTTTTTCGAAACCAGATATACGCCACCGCAGTTTTTTACTAGAATTTTTAGCAATAGATAATGACAGTAAAACCATGGAGATGTTGCTATCGCATGCTCTCGGAGTGCTTAAGGCAGAAAATACGGGCTACATTGTCGCAGCTTTCCCTGTGCAATCACAGGCATCAAGAGCTCTCAGATACTTTGGGTTTATGCCATGGGGCGCGCGTTTATGGTCTACGAGCATAATAGCGGCAACGCAATTATCAAATGGAGATAATCCGGAATTAAATTTAAAAAACTGGGATTTCAGCCTAGGAGATTGGTGGGGATATTAAGGCATATTGGTGTCATTTGGTTTTACAATAAAACAGCAAACAGGAATATGTGAAATGAAGCGCAAGGATTATATGTTTTGGGCAGCTCTTCCGCCTACTGCAGACAATTTAAATTTATTGGAACAAGCCGCGCCTGCGGCAGAGCCACTTATAGATTTGCGGTATGGGACAATGGAGTACAGGAAATCTATCGTTAAAAAATCTATCCAGTGTGGCTTAATAGGCCTTACGCTATTTGCGGATTGTCGAGAAAAAGAGCTATGTGATTTTTTATTAAAGACTTTATCTAGCGATTCGCGAGTTATTTTAACTATTGCAGATCAATGCAACGAAAGCATTAAATCAATTATAAATAATTTTAAGAAACAGAAAATCACCATTGGTATTGAGGTAGATAGCAGAGAGAACGCACAACAGGCGCAGAATTTAGGTTGCGATTTTCTTGTTGCTTCGACCAATGAGGCTTATGGCTCAGTTTCAGTCAAGACAAGTTTAATCTTGGTACAGGAACTACTAGATGCTTTAGATCTACCTTTAATAATTCGCGGCAGTCTTGGCCCACAAGGCACAGCAGGTGCGCTCATTGCAGGATGTGCCGGTGCTATTTTGGATTCTCAGCTACTCTTATTGCAGGAGTCCCCCCTAAGTGATAACCAAAAAAGTAAACTTGTAAATTGTTCTGCTTCCGATACAGTAGTAGCAGGTGCCCTGCTGAAGCAGGCTTATCGTTTTTTATGTATGGGCAGCAGTGATCAACGTATGAGTCTTTTGGATCAAGAAGAAAAGATCTTTATCGCAAGTCTCTCACAAAGGAGAAAGGCGCGCGCTTTTGAGGGTGTATTGAAACCGATTATGCTTCAAGGCTTTAAAGAGGATGCGACTATTTTGCCGGTTGGGCAAGGGATTGCCTTTTCGAAGCAATTCGCGGAAAAAAAATTAGGGATTAAGGAAGTAATAAAAGTTTATTACACAGCGTTTTATAGCGCTCTTGCCGGTATTAAAGAAGATTTTCCTTTTGCGCCAAACTCTCGTTTTGCTAAGTACCACAAGATCAAATATCCTTTAGTCCAAGGGCCGATGGCTTGCATTACAAACAATGCAAAATTTGCAGCAGAAGTAGCACACGCAGGCGCTCTACCTTGTTTGTCGGTAGTTGGATGTACGCCTAAAAAAACCCGCAAGCTATTACAGGAGACCCGCTCTGCCCTTAATGGGCAACCGTTTGGTGTAGGAATTGTTAATTTTTCTTCTATAGAGAGCGGTAAGGAGCAGATAAGCGCTGTATTTGATGAGCCCCCTGATTTTATTACTGTTGCAGGAGGAGACACAACCTTGGCAAAACGCTGTGACAGGAAAGGTATCGGTTCTTATGTGCACGCACCAACGGTGGCGCATCTTAAGAACTTACTAGAAGATAAGATATACGGCGTCATTCTTGAGGGGCATGAAGCAGGAGGGCACGTTGGCACATTGGGTTCACTAGTCTTATGGGAATTAGGCACAAGAGAACTCGTGCGATGTAATGCAAACGTAACTTCTTTGTTGAGAATACTTTTTGCAGGCGGGATCGCTACAGCCAGGGGTGCTTTAATGGCCGGGGTTATGGCGTTACCGCTTACTAACCAAAAAATGGCGGTTGGGTTACAACTCGGGACAGCTTATTTAATGACAAATGAAATAGCTGAGTCAGGCGCTCTTTCAAAGAAGTACCAGCAAGAGCTCTTATTGGGTAAAGAGACAATTGTAACGGGGCAGGCGTTTAACTTACCAACAAGGTGGTCTCTTACAAAGCATACGCAAGGTATCGCTAAAGCGCAAATCAAGCTAAAGGGTGCGGGCCTTTCTCTTTGCGAGCAGAAGCAACGAGCGGAGCGGATTAATGTTGAGAGTTTGTGTTCGGCTTTAAGCAAAGAACGCAGGAGGGCGCAGAAAGGTAAAAAGCAAAATCTCAGTGTTGATGCAGGATGCATGTGTGGGCAAATAATTTTATTGCAAAATAGCGTGAGGTCTATTGCTGAACTGCATGCGGAACTTACTGAAAAAGCTCAGAAAATTGTCTTATTGTATTCTGGTCCAGAACCTAGCCAAAAAGATTTAGAAGAACCAATAGCGATTGTTGGTATGGGTGGCATGTTTCCAGATGCGAATAATCTTACAGAATATTGGAATAACATTCTTAATCATCATTATGCAGTGCGTCAGATACCTAAAGAGCGCTGGGATCCAGATTTATATTATCACGCGGAAAAAGGCAGGCAATACAAAACATATTCAAAAATCGGAGCCTATATAGACAGCTTCAAGAAAGACCCTCTCAAATTCCATATCCCGCCTGTTTCAGCGCCTTTTATTGAGCGCCTTCAGTTTATTCTGCTTGAGGCGGCCCATCAGGCATTGGAAGATTCCGGCTATTTACAGAAGGAGTTCTCAAGAGACCGAGCAGCTGTTTTCATAGGTGGCGTCGGAAGAGGTGAGATGGTCGTCATGCATTACATGAGAGCGCATTGGGCTAGGTTTGCACAATCACTGGAATCAATTAACGAATTTAGAGAATTAAAGAGCAAGCAAAAAAAAGATATATTAGGCCAGGCCCAAAATATTTTTAACCACGAAATACCTGATTTGTCAGAAGATTCTTGTGGCGGGGTTTTTAGTAGTATTCTTGCTAGTCGAATATGTCATTGCTTTGATCTAAGGGGCACAAGCTTAGTATTGGACGCTGCTTGTGCTTCATCCTTAGCAGCTGTAGAGATGGGGGTTAACGGGCTCAGGCAAGGAAAATTTGATTTGATATTAGTAGGGGCCGCGGAAGGGCGCCTTGATCCCGCTACATACATGTTTTTTTCAAGTCTAGGCGCTATATCCAATAAAGGATCTTTTCCTTTTGATGAACGCGCGGATGGGTTTGTAATGGGTGAGGGTGCAGGAATGATAATATTGAAACGCTTGAGTGACGCTACGCGAGATGGAGACAAGATATACGCTCTTATTCAAGGCATCGGCAGTTCAAGTGACGGGCGAGCTAAAGGGATTACGGCGCCTGACGTAAATGGGCAGATTCGAGCGCTAGAACGCGCATATAGGAATGTTTCATTTACACCCGATACTGTTTCTCTTGTTGAGGCACACGGGACAGGGACTTGGGTAGGCGATACAGCAGAGATGCAGTCATTGACACAATTTTTCCAAAAATATTCATGGAGCACGGGGACCGTAGGTATTGGGACAGTCAAGTCTATGATAGGGCACCTTAAATCTGCCGCTGGTATAGCAGGCTTAATTAAGGTAGCCCTTGCTCTTTATCACAAGGTAATGCCGCCTACAATAAATTGTGAGCAGCCTCGCAAGGACATTGATTGGAACAACTCCCCATTTTTCTTGCTCAATAAAGCACGCCCCTGGAGAAATATCTCGCTACCTAGGCGTGCAGCGGTTAATGCGTTTGGTTTTGGTGGGATTAATTATCACGCTATTTTAGAAGAGGCACCGATACACAGAAGTAATAACCTCAAACAGCACAGCGTAGGCAAGCAGCAATCCGGTTTATTCGCGACGATCTTTGTGTTGCGCGCGCGTACCCGCAAGAAGCTTATAAATCTTATTACAAACTCTATAGATAAGCTGAAGATCACGGCAGAGCATGATTTAAAGAAATTCGCTATTAATCTTGCGAATGCTATTTTACCTACAGGACAAACACTAGCAGTGGTTGCTGCTAATAAGAGAGAACTTGTAGATAAGCTAAAAGTGGCGCGCAACCTGCTAAGAGAGGGCGCAAAGTCAGAATTTTCCATGGCACAGGGTATCTATTTCAGTGAAACCCTTCTTGGTTCGGATGAAAAGATCGCATTTTTATTTCCTGGTCAAGGTTCACAGTATCTTGATATGGGAGGAGATTTATCGACGAATTTTCCTTTCGTTGAGCAGATATTCCAAAAGGTGAATTCTGTTTCAGGTCGATACATAGAGGGGTCTGTGTGCCCAATGTTAAGGTTTGACAATAAAGCTAGGGTAAAAGAAGTAAGCCATGCTAATATGTTGCTTTTGCGACCCGATTATAATCATCCGCTTATGCTAGCATTGGGTATGGGCCTCTACGAAGTGCTGATGCGTGCTGGAGTAGGGCCAGATATGGTTGCAGGCCATAGCTCAGGTGAGTACCTCGCGTTGTACGCAGCCGGTGTTTTTGATATGAAAACAGCGATTGACATAACTACAGCCCGAGGATCGATATTGAGCAAGCTTTGTTCCAACAACGGTGTGATGCTTAGCGTCAATGCTCCCGTAAAGGTGTTGAACGCTATGCTTAGACAAATCAAGGGTTTCGCAGCTATAGCGAATAAAAATTGCCCGGCACAGACTATTGTAGGGGGCGATACTAAGGCAGTAGACCGTCTTATCGCCCTTTTGGACAAAGAAAATATACCTTATCAGCAGCTTCAAATGTCTAATGCTTATCATACGAAACTTCTCAAACCATATGTTAAGCCTTTTCTCGAGTCCCTAGATTTTAGCCGATTCGCAGTATACAAGCCTAAGATACCTGTACAATCAAATCTGACGGGCCGAGTTTATAGGGTAGATAAAAACTTTGCTTGTACCTTACAAAATACCCTGGCAAGACATCTGACTAATTCTGTGGATTTTATAGGTAATATATTGTCAATGTATAAGGATGGGGCCCGCCTATTTATTGAAATAGGCCCAAAGTCTGTACTTAGTTCATTTGTAGATAATATCTTAGTAGATAAGCCTCACTGGGCTATTCCCTCTAATCTACCATCTAAATCAGCGACTTTACAAATATTGAATGTTTTAGCTTTTTGCGCGGCCCGAGGAATTCGCATAGACATGAATGCGATATTAATAAGGCAAAGGCAATTAATGTCGCGCGAGGTTGCACTTTTTGATATTAAAAGAACGCGGTATGATATTTTTGATAAAGAAACAGCGCATAAAATTCCCGATTGGGTTAGCAAATGTTTCGCGAATCAAGATAAAGATTTGGTACAGAAATATCTTAAAGAACGTAGTACTTTTCTGAGAGATACGCTTATGCTGGATTTTACGAACTTCAAGGAAAGTGGACTAAAGGAATCAAGCGCGGATTGCCTTGAACATGATATGCTTAAAAAACAAGTGGTAGGCTTGATCTCGCGAAAGACAGGTTATCCATTCGATACCATAGACATTGATCTAGACGTAGAGATGGAGTTGGGTCTTGATTCTATTAAGCAAGTGGAGATTATTCGCGAAATAGCGCAGGAACTGGATATTGATTTTGGTAAGGATCTTAAGTCACAACGTTATAGAATTACAACGCCCCGCCAATTAATAGAGGCGTGCCGAAAGCTTATAACAAACAAGCCTGATACAGAGCAAGCCAAGTTGCCTAGGAAGACGGCATCAGAAGGACAAGCGCCAGCAGAGAATTGGAAGACAGATTGCCATTGCTGGGTAAGTGAAAAGGTGGAATCTTCGTTATCAGGCAAAAAGGATTTGGCAGTATTTAAAAACAGTCGCATACTGCTTTTAGCTTCTTCAAAAGGACCGGGCCCACTACTAAAACGCAAGCTTGAAAAAGCAGGCGCAGATGTTTTTATTCTCTCGCCATCATGCTTGCCTGAAGACCTACCTGACAATTTAAGCATAGTGCTGAATTTATGGTCATATATGGAAGAGGATGGGCCAAATTCGAATAATATAGAGAAGTGGTGGGATCGAATATCAGAACGCGCTGCAGCAACTCTCAGGATAGCGCAGCAAGTAATCAGCTCACCCCATAATAATAAAAATAAGAAAATATTATGGGCAGAAGTGACTTCGCTTGGTGGCGAACTAGGCGCTCATTCTAGCAATAGGGCATCAGGTAGCGCAGGCATAGGCCTGGGCATAAGCCGCTGCTTAGCGTGTGAATTTCCAGATAGGATACAAGGCCTTTACTTGGATTTTGATACTCAGGAATCACATAAACTAGTTTCGAAACATGTTTTCGATGAATTAGCTCACCCTATACAGCATTTTGAGATTGGTTATTTACAGGAAAAACGATTTGAGATTCATTGGAATATTGATGATCAACGCAACGACGAGCAAAAACTGAAACTTAATTCGCAATCAGTTGTACTGGCTATTGGTGGAGCTAGAGGCATTACAGCCAGCATTTGTAGGGAACTCGCAATATCCAGTCAGGCGCAATTTATTATTGTAGGAAGAAGCCCTTTTTCTATGGCCAACAACATCAGGCCCAAGGAACCGATTACTTTTGACTCAGCGCGAAAGACCCTATTGGAGCAGTCTCTAATAGAAGGCAAACGCATTGTGCCTACTGAACTTGATTGGCTTGCTTGGAAGCAGGTGTGGGATTATGAGCGCGCATGCAATATGGATTTTCTCTCTAATGTAGCAGGAAAAGTTACTTATCATCAATGTGATATAGCCGATGCTAAAAGCGTTAAACTATTAATCGATGGAATGCAGCAAAAATATAAGCAGATCGATTTGGTTATTCAGGGCGCAAGTGACTTAACCTTAAAATCTATTGAAGACTTTAAGGCAGATGAGTTTACTAAAAAAATGAGATCAAAGGCTTTAGGCACAGCTTGCCTCTTGACTGCATTATCACACATTAAGGTGGCCTCCTTTATTAATCTCTCCAGTATAGCAGGACGTTGGGGCAATATTGGACAAGCTTCTTATGCTGTCGGACATGAAATAGCGTCTATTTTGGTTGCGGGAATACGAAAAAAACATTTGCCTATAGGGAACAATATTTTTTTTGGCCCCTGGCTCAATGTAGGCATGGTGCGTATCGGTGACGTCATGCGACGCCTCCAAGCGCGCGGAAGCAACTTTATTACAAACGAAGCAGGGAGTGAATTTTTCATTAAAGAATTTGCAAATGGTATTAGTCGGAATGTCGCATTTTGCGGCAATAGGCCCCTCGAAAATATTTGTGATTCTAGTGAAAAGGTGGTTAAGTTGGGATCGTCAACTTCCTTGTTTGAGCGCATTGACATGGTTGAGCAAGGAACCGCGGAGGGACATAGAGTCTTTGATTTAGAGCGAGATCGTTTTGTAGCCGAACATTATGTAGATTATGAAAACCCAATCATGCCAGGCGTAATAGGCCTTGAGATGATAGCTCAGGTAGCTTCTGCGTTGAGTCCCCCCAAGTTCTTAGTAACTGATATTGAGGATATTAATTTTCCTCATCCAGGTATATTTCCCCGTGGCGAGCCGAGAAAATTTTATGCGCGAGCGCGAGTCCTATCTAAAGAAGAAAGAGGTATTTGGTTAGCAGGCGAAGTATTTAGTTTTTTCATTCCCCCAGGGAGCAAAGAAAAGCAGGAGATATGTCATGTCAGCTGCAAAATTCGTTTTGGCTATCGAAGCTCACCTCAGGAGCCTTCTCTTCTATTAGTAAAAACAGGATTAGGTGATTGTCGTATCGATGCCAAGCCTTTATACGATACAAATAGGCGGAAGGGCCGGCAGGGGATGTTCCGCACTATTAATTCGTTTTCCTCAGTTACTCGCGATGGAGCAGATGGCGAAATATCGGCGTTTCGAATTAAAGGCGTAGATGAGTATTCACGAATTGGTAGCCTCATGTTACTTGATGGACTTATGGACTTGGTAAATCTGTCAACGAATATCTTCCAAGATAATGAGTCATCCTTGGCAGCAGGCATTCAATCGATTAGGTTATTTGCCTCTGATAATATCGAAGAAAAACGACTTTGCCGCACTCGCATTCGTGGGGCAATCGAGACAGGCTTCATATATGATGTAGAGGCTATGGACAGTACGGGTAAGGTGCTAGAGCGGATTAACGGCGTTAGAAAACAAACTATCAAGAGCCCAAGTAGTGCCATTGGTTTGCCGGAGCCGATTTGGGAGCTTTTAAGAGAAAACCCGATACAGAAAGAGGTTAAGCGGCTTCTGGGCTGTAAGAGCAGATTAGTATTAGCGCAAATACCAATCTCTCTTGTTAAAGATGCGCTTAAAATTGAGAAAAAGAAATTACTCAGCGAACAGCTTTCAGGAGAGGAACTCAAGCGATACGGCGATTTTGCGCACCCAAAACGGCAGCTGGAATGGCTAGCAGGCAGGATAGCTACAAAATGCGCAGTGCGGGTGTTCCTTGATGCTCATGCCCCTGTTGCCTCAAATATAGTAATCCGAAATTTACCGGATAACCGTCCATATGCTATTATAGATAGGGCAGGCATAGCAATACCCATGCCGCATATCTCGATCTCACATAGCAATGATATGGCGGTCTCTGTTGCATCAGAGAATCCAGAAGTAGGCATAGATGTTGAAAAGATTGAAAAATCTGTCCTAGAGATTGCACAGGAATTTTGCACAAAAGAAGAACTAGTGCTGATCGCTACATCACCCGCGGCCATTAATGATATAATAGCGTTAACAATCATCTGGGCCACAAAAGAAGCAGCGCGAAAAGCCGTTGGACCCATGACCTGCTCTATGCAAGATATCATACTTACAAGAGCAGAATTTCATGGCGATTATATTGTTTCCGAACTCTGCCATCCTGATACGCGTTGTATAAGATCGGTTGCATTTCAAAACGACAAGTATGTTTATGCCGTCAGCATCTTGTTAGACAAGAAAGGTTACAAATGCACAAGATAACAATCAATAGCTTGGCTGAGCTTTTTGGAGAAGTCGTAGATATTTCAGGCATTAAGATAGATGGCAATACTGTATTGGGGGAGGATATTCCAATTGATTCCGGGGAAATGCTGAGAATTCTTTCGCGTATCGAGTCTAGATATAAGTTTCGGCTTGAATTAAAAGAAATTCTGACTTTAAAGACGCTGGGAGATGTTTTAGAAGTAATTAATTGTCGAATAAATAAAAAGAATTGGAAGGCCCTTTAAGAGGATTATGCGAGTTAAACTATTTTGCTCTCCAGGAATTGCAGAAGAAAATTTTTCCTATCTTACGGAATTACCTTACGGATTAGGCGTATTAGCGTCTTTCTTGAGACAAAAGGGCGTTGTTGTAGATCTCCAGGACTTAGATGTTGAATTGAGAAGTCAAGTCTCTTGTTTTAACCAAAAAAAAATAATTAGGGAGCTTTTTAGGTACAGTTATGCTCAACTACAAGCCGGGCATTATACAGGCATCTCTGACACAAGTAATAATTTATTGGCAGATGACCTGCTTAGTCTGAATAATGCCAAAGGTTATGATCTTATAGGTATAAGCATAGGTTCCGGCCCGCAAATATTAACATCTCTGCTCCTGGCGGAGAAGATAAAAAAAGAGTATAATATCCCCATAGTTATAGGTGGTCCATATGTAACAGCATTTGCTCACTTGTTCTTTGAAAAATATAGATTTATTGATTACGCTATTGTTGGGCAGGGGGAAGTCCCTCTATTAAATCTGATAGAGCATATGCAGGGTGAGATCCCAATAGATAAAGTGCCATCTTTGTGGCATAGAGGGCAAAACAAGCCTATGTTTAATGGACGCACATTTTATGATGTAGAGGACCAATCTTGCCCTGATTTCGATGGACTCTCACTTGAGCTTTATAGATCTGAAATAAGAGCAAGAGAGAAAGTTCTGCTTATACCTTATTCAACCTCAAAAGGATGTCTCGGGCAATGCACATTTTGCGTGTTTCCGCGAGTTGATGGCCCATGGCAATGTAAGAGCGTCAAGAAGGTGGTAGATGATATAGTCTTCCTTAAGCAAAAATACAAAAGTAGTTTTTTTAGCTTCAAAGATTCTAACCTTAATATCTCCTCTGATCATATAAGCAAACTCTGCAATGAGCTTATACGAAGAAAGGCCGGTATTCAGTGGAATGCATTTGTAAAGGGTAAGAATCTGAATCAGGATCTTCTTTTTAAGATGAAAAAAGCAGGATGTTATAATCTTATATGGGGGCTTGAATCAGGCAGCGATAGGATCTTGAAAATGATGAAAAAAGATGCAAGGGCCAAAGAGAGCGCTAAATTGCTGAAGATGGCAAAAAACGCGGGCATTAGTAATTCAGTTTGTCTTATAATAGGATATCCTTATGAAACCTCGCAGGACCTCGAGTTGACAGCAACGCTGATTAAAAATAACGCTAAATTTATTGAGAATTTGTATATCCTCATATTAAAGATAATTCATAGCTCCTTTCTCTATAATAATCAGAAGGAGTTGAAAATAAAGGTCAGAGAAGATAGCATCTCCCCGTTCTTTTTTTGGTATAGCTATAAAGAGACTAAAGAATTTGTCACAAAGCGCCAAAGTAGAGCAATCATAAAGAGTAGAAATAAAATTATTGGATATAGTATTCGTTATGTAAGATATAAATATTTCAAATTCCCTTTTAATGTTATACTAAAATCTTTAGGGATGATATTTGCCAGAAAACTTTTTATATTGCTGCAAAGTGTGCAGGTGAAGAGGTTCCAGTTTCGCTATAAGAATAATCGTATAGATTCAGTGTTTAAAAAGTGAACCTCGTTAAAATAGCATTAAAAATGAGTTAACTTAGCGAATATAAATGAGAGTTAAATTAATTTATCCTATGACGTCCCGCATATTACTAAAGGAGCTTAGAGGTGATCCTTTTAGGGTGCCCTATGGATTAGGCGTATTAATGTCTTTTTTAAGACAGAATAACACCTCTGTTGATATTCAGGATTTGGAAGCTGAATTTAAAAGTCCTTATTCTCATCTGAAGAAGAGTAAGATCTCTAAAAGATTGTTTAAATACGGCTGCTCGCAATTACAAGCAGGACATTATACAGGTATCTCTAATACAAGGAATAACTTATTGGCAGATAATCTACTTAGCCTGACCAATGTCAAGGGCTATGACCTTATAGGTATAAGTATAAGTTCAGGAGCCCAGATATTAACATCCCTACTCTTAGCGGAGAAGATAAAAAAAGAACATAACATCCCTATAGTTATAGGTGGACCTTATGTAACAGCATTTGCTCACTTGTTCTTTGAAAAGTATAACTTTATTGACTACGCTGTCGCAGGGGATGGCGAGGTGCCCTTGCTTAAATTAACAGAGCATTTGCAAGGCAAAGCCACTATAGATAAGGTGCCCTCTTTGTGGCATAGAGATAAGGCAAAGCCCGTGTTTAATGGTCGCACTTTTTATAATATAGAGAACCAATCCTGCCCTGATTATGATGGACTCTCCTTAGAGCTTTATGGGCCTAAAAAAGGCATTGGAGAAAAAGTATTGACCGTTCCTTATTCTACCTCAAAAGGGTGTCCAGGAAAATGCACTTTTTGTTTATATCCTAAGATTGATGGCCCATGGCAATGCAAGAGCGCCAAAAAGATAGTAGATGATATAGTTTTCCTTAAGCAAAAATATAAGAGTAGTATTTTTAGTTTTCAAGATTCGAATTTTACTGATTCGCAACAGCATGTAAATGAACTCTGCGATGAGCTTATACGTAGAAAAGTTGATATCCAATGGAACTCGACAGCAAAATGCAAAAATCTTACTCAGGACCTTTTGTTTAAGATGAAAAAAGCAGGGTGCTATGCTTTTTGGTGGGGGGTCGAATCCGGCAGCAACAACGTACTGAAAATGATGAACAAAGGTATAAATGCTGAAGAGAGCGCTAAATTGCTGAAGATGGCAAAAGGGGCAGGAATCAGTAATACAATATCTTTAGTAATTGGATACCCTTATGAAACCTCGCAGGACCTTGAGAGGACAGCAGCGCTAATCAAATATAACGCTAAATTTATTGACGTTTTAAATATTTATATTTTTCACATACCTTACGGTTCCTACCTTTATAATAATCAGAAAGCATTAGGGATCAAGGCAAAGAAGAACAAGTTATCCCCATTTCTTTATTGGTATGATTTTAAAAACACAGAGGAGCTTATTTCCAAATCCCAAAGCAGAGCAATCATAAAGAACAGAAACAAAATTATCAGATATAGTATTCGTTACGTAAGATCTAAATGGTTTAGATTCCCTTTTAATATTATTCTACAATCTTTAAGCACGGTATTTGCCAGAAAACTTTTTATACTGCTGTATAATACGCAAGCGGAGAGATTTCAGTTTCACTATAAGAATGAACGCATTGATTCTGTACTAAAGCAGAGAGCCTCAAATGCGGATTAAATTATTTTTTCCACCGACATTTTCAGAAGAGTGCCTTGTTCATGCTGCAAAATTACCTTACGGATTAGGTATATTAGCGTCTTTTTTAAGGCAAAATGATGCTTGTGTAGATCTTCAGGACCTAGATGTCGAATTGAGAAGCCAGAGCTTCCGTTGTAATCAAAAAAAAATCATTAAGAGACTTTTTCAATACAGTTATGCCCAATTACAAGCAGGACATTATACAGGTATCTCTAATACAGGGAATAACTTATTGGCAGATGA
>CAZWMG010000003.1:136956-139147 GCA_964634945.1 uncultured Planctomycetia bacterium | reverse complement strand
TAATTACCTTTTAAGGTAGAAAATTCTTGACATATTACCGTATTTTTCATTATAATAACAACTCTGTCAAATTGCATCCTTATATATATTATTTATATATAAAAGTGTAACACATACTATAAGTTATAATAATAGTCAAGCTAAAAATGCACTTAAACTCAGGCAGGTTTTATCTCAAGTGCATAAATAGCTCAACTAAGGTTTTGTCAGAAGCTCGTGTATCCAGGTAGCTAAATTAACAACACAAAATATAGCGTGTAAGAGATGAAGATCATAAAATTTATATGGGTAATCTTCAAAAGATTCCCTCTTTTGGTTACAATAAATGTGCTTATTCTTCTGATAATGAGCCTCTTCGGCGCATGCTCACTATTGAGCATAAGTCCTCTGATAGATTTTCTAATTCATCCGGATATGCAAGGTGCAAGCCCTATTACTCTTAAGGCAGTAAGTATATTGAACTTTTTTGGCCTGCCGGTTACTTTAACAGGATGGCTTATTATACTTGTTGTGTTTGTAGCTTTAAATAGCGCGTTTAACCTGCTATCGAGATATTGCATATTAAAGACCAAGTTTGCGGTGACCTGGAGTATTATGCATGAAACCTTTAAGGATTTTTTCGATGCGCAATGGCAATTCTTTGCAAGCAGCAAACAAGGGGAGCTTCTAAATACCTTTTCAAGAGAGATTATACGCGTAGGCGATGCTTTCAATTCTATGACGCTATTCTTTGCCAACCTTCTGCAGATTATCTTTTTTCTTATACTTCCTTTTTATCTTTCATGGAAAGTTACCGGCATAAGCCTTATAGGGGCAGTGGTATTTGCCATACCGTTTATACTTCTTGGTGGTTACAGTTATCGCCTTGGAACTATGGCAACAGATGCATCAAACGATATGGTATCTGTTTTTCAGGAGAATTTTAGTTTATCTAAGATCGTGCTTGGATTCGCGAAGCAACGTAGGGCAATGGTAAACTTAAAGACCGCATTTGATTCACTCGCGCATGTCTCGGTCAAAGCACAGACTCTTACTCTCGCTGTGCCCATGTTGTATAGGCCTTTTAGCATACTTGTTATAGCTATTGCTTTATATTTTTCACGGTTGTTTGGCATCTCTTTATCTACTACCGTAGTCCTTCTGCTCTCGTTGCAGCAGATAGGCGTATTTATGGGCATACTTACTTCTCAGAGAAACGCTATAAAGAATTTTTTCCCAAGCTATGAACAGATACAACGTTTAAGAGAGAGGGCAATGAGCTTTAAGCAGATTTCAGGTTCAAAGAGATTCACAGGCTTTACAAAGGATATAGCTATAAAGAACGCAACTTTTTCATACCCTGAACATGAGCCTGTACTGATAGATATAAATGCACGCATCAGAAAAGGTAATATGGTAGCTTTTGTAGGAGAGTCAGGCGCCGGCAAATCGACTCTAATAGATATATTAATGGGGTTTTATAGGCCTGCTAACGGTTCTATTCTTATTGACGATATCTTGCTTGAGAAGTACGATATAAATTCATATAGAGAAAAGATAGGCTATGTTCCGCAGGATAGTGTGCTTTTTAATATAAGCATTAAAGATAATCTATTGTGGGCCTCGGAATACGCAACAGACAAGGAGATAATTGCGGCATGTTCTCAGGCAAATGCTGATGATTTTATATCAAAATTACCGGAAGGCTATAATACAATCGTTGGCAACCGCGGAGTAAGGCTTTCAGGAGGCCAGGTGCAGAGGGTGGCACTTGCAAGAGCCATATTGCGGAAACCCGAACTCCTTATATTGGATGAGGCAACCAGTTCTTTAGATACATTTTCAGAAAAGATGATCCAGCAGGCTATTGAGAATATTGCTAAAGAGACAACGGTTGTTGTTATTGCCCACCGTTTATCTACGATAATGAAGGCAGACTATATATATGTTCTTAAGGAAGGACGCATAATTGAGGAAGGTACGCATAAAGACCTTCTTAAGATAAAAGGCCATTTTAACCAGATGACAGAGGTTCAATTCATTGAAAGAGCTTAGAAGCAAGAAGATAAAGATTATCGTTACCTTAGGCCCCTCTACGAGCACAGAGCAGGATTTGAGAAAGATACAAGATAAGGGCGTTGATTTCGTAAGGGTTAATATGTCTCATTCTACCCTTGATGACTTAAAGTATTTTGTGAATATGGCAAAGAAG
>CAZWMG010000003.1:11252-136856 GCA_964634945.1 uncultured Planctomycetia bacterium | reverse complement strand
TATGTCTCATTCTACCCTTGATGACTTAAAGTATTTTGTGAATATGGCAAAGAAGATAGGCATGCCTTTTATACTTGATACGGAAGGCGCTCAGGTAAGGACAGGCAGGCTTAGCAGCAAGGAGATCAGATTTAATGAGTCTAAAACAATAAAGATATACGTCCGGCAGATAATAGGCGATAAAGAGAAGGTTTGCCTGAAACCAGGATTTATAGTAAAGCAGTTAGAAGAGGGGGATTTGATATTTTGCGATTTTGATACTCTGGTCTTTAAGGTATCAGACGTATCCTGTATAGATAAAGGTTATGTTTTAGCAAGGAGCATTACAAGCGGAAGCCTACAGGCTAATAAATCGGCTGTTATTACACATGGAACCAAGAAGCCCTTTGAGCTGCCCGTTTTGACTGACAAGGATAAGCAGGCTATAAAGATAGGGCTCAGTAACAATTTAGGGTATATAGCCTTATCCTTTGTAAGGGATAAGGAAGGCATAGAAGAACTCAGGCGCGTAAGCAGAGATTCTATGCGTATCATCTCCAAGATAGAGGCAAGGCAATCGCTCGATAATGTTGATGAGATTATCGATAACTCAGACGCTATTTTGGTAGACAGAGGGGACCTGAGCAAAGAGATACCGATAGAAAAGATACCGCATATTCAGAAGTTTATATTGGAAAAAGCTAAAAAGAAGAATAAGCCTGTATTTATCGCGACAAATCTTCTTGAATCTATGGTAAACAATAAAAAGCCCACCAGAGCGGAGGTAAACGACGTTATAAATACTATAATAGACGGCGCTGACGGGTTAATACTTTCCGCAGAGACAGCCATAGGAGCGCATCCCATGGAATGTATCAATATGATGTACAGGCTAATAAGCGATGCCAAGTCTATCGGTGATATGGATTATCGCACTTATCTCTCTAACATAAATAAGAGTTCCCTGATAGAACCTCATGGGGGCAGGCTGGTAGAAAGATACATTGATAAATATCCTTATGATATTAAAGAGCTTGCCAGGATAAGGCTTACGGTTGAGCAGCAGATGGATGTAGAGCAGATAGCGATAGGGGCCTTTAGCCCTCTGGAAGGTTTCATGGTACGAGACGATTTAGAGGGCGTTCTCGATAATATGCGGCTTGCAGACGGCACTATATGGCCCATACCTATACTGCTCGATGTTTCAGCAGAAGATGCAAAAAAGATACATGTTGGAAACGATCTTGCTTTGACTGATGAGCGTGACGAAGTAATGGCTCTTCTGCATACAGAGGATATATATAGCGTAGATAAACTAAGCCTGGTAAAGAGGTTGTATTCTACTGATGATAGAAATCATCCTGGGGTTAATATGGTCATGAATATGAAGCCGTTTTTGCTGGGAGGCAAAATAGATCTTTTAAGACGCAGGCCTTCCGAACATAAGGAGTACGAGCTTACTCCATATCAGACCAGAAGACTCTTTGAGGATAGGGGATGGATAAAGGTTGTTGGTTTTCATACAAGGAATGTAGTGCATAGAGGCCATGAGTTTATACAGTTGAATGCAATGCAGGAAGAGAATTGTGACGGATTGTTCATACACCCTGTTGTAGGAACAAAAAAACCGGGTGATTTCGAATCGAGGTACATAATCAGGGCTTACGAAAAGATGATGGAGAGTGTTTACCCTAAAAATAGTGCTGTATTTTCAGCGTTTGCCACTTTTTCAAGATACGCAGGCCCTAAGGAAGCGCTCTTTACCGCGTTATGCAGAAAGAATTTCGGCTGCAGCCATTTTATCGTTGGCAGAGATCATACAGGTGTAGGCAATTATTACCATCCAAATGCATCGCATGAGATATTTGATGATTTTCCCGATCTTGGCATAAAGCCTATTATATTTGATGAGGTTATATATTCAGATAAGCTAAAGAAATATATACATAAATCGAGATGCCGTCATAAACAGGATCTGCAAGAACTTGCTATAAGTGGAACAGAGGCCAGGAGAATATTTGAGTCTTTGCAGGTTCCTCCGGAATGGTTTATGAGGGTTGAGATATCTTCTATTATTCTGGATGCCTTAAAAAAGAAGGAGAAGGTTTTTGTTTAACACCAGCTTTTCTTTTGCCATAGCAAATATCATGAAAAGAAAATCTCTGTTTTTGGTATTATTTCAGGCCTTGATAACAGGAGTATTTCTTAGTTGTATATTTGCGACCAATCCAAGCGGTGGTTTTTCATTGCCTAAGGCAATAGTAGCCTGTGAGGCGGCTCTTATATTATTTTACGCTATTTGGGTATTATATACCCGCGCCATATTTATGTTCATTGTAAGGTATGTCTCATATCCAAGGCTGTTAAGATTAGACAGCGTCTCCTACATGCCTCTTACAGTATCCTTATTGGCTGCTATAATACTTTATTTTTTTAATGCACATATGCAGGTTTTATATAGTATTGCTGCCTTCGGACTCTTATCTACAATTCTTTTTAAGGTTGCTCAGATATTTATACTTTTTAAGGATGCGGAATATATCACAGGACAGAATAGGAGTTTAGCTAAAGGGTATGGCCTGGGATTTGATGCAGGAGAGGCGCTTGATGGCTTACGTTTTGTAGAACCTAAAGAGCCTTTTCTTATGTATCAGATAGATGGTGAGTTCAGAAACTCTATTAATCTCAAGAACCTCAAGAATGGGAAGATAAGCATAAAGAGAATGCCTGGAAATAATGTTTTGGATTATTCAATAGGATTTGAAGCATCCGGTAAGAGGTTAAGCGGTAATCTGAAATTGTATATCTTGCATCATAACAAGCGTGAACTTATTTTTAATAAAGACGCGATAAATATATTAAACGGATGGAATGCATATAAAGCATTCTTGCCGGATACTGAAAGCGATGTCGAAATATTATGGGAGAATAGCGTAGCGACAGATATCTATCTTTCGGTATTCAATCATAAGGCCGTTTCCGAGAAAAAGGCAAAAAAGAATATAATAGTAATTGTACTTGATGGAGTTCTTCCGCAGACAATAGGTTTATATAGAAAAGAGCCCAATGCCGATAACATAAGCAGGTTCTTTAAAGACTCTATTGCATTTGAAGATGCCTATGTTCAGGGTGAGTGGACTCTGCCCAATTTTGTTTCTATAGCTACATCGCTTTATTCCCAGCACCATAATGTAAATGACCCTAACCTATACTTTAGGAAGATGCCTTCCGATGCGCCTACGCTTGCCGAGATGCTGCAAGGCGCGGGCTATAATACATTTGGTTATACAAGCCATAAGCGAGTTGCTCCTGAACACGGGCATTGCAGAGGCTATAATCGTTTTATTCATAGGTGTACTTCAAATGAAGATTTACATACGCATATGGACATAACCCTTAATGCTGTCAAATTTCTTAGAGATAACGAGAATACGAATAATTTTTTGTTTATGCATTACTTTGATACACATGCGCCGTTTTATCAGTCTCCCGGTAATATCTCCGGAACGATAGATTCCCTTTATAATAAGGAGTTAAACCCAATATTCAATAAAGAGTCTCTTGCTGATGATGATTTTGAATATTTGCGTTATCTTTACAATCAGAAGTATGAAGAGGTAGATAAGGGCTTGGCCTTATTGTTCGACTATATTTCAAAATATGAAAAGGACAATACATCTATTTTACTTACATCGGATCACGGAATATCTATGCTTGACAGCGATATTAAAAATATGAAGGTACCCGGAAAAAACGGCAAGGAATACGCGCTATGTAACTCTGTTCTTCGCGTGCCTTTTATGCTTCATACACCTAATGGTATTGATGATACAGTTTATAACCGTAAAGAGAAGCGCCTGATAGAGGCCAATTTGAGTATTATGCCGACTCTGCTTGATATGGCGGGAGTAAGCTCCCCTGATAATATTGACGGAGTAAGCGTATTGAATATTGCTAACAAAAAAGACTACGCTATAAGCGAATCTAATTATATGAGTAAATATGAATTGAAGATAACGACTAACAAATGGAGTTATTTCGTATCTTCTTCAAGGAACAGGTCTCTGTGCAAGATAAGCAGCGATACGTGCAAAGAGTTCTTTACCGGGCCCGAAGATGAGATTATAAACGATAAGGACTCTGTTAGAAGTATAAGAGAATCAGCGGCTGTCATACTTAAGAAGAATAGATTATGGTGCGCGAGCCCTTGTAGCGAAACGGCTATTCCAAATAAAGAGGCAGCTCCGGTAAAGGAGTTCGCAAAGCAACTTTAATAAATAATTATTATAAAAATAAATACAGGAGGGGTAAATGTCTTACAGAAAGTGCGTTATTGGGATTTTTTTATTAATCGTTGTTTTAGGATCCGCGGCAGGCGCATATGCGCAAAAAGATTATGATCTGTTTGAAAGGCCATTTTTCAAGCTCAATGATGATTTAAAAAGAATAGGTGTAAGCGAATTGCAGAACATAAGAAAAGTAGATTTTGAGCCAGGTAATTACAGGTTAGACGATGATTTTACTTTAGGCTATGGAGATACGTTGGATGTAAGCCTATGGGGTAAGATAGAAGCTACTCACCAGCTTGCAGTAGATAGAGACGGTAGCATTATTATTCCTTTGATAGGAAAGATAAGCGTCATAGGCCTTACGCTTGATGGGGCTCGCCAGTCAATTCAGAAAGAGATCGATAAGAGATATTCTAATGTGCGGTTCGATTGTAATTTGGCAACAGTAGAAGATATACGCGTCTCCATATTAGGTGAGGTTAAAAACCCAGGCGCTTATTCAATAAGTCCGTTTGCAAGAGTAGTAGAGGCTTTTGCAAAATCCGGAGGCCCTTCCACCGAAGGAAGCGTAGCGGGTATCAGATTGATAAGAAACGGAAAGCAGATATCCGATTTTAATACTTACGATTACCTGTACAAGGCTGATCAGAGCAGAAATCTGAGGCTTAAAAATGACGATACCATATTTGTGCCAAGGATGCAGAAGGTAGTGGCTGTAAGAGGTGATGTCGCCAGGCCCGGGATATATGAAATAACCAATCATTGCAACGTAGCAGGCATTCTTGATACAACAGGCGGGGTTATGTCAGGCCAAGGCAAGAGTAAGGTTTATATATTAAGGATGAACTCTGAAAAGAGGATAAATGAGACGGTAGGAGAGTTTGTCTTTGATGATATCTCAGATATAGAGCTTGAGGATAATATAGTACTTGAGGATGAGGATACTGTTATTGTCACAACGGAGACAGGTTATGCTCCATTTGCTATGGATATATTTAAACAGGTTACTATATCAGGTCAGGTCAATATGCCCGGCGCTTATCTTGTAAAAGATAGCGATACATTAAACTCTCTTTTGATCAGAGCCGGCGGCACAAAGCAGAGCGCTTTTCTGGAAGGTACGGTATTTACAAGGGAGTCTGTTAAGCAGGAGCATAAATCTATTATAGAGCCGCTTGTTAATATGTACCAGAAACGCATATTAGAAGATGAGATAGAGCTTGCAGATACGGTATTAACAGACGCAGAAAAGGTTGCGAAACAGAGGTCCATTGATAAAAGGAAGAAGATATTAGAGATTTTATCGTTAAATGCGTCAAAGGGAAGGATTATTATTGATATTGATAATATACAGAAGGGCAAGTCAGATATTACGTTAGAAGAAGGAGATAGTATACATATTCCGGCTATACCTGACTGGGTGCTTGTAACGGGTTCTGTGTATAATCCTTCTGCCGTATTCTTTGTTGAGGATAAGGCCTTTGAATATTATCTCAATAAAGTAGGCGGTGAAATGGATCTTGACGGAGAGAACGATATCTATATATTAAAAACAAATGGAACCGCGAAATCAAAAAATACAGGATATAGCAGGATAGGCAGAGGAGATATCATAGTTGTTAAGAAGAAGTAGTATAATTCTGAAGGAGTATTTATGAAGAAAGATAGAATGGGCCACGATGAAGTGGATATGATAGATTATATAAAGATAATCTATAAACGCAGGCGCATGGTATGCGCTATTGCGCTAGTTGGAATGTTTATTGTCGGGACATATTCTTTGTGCCAGCCAAAATTGTATGAGGCGTATGCCACATTTTTCCCTATCAATACAAATTATACAGTTAAATCTGAGAGTTTTACAATAGAGCCTAAACTCGACATAGAAGACCTTATTATTTCAATATTAGAGAGCAGGAAGATGAGGGATAGGGTTATAGAGGATCTCAACCTTAAGGTTTCTGATGATAAGGATTCTATACAACAGCTTCAGAAATCTATTGAGAGAGGCGTAAGAGTGGTAGTCAATGACAAGGGCATTATCAAGCTTTCTGTCAGAACAAAGTCCCCAAAACTTTCGGCTAAGATAGCCAATTCATATGTAGATAATCTCGATTATTTTAACCGTCAGCTTGACATAGGCGTGCAAAAGCAGATAGTGCAGATAATAGACAGGGCAAGTATTCCGAAAAAAAGGATGCCCAGAGGTACTATCGGAAAAAGTGTCAAGGCCGGCGCTGTTTCATTCGGTTTCGCTGCCTTGTTGGCGCTGTTTCTGGAGTTTATTAAGACTAGC
Organism: uncultured Planctomycetia bacterium; assembly: GCA_964634945.1. Classification (GTDB taxonomy): domain Bacteria; phylum Omnitrophota; class Gorgyraeia; order JABMRG01; family JABMRG01; genus JAUVHV01. The sequence continues at coordinate 130,292 of CAZWMG010000003.1, read as the reverse complement.
AATATTAGAGAGAGGCTAAGAGAGCAGTAGAGGGCTATTTAAGATAAATTACAATATAAAGGCTTTGATAATAATGAAGTATCTGGTTATCGGAAGTGAAGGATTTTTAGGCAGGGCTTTATGTGACTTGCTAAAAAAAGATAAGAACAATCTGATTATTAAGGCCGATTTATGTTTTAATTCCAATGGTAAAGATAGCTTCCCAAGACATATTATAGATCTAAATGATGCTGATAAACTTATATCACTATGCAGGAAAGAGAGGCCTGATGCAGTATTCAATCTTGCCGGCGCTTTTTATTCTGATTCAGTTCAGGAGCTTTTTCAGGCAAATTGTTTTGCGCCTATAAAGTTTTTAAAAGCCGCATCAGGTTTACCCTTCAGGCTTATGTTAATAGGCAGTGCCGCTGAATACGGCATAACAAGCCATGGAGAGATGATAAGAGAGGATTTTCCGCTTAATCCTATATCAGATTACGGTATAAGCAAGGCATGCCAGTCATTTATGGCTACAAGTATCGCAAGATCGAATAATAAACCCGAAGTTATAATAGCCAGGCCCTTTAATATGATAGGCGCGGGAATGCAGAATAACCTATTTTTGGGAAATTTCGCAAAGCAGATAGCCCTTATCGAGAAGGATGATTCAGCAAGAAAGGTTATAAAAACAGGTAACCTGGAAAGCTATAGAGATATTTTAACATCAGAGAAAGTCGCCGATTGCCTAATAGAGCTCGCCCTTAAAGGAAAACACGGCCAGGCATATAATATATGTTCCTCAAAACCTGTTAAGATTGGCGATATATTAGACAAATTGCTTAAATTCTCAAAATCAAAGATAGAGGTCGATATAGATAAGGCCAACTTTAAGCCAAATGACATACCATGGAGCTTAGGAGATAATGAAAAGATATCAAAGATAAGCAAGATATCTTTTTCAGAAGATGATTTGGATAAGTCCATAGAGCAGGTTCTTGACTGGTATAGGAGCAGGATTTGAAATTTTCATTCATAATATCATCGGTTGATAAATACGATGATCTGAAAAGATGTATTGAGTCTATAGGAAAAGCCTATGATTACTATAATAACAATATAGATGTTGAGATATTGGTAGTTTTCAAAGGCGCAAAGACCGAAGACAAAAGAGTAGATACGAAATATGATAACCTTGTAAGATTTTATACTTTTGATAATATAGGACTTTCGGAAGGCAGAAATATTGGTATAGAAAAATCTTCAGGAGATTATCTTATATTTATTGATGACGACGCTACTGTAAAGGATGATTTTTTAAAAGTTCTTTTAAATTATATCGCTAAATATAGTGATATAAACGCTTTTTGCGGCAGGATAATGGATCCTGCTAAAAAAGTACCATTTTTTGTTCTCTTTGAAAACAACAGCCCAAAAAATTTGAGGCGTATAGATTACCAGTATTTTTTAGGAAGCGCCCACATATTGAGCCGAAAGGCTGTTGATAAAATAGGATTTTATGATAAGCGTTTTGGCTCAGGAGCAAAATATTTTGGTGCTGAAGAAAGCGACATGTTTTTTAGATTAAAGGCAGCTAATGAAGAAGTATTATATATGCCCGATTTAATATTTTATCATCCAATACCTGCCATGTCTTCGCGATATATGTATAATTATTCCTTTGCTAATGGAGCCATGCTGATAAAAAACTGCGTTCATGATAAAATTCATTCTTTCATATATTGTTTTATTTTTTTGAGAGCAATATCAAAGGCGTCCGTAAGGGTACTTCAAAAATTAATTTTAGGTGGAATCTATAAGGAGAAAGACGAAAGATGCCACTACAGCTCTGTTGTAAAAGGCATGTTTAAGGGTATGCGGACTTTTTTTAGTGAAGATTTAGCAGTGTGATTTTTGGAAGGGATATGGATCATTATGATTGAAAAAGTCGTTCACAAAGATAATCTACTGGCTATAATAGTAAAAAGAGGCCATGACAAAGATGGTATATCATTTATTACTCCAAATGATGCTACCCTTCAACTGGGGTATATGAACCATCCAAAGGGCCATAAGATCAAGCCGCATATGCACCAGGCTACCTATAGAGAGACGGTTGGCACGCAGGAGGCATTGATCATACAGAAGGGGGAGCTTAGGATAGATTTCTATTCTCCTGATAAAGAGTATATAGAGAGCAGAACGCTCTCTGAAGGTGATGTGATATTACTTATCAGCGCAGGACACGGAATGACCGCTTTAAAACCCGTAAGCATGATAGAGGTGAAAAACGGCCCATTCAGACCCGAGGCTGACAAGGAAAAATTTGAAGGAAACGCCCCCCTATGATACCTGTTAATGAGCCTTTGTTAAGAGGAAGAGAAAAAGAGTTACTGGCTAAATGCATAGAGACAGGCTGGATCTCCTCAGATGGGCCGTTTGTTAAGGAGTTCGAAAATAAGTTCGCAAGCTATATCGGATGCGACTACGGAGTATCTGTCTGTAATGGCACAGCCGCTCTTGAGACCGCTTTATTTGCTGCAGGCGTAAGCAAGGGCGATGAGGTTATTATGCCCGCGTTTACTATTATCTCCTGTGCATTGGCTGTTATTCGACTTGGCGCTATACCTGTTCTAGTAGATGCGGAAGCTGATACCTGGAATATGGATGTATCGCAGATAGAGAAGTGTATTACTAAAAAGACCAAAGCGATAATGCCTGTGCATATCTATGGACATCCCGTAGATATGGACCCCCTGCTATCCATTGCGCAAAAGCACGATCTTGTTGTTGTTGAAGATGCCGCGGAAGTTCACGGGGCAGAATATAAAGGGCGCAAGTGCGGTAGCCTTGGACATATTAGTGCTTGGTCATTTTACGCTAACAAGATAATTACAACAGGTGAAGGTGGGATGGTCCTAACATCTGATAAGAAAATGGCAGAACGCGCGAAAAGTTACCGCAATCTTTCATTTCGTCCGGAGAAGAGATTTTATCATACTGAGTTAGGATATAATTTTCGAATGACCAATATGCAAGCTGCTATCGGCATTGCCCAGATGGAACGGATAGATGAGTTTATTGATATAAAGAGAAACTTGGGCAAATATTACAGGCAGTGCTTAAGCGATATTAAGGGTATTAAATTTCAGACTGAAAAACCTTGGGCAAAAATGGTCTATTGGATGTATTGTATTGAGTTAGGCACAGCCCTATGCATAAGCGCTGAATTTTTAATGAAAGAGCTTAAGGCAAGGGGTATGGGTGCAAGGCCGTTCTTTATGGGGCTTCACCAGCAGCCTGCTTTACTGGAGCTCGGATTGTTTAAAGATGAAAAATATCCTGTTACAGAGAGAATATCTAAGCAAGGTCTATATCTGCCTTCCGGTATGGCGTTAACTAAGAACCAAGTGAATGAGGTGGTAAAAAACGTTAAGGATATTATGCTAAAAGAAAGCGCGGTAAAGATATGAGCGCAAATACAGATATAGTAAAGAATAATAATATGAAAACTATTACACGTAAAACATGCCGTTTGTGCGGCTCTGATAAACTTCATGGCGTATTCTCAATAGGCGAGCAGTATATAAACGATTTTGTGCCCAAAGAAAGAATTGGCAAGGGCTTAAAAGCGCCTCTCGATCTTGTTATGTGCGATGAATGCGCTCTTTTGCAGCTTCGCCATACAGCGCCTCAGGAGTTGCTCTATTCGCGTTACTACTGGTATAGGTCAGGCGTGACTGATACTATGCGGCGTTCCTTGAAAGAGGTCACTGAGCAGATTGAATCTATGGTTGAGTTGATGCCGGGTGATGTAGTATTGGATATAGGCGCCAATGACGGAACCATGTTGTCAACATATACCTCTCCGGGTATTTATCGTGTAGGATGTGAGCCGGCGGATAACCTGATAGGAATGTTAAGTGAAAACACTAAATATGTAATGCATGATTTTTGGGACTACGAGCAGTATATGAAGCTGGCGAATAAATGGGGATTTGGTAAGGCCAAGGTTATTACGGCTATAGGAATGTTTTACGATTTAGAAGACCCTAATAAATTTATAAAAGACGCCCAGAAGGCCTTGGCTGATGATGGTATATTTATAGCTCAGCTTATGTGCTTAGCTTCAATGATAGAGAAGAACGATTTAGGCAATATCTGCCACGAACATCTGGAGTATTATTCGCTTGACTCGCTGAAATATCTTTTTGAGAAGAATGGCCTTGAGATGTTTAAGATAGAGGAGAATGATGTCAATGGCGGAAGTTATAGGATATTTGCGCGCCACTATAAAGGAACAGGCATGTCTTACGACGAAAAGTATACGGTCTCTGATATCCTAGATTTTGGCAAAAGACTTGAAGATAATCGTGACCGTTGTGTTGATTTTATTAAAAAAGAAGTTGCTAAAGGCAAGAAGGTATATGTTTATGGAGCCTCAACAAAAGGAAACGCTATCTTGCAGTATTATGGGCTCGATTCAAAATTAATTACAGCTGCATCGGAACGCAGTCCTGAAAAATGGGGCAAGTATACAATAGGCTCATGGATACCTATTGTATCCGAAGAAGAGGCGCGTAAGGATAATCCGGATTATTTTCTTGTGCTGCCCTGGGCTTTTTTTGATGAGTTCTATAAGCGCGAAGAGAAGTGGCGGTCAAAAGGCGGTAAATTCATCGTCCCTTTACCGGAATTTAGAGTAGTTGATTAAAAAATAATAAAGGATATGCCATGAAAAAAGCATTGATATTTGGCGTTACAGGCCAGGACGGAAGTTACCTTGCTGAGATACTACTTGAAAAAGGTTACGAGGTACATGGAATGGTTCGCAAGTCGGCAACAGGCAATACCAGAAACATAGATCGCCTTATTCAGGATGCTAAGATATTTAATCACTCGTTTTTTTTACATAGAGGCGATCTCGCTGATGCGACATCTATCTACCGTATAATAAATACCGTAAGGCCGCAAGAGATATACAACGAGGCGGATCAGGATCATGTTAGCTGGAGCTACGATATGGTCGGTTATTCAGCTGATATTACAGGTGCAGCGGTAGGACGCATATTGGAGTCAATTCGTCAGATTGATAAAGATATACGTTACTTTCAGCCGTGCACATCTAACATGTTTGGCATTACAGAAGAGACCAAGCAGAATGAAAAGACCCCTTTTAATCCACAAAGCCCTTACGCATGCGCCAAGGCAATGGCATTTTATCTTACGCGCTATTACCGAAATGCGTTCAATATCTTTGCCTCAACAGCTATATTATATAACCATGAATCGCCAAGGCGTATGCCGGAATATCTAACGCGCAAGGTTACGCAGGCTGTGGCAAGGATAAAGTATAAAAAACAAGACAGGCTTACTTTAGGCGACACATCGGCACGCATTGATTGGGGTTATGCGCGTGAATATATGGAGACCGCCTGGCAGATATTACAGCAGGATAAGCCGGATGATTTCGTTGTAGCTACAGGAGAGTCGCATTCTGTGCAAGAGTGGGTAGATTCTGCTTTTGAGATAGCGGGCCTTAAATCCGGCGACTATGTGGTTACTGACCCAAGCTTATTGCGCCCCGGCAAGACATCTTCTTTAATAGGTGATACAAGTAAGGCCAAGAGAGTATTTGGTTTTGAACCAAAGGTTAGGTTTAAAGAACTTGTAAGTCTCATGACAGAGTTCGATCTTAACTCAGAGAGAGCATAAATGAAGCAGGAGATAGAAAAAGAATACGCCTCGTCAACCGGCGTAAAGATATCTTTATGTATTACTACTTATAATCGCGCTAATTTTCTTGATTCTACCCTAAACAATATTGTCCCTCTGGTCAAAGGCAAAGATAACGTAGAGATAGTAATTGTTGACGGTGCTTCTACTGATAATACAGCAGAGGTTGTTCGTAAATTTCAAAAAATATCTCCGCATTTGGTCTATCATTGTCGCGAAAAGAATTCAGGCGTTGACAGAGATATGGCAAAGTGTATACAACTCGCCTGCGGTGAATATTGCTGGCTATTTTCAGACGATGACATGCTAAAGCCTGACGCGATAGAAAGAATGCTAAAAGAGGTTGAATCCGGTTGCGAGATATATCTATGCAATGTAACAGCATGTACTTTTACCATGAAACCTATTGCGGATCGTTTTTGGCTCTCTGTTAAGATTAAGGATAGAATCTTTGATCTGCATACAAGAGACGGGTTTATCGAGTATTGCGACTCGGCAAACTCAATAGGGGCAATCTTTAGTTTTTGGAGCTCAATAGTACTAAAGCGCCGGGAATGGATTACATCAGGCTATGATAATGATTTAGACGGTTCTGCTTATGCGATGGCAGCGTCACTTATATCGTTTATTAACAGAAAATGTAGGTTGAAATATATAAGAACATCCCTTGTGTGGTGGCGCAACGATAACCAAAGCTTTCAGATGGAAAAAGGCTTGGCTAATAAGTTTCTCATGGATTTTAACGCTTATATGAAGATAGCGGATAAGTATTTAGTAGATGATGTTGGCACTCGAAAAGCATTCTTAAATATTATGAAACGCGAACACCCATGGTATACGATTATTCATGTAACATCACTTATTACCGATGTAGCGCAATGGAAAGAGTTCAGGTTAAAGCTGTTGCGATTCGGATACAGTCAGGCTATGGTAAACGTATGTTATTTTTTAAGCAGGCCAAAGCGCCTCGTCCTGTTGGGTGTTGCGCTCAAGCGCAGAGTAATAAGAAGTACGTGGATACGTAGAATCGCGGAATTCCTATATGAGAAGTAGATGCATTGTTGCCTGGAATGAGATTATTATTTTGCAATGTAGAATTATTTATTAACAGATAGCATAAAAGTTCAGGAGATAATATGTTAGACGGAAAGACAGTATTGATTACCGGTGGGACAGGTTCCTTCGGAAAAAAATTTACAGAGGTTATACTAAAACGCTACAAGCTTAAAAAACTTATTATTTTCAGTAGGGATGAATTTAAGCAATATGAAATGGCTAAGATTTTTCCTGATGGGCCATATCCAATCAGGTATTTTTTGGGTGATATCAGAGATAAAGATAGGTTAAAAAGAGCTTTTGATGGGGTTGATTATGTGGTTCATGCTGCCGCTTTAAAGCATGTTCCTGCTCTTGAATATAATCCAAATGAAGCTGTAAAAACAAATGTAGTAGGAGCGGATAATATTGTAAGTGCAGCTATTGATAGAGGGGTCAAGAAAGTAATCGCCCTATCAACGGACAAGGCGGTTAATCCTATTAATTTATATGGCGCAAGTAAGCTTGTCGCTGAAAAGATATTTATCGCAGCGAATGCCTATGCGGGTGGAAGCGTGAAATTTTCTATTGTAAGATACGGCAATGTTTTTGCCTCTAGAGGAAGCATCGTACCCCTGCTTTTAAAGCTAAAAAAGCAAGGCGTAAAAGAGTTTCCTATTACAGATGAACGCATGACTCGTTTTTGGATAACTTTACAACATGCTGTAGAGTTTGTTATAAATGTTTTAGCAGATGCGGAAGGTGCTGAGGTGTTTGTTCCAAAGATACCATCTATGAATATATTGGATCTGGCAAGGGCAGTTGATCCGGAATGTAAATTTAAAACAATAGGAATAAGGCCAGGCGAAAAATTACATGAGACCTTGATATCAGAAGATGAATCGCGCAAAGTGAAGGCATATAATGGGATGTATGTAATGCTGCCCCACTTTTTTGAGACAGTAGATGTTCATAAAAAATATGAAAAGTACCAACCGGTTCCAGAGGACTTTCTCTATCGTAGCGATAATAATGAAGAGTGGATTAGTACAGAAGAACTTAGAAAGATGATTATGGAGCTTGGCTTATAAATATGATTCCTTATGCTTCTCATTCTATCAACAATAACGATATCATAGAAATAGTTAGGGCCTTAAAGTCTGATTGGTTGACTCAGGGGCCGGAAGTAAAAAAGTTTGAAAATAAACTGTGTAGTTATACAGGAGCAAAATATGCAATAGCGGTCTCCAGTGGGACAGCGGCGCTACATCTTGCTATGTTATCCTTGGATGTGGGCAAGGGGGACAAATCTATAACTACGCCGGTTACTTTCTCCGCTAGCGCTAATTGCGCTTTATATGTAAACGCAAGGCCTGAATTTATTGATATAGATGATATGACATATCACCTGGATGTGGAGAAATTAAAAAGCTTTTTACGTGTTCCTTCAAAGAGGAAAAACGTTAGAGTGGTAATACCCGTGCATCTTATGGGAACCATAGCCAATATTAACGCAATAAATAGTATCTGCGATAAATATGGCATAAAAATTGTAGAGGATTCAGCTCATGCGTTAGGAGCAAAATATAAACAAACTGGCAAATGGACAAAGGTGGGCCATTGCAGGCATTCTGACATTACGGTTTTCAGCTTTCATCCTATTAAACATATTGCAACAGGCGAAGGAGGAGCGCTCCTTACAAATAGTATAAAGGTTTACAGGAAAGCATTAAGGTTGCGACATCACGGTATTATGAAAGGAAAAAAAAATAGGCCTGGCTGGTTTTATGATATACCTAGCATAGGATTCAACTATCGACTTACTGATTTTCAGTCTGCATTAGGAGCATCCCAACTTAAGAGATTGGATGCCGCAGTGAAGATAAGAAGAGACCTTGTAAATAATTACAACAGGTCTTTTGCGGAAATAGCAGAGATAAGATTGCCTTATGAGAGAAGCAATACTTATGCATCTTATCATCTGTATGTAATAAGAGTACCTGCGAATAAGCGAAATCTTTTATATGAGTACCTAAGGAAAAATAATATATCTAGCCAGGTTAACTATATTCCGGTGCATCTAATGTCTTATTATAGAAAGAGATTTGGCTATAAGTTGGGTAATTTTCCTGTCTCGGAAAAATACTTTCGCGAGTGTTTAAGCCTGCCTCTTTATACGGATTTATCTAAGGCAAAACAGTCGAAGGTAATAACCGCCGTGAAGAGATTTTTTAAGAGATGAGTGCGCAATTATTAAGAAAGTTATGCTTGGGAACAGCTCAGTTCGGCTCAAACTATGGGGTTGCTAATGATAGTGGTAAGATCTCAAGAGATGAGGCATTTGAGATATTAGACTATGCACATGATAGTGGGATAAGGTATATTGATACAGCCTCTTCTTATGGCGAGAGTGAAGAGATCGTAGGGGATTTTATGGTAAAAAGTAAAAAAGAATTCAATGTTATTTCGAAATTCCCACCCCTTGATACTGATAGCAGATTAAAGATTGATTGTTGTTGCAAGCAGACTCTTTCAAGTTTAAAACAGTCTAATATATATGGATATCTGGCACATAAATTGGAGAATGTTTCCAGTGATAAAGGCCTGTGGCAAGAGATGAAAGATATCAAGGAAAACGGTTTGGCTCATAAGATAGGTCTATCAATATACAGAGCAAGGGAGATGCAATGGGTATTGAGTAATAGCGTAGGGGTAGATATCTTGCAGGTACCGTATAATATTTTTGACCAAAGATTTGATAAATACTTTTCGGATTTGAAACAAATGAATATAGAGATCTTCGCGCGGTCTATTTTTTTGCAGGGCCTATTCTTTTTGAAAGCGGATAGCATAAATAAGGATTTTAAAGCGGCAAAATACATGATGGAAAAATTGCGCAGGATATCATCAGATCATAACATACCTGTTCATGCTATCTGTTTATGTTTTGCTATGGCGAACCCCCTCTTAGACAGGATTATTATTGGCGTAGATACTTTAGAACATTTAAAGCAGAATTTGGATTCAATTATATATTTTGATAAGATTAAGAATCTGTACGAGTTATTAATATCTCTGAAACTGGATAGCGAAGAAATCATCCTTCCTTTTAATTGGAAATGAAAACAAGTATTATCATACAGGCACGATTGAGTTCCAAGAGATTACCAGGGAAGGTCTTACTAAAAATTATGAATAAGACTATCCTGGAATATGTCATAGAGAGGGCCGCAAAGTCTAGCTATGTCAAAGACCTAATAGTAGCTACAACAGACAAAAAAGAAGATCAACAAATAGTGGAGTTATCGAGGAGATTAAAGGTGGCTGTTTATTGTGGTTCAGAAGAGGACGTGCTAGATAGATATTATAAAGCAGCGAAATTATTTAACTCGGATCATATAGTAAGGATTACAGCTGATTGCCCTTTGATAGATCCATGCGTAATAGATGACGTCATAAAGCATTATCTGGCCTCTGACGCGGATTATTGCGCTAATACCTTAGAGGAGACATATCCTGACGGAGAAGATGTAGAGGTCTTCAGTTTCTCTGTCTTAAGCGAGGCCTGGCAAAACGCGAAACTCTTGTCAGAAAGAGAGCACGTAACTCCCTATATAAAAAAATGTCCTGATAAGTTTAAGTTGGTAAATCTTAAAAACAAGATAGATCTTTCTGCCCAAAGATGGACCTTAGATGAAAAGGAAGATTTTATATTTCTTAAGGCAGTTTTAGAATTTCTTTATCCCGTTAATCCAAATTTTAATATGGATGATATATTAGAATTTTTAGCTAAAAATCCCAAATTAGCAGATACAAATAACACTATAATAAAGAATGAAGGTTATCTAGAATCTTTAAAGAAAGATAGGTCTATAAGGCCATAATCCTATTTTGGCGAATTAATTGTATGGGTATATCACAAAATCTTTATAAAAAAGCAAAACGGATAATTCCTGGTGGCACTCAATTGTTGTCCAAGCGACCTGAGATGTTTGCCCCTGATATCTGGCCAGCGTATTATTCTAGGGCAAAAGGGTGCTCAATATGGGACTTAGATAATAGAAAATATACAGACATGAGCTATATGGGTATAGGCTCATGTATTTTAGGATATGCAGATCCTGATGTAAATAAGGCCGTAAATAATTCAGTGCGCATAGGAAATATGTCTACTTTAAATGCCCCTGAAGAAGTTGAGCTTGCACAGTTGCTATTAGAAATACATCCATGGGCCCATATGACACGATATGCCAGAAGTGGAGGAGAGGCCATGGCGATAGCGATAAGAATTGCAAGGGCTGCGTCAAAAAAAGATATTATTTTGTTTTGTGGTTATCATGGATGGCACGATTGGTATCTATCAGCAAACTTAGCTGATGATAAGGCATTGGATGGCCATCTTTTAGCAGGTTTGAGCTCATTAGGAGTACCGAGAGGATTAAAAGGGAGTTCTTTTCCGTTTCAATTTAATGATGCGGAAGGCTTTTTGAGGCTTGCAAAAAAATGTAAGGGTAGAATAGCAGCTGTTGTGCTTGAACCTATAAGAAGTCAATATCCTAAAAATGAATTTATTGAAGCTATAAAGGAAGTAACTTCAAAATGGAAGATAGCTTTGATTATTGATGAAATAACATCTGGGTTTCGCTTAAATATCGGAGGAGCTCATCTATGTTTAGGTATCAAGCCTGATATTGCTGTATTTGCTAAAGGTATAAGCAATGGTTTTCCAATGGCAGCTATTATTGGTAAGCGCGGCATTATGCGGTCAGCGCAAGATACTTTTATAAGCAGTACATACTGGACTGATAGAATAGGACCTGCTGCTGCTTTGGCAACGATAAAGAAGCTAATAAGAAAAAATGTCCCAGAATATATAAGCAAAGTAGGTGCAAAAGTCAAGAACGGCTGGAAAGCTTCTGCAAAAAAGTACAATATTAACATAGATATTTATGGCACAAGCCCCCTATGCCATTTTTCTTTTAATGGTGTAAATAACCTTGTGCTAAAAACATTATTTACGCAGTATATGCTTGGGAATGGTTTTCTCGCAACTACAGCGTTTTATGCTTCTTATGCGCACAAGAAAAGCGATTTAAAAAGATATCTTGACGCAGTAGATAGCGCTTTTGCTTTTATCGCCAAAGCACAAAATAAAAAGAATTTAACAACATATTTAAAAGGCGGTATTTGCCATAAAAGATTCAAGAGATTAGCTTAAATTTTATTAGCTTATTAGCAAAAGTAAAAATGGAGGACGGCCATTGCTTATATTAAAACAAGTTAATGAGAAGGACTATAAATTTCTTTATGAGTTATTAAAAGAAAAAGAAGCAATTGCAAATATCAGCCATCAGCAGATGCCTACATGGCCCGAACATGTAAGATTTAATAAGTCAAAGCCTTATAAATGCGATTTTGTAATAAAAGATGGAAGGAAGGGTATAGGCCGTATTTACATTACACTTCAAAACGAAATAGGTATTTCCATAAGAAAATGTTTTCAGTCAAAAGGGTATGGGGCTATTGCGTTAAGAATGATTCTAGACAAATTTAGGGGTGATACTCTTTACGCCAACATAGCACCTGGTAACAAAAAGTCTCAGAATTTTTTTAAAAAATTTGGATTTAAATTAATCCAATACACATATAGAGTGTCAGTCTAAAATTATTATAATAAGGAAAAAATGCTATGTTGCTGGGGAAACAAAAACAGTGTATTGTAATTGCGGAAATATCCGGAAATCACGGTCAAAAACTTGATCAAGCGTTAAAATTAATAGAAAAGGCTAAAGATAGCGGCGCTGATGCCGTGAAGTTTCAAACCTACACTCCCGATACTTTAACTATCAATGCAAAAAATAAATATTTTCAAATAAAACATCCGAAATGGGGCAACCAGACTCTGTATCAGTTATACGAAAGAGCTTACACGCCCTGGAAATGGTTTAAAAAACTAAAAAAAGCAGCTGATGATTTAGAAATCATATTCTTTTCAACTGCTTTTGATAGAACCGCGGTTGACTTACTTGAGAAGATAAGAGTTCCTGTCCATAAGGTTGCTTCTTTTGAACTTGTAGATTTACCATTAATTGAATATATGGCAAAAACAAAAAAACCGTTAATAATGTCCACGGGAATGGCAACAGTATCAGAGATTCAAGAAGCGGTAGATACCGCAAAAAATGCGGGCGCTAATAATATAACGTTACTGAAATGCGTGTCAAGCTATCCTGCGAAACCGGAACAAATGAATTTGCGAACCATTCTTGATATGCGGGAAAAGTTTAAATGCGCTGTCGGGTTATCTGACCATACATTAGGAACTGTAGTTTCAACAACAGCAGCAGCTCTCGGTGCGAAAGTGATTGAAAAACATTTTACTTTATCAAGAAAAATTGAAACCCCTGATAGTTTCTTTTCTATTGAACCAAAAGAGTTAAAAGAATTAGTAAAAAATGTAAGAACAACAGAAAAAGCATTGGGCAATACGCATTATGGTTTAACAAAACAGGAAGCAAAAAGCAAGGCCTTTAGGCGTTCTTTATTTGTTGTTGAGGATATGAAAAAGGAAGAAGTTTTTACGAAAGAAAACGTGAAATCCATAAGACCAGCAAATGGGCTGAGCCCCAAGTTTTTGAGTGTCATCCTGGGCAAGAAAGCAAAGAGAGCTATGAAAAGAGGAACTCCTTTAAATGGAAGCTGTTGCAGTAGCAGAAAAAAAATTAGATAATATAGAGATGACCTGTAAGGGGTTGCTAATCATTATCGATAGGGTTGACTTGAAATCTATAGATCCTATTTTGTTGAAAAAATGCGATAGGGTTGCCATGACTCCAGATGCTATACTGGCGCTCGAAGAGAGCAATCTAACATATTTTACCTTTGATGATTTTTATAGTCGTAAGCAATTTATATCCGATAACAGCATTTTTAACAAAGCAACTGAAGATTTTTTTACTATATGTGATGAAAAATATAAGCTACTCATAGGATTTCCAAGGGCTTTTAGAGGCAATATATACTGGTTCTTGCATTTTTTTGCAGATGTTTTTTACATTTCTAAAGTATGCAAAGCAATAAGTAACGTTTATGAAGATATATATATAGTAGGTAACTTAGAGTACATGGGTTCATTTAAAGTAGATCTAGATTTTTCTTCCGAAGATCTATCTTTTACCAGTTTTGCAACAGGGATAAATAGCAAAGTTAATATGCTAAAGACTTATTTTTCAGGTAAGTGTAAATGTATTTGGCTTAATCAGCATAATAATCAGCGACCAGACAGAGGCGATAACAGAGGCCTATTTAATTCGTTGAAACATATAGCGCAAAAAATATTAAGGATAGGTAAGAAGGTACCGTTAGTGTTTCGATATATTGTATTTAAGAGGACGCGGAGAAAAAGGAATGCCATTTTTGTAATACAGGATGGATATGAGGTAAGTTTAATAAAAAGGCAATTGTTGGAGTTTTTGTTTATTGATCCAGTTGATAAGATATTCAATAAAGAAAAACATGTTTACGCTAGAAGGCTTGACTTAGAGCAACCATGCACCAAGGAGCTTAAGGAATTTGTGAATAAATGGTTTGTGGGTTTTCATGATCATATATTTAGACTCTTTAAACTTTACCATTATAATATACTATGCCGACTTAGTTTTGTATTAAAAAGAATAGAAGTTATGTTTGATTATTATAAACCGATCGCACTGTTTTATTCTATCTCCTCTAACAAGATTTACGAAGATGTATTTGCTTATATAGCTAATCAAAGGGGTATCCCCGTATTCTATTTTCAGCACGGAGGAACCTCTATATTTTTCAGGCATCCTTATCAATGTGTTTTTGAGCAGAATAAGCATATTAAAAAGGTGAATATACTTCAATCAAGGCTAGAAAAAGATTTGCTTGGAGAGAAGGTGTTTCCTGAAAGTCAAGTTTTAGGATCTTCCTCATTCTATAACCTAGCCTTAAAATGCTCCAAGAATAATATTTCAAAACGTAGGAAGATTTTATATTGTCCCGCACCTTTTAATTCCTATGCGTACAAAGATCTTGTGTTGCATGTATCAGATAGGGAAATTGTTGAAGTTAACAAGGATATAGTAAAAACCGCTAGCCATTTTTTATTAGGGATGGATATAAAAGTTAATGATTCAGCCAATGGACGCCACAGCAGCCAGTACTTCAAAAATATGATAAAAAACTGGCGCTACAATAAAACTCGTGTATTAGCAAATTTTCCTGTGGAAGAGATTATAGATAATTATGGACTTTTAATATTGGATTCAATTACCACAGCCTTGTTGCCGACCGCAATTGCATTAAACATGCCAGTAATAATGTATCTTAAGGATACATCGTATTTGAGGGAAGAGCCCGCACGTGATTTGCGGGAAAGATTTTATTTTGTTGAGAACAAATTGGATCTAGAGAAATGCGTGCGGTTATATGCTTCTGGAAAATTAGACTCAAAGTTTTCAGCTGATATTGTAGATAAATATGCTTTTCCAATTATCTCAGGAGATCCATGTGTGGAGATTGCAAATTATGTCAGGAGGAAAGTATCATGAATTTATGTTCGGATAAAGATAGGGTGAAAAATTTTTATGATCAGCACAGTGAAAAATATATTCAAATGTATTCAAATGGATATGAAGAGTATCCAGAAAACCTGATCAGGCTTAACATGATTATTGATCGGATGAAACAAAACAAGATTAAGACAATCCTTGATGCTGGTTGTGGTACATGTGGCCCAATGATCAGGCTCCTAAGAGAGGGCTTCATCGTGAAGGGCTTTGATTTTTCTCAACAGATGGTGGAGGAAGGTAAAAAAGAGCTTAAGAAAGAAGGGCTGTGCACAGAAATAATCTTTAAGGCAGATTTAGAGCACAACAAAGGCTTACCAGATGAAAAGTTCGATGCCATACTAGCACTAGGGGTTTTACCGCATGCAACAGACGAGGTAAAAGCATTATCAAATATACGAGAGAGGTTACAAAAGGATGGAACTGTTTTTATCTCTTTCAGAAATATTCTATTTTCAGCATATACAATGAACAGATATTCTTTAGATTTTTTCTTAAACCAGCTACTGGATATGAAATCGTTACCTGAAAAACTTCATGATGAATTAAGTGCGTTCTACTCAAACTGTTTTCAAGCTGATAAAACGCTTAAAATACAAGAGGATACAACGGGCATGTTGTATAAATTTCACAATCCATTATGTGTTAATGAAACACTTTTTAGGCCATCAGGTCTATCTGTCGATAAAATTCATTTTTATCATTATCATGCCTTGCCGCCCTGTTTTGAGAAAAGTCACCCCAAAGTGTTCAAAGAGCTGAGTTTAACAATGGAAAAACCAGATGACTGGAGAGGGTATTTTATGGCTTCAGCATTTGTAGTAGAGGCAAGAAGATATGATTAAATTAATAAAAGATATATGGTTTAAGAGAAGGGACATCGTCTCTGATGGTTATGATGAGTCACTGGAATATATTTCCAGGATAATCCCTCTTAAAATCCACGAAGTTCCTACTGGTACGCAATGCTGGACATGGACAGTTCCTGAAAAATGGAGCGTTAAAGAGGCCTTTATTGAAGATATGGATGGCAACAGGATACTTGATTTGGGGAACCATCCTTTACATGTAATCTCTTATTCTTTGGCAATAGATAAGGTAGTCACTAAAGATGAGCTGGTAAAACATCTGCATACTAATCCTAAGAGGCCTAATGCTATCCCTTTTGAGTTCAAGTATTATGAGCGGGATTGGGGGTTTTGCATAGAAGATAACAGGCTAAAGGAATTTACTAAGGAGAGATACAGGGTTTTCATAGATTCGGGGTTTGAAGATGGCACATTAAAAATAGGCGATTGCACTATAAAGGGTGAAAGCGACAGGGTAATTACATTAGTGGGCCACCTCTGCCACCCCGCTATGGTAAATGATGATCTTTCTGGGGTAGCTGTTTTAGTTGATATTGCCAAAGAGTTAAGCAAGAGAAATAATTATTATACATATAAGATACTATTTGTTCCAGAGACCATAGGCTCTATAGCGTATTTAAGTCAAAACGAGGACTTGATTCCAAAGATAAAATACAGCACCTTCTTAGAGATGCTTGGAAATGATAATACGCATGCGTTACAGCTAAGCAGACAGGGCAATACCAGGCTGGATAGAATCGCGAGACATGTAATGAAGAGAAGTTTAAAAAGCTTCAGAGAGGCCCCTTTTAGAAAGATTATTGCAAATGATGAACTGGTTTTTAATGGTCCGGGAATTGATATCCCCATGATATCTATGTCGCGCTTTCCATATCCTGAATACCATACAAGTGATGATAGCCCTGATATTATCTCAGAGAATAGACTTAATGAGAGCAAGGAACTTGTTATGGATATTATTAATGTGCTGGACAGAGATTATATTCCCAAACGTACATTCAAGGGCCCTCTTTTTTTATCAGGTTATGGTCTTTGGGTTGACTGGAGAACGGATAAGGAGCTTAACGCTAATATTGACCAGATTATGACCATGCTTGAAGGCGATATGAGCGTATTTGATATAGCGGAGGAGCTTAATATGGATTCCGATAAGGTTTTAAATTACATTAATAAATTTCTCGATAAAGGCCTAGTAATACGTGTATAGTGTATTATGAAAAAAATTAAAGATAAATATATATTAATATGCTGCGCAAATACCTATGATTGTATATGGCTTATGTTTTTAAGCTGGTTTAAAAACATAAAGCTGCTTATAATGCCGTTTGACTGCCCTGCTTACGCGTTAAGTATATTGAGCCGTGTATTTTTTTTAAAACATTATATAAAGCGCTCTGTGTGTGAATTTAATGAAGTTCCAAAAGGCTATAGTAAATTCTATTATGAGCTTAACCGCGAAACCCTTGAATTGACAGCGCAAATCTATAATAAGTGCTTAGGCAGCAGATCAAGTATAGCCCAATATTATAACCGTATGCTTAAAACAAAAAAGTTTGATGTTTATCTGAAGAATAGATTGTCTCACAGGATACATGATATGTTGCAAGGCTTGCACCTTGTCAGGTTATCGAGCCTTGAGAATAAATACATATTCATGGAAAATACCTGGATAGGTAAATATGTTGTCGAATTCATAGAAAAAAAATATGCAATGAAATATAACATAAAATGGGCCCTCTCATTAAGTAGCTTAAGACACCTACTAATATATTACAAGTGGTTGTCTTTTGAGTTTATCAGGAGAGGGATGGTATTTCATAAAAAGAAAAAAAGCTTTGAGCTTGCGAGGGAAGCTGTCTGGGGGTTTGATAGATTAACCTGTAGAGATGATATTTTTATAGATGGTAATAACTTTAAGGTTGATGACATATTATTGCTCGAATTCAATCCAAGCCATGCCCAAAGGGCAGGAGCGTTCAAATCCGCTAAAGAAAATGGATTCAGCATCGCATCTGTACAAAAGTTAAAAATTAATATTAATAGAAATATATTTGGGATATTTTTCTTTTACTTTTTATCGCCAATCTGCGCTTATATAAAATTGCTCCTGTCTGGTCAGGAGAATCTAATGTATTTTATCTGTTTATTTCATATAAATTCATTTCCAATAGAGGTTTTAATGAACAGCTACGATATAAAATTTTATCTTTCGAATAAGGATTGGGGGGATGTCGAGGAGACTATTGTATTTAATAAATACAAAACAAAAACTGTAATTTTTCATTGGAGTGACATGACATCTTTCAATTCATATGACTGGAATTTTATAGCGCATAATCTTTATTTCACCTGGGGAGACGCGCACTATGATCCTCATGCCAAAGGCTGGTTTATGGACAAACGAATAAATATTGGCTGTATATATAAGAAAGAGTATAATGCAGCGGTTGAGAATTATCATGGCATAAAGTCAAAAATCAGAGGCCTTGATAGCGATAAGAAGGTAGTGGTCTTTTTTGATACGTCTTTTGAATGCGTCTCTCGATATACAGAAGATTTTTTCCTTCAATACCTCGAAATTGTCGAAGAGTTATGTCACAAGCGTCAGGATATTAATGTTTTGCTAAAACCAAAGACAGATAATTATGAGAAACTTTTGTCCGTTAAAAATCAGGATCGTTACAAGCGGTTGTGGAATAGCCTCGTTAAAAACAATAATTTTATATACCTTGATCCGGTAAACAGTCATTTTGAAGAGATATTGGCAATATCCGATATATCTGTAAGTATGGGCATGAACAGTCCTTCTACAATAGGGCTGATATGCGGTAAAGACTCTCTTTATTTTGATAATACAGGTAATAGCGAGCACCCTTTCGCGGTTAAGTACATGAACAAAATAGTTTTTGAAGACAAGGCCCCCCTTATAGAGCAGATAGACAGTATTTTAAATGAAAAATTTAAGTGCAAAGACATAATCTGCGAAGAAGAGATAAGGATGTATGACGCTTTTTCAGATGATAAAGCCATTGAAAGAATAAAAAACAGTTTGTGCGAATTAACCTCAGTCTAACTAACAAAAGGTGTATAGCAAATGAATATTAGGAATAAGAATGTTTTAATAACCGGTGCGGAAGGTTTTATTGGAAGTCATCTTGTAGAGGAGCTCTTTAAGCAGGGTTGCAAAATCAGAGCGTTTGTTTTTTATAATTTTTCTAATTCATGGGGGTGGCTTGATACTCTTCCTAAAGAGACGCTGGAGAAGATAGAGATTATTGTTGGAGATATAAGAGATCTAAACAGAGTAAAAGAGGCTGTAAGGGGAATGGAGATAATTTTCCACCTTGCCGCGTTAATTGGAATACCATATAGTTATCATGCCGCAGATAGCTATGTTGATACAAATATAAAGGGCACCCTTAATGTCTTGCAGGCCGCAAAGGAATCGAATATTAAGAAGATTTTGGTTACTTCCACATCAGAGGTCTATGGAACCGCGAAGTATGTACCTATAGATGAGAAACACCCGCGCCAGGGGCAATCGCCTTATTCAGCAACAAAGATAGGTTCAGATTGTATCGCGGAGTCATTTTACAGGAGTTTCAATCTGCCCGTTACAATAGTAAGGCCATTTAATACGTATGGACCCCGTCAATCCGCGCGAGCAATAATCCCGACTATAATAACACAACTATTGTCAGGAAATAATGCTATAAAGCTGGGCGCATTGCGTCCAACAAGAGATTTTGTTTTTGTCAAAGATACGGCTAGTGCCTTTGTCGAAATAGCTAAGTCTGAAAAAGTACTTGGAGAGGATATAAATATAGCGTCTCAGGCAGAGGTATCTGTTAAAGATATTACTGAGAGGCTGATTGATATGATTAACCCAAAAGCAAAAATCATAAAGGACAAAAAAAGGTTGCGCCCCAAAAAAAGTGAGGTCGAACGGCTTTTAGGCAGTAATAAGAAGATAAAAAGGCTAACAAACTGGAAGCCAAAACATAGTTTTAATCAGGGATTGGATAAGACTGTTGAGTGGTTTAAAGATAAAAATAATATGAAGTTATATAAATGGGATATTTATAATGCATAGAAAGATACATTTAGACGCTCCGGATATTGGTGATGAGGAAAAGAGCTATTTATCCGATGCCATAGATGCAAATTACGTTTCGACAATAGGCCCATTCGTTCCGAAATTTGAAAAGAGATTTGCCGGATATCTTAATGTAAAGGGGAGTGTCTCAACGCAAAGCGGGACTGCGGCTATTCACGTGGCCCTGCGTGAACTTGGGATCGGTCAGGGCGACGAAGTTATCGTTCCGTCATTGACGTTTATCGCTACTGTAAATCCTGTTATATATACAGGAGCAACACCGGTTTTTGCAGATGTAGATATTGATACATGGAATATCTCTCCGGAAGAGATCAGGCAAAGGATAACTAAAAGAACAAAAGCGATTATACCGGTACATCTTTATGGTAATCCTTGCGATATGGGTGAGATAATGAATATTGCCCAAGAAAACAATATCTATGTTATTGAAGATGCTACAGAGAGTTTAGGCAGTAGATACAAGGGCAAATATACCGGGACATTGGGTAGCTTTGGATGTTTTAGCTTTAATGGAAACAAGATTATAACTACAGGCGGCGGCGGCATGGTAGTTGCAAAGGATACTTCAAAGATAGAACACGTTAAATTTTTAGTAAATCAGGCTAGAGATAATTTGAATGAATACCACCATTCAGAGATCGGATTTAATTACAGAATGACAAATCTAGAGGCGGCAATGGGCCTTGCTCAGATTGAAAAGCTAGATGGTTTCTTGGATAAGAAAAGGATTTTTAATAAGATATACAGGGATGAGTTAAATGAAATCGGTTCTATTACATTTCAGCAGGTGTATCCCGGATGTGAAAGCTCATACTGGTTTACATGTATTATGTTTAAAGAATGTATAGATATTGATAAATTACAGAATAGCATGAAAGGTAAAGGCATAAGTACCAGGCGTACTTTTATCCCAATCCCTGAATTGTCCCCTTATAGAATATACAAAAAATCAAATTATGAAAATTCAAAATATATACATGAAAGAGGCCTATGCCTGCCGGGCTCTACGCTTAATTCAGAAGATGATATATACTGGGCTTGCGAGACTATCAAGAGTCTTATCTAAAAAATAGAATAGGTTTTATATGGGATGTTATTTGTGCGGCAGTGATAAATTTATTGAGATATTAAACAGGCCGAGTATTCCTGTTTGGATAAATTTGACAAAAGATGACCCAATGCATGAGAATATAATGCATAAGTGTATTCTATTGCAATGTGTTGACTGTGGCCATGTTTATCAGCCGATGGATGAAAAAATAAAACATATTTTAAGTAATATGTATACATTACCGCATGCCGCGGGCCCAACGCCTATGGGAAAAGGTAACTGGGGCCTCCAGCGGGCAAATATTTTTCTTCAAAATATAAATAAGAGAGATTATAAATCCGCGATTGAAATCGGGTGCTCAGATGGATATATGTTGAGATGTTTGAAGGAGAAAGGCGTTACCAGATTGGCAGGCATCGACCCCTCTATTGAGAAAAGCCGGGGGATAGATGGCATCTCTTTCTTAAAAGAACAGATAAGAGAGGACCTTGTTGTGGGGAGCAAATATGATCTTATTTTCTCAAGCGCGGTCTTTGAACATATAGAGGATATTAATGGAGTTATAAGGTTTTGCAGAAATAATTTATCAGAAAACGGAGAATTATTTTTTTCAGTACCAAATACTCAAAGACAGTTAATCAGTGGCGATCCTGGATTATTCTTGCATCAACATATCCACTATTTTACAGAGTCTTCCCTGAGGTATCTTTTGTCAAAAAATGGATTTAAGGTAAAAGAGATACGTCAGAGTGAATCTTCAATAGATACCATGGCAGAGATTGATGATGCATGTGAGCTTGAGATTGCTTCGAATATCACTTTATACAGTGAATACGCAACCAAGTTAGAAAAGATACTATCAGGAGTGTGTGATACGCTAAATAAGTATAATGTTCTTGTCCACGGTGCTAATAATTCATTATATAATACATTAAGTTATTTAAAGAAAGAGTTTAAATTTGATCTTGTTGATAATGATATTAATAAGCAGAGAAAGCGATACTTTGGCAGGACAGTAAGATCTATTGATGACATAGATCTGATATGTTATAATATCGTGTTAATCGCGGCCGTTTCTTTTTATGAGACTATTGTGAAAGAGTATATAGATAAAGGTTTTAAGGGTAAATTTAAAAAGATTACTGCGGTTGAAGGCGTGGCTTGTCTGAGTTAATTATTTAACATATAACAGAGAGAGTTGTGTATATGGGCAAAACTTACATAATAGCTGAAGCTGGTATTAACCATAACGGTGACGTCAAGATAGCAAAGAAAATGATATCTGTTGCCGCAAATGCCGGTGCTGATGCTATAAAATTTCAGACATTCAAGACTGAGAGAGGAATAAGCAGGTTTGCTCCAAAGGCAGAATACCAGAAAAGGACAACGGGCAGTCATGAATCACAGTTTGACATGGTAAAGAAGTGGGAACTGGGCGTAGATGCCCATAAGCAGCTTTTAAACTATTGCCGAAAAACAGGTATAATTTTTTTATCCACCCCCTTTGATTTGCAGAGCGTAGATATGCTTGATGGATTAGGGCTTAAGGTTTTTAAGGTTCCCTCAGGTGAGATAACAAACCTGCCGTATCTCAGAAAAGTGGGGTCTCTTAAGAAAAAGATTATAATGTCAACAGGCATGGCAGATGTTAAAGAGATAGAGAAAGCGTTGCATATACTGGAGGCTGCGGGAACAAAGAGAGAGTCTATAACTATCTTGCATTGTAATACCGCCTACCCTACACCGCCTAAAGACGTTAATCTTATGGCGATGCTTACAATTAAGAATATGTTTAAAGTAAAAATCGGGTATTCTGACCATACACTCGGAATTGAGGTGCCGATCGCGGCTGTAGCGTTAGGCGCGACTGTCATAGAAAAACATTTTACGCTTGATAAAAAGATGCTAGGTCCGGATCATGGGGCTTCTTTAGAGCCGGAAGAATTAAGCGCCATGATATGCGCGATAAGAAATATTGAAAAAGCCTTGGGCAATGGCGTAAAGAGGCCCTCCAAATCCGAGTTTAAAAACAGAGCAATAGCCAGAAAGAGCATTGTTGCGTCAAGGGATATTATAAAAGGGAGCCGTTTTACAAAGTCAAATATTGAAGTAAAGCGCCCCGGTACAGGTATTAGCGCCATGGAATGGGATCACGTTCTTGGCAGAATCGCAAAAAAGGATTTTAAGGAGGATAGGTTAATAGAGCTATGAATCGAATAACAGAAGTCGACAATCTTTATAGGATAGTGGGTGAAGCTTTTAAGGTTAAAGCGCAGGAGTTGAATGATGATCTTGGGCCGGATGATATAGAGGCATGGGATTCATTGGGACAACTCAGGCTGATTGCGGCGATAGAGTCTCACTACAAAATAACACTTGAGATATCTGAGATATTTGAAATATTTACTATCAAAGATATAAGGTGTTTGTTGATAAAAAAAGGCAAGATAAGTAGTGATGAAAAGCATAAAAAAACTTGAAGATTGTGTAAGCTTTAGCGATGTGCTCAAATTTCACGCGCAGAATGAGCCTGACCGCATCTGCCTGCATGATGGGATTACGGGTATAGATTACAGTTTCAAGGAGATTGACGGCCTTGTTGATAGAGCGGCTTTTTATCTAATGGAGAGAGGATGTTCTTATAGAGATATCATGTCAGTAGTTCTGGATAATTGTTTTGAATATATTATTCTTTTTTTCGCGGCACTTAGAATAGGCGCGATTTTTAATCCCTTTCCCGCGAATTTAAGCTCAGATGATATCAGAAAATACTTGAATTACGTGAAGCCTAAATTGGTCTTTTGCCAAGGCACACATATGGATATATTAAATAGCAAAGACTATATGGCCGAATTGATATCTAAGAAAAGCGCCAAAAGAGATACCCTAGATCAAAAAAATCCAGATGGAGACTCACTGCTGGAGAAACTTAAAGCGTATACATCTTTTAAAGAAACAGACTTTTGCCCTGAGGGTTCAGATGCAGCGTGTATTTATTATTCCTCAGGTACGACTGATAATCCTAAGGGTATAATATATACGCATAGAAATATGATTTCAAACATTTCTTCCCTTGTAAGGGGATTTGCGTGGTCAGAAAACGATACCCATCTTATATTATTACCGCTTGGGCATACTGCTGCGATAAACTATTCTTTCCTTCCTTGCGTATATTGTAAAGGAAAGATCATATTGTTCGAATCTTTTTGGAAGGTCAGAAGTAAAATATGGAGATGTGTGGAAGAGTTCGGGGTCACTTATATGGAAGTTGTTCCTTCAGTGCTCTTTTCGATCTTAAGCACACCCTATAAAGATTATAAAAGAGAGAGGCTTGCCAACTTTAAGTATATTGGATGCGGATCTGCCCCCCTTCCGCTTGAAGTCCAGAAAAAGGTGCAGGAGAAATTTGATATAAAAGTAGCAAGCCTTTATGGGCTATCTGAAACAGGGCCGACTCATATTGATGACCCGCTTAAAAAGGATTGGCGCCCCGGAAGTATCGGCCGCCCATTAGACGTGAACAAAGTGAAGATTCTTAACCAGGATGGAAGCGAGGCAAGCGTTGATGATGTTGGGGAGATAGCGATCAAAGGCGAAAATGTCTTTGCAGGCTATTTGAAAAATAAAAAAGCGTATGATCAAGCATTCCAGGGTGAATATTTTCTTACGGGAGATTTAGGATATAAAGATTCTAAGGGCCTCTTTTATTTTGCAGAAAGAAAAAAGGATCTAATCATTAAAGGTGGTGTAAATATTTTTCCTGGAGAGATCGATGAAGTGATATTTGAACATTCACAGGTTAAAGAGGCATTGACAGTTGGTGTTGATGATCAATATCTCGGACAGCGCATAAAAAGTTTTGTTGTAATGAGAAAAAAAAGCTCTCTTAATCAAGAGGATCTTAGGCAATTTTGCCTGGAAAAACTCGGGGCTTTTAAATGTCCGGATGAATTTGCTTTTATTGAAGATATCCCTAAGGGGCCGTCAGGCAAATTATTAAGAAGGGCGGTCAAGAGCAATGATTAAATCCAAAAAAGCATTGTTTTCTAAAGAGCTGGAGACAGCTAAGCTTGCCGCGATAGAATCCGGAAAAATACAACTGGAATTATTCTCAGAGAAAAACCATGTAATCAGAAAATCACCAAAAGAGCTGGTCTCCAGCGCTGATGTAAGGTCAGAGAAGGTGATAGAAACTATATTGAAAAAGGAGTTTCTCGACTTTAAGATTTTCACAGAAGAACAGAGGATACAGGAGCGTTATCCTACAGGCGAGCCATTCTGGATCGTTGACCCGTTGGACGGAACGCATAATTTTATAGCCGGCCTGCCTTTTTTTGGTACTTCTATTGCTTTTGCGGATTTAAATAACTTCTATATAGGTGTTATATATCTGCCTGTTTTTGATCTTCTGCTCTGGGCAGTTGATCAGCAGGGGGCATATTGCAATGGAAAGAGAATAGGGGTATCGAATAATAGTGATTTTTCAAAGAGTATGGTTATGTATGATAATCAATTTTATCTTACACAAAAAAGTTTTATGAACTATCAGGCGCTAGTGGAAAACTCTTTTACGACACGCATTATAGGGTCCGCTGTTTATGATATATATCTTGTAGCGTCAGGTAAGGTTGATGCTAGAGTTTGGAACAACACAAAAATATGTGATATCGCTTCAGGGGTAACATTAATCTCAGAGGCAGGAGGGTTTATTACTAATTTTAAAGGGAGGCATTTGAGTCTATCCGAACACAATGATGTTATAGCCTCAAACGCTAAGGTACATAATCAGATTATGGGCCTAATAAGCTAGATGCCTCGTACAACAACTATAGCATGGGAGCTTTTTTAGATTGTCACACTACAATTACCAATAAGGGGGTGCAGAAAAATGAAGCCATTAATAGGTATAACAATGGGGGATCCCGCGGGGATAGGGTCAGAAATATTAACCAAGATGTTTTTGCATGAAGACCTGTATTCTGTGTGTGTCCCGGTTTTAATAGGGGATAGATCGGCGCTTGAAGACATCATGAGTAGGCTAAGTATCGACTCTTTGGAGATATGTTCTGTAAATGATCCCGCAGAATGTAAGATTGATAGAGGAGTTATCAATCTTATAGATCTGGATAATCTTAAGGCATGGGATTTTGAATACGGAAAGATTAATCCTGCTGCCGGAAAAGCCTCCGGTGAATATATCGCAAAAGGTATCCAGTTGGCTCTGGACAATAAGATCGACGCTCTGGTTACAAGCCCTATTCATAAAGAGTCTTTCAAGTTTGGCGGCTATGGCAAGAAATACGCGGGCCATACGGAGATGTTGGCTGATTTAACTAAGACGAGTGATTATACGATGATGTTAGCCGCAGACCTGTTACGGGTGGTGCATGTTTCAACACACGTTTCAATGAAGGAAGCTATTGAGCTTGTTAAGAAAGACCGTATTGTTAAAGTAATAAAGATCGCTAATGACGCATGCCTTTTATTGGGTATTCGCGCCCCAAGGATTGCCGTAGCCGGGTTAAATCCTCATTCCGGAGATGGGGGCCTATTCGGATCAGAGGAGATAGATGAAATCTTTCCGGCTGTTAAAGAGGCTAAGTCAGCAGGCATTGACGTAGTGGGGCCTCTACCTGCTGACACTATATTTGCCAAAGCCTTGGGTGGAGTCTTTGATATAGTCGTGACCATGTATCATGATCAGGGTCACATCCCTACTAAGACAGTAGGATTCCATTGGGATAAAAACGTAAATTCATGGGGCAAGATGCGTGGCGTGAATATTACCTTAGGCTTACCAATTATTAGAACATCCGTGGATCATGGAACAGCTTTTGGTAAGGCCGGAAAAGGTAACGCGGATTATACAAGCTTATTTGACGCTTTAAAATATGCGATGATAATGGTTGAGGGTAAATGCGCAGAGGTTTCCAGTGAGGCTTGATAAAAAAAGCATTATTATAACAGGTGCGGCTGGCGGCATAGGGTCTGTTTTAACAAAAAAGTTGTTAAAGCAGAAGGCTATTATAGCTGCTTTGGACAAGGATAAAAAAAAGCTCGATTTTCTTAAAAAAGATTGCGCAGGAATGCAGGGCAAGCTTATATGTTATCATGGCGACATAGGAGATTTTAAGTTTGTCCAAACTGTTATTGGTAATTTTTTTGAAAAGTACAAAAAGATAGACGCTTTGATAAATAACGCGTCTATATTAGTAGATGCGCCGCTTCTAAGCGTCTTTAGGGGTAAGGTGGAAAAATTTTCATTAGATAGCTGGGATAGTACCATGGCTTCTAACTTAGATGGTGTTTTTTATTGTAGCAGAGAAGTTGCGGAAAAGATGGTTTTAAGAAGAACTCGGGGTGTAATTGTTAATATAAGTTCTGTCTCTGCTGCCGGTAATGGCGGGCAGACCGCTTATGCCGCGACAAAAGCAGGTATAAATGCCTTGACAGTAACCTGGGCATCAGAGCTTGCGTTATTTGGTATACGCGTTGCGGGGATTGCCCCGGGTATTATAGATACTGATATGCCAAAACAGTCTATGGATGAAGGTGCTATATCGAGTTGGAAGCAGAAAACCCCTCTTAGAAGGCTCGGTATGCCGGAAGAAATAGCAGATGGCGTTATCTTTATTTTAAATAATGAGTTTATTTGCGGCAGGGTGATAGAGATCGATGGCGGATTGAGAATGTAATGAAGGAGTTTGCTA
Source organism: uncultured Planctomycetia bacterium (assembly GCA_964634945.1). Lineage (GTDB taxonomy): Bacteria > Omnitrophota > Gorgyraeia > JABMRG01 > JABMRG01 > JAUVHV01. The sequence continues at coordinate 102,207 of CAZWMG010000003.1, read as the reverse complement.
TATGACTATGCGGAAAATTTTTATATTTAGCGCTGGAGATGGATCACGTGAAGTTTTGCGAATAATTAGAGAAATAAATAAAGACAAGCTAATATGGGATGTTTTAGGGTTTGTTGATACTAACCCTAAACTCATAGGCAAGCAGGTAGACGGCTGTATGGTTTATAGCGCAAAAGGCCTATCGGTTCCTGAAGGCAGTAGTGGCATTTGTGGTGTGATGAACCCGAACTTGCGTAAAAAGATTACAGAGAAGGAGATCGAAGCTAAAGGGATTAAGCTTGCCTCTATTGTGCACCCCGCATTTAAAGGGCCGGACGATTTTATAATCAAACCGGGGGCTATTATTTACCCGAGTGTAAATATCAGTTTTAACGTGCGATTAGGTAAATGCGTTTCGTTGCTTTATAACGTTATGTTAGGCCATGATACAGATATCGGAGATTATGCGTCGATTATGCCTTCAGCAACAGTCAATGGTAATTGCATTGTTAAGGATAGCTGTATTATAGGTTCCGGAGCTATTCTAAGTCAAGGTATTACCATAGGCAGAAATACGGTCATCGGCATTGGGACAACAGTATTCGCTGATGTTAAAGAAAATCAGAGCGTTGTTGACTTAGCGCGTAAAATTACGAGCAATAGATGGGAGGCAAAATGTTAAACGCAGAGACAAAGGTAATGCTTTTCAATTTGCCTACATCAAGAAATGAGTTTAATCCGGATAACTTTTTCCCTCTTGGGCTTCTATCTTTGGGTACAATGCTAAAGAAGAACGATATAGATGTCAAGCTTATTGATGTCAATAATCACTACTATAATCATACGGAGAGCCCAAGTGCGGATGAGTTGAATGATTATTTTAATAACCAGCTCTTATCCGCTATTGATGATTACAGGCCCAACATAATAGGCTTGGGGTGCACATTTTCAGGGGCATTTCAAAATCTCAAAATAATAGCGAATAATATAAAGAAAAATTTCCCCGAAATACCTATTGTGATAGGCGGGATGCATCCTACTGTATTTTCAAAAGATATTTTAGAAAAATACAATTGCATTGATTATGTAATTATAGGCGAAGGCGAGTTTACATTTCTGGAATTGATTACGTCACTGGTTAATGATAACAACGACTTTGAGCTCATCGATGGTATCGCATTTAGAAAAAAAGGCAGGGTAATCCTGAATCCAAAAACTAAATTTATCGATAATCTGGATGAGTTGCCTTCTATAGATTATAGCATACTGGATATGGGAGCATATAAGAACATGGATACTTCCGGCTGGTATTCCCCAAAAGGCATAGCGGTTGGACAGCCTTTTACTGTTATTTCAAGTAGAAGTTGTCCGCAACGCTGTACTTTCTGCAGTATGTGGTTAGTGCACGGTTTAAGGTTTAGGCACAGATCCTCAGGTAACGTCTTAGAAGAGATGGAGAAATTGTATAACGATTACAATGTTCGCTACTTTGAATTCATGGATGATAATGTTACATTTGACAAGAGGCGAATTATAGAAATATGTGAAGGAATTGTGAAACGAAAGATGGAAATTCAATTTGATGCTCCGAATGGGATCGCGATAAATAGATTGGATAAAGATGTTGTAAGTGCTTTGGTCAACGCAGGCATGGTCAGGATAAATATTGCCATTGAAAGCGGTTCCGAGTATATAAGAAATAAAGTAATGAAGAAGAACCTCCCTACAGCTAAGATATACGAAGCTTGCGAAGCCTGTATAGAGCATAAACATCTTTTTTTAACAGCTTATTTTATTATAGGCATGCCTGAGGAGACGCGTGAAACCCTCGAAGAAACATATAATATGATGACAACCTTGCCTCTTGATAATTTTTCATCAAACTTTGCGACACCCTATCCCGGTACAGAATTATTCGATTATTGCAAAAGCCATAATCTGCTTGCGCATAACGTTGACGATTATGTTAATATTACAGACTTGCATCTTGATTCAGGTTACCCTCATTTTAAGCCCCATAATTTATCTATCGATGAATTAATAAAGTTTAAGAAGAGATGTCGTGACTATCTAAAAGAAAAGAGAGAAGCTTCAGGGCTTCCACGCAATATCCCTTTTAGGTATAAGGATATATGGTTAAAGAGTACCCAGAAGCAGCCTACTTAGAAATGTAGAGGGCCATTATTATAATGAGGATGAAGATCCAAAAAAAGAAGACATGTATTATTACAGGTTCAAGGGCAGAGTGGGGCCAGTTTTACCCGCTAGCTAAATCCATAAAAATTAATAGGGGTTTTTTGACCCTTCAGATATTAGCAACAGGCGCCCACCTATCCCGTAATTTTGGCTTAACCTATAGAGAGATAGAACGAGACGGATTTAACATAAACTCAAAGGTAAGAACGCTTTTTGGCGGAGATACAGAGGAGTCGATAGCGAAATCCGTTAGTTTAGGGATAACAGGACTCGCTAAGGCGTTGAAAATGCTAAAACCGAATGTGGTCTTTTTGCTTGGCGATAGATTCGAGACATTTGCTGCTGCCATGGCCTGTTATCTTCTTAAGATTCCTATAGCGCATATTGCGGGAGGAGAAGTAACAGAAGGCTCACTGGATGATGGTATAAGGCACGCGATTACAAAGTTATCGTATCTACATTTCGTGTCAACAGATACATATAGAAGAAGAATAATACAAATGGGCGAGAGCCCAAAAAGAATTTTTAGCGTAGGCGCTTTAGCACTGGACAATATTCGTAATACAAAATTATTAGATAAAGAGTCTCTTGAGAAGAGAATAGGATTTAAATTAGGTAAAAATAATATAATGGTAACATTTAACCCATCAACTTCCGAATCAAGGTCCTCGCAGGAAGGCCACGTTAAAAACTTGCTAAAGGCATTAAAGGGAATTCCGGATTCTAAGATTATATTTACAAAACCTAACCCTGATATGTACTCGCATACGATAAGTCGCATCATAGAAAAGTATGTGAAAAAAAACAAAAAGCAATCCATTTTTATTATGTCCATGGGTAAGTTGTTATATCTGAGCGCTCTTGGGTTTATGGATATTGTAGCTGGTAATTCTTCAAGCGGCCTAGTAGAAGTGCCGGCTTTTGGTATCCCTACTGTAAACATAGGCAATAGGCAGAAAGGACGAATAAGGGCAGCCTCGGTCATCGATTCCGCAGCAGATATTAAATCTATAAAGAGCGCTTTTAAAAAGGCATTATCTAGGAATTTTAAAGACTCTTGTAAAAAAATAGCAAATCCTTATGGGGATGGAAAGACCGCTCAAAGAATAGTAAATATTGTTCGTAAGACAAATTTTGCCTCTATGGAAAAAAGTTTTTTTGACTTGAATATTAATTTTTCTAAGTGTATTTAGATACGAAAGGAGATGTAATGAAATACTGTAAAAAGTGTGTTATGCCCTCCTCGCGCCCAGGAATTGTTATTGATGAAGAAGGGATATGCGCTGGATGCCGTGCTGAGGAGATAAAGGATAAGGTTGATTGGGATACGCGTTTTACAGAGCTGGAAAAGCTCTGCGATAAATATAGAAACACAGGAAAGGATGGCTACGACTGCATGATAGCGGTAAGCGGTGGCAAGGATAGCCATTTTCAGGTCCATATTATGAAGGAGCGCTTGGGAATGAACCCCTTGCTTGTCTCAGTAGAGGATAATTTTCCTATGCCAGAGGCAGGTAAGCATAATATTAAAAACATCTCCGAAGAGTTCGGCTGCGATATTATCAGCCTAAAACCTAATATTAGAGCACAGAAGATACTTATGCGTAAGACCTTTGAGAAATATGGAAAACCTACATGGTACATTGATCGTTTAATCTATACATACCCTGTCCACATGGCGATAAAATTTTCGATTCCTTTTTTAATATATGGCGAGAATGTAAACTACGAATATGGCGGCTCCCAAAACAGTGAGGCGTATTCTGCAAAAGATCAGGTGAACAATGATGTAGCCTCAGATATCTCCTGGGATGTGTTATTAGGAAATGGCGTTGAGATGAAAGATATGGGGCTTTGCATCTACCCCTCTAAAAAAGAGCTCGAACAAGAAAAACTCGAACCAATATATTTGAGTTATTTTATAAAATGGAATAGTTACAGGAATTATATTTTTGCTAAGAAGAGAGGTTTTAAAGACTTGACCCATGAATGGAAAAGACAGCACCATGTTGAAGACTTTGATTCAGTAGATACCAGGGCATATCTTGTTCATGCCTGGATGAAGTATCCGAAGTTCGGGCATGCCTCTGCCACAGATTATCTCTCTAGATTTATCAGGTATGGTATGATCACCAGGCAAGAAGCTATTGAATTAGTCAAAAAACACGATCACGCACTCGATCCTAAAGCTGTAGATGACTTTGTAGATTTTGCAGGTTATTCACGCAGTCAGTTTTGGAATATTATTGATAAGTTCTATAACAAGGATATCTTTGAGAAAGATAATAATAGACAATGGAAGCTGAAAGACCCATTGTGGCAGAGATCAGCAAGAGAACCGGAATATGCAAAAGTTTAGGAGAAGAACATGAATGATATAGTAAATAAGATTAAGATCTTGCCCAGCGCCTCAATAAAAAATGCGTTAAAAAAGATCGGAGAGACTGGATTTGCTATATTGTTTGTTTGTGATGAAAAAGGTTCTTTAATAGGTTCGCTGACAGATGGCGATATAAGAAGATGGATACTAAAAACAGGTAATCTGCAGGAAGAAATAGCGTCTTGTTTTAATAGTAACCCAACATTTTTTATGGATGGTAGTTATACTAAAGATGATGCGAAGCAACTTATGCTGGAAAAGACGCTGGAAGTCATTCCTGTTGTTGATGAGAAAAAAAATATTGTCAATGTCCTATGGTGGACAGACATATTTGAGGATGCTAAAGCCTTATCTAAAAAGGTGGACATTCCCGTAGTAATCATGGCCGGAGGAAAAGGAGAGAGGTTGGGCCCATTTACAAATATATTTCCAAAGCCGCTTATGCCAATCGGCGATAAGCCCATACTGGAAATAATTATTGAAAAATTCAGAAAACACAGTGTGGATAATTTTTTTGTTACGCTTAATTACAAAGGTGAAATGATTGAGAGCTATTTAAATAGCAACAATAAGAGGCCCTACAATATAAAATGCGTTTGGGAAGAAGAGTTCTTAGGTACTGCAGGAGGACTTAAGCTTATATCGCCAATTCCTAATAGCAGTTTTATAGTATCAAACAGCGATATTGTGGTAGATATAGATTATAGTGATCTAGTGAACTTTCATGGTGAAAATAACTACATATTAACAGTTGTGGGTTCTATGCAATATCACAAAATACCATATGGTGTTATTGATTTTGGAAAAGACGGCAAGATAGATAGGATTCAGGAAAAACCGGAGTTTGATATTACCATAAATACAGGTGTGTACGTCTTATCAAAGAAGGCCTTGGATTTTATCCCTAAGAACAAATATTTTGACATGACAGACCTTATGCAGGTTCTTTTGAAAAAAGGTGAGAATATAGGGGTGTATCCAGCATCAGAGAAATCGTATATTGATATCGGTCAATGGGAAGAGTACAAAAAGGCCTTGGAAAAAATACAGATGCTTAAATAATGCGGCGACAATATGTATGAAAATAAAAAAATATTAGCCTTAATTCCTGCAAGGGGTGGCAGCAAAAGGTTGCCTCGTAAAAATATAAGATTACTGCTAGGAAAACCATTGATTGGCTGGACAGTTGAACAGGCAAAAATAAGCACCTATATTGATAGAGTTATTGTTTCAACGGATGACAAGGAGATAGCTTTAGTTGCTAAGGAGTGCGGCGCGGAAGTACCCTTTTTACGCCCTAAGGAACTGGCTGCTGATAACTCAAAGTCAATAAGCCTTGTTTTGCATGCTATGGATTGGGTGGAGAATAATAATGAAAATTTTGATATATTAATCTTATTGCAGCCGACCTCACCTTTAAGGCTTGTTAAGGATATAGACAGGTCCATAGAACTTCTTTTTTCGAAAAAAGCAGATGCTATCGTATCGGTTTGCCATACAGAGAACTGTATCGACATAGAAAGCAAGGCGCTGTTAGTAGGACTGTTTAAGGATTCCATGAGCCCATTATTTGCCGAGCATGATAAGGAGGGAATTTCAAATGCTTACAAACTAAACGGCGCTATATATTTAGCGTATTGGGATTTTCTTAAGAGACACAAAACTTTTTATGGCAAAAAAACCCTTGGGTATCTCATGCCACGTATACGTTCAGTAGATATTGATACTAGAATAGATTTTGCATCCGCCGAATCTTTATTGTCAGGCCAAAATAATTTGACAGAGGATATGAATGTACAAAAAGAATAAGAAGGTATTTATAACAGGCGGCACGGGACTTTTGGGTAGCTATTTAGTAGGGTCTGTGCCTGAAGGCGTAGACGCGTCATACTCCTTTTTTCCTGCTGATAAGAAAGACGCTATTATAAATAATTGTGGAAAATATCATCTTGATACCAGGGATAAAGAGGCAGTTTTTGGTATCATGGAAACTATAAAACCTGATTACATAATTCATGCCGCATCCCTTGCTAGTGTAGATTATGTGGAAAAAAATAAAGAAGAGGCAAAGGCTGTAAACCTAGGCGGCACATCTAATATTATAGATGCCTGCAAGAAAGTCGCCGCAAGGTTGTTATATATATCCTCAAATGCCGTTTTTGATGGAACAAGCCCCCCTTACGCGGAAGAAGATAGAGCAAACCCTATTAGCTATTATGGAAATCTAAAATTGCAGGAAGAATCTTTGATCAAGGAGAGCGGATTAGACCACAGCATTGTACGGGCGATATTGATGTATGGTTGGAATCTTCCTGTGGAAAGAAAAAATCCCGTTACTTGGCTTATCGATATGCTTAAAGGTGATAAGTCCACTAATATGGTTGATGATATATTTTGTAATCCACTCTTTGCGGGTGATTGCGCGGATATAATATGGAAAATAATCGCTATGGATAAAAAAGGTATATATCATGCCGGAGGCAGAGATGAGATCTCGAGGTATGAATTTGCGTGTATTACCGCGGAAATATTCGGTTTCAACAAAGGCAGAATAAGGCCCGTAGACAGTTCATTTTTTCCTGCAATAGCCCCGAGGCCGCGCAATACAACTTATAAGATAGACAAGATCAAGCGGGAATTAGGAATATCCCCCTTAGGTGTGCGCGAAGGACTGATAAGAATGAAGGAGGCCAAGCAGTGAGCGCGCCGCGGGTGTCAGTAGTAATAGGAGCCTATAATTGTGAGAATTTTATACAGGATACGATTAAATCCGTTATTAGTCAGACATTTACAGATTGGGAGCTGATTATAGTTGATGATGGTTCAGATGATGATACATGCGCGAAGATAGAGAGTATAGATGATGATAGAACAAGATTGATCAGGCTCGATAAGAACAGCGGCAGACCGGCAGTATCAAGAAATGTAGGGATAAGAGCCTCTGTGGGTGAGTTTATCGCTTTTTTAGATCACGATGATCTATGGAATGCTCAAAAACTTGAAAAGCAGGTAGAGCTTATGGACAGGCAAGGAGATGTTTTTTTAGTTTACACCAAGTGTTTTGTTCAACAAGGCGGAGAGGTCTTAGCGGTCTCTCCAATTAACCCCAAGTCCGGATATATATTTAAAGAGCTTTTTTTAGCCTACAATATGTTTCCCTGTTCGACGGTAATGATAAGAAACAGAAGAACTCCTGATGCGTATCTATTTAATGAGGAGAAGAAGCTTATGGCCATAGAGGATTATGACCTGTGGCTCAGAATAGCTTATAAGCATAAGGTAGCTTTCGTTGATGAGCCCCTAGCGACATATAGACTGCATGCGAATAATACTTCAAAAGGGGCCTTTCCTTTTTTTAAACGAATATACATTATTATCAGAAAATATTCAGGCATGGTTCCTAAATATGTATTATTTAAAAAATACATTTCATTTTTTGGTAATCTCTTTAAAAATTACGCAAAATATCTTTTGGATCATTTAAAGGGTGCTCATGAATATGCGTAGGCTAAGATTTATTCTCTTGTTCTTTTTTTGCGTTGTTCTTGTGCTACTGCATGTTCACAGTAGCTTATGGTTTAGAATGAAGCTAGCTGATTATCATAGAGATAGGCATGAGTATGGTAAGAGTATCTATCTTTATAACAGGATATTAGCAAAGGACAACGCGAAAAAATATCTTAATAAAGAGGCCGTATCAAAGTTAAATTTAGCTTTAGGTAATCTATACGCAAAGTCTAATTTTGAGAATTTGGCTATAGAATCTTACGCCAAGGTTGACACGGAAATTTTGACTCTTTATTTGCAGGATAGTTATGATAAGGATAGCCGGCAAAATAACCTATTGATAGCTATAGGGATGCTTGAGTCAGCAAGATTTGACGCCGCGATTAAAAGTCTTGGTTTTTTAAAGGTCCATTATCCTGATTTTGCGGACGCTAAAAAGTATATATCTGTCGCGTCTGATTTAAAAGAGCGGCCTATCGCGCTGCGCGCCAAGGAGTTGTATTTTTTAATCGGGAATGCCTACATATCAAACAAGCTTTTTAAGCAGGCAAGATCCTTTTTTACAAAAAGGATATTAGATTATGGCAAGAGTCCCGTAGATGTTTTATCGTATGTAAGTAGAAATTATTATGACAAAGACAAGATAAAGCAAGAGATATGGGGTGACAATATCTATGTGGTTCTTGAGGATTTTGAGGGCCCTGTTTATAGGTTATCCAGATTGATGAGTAACGCGCGATCAAAGATCAGCAGCCACGCTATTGCCCGGGATCCTATGAGCAAAGAGAATCATTTAGAGATCTTGGATATAGAATATATTGGAGAAGGGTATGATTTTTGGTCAAAGAATACAAAGTTCCTATTGGATGATACAGGCCTGAACATAGGAATTAGAGTTTCTATAAAAAGTTCCAATCCCTCTGGAGTGCATTTGTATTTTAAGGTTATTTATCCCAAACAGGAAATAACCGGTGTTTGCATGCCTCCTACTCTGCGTAGAGATAATGCTGATGGTTGGGTTGAGCATAGTATCAAAGATTTATGCACATATGTGGAAAAGGCAGCTTCCATTGGAGGATGGGCCGTCGAAGATGAAGTCATATTGGATAAAATTATTATTGATACCAGAGGAGCATCGAATAGATTCCTAATTGATAATATTGAGTTATTTGTAATTTAATGTCTAAATGGTACTAGAATAATAAAAATAGGAGCTTTAAATGAAAACGCTTAAAGAGAAGCTCAAAGCTAAGGAGCTTACAATAGGTTCCTGGATTACCATAGGTCATACAGCTATTGCGGAGATCATGGCTAAGGCAGGATTTGATTGGCTTACAATAGATGTGGAGCATAGCGCGATAGGCTTAGACCAGGCGCAGCGGCTGATACAGGTCATAGACCTGGCTGGATGCGTTCCGCTTGTAAGGGTTGGTGAAAACAATCCTAATCTGATCAAACGGATTATGGATGCCGGCGCGCACGGCGTCATAGTGCCTATGGTCAATACCGAAGACGATGCTATCCGTGCTGTAAAGTCCGCTAAATATCCACCAGCGGGCATTAGAGGCGTTGGGCTCGCTAGGGCGCAAGGTTATGGCATGAGTTTCGAAAAATATAAGAACTGGGCTAATAGAAATAGCATAGTTATCGTGCAGATCGAACATATTGAGGCGGTTAAAAATATAGACAAGATATTAAAGGTAAAAGGAGTAGACGGTTTTATCATAGGGCCCTACGATCTTTCCGGTTCTCTAGGCAAACCGGGGGAGTTTCAAGACGCAAAAGTCAGAGATGCGTTAAAAAGGGTTACCGCGGTATCAAGGTCATTCAAGGCGGTTTCAGGTTTTCATGTTATACAGCCTGATCTCAAAGAGGTTAAAGAGAAGGTAAGGCAGGGGTATAATTTTATAGCTTATAGTTTAGATACGCTTTTCCTGGCTACTGATATGTATAAAGATTTATCTATGATAAAGAAAGGTTAGGGCCTTATGAATATTGTAGGAATAATCCCTGCCCGCATGGGATCAAGCCGTTTTCCGGGTAAGCCTTTGGCGAAAATTCTAAATATCCCAATGCTTGGACACGTATTACTGAGAAGCAAGATGTCTAAAACATTAAGCGATGTTTATGTGGCGACATGTGATAAAGAGATAGCTGATTATGTAGAATCGATCGGCGGAAAATCCATTATGACATTGGATACACACGAAAGAGCGACTGATAGAACAGCGGAGGCGATGGCCAAGATAGAAAGGGATATAGGTAGAAGAATCGATGTTGTAGTTATGATTCAAGGCGACGAACCTATGCTACGGCCTGAAATGATCGATGAAGCGATAGAACCCATGCTAAAAGACGATGAGATACAGGTGGTTAATCTCATGGCAGAGCTAAAGACAGAGGAAGAGCAGAATGACCCTAATGAGGTAAAGGTCGTTGCGGATCTGAATTCCTTCGCAATGTATTTTTCCAGGGAGCCTATACCTTCGCGCAAAAAAGGAAAAAATAACCTAATTACGCATAAGCAGGTCTGTATCATTCCCTTTAGAAGAAATTTTCTCATTAAATTTAATAACCTGCCCGCTACCCCGCTTGAGATAATTGAGTCAGTAGATATGCTGCGTCTATTAGAACATGGGTTTAAGGTTAAGATGGTGCTATCTGGGTCTGATACTTATAGTGTTGATATAAAAGAGGATCTGCGTAACGTAGAAGATAGGCTGAAAAGTTGCCCTCTTGTAGAAGAGTATATTGAAAGAGCCCAAAGAAAGGTCTTGTAATGAAAGAGGAAGATATAAGAAATAGAGAGGCCTTTAATCAGTATATAGAGATGGTTGAAAAAGATGTAAAAGATTTTTTTGATTTCACATCGTTTACAGAGATACTATGCCCCGCTTGCGCGAGCAACGACAAAAAAACCGGGTTTAAGAAGAAAAATTTCGATTATGTCTTATGCGGACAATGTAATACTATATATGTAAGTCCTCGTCCAAGTAATGATGACCTTAAAAGGTTTTACGCTGATTCTCCATCGGCCCTCTTTTGGGGCAAGGTCTTTTTCAAGCCGGTAGCGGAAGCGAGGAGAGAGAAGATATTTCGTCCGCGAGCGGAATATGCCTCTACAATCCTGTCTGCTAAGAAAAAAAATTCTGTAGGTGATATCGGAGCGGGTTTTGGGCTTTTTCTAGAGGAATTATCAGCCCTAAGGCCATTGGATAAGCTCTTGGCTATAGAGCCGTCTAAAGAGGAGTCAAGGATCTGTTCTGAAAAGGGAATTAAGGTGGAATCCTGCATGTTGGAGGAATTAAAAGGTTACGGGGAGCAATTTGATATGCTTACGGCTTTCGAATTATTCGAGCATCTTTTTGACCCTTTAAGTTTCTTAAATTCCGTTAAAAAACTATTAACTTCCGGCGGCCACCTTTTAATGACAATGCTTAATGGTCAGGGCTTTGATATACAGTTATTATGGGAGAGGTCAAAGAGTCTGACGCCGCCTCATCACCTGAATTTCTTTAATACTCATTCTATCTCGTTGCTACTGGAGAGATCGGGCTTTGAGGTCATCGATATTTCAACCCCGGGTAAGCTTGACTGGGATATTGTTGAAGGTATGATGAAAAACGAGGGCGTAGATTTAGGAAGATTCTGGAATCTACTGGTTAAGGAGGGTAGCCAAGAGAGTAAGGATCAATTACAGTCCTGGATCTCAAGAAATAACCACAGTTCCCATATGAGGGTACTGGCTAAAAAGAAAAAGGACAAATCGACATGAGTAAAATTACGGTATTGACAACAACATTCGCTAAATATGATAGCGGTCCATTGGATATTTGCAGGGACAAGGGGCATGAGGTGGTTCTTAATCCACACAACCGTAAGGTAGAGCCTTCTGAGATTATTGCTCTCTCGAAAGATGCCGTAGGAATAATCGCGGGCACAGAAAATTTTTCAGAAGAGGTCCTTTTAAAATTGCCCGAGCTTAAAATAATCTCCCGTTGCGGGGTAGGACTCGATACTATAGATCTAAACGCGGCTAAAAGATTAAATATAGAAATACGTAATACTCCGGATGGCCCAACTCTGGCCGTGGCGGAGTTTACCATCGGCTTAATGCTCTCTCTGATACGTAGAATATCTTTTATGGATCAGGAGCTTCGATCGGGCCTATGGAGCAAAAATATGGGTAACCTATTATATGGCAAATGCGTTGGCATTATAGGTTTTGGCAGGATAGGCCAAAAAGTAGCGCAGCTTCTCGATGCCTTTGGCTCAGATGTAGTATATCATGACCCATTTATCAAGGATAAGATATCATCTTATCCCAATCTTGGATTGAATGAGCTGCTTAAAAAATCCGACATCGTAAGCCTTCATCTCGCGGCTTCAAAGGAGAATTCTATGATGATAGGCGCGGATGAATTTTCACTTATGAAAAAAGACGCTTTTTTAATAAATTGCTCGCGGGGTGGCATTGTTGATGAGGCTGCTCTTTGCGTTGCGCTGGATAAAAACAATCTGGCAGGAGCTGCCTGTGATGTCTTTTCGAAGGAGCCATACAACGGAGGACTAACGCAGTTTAGAAATGTAATTCTTACTCCGCATGTAGGCTCTTACGCGAAAGAAGCAAGAGTACAGATGGAAAACCAGGCAGTGAACAATCTGCTAACCGGCTTGGCAGAAATAGCATAGGTTATATAGTATATGAGATATATAGATATAAGCAGGACGATTAATGTTGATATGGAAAAGTATCCTAGTGACCCGGATATTGTGATAGAGAGCGTTAAGTCTTTAGAAGAAGGGAATTCATGTAACCTTAAAAATATCTCGCTTGGTAGCCATACAGGTACGCATATAGATGCCCCAAGGCACATATACAAAAAAGGGCGGACAATCGATAAGATAGATCTTAGGCGATTGATATGTGATGTTTTTGTGACAGTGATCGATGACTTTCCCAACACAGCCTTGCTTAAGGGGTTTAAGACAAAAGGCATAAGAGGTATATTATTTAAAAGAAAAAAATCGTTTCAGGGCCTTGCGATAGATGAGGCAAAATTATTGGTTTCCAATGGTATTGATCTTGTAGGCACTGAGGAGACATCTATCGAAGAATCTCGCGATAAGACTCATCCTGTTCATCGCTTTTTATTGAGCAGAGACGTTATTATAGTAGAGGGGCTTTATTTGAAAAAGGTCAAGCAGGGTTATTATAAGCTTCTATGCTTGCCATTAAAAATAGGAGAGGGTGATGGCGCGCCATCACGAGCGGTTTTACTGGATGATAAAAGCTATAATATTTGATTTTGACGGTGTCATACTGGAGTCATCGGATATAAAGACCCAGGCCTTTCAGGAGCTATTTTCCGATTACCCTGAAAAGGTGCGGGAGATTACTGATTACCATGTTTTTAACGCCGGCATCTCGCGTTATGTAAAGTTTCAGCATATATATGAGGAGATCCTGGGAAAGAGATTTTCCAGGGAAAAAGAACTCGAATTGGGAGAAAGTTTTTCCCGTATCGTGTTGCAAAAGATCCTCGCTGCCCCGTTTGTTCCGGGCGCGGATGAGTTTTTACGTAAGTATATGCATAAGTACGCGTTTTTTGTCGCTTCAGGAACCCCTCATGATGAGTTATGCGGTATTATTCAGGCAAGGAAATTACAAGGTTATTTTAAAGAGGTTTACGGTACCCCCAGAAGTAAGCCTGAAATTATCAATTATATATTAGATAAGAACAATTATAAAAAAGACGAGGCTATTTATATCGGGGACGCGTCAAGTGATAAGATAGCCGCGCAGGAGACAGGCATCGCTTTTATTGAGAGAAGGCCGACACACGGCGTTAAGATAGAAGGGGACCACAAGGTAATTGAAGATCTATCTAACCTTGATATCATTATAGTGAGTACAGAAAGAAGCTATTTAAAGGAGGATTATTAAATGAAGATTGTAATTTTTGGCGGATCAGGTTTTTTGGGAAGTCATATCGCTGATTATCTTTCAGAAGGTAACCACGAAGTTGTCATATATGATAAAAGGCCTTCACCGTATGTACAAGCAAGCCAGGAGATGTTAGTTGGCGATATATTGGATATCGAATCAGTAAAAAAAGCGACTATAGGCGCTGATATAGTATATCATTTCGCGGGGGTAGCTGATATCGATCAGGCGAAAGTTCAGCCTTATGAGACTATTCACGCTAATATTATCGGTACAACGAATATCCTCGAGGCCTGTCGCGAGAACAGGATAAAAAGATTTATATTCGCGAGCACTGTCTACGTCTATAGCGAAGCCGGGTCATTCTACAGGGCGAGTAAACAGGCTTGTGAGTTACTAATAGAGAGCTATAACAAACAGTATGATCTTGATTTCACTATTCTACGTTACGGCTCGTTATATGGACCAAGGGCGGATGATTCCAACTGGATAAACAGAATGTTGAGGCAAGCTGTTGTCGATAAGAAGATTGTCAGGTCAGGCGACGGCAATGAGATCAGGGAATATATCCATGTTTATGACGCGGCACGCTTAAGTGTTAAGATGCTTGAGAATGAGTTTAAGAATCAATATGTTATGATAACAGGTTATCAGCCTATCAGGATCAAAGATTTCCTGATAATGGTCAAAGAGATGCTGAATAACGATGTAGTTCTGACATTTAATGATGCCTCCGATGATGAGCATTATGAGATAACGCCATATAATTTTAAGCCTAAAATGGCCAAACGGGTAATCGGTTCTGATTATGTGGATTTGGGACAGGGCATATTTGAGCTGTTGAATAGTTCATATGAGCCCAAAGCAGTAAGGGCTAAGTAAAAAATAAATCGTATTTACACATATATTGCTTGGAAGGCTTTTCATGCTCTATCTTATAAATTCTAATGACGCTGCTCTCTTGACTAAATTCTCTAATCTTAAGTGGATTTATATCGGCAGGCACGGAGGCAAAAAAGAAGCGGAGAAGATTCTCAGTAATGAGAAGAGGATATTTATCGCGAGAGATATTAAGATTATAACAGAGTCGGTACGCGATAATTTCTTAGATTACATAGGAATACTTTCTGCCCTGCAAGATAATAAGGTCCTGTGGTATGCAGGCTCTATGGCCTCGAAATCGATTAATGAAACCTCTCTTTTTAATCAATATGTTTATCAGAAATTACTTAAAAAGTTGTCAGTCTCGCATAAGGATTTATTGGTTGTTACTGATGATGAAGAGATATTAACAAATACTAAAAACCAGCGTTCCGGCAAGATAGCTGTTCTGAGCCATTCCGGGTTTTATAAAAGCCGCCTCCATAGAAGGATAAGAGGTTACCGGGAAGTTTTGGTTGATATTATCTTCTGGTTCATCTACCATTTTTTTAAGCAGAAGAACATCAAAGGCATAGATGTATTTATACACAGTTGGATAGACAGCAGGACATTTAAGTCGCTGCCTGATTTTACTGACTCATACTTAGCGGACTTGGGTAATTTCTTAGTAAAAAACGGACATACTGTAGCAAGGCTTACAGGAGCCAGGTTACGCTTAAAAGAGATATTCAGGCTTCGCAAAAATTTTGATAATATAGTCTTCCCGCTCTCTTATCTGACCTTTAAGGATATGATTAAATCGGTTTTTACCCGTTTTGCGGTGTCTATGAACAATAAGACATCCTCTTCTGTACAGGATTATGATATCTTAAAACTACTGACAGCAAACGAGGTATTAAAAGAGAATGCCTTAAAAATTTATATCGGACATTTGTTCTTATACCATTCGTATCGCAATTTAGCTCTTAGAGTGAAGGGGGATACTTGCTTTATTTATCCTTTTGAAAACCAGCCATGGGAAAAGATGCTTAACTTAGGCTTTGAAAAATTTAGCAGAATAGCTTACCAGCATTCGACGATAACGCGCAATTCTTTGAATTACTGCACATCGAGGTTTGAAGATAAAGAAATTGTTCCACAGTCAATCTTATGCGCAGGAAAAAAATGGGCGTCATTTTTAGGAAAATACTATCCATCTTCCGTGATTGAAGTAGCAGGGGCTCTTCGCTATAGTCACCTTTTTGCATGCGCGGATAAGAATATAGCTCTTTGCAACTCTATTATTATAGCACTTTCAATAGACGAGGGTGTCTCAATATGGTTACAGAGGCTCTTGCTTAATTTTCTAAAAAGAGATGCCTTGCCTGATTATATAATAAAGATAAAGCCGCACCCTCTTTTACCGGAAAAGGCATATCTAAGAGATGAATTCGCTGATTATAAGAATTGTGATTATATTAAAGAGGAGATAGGCAGCCTGCTTAAGGATGCCTGTTTAGTTATTACGTCAGGTTCTACAGTAGCGTTTGAATCCGTTATTTCAGGGGTTAAGACCTTATATGTTATACCTGAAGAGATTGCCTTGAGCCATGAAGATTTTCTTGAGGAGGATATATTTGTATCTTATGAGGAAAATTTCAGTGATAGAATTAAAGAGGCTTTAAAGAGCGATAGATATCCAAAGGTAAATGTAGAAGATTTTTTTTCAAAAGCGGACTACAATATTTTTTCAAATCATATATTACAAGAATTTATCTAATATGAAGAAAATAATCGTTAAGGACTTCCTGAATTATGTAGCAATATTTGTTATTTTTACTGGTGCATGGAGCTATAACTATGGATCATTCGCGGAATTGCGTGCTTCATATTTTATTATAACAGCCGTCTTTATGCTTTGGCTGCCATTCCTAAAGGGCATACATTTTAATAGAGTTTTTTTAAGCTTTTTTACGGTAATGATTATTGTGTCTTTCTATAATCTTTTTTTTGGCAATAATACCTTACCGCTTCTTTTGAAACAGGTTGTGGGTGTATTGCAAAGCGCGGTTTTTTTCTATGTTTTGGTGAAAATAAATAACTATGATGTGAAAAAGCTGTTCAAAATATATCTAAACATAGCGCTTGCAATAGCATTGATAGGACTATTTCAGGAGATATGTTTCTTGCTTAAATTCAGGCCCGGATATGATTACAGCTGGCTCTTTCCTCAATGGACATTAGCCTCTTTTACAACGGATAGATTCTTGAGAATCAGTTCCATATTGCCTGAACCCGCGCATTTCTGTAACGTAATGATGCCTGCTGTTTTTGTGTCCATAGCTTCTTTTTTTAGAAACACTTTTTATTTACAAAAGAGGTGGAAGTCGGTTGCTATCATCGCTTCGTTTTTTCTGGCTTTTTCTTCAGGAGGGTATTTAGCTGTTTTTTTTAGTATTTTTTTATTACTATATAATTATCGCAGAATTCAATATATTTTGATATTTATTGTTCTTGCCTGGTTTTTAGCGTTTTTCCTTTATAATAATGATACTATTTTTAAGGAGAAATTTGATGATTCATTAGCGGCATTAAAAGGTGAGGTCCGCTTGGAGACTACAAACTTAAGTACATTTGCTATATTTTCCAATCTGGACGTGACTTATAATAGCTTAAAAAATAATTTGTTTTTTGGTAGTGGCCTGGGCTCACACTGGGTCTCTTATGATAAATATATATTACAAAGGCCGCAGAGTCCCGTTGGCATAGCGTTGCTTGCTTACCATTCTGTTCTATGCAGAGGTGACGCGGGCTCCCTTTGTTTAAGGCTTTTATCGGAAACAGGTGTTTTTGGTTTTTTGGTATTTCTTATATTTATAATAAAATTTCATGTTAGTAAAAAGTCAGACAGAACTGGCTATCTATGGGTAATTAGCAATGCTGTTTTGTCGATGTTTTTTATCAAGTTATTAAGAATGGGCCATTATTTTATAGATGGTTTTTTATTTTTTATATGGGTCTACTATTTTGCAAAATTAAAAGCGCTTAAAGATGATAAGGGTCGATTATTATTAAATGAGCAGTCATCTTAAAAAGAACATCGTAGTATCGGCTATTAATATAACAGATGCCGGGCCTTTTGCTATTCTTAAAGAATGCCTGAACTATTTATCGCTACACGCGACAGGTAAGTATAATGTAATAGCGTTGGTGCACAAAAAAGAATTATTTGATTTTAAGAATATTCAGTATTATGAATTTCCTGATTCAAAGAAGTCGTGGTTTAAAAGGCTCTTTTATGAGTATTTTTACTTTTTGGGCCTCTCAAAGAAGTTAAGGCCGCATCTTTGGCTTTCCTTACATGATGTAACGCCGAATGTAGAAGCGGATATACGGGCCGTATACTGTCATCACGCGTCCCCATTTTATAAATTGTCATTCTGGGAGCTTAAAACGGACCCTGTCTTCGTGCTTTTTCATTTTGTATATAAGTATCTTTATCTAATAAATATAAAAAAGAATGATATAGTTATTGTTCAGCAGAGCTGGTTACGAAAGGTATTTAAAAGTAAGTTTAAACTTAGCAACATAGTTGTCGCGCATCCGAATATAGAATATGGAGTTGTTGTTCAAAGACCCAGCTCTAAAAGCGATAACGTGATTAGATTTTTCTATCCGTCACTACCAAGGGTCTTTAAAAATTTTGAAACAGTCTGTGAGTCCGCGAAGATATTGGCGGGTAAAGGTGCGAATAATTTTAAGCTTTGTGTTACAATGGATGGTACTGAAAACAGATATTCGAGATATGTCTTTAACAGATACAAAGATGTAAAAGCAATAGAATTTATAGGCGTACAGCCAAGAGAAAAGATATTCGAGTTATATGGTGAGTCGGATTGCATGATATTCGCGTCAAAGCTTGAGTCCTGGGGTGTTCCGATAACAGAGTTTAAGAATTTCAACAAACCCGTTATTCTACCTGATTTGGAATATGCCCGTGAGACAATAGGGGATTACGCAAAAGTGAAATTTTTTAATCCGGGTAATCCGGCGCAATTATCCAAGCTTATGAATGATATGATAAAGAAGACGTTAGTCTTTGAACGAGTAAATTTAAAAGAGATTAATCCCCCATTTGCCTCAAACTGGGATCAGCTTTTCGATCTATTACTATCAGGAGAGGGCAGGAGATATGGGTGTTAATATTTTTTATGCAAAATCGATGAGGTGCGAATATGAACTCTTTTAAAGATAAGATAATCCCGATAATAGATATATGTATGGCACCACTTACTCTATTAAGCACTCTTTGGCTTCGTATTGTAAGGAGCGCTAATATGAGGCGAATGCGTTTCAGTAGAAAGATATTTCAGGTGATAGGACTTCTCCCGATAAGAGATCATTATTTTGAGCCGCTTTTTAATCCAAAACAGCTTAGGCATTCCTTAAGAAAGCCAAGGGTATTGCCTGGAATTGATTTTAACATACGTGAACAGCTGGAAATTCTAAAGAGATTTACCTTTAATGATGAATTAGCGGCTTTTCCTTTAGAGAAGAGAGGGGATCTGGAATTCTATTATCAGAATCAAAGCTTTGGCCCTTGTGAGGCGCAGTATTTATATAATATCATAAGATCATTCAAGCCAAGGAAGATCATAGAGATAGGTAGCGGCAATTCAACGCTAATGGCGTTAAACGCCATCAAGGCAAACAAAAGACAGGTCCCGGGATATGGTTGTAAGCAGATATGCGTAGAACCTTATGAAAATGCCTGGTTGAAAAAACTGGATATCGAGTTGATACAAAAGCCTGTAGAGAAAATCGATAAAGATATCTTCCTCTCATTAGACGCAAACGATATATTGTTTATTGATTCATCCCATATAATAAGGCCGCAAGGGGATGTTATAGTGGAGTATCTGGAAATTTTACCCCTCTTAAAACCCGGCGCCCTCATTCATGTGCATGATATCTTTACTCCGAGAGACTATCTCTATGACTGGAGATTTAAAGAGCTGAAATTATGGGATGAGCAGTATCTCCTGGAGGCCTTTTTATCTTTCAATAAAGATTATAAGATTATAGCTTCAATCAATTATCTGGTGCATGATTACTTCTCTGAGATATCAAGTGTATGTCCTATCTTAAAGTCACAGCCGCATCAGGAACCGTGCTCTTTCTGGATGATGAGGCGATAGATGTATGATATAACAGCCTCTATAGTGGCTTATGATAGTAAACCGGATATCTTGTGTAAAGCTGTTGAGAGTTTTTTAGGCAGTGATTTGGATACCAAGCTTTACGTAATAGACAATTCCCCGTCAGATAGATTAAAAAGTATCTGTAACGACAAGAGGATCTTTTATATTCACAATAGCGCAAATATAGGTTTTGGCCCTGCTCACAATATAGCTATAGATAGGTCCATGAATGATTCAAGCTACCACCTTGTATTGAACCCGGATACAGCCTTTGAGAAGAATGTGCTTGAAAATTTGTATAATTTTATGGAGAATAGTACGGATGTCGGCCTGGTGATGCCGAAGATATGTAATCTTGATAATTCGTTACAGTATTTGTGTAAAGTTTTGCCTAACCCGCTGAATTTTGTTTTAAGAAGGCTCGCGTTCGGGCCGTTACACAAGGCATTCAAAGACAGGCTTGAGAATTACGAGCTTAGGTTTACGGGATATGATAAGATTATGGATGTGCCTTATCTCTCAGGTTGTTTCATGTTTATACGAGCGGAGGCCTTTAAGAAGGCAGGCCTCTTTGATGAAAGGTTCTTTCTGCATTTTGAGGATTTGGATCTATCCAGAAGAATAAATAAATATTATAGAACTATTTATTATCCAAGGGTCTCTATATATCATGGAGAGAGAAACAACGGTAAAGAGAGCCTTAAGATATTGAGTCATCTTTTTTCTTCTTATATTAAATATTTTAATAAATGGGGATGGTTTTTTGATAAAGAGAGAAGAGAGGTAAATAAAAACATCTTAGAGAAGTTGAAGGCTTTAAGATAAGAGAGGTGCTTGTTGGAAGTATCTATAATGATGTTGTCAGGAGTAATATCATTTTTAATCTCCTTGTGGATGGTTAAGAATAGAGATAAACTTGCCTTAGTGGATGTGCCTAATGCCCGGAGTTCTCACGATAAGCCTATGCCTAAAGGCGCCGGAACAGGCATCGTTTTAGGAATACTTGCAGGGTTAGCCGGATATTATCTAGCGGGCCAATTCCCGGTGCGGATAAGATACATTGTTATAGCAGCAGGGTTTTTGGCTATGGCATCCTTAGGTCTTTTAAGCGACCGTTTTAAGCTCTCTGCTCTTGTCAGGATTATCCTACAGGCTTTAATCGCGTCTGCGGTGGTATACTTTATGGGCGTTTCCACATCTTTAAGAATAGGCCCTTATAATCTTGATATGGGCCTTGTTGGGATATTATTTGCTGTTCTATGGGTGGTTAGCATTACAAATTTTTATAATTTTATGGATGGCATAGATGGATTGGCTGGAATGCAGGCCTTGATCTCAGGGGCAGGTATCGCGGCCTTTGGCGTAATATTAGGAATAAATATACTTATACCTTTAGGCTTAATACTTACGGGCGCTGCTATAGGGTTTCTTATTTTAAATTTTCCTCCCGGTAAAATATTTATGGGTGATGTAGGAAGTTATGCCCTGGGATTTTATATCGCGTGCTTTGCTTTACTGGATAGCAGATTGCTTGTACCAATCGCTCTGATATTAGGCGTCTTTATATTTGATACAATAATAACATTAGCAAGAAGAATCTTGCATAAAGAAAATTGGATGAGAGCGCATAGGAGTCATTTTTACCAGAGGGCAACGACATTAGGTTATAGCCATCGAGCGGTTACGATGACTCTCTCCATAACAAGCATTGTACTGACTATTATGGCGTGTGTGTATTTAAAAGTTTCCGGCCTATTTCAGTTAGGTATTATCGTTTCAGCGGTTCTTGTGTTGAGCGGCATGGCTTTATTTATAAAATTCAAAGAAAGAGCATGAAGGGGGTGTTATGGTATTGATAAGATTTAGAAAGATTATTATATTACTAATCGACCTTATATTGATTAATTCGTCGTTTTTTCTGGCATTTATGATAAGGTTTGATTGGCATCCGAATTATGGCTATTTAAATGTATGCCTGTTTTTCATGATATGCGCCAGCGTTGTAAGGGTTATCCTTTTTATTATTTTTGGCCTGTATCAATGGTCATTCCGCTACTCCAGTATCAGCGAAGCCATTAATGTATTTAAGGCGGTCACTATAGGAAGCTTCCTGCTTATCAGTATCGCGTTTTTTACTCAACGCCAGACAATAGGCCGCACTGTATTATTGATAGATTATATACTCTGTTTTTTTCTTATAAGCGCTTCCAGATTTTTGCCCAGGGTTATTATTAAGCTCAAACAGCGCTACTACACGAATCTCACTAAAGTGCTTATCATAGGAGCGGGTTCAGCCGGCGAAATGGCTGCGCGTGAGATGGTTAACGCGAAAAAGAGGGTATATGAACCCATAGGTTTTGTAGATGATGATGTGCGAAAGATGGGTTCACATATACACGGTTTGAAGGTCTTGGCAACAACCGATAACATAGAAGAGGTTGTAAAGGACTATGGAATAGAAGAAATTATTATTGCCGTGCCTTCGGCAAGTGGAAAAACAATAAGAGAGATAATATCAAAATGTAAAAATGCGGAAGTAAAGATCAAGACTATTCCCGGATTGCATAATATCCTGACAGGCGAGGTAACGATAAAGCAGATAAGGGATGTGCAGCCGGAGGATCTGCTGGGCAGAGAGACAGTGCAGATTAACACGGATGATGTCCGCGCTTTTATAAAAGATAAGACAGTCTTGGTTACCGGCGCGGCAGGTACAATTGGTTCAGAATTGTGCAGGCAGATAATGAGATTTGATCCAAAATTAATAGTCTTGTTTGATTATAATGAGAATGATATCTATTTTTTAGAACTTGAGCTTAAAGAGAGGTATCCTTATATCGAATTTAAGGTAATTATAGGTGATATAAAAGATATAGGCCTTCTTAAGCACACATTTTCAAAATATAAACCGGAGATAGTTTTTCACTCAGCGGCGCATAAGCATGTTCCATTGATGGAGGAAAATCCCGTCGCTAGCGTTAAGAACAATATACTAGGAACAAGAAACTTTATGTATGCCGCTGAGCATTACGGCGTGAAAAGTTTTGTTATGATATCTACTGATAAGGCCGTAAACCCGACAAGCATAATGGGGGCATCAAAGCGTATCGCGGAAATGCTGATACAGGATAAATCAAAAACAGCCAGGACAAAATTTATGGCAGTCAGATTTGGTAATGTCATAGGGTCAAGCGGCAGCGCTATCCCCATATTTAAAAGCCAAATAGAAAAAGGCGGTCCGGTTACGGTTACTCATCCTGAGGTGAAAAGATACTTTATGACGGCAAATGAAGCGGCGCAGCTTGTTATGCAAGCAGGAACCATGGGCAAGGGAGGGGAAGTATTTATTCTTGATATGGGTGAGCAGCTAAAGATATATGATCTGGCAAAAGCGCTTATAACCTTATCCGGTTTCAAGTCCGCGGAGGATATGGATGTCAAGTTTATCGGTTTAAGGCCCGGAGAGAAGATGCATGAAGAGATGCTGCTTGATGCAGAACATGATAAAGCAACAAGGCATGATAAGATTTATATAGCCCAACCAAATGATCTTAATTCGCAAAAATTACGAAAGAACATAAAGGAGCTTGAGCGTTTCGCTACTCTTATGGCTGAAAATAAAGTGGTTGAGAAGATAAAAGAGATGGTACCAAGCTATAATCCGAAGAGAGATGCTTGATATGAAAATTAGATGAATAAAATAATAAGCGTTTTAGATAAGATTGCAGAATATGCCATATATGGCCTTGTCTTTATTATACCTTTTTCAAAAGCTGGAATTGAGATATTCGCTATCACCGCTATTTCCGCGTGGTCTATAAAAAAAATTATTAGTTTTAAAAAAGGCCTCAGTCTTTTACCACATACCCCTTTAAATATCCCGCTTTTTGCCTTGTTCGCTATATATATAATATCCATGATATTTTCATGTGATATAAACGAAAGCATGGAAGGCGTATTTTTTAAGTTAGCTGAATATGTAGCACTTTTTTTTGTTTGCGCTAATATTTTTTCAGATAAAGAAAAGGGTCAAGCCAGGCTTGAAACGCTACTCAAATTTATTACAGCATCGGTGGCATTGCTCTTTATGGACGCGCTATTTCAGTGGATTACCGGAAAAGATTTTATAAGAAAATTTGAGATAGGCAGGCTTAGGGCGTGTTTCGCCACATCAAATGATTTTGCTGGTTACTTAATAGCGATTTTGCCGTTATTTTTTTGTGCCATTCTTGTAAAATTTAAAAGCGTGAAATCCCGATTCATGCCTATGGCCAATATCGCGTATTCAATTTTATTCATAATAGGCTTTGTAATGTTATGCGCTACGCTAAGCAGAGGGGCATGGATAGGCTATCTATCTTCTATGGCATTTCTTCTAGTAGCATTATTCCTATATGAGACAAAAATTAGAAAGAAAATTCCAGCTAACATTACGTCTCTTATTTTTATACTTATCCTGTTGGCTGTTTCTATTGTATCTTACCAGCCGGTAAGACAGCGGGTAGTAAGCGCGAGACTCGGGCTTTGGGGTTCTGCTGAGAGATTTTATAGATGGAGAGAAGCTGTAACGATTATTGAAGATTTCCCAATTATAGGTACAGGCCCCAATACATACACAAAGGCGTCATCTATCTACAATAAAGAGAAACAAGGTTTTTATGCCCATAATTCTTATTTACAGATGGCTGCTGAGGTGGGTATCGCTGGACTTTTCATATTCCTGTTAGTGATATTTAGATTTTTTTATGCTATAATAAAATACATTTGTTCAATCCCCGGAAAAATAAGTAGTGCTAATGGAGTTAGCCGTAACAGAGTTATTTTTTTATTAGGTATATCGTCAGGCATTTTGGCTACACTAATACAAAGTTTTTTTGATACTAATCTTTACGCGCTTCGGCTTATAACGTTATTTTGGGTTATGCTTGGTGTTGGTACAGCGCTAATAGTAAGGGAATAGGTATATGGCATTTCCATTAAGGGATATTTCCAAAAATATAAAACGAGCTCTTAGCTTAATAAAAATTATCAATTTTAACCCAAAAAAGTCTATTGGGCCATTGTCTATACAGATTGGTTTGACATCAGGATGCAATTATAAATGTTATTTTTGCCATACACACTCTTACCATAAGAAAGATCGCTACCCTACTTATCAGCTCGCAGATGACGTGATAGATAAACTCATTGAAGATATAAAGTTATTAAAGATAAAGGAGCTTGTATTTGCGGGCAATGGGGAGCAGTTTTTACATCCGCGCTTGCTTGAGATGATAGAAAAGTGCAAACAATGCAGGATCAACCTTGTAACAAACGGTAGTATGCTTGATATGGTTACGCCCGAAATATTCGCTAATATAGCGAAGATTACGCTTAGCCTTAATACTATAAATAGCGATTTACACTCCATTATTCACGGCTATAAGTCTGATAGTAAATTGCCCAATATAATGAGAAACATAGAACGTTTTATCAGTCTGCCGTCGGGCGCATCCAAGCTGCAGATGAACTACTGTTTAGCGAAAAACAACTTTAATGAATTAGAAGAGGTGTTCAGGCTTAGTAGTCGTTGGAATGTTTTTTTTGCTATACGTCCAACAGAGGCTGTATTGCCTGAACTCAAGCCAGAGGTTCTAACTCCGGATCAGGTGCACCGGGCCCGCGATACCATAAAAAAGATGTTAACAGATGCCTCCATGTCTCCAAGGGCCGTCATCTCTCTTAAGACCGCTCTGCACCATTTTCGTTCAGATAAACCGTATTGCAAAAGAACGCAGCTTTTGCCTTGTTACGCGGGTTTTTATATGCCATTTATAATAAGTACAGGTGACTATAATGTTTGCTGCTATTGCGAAGAGCCTTTAGGTAATATCAACAAGCAGCGCCTTTCAGAGATATGGAAAAGTAAAAGCGTACAGGAGGTTATTTATTCCGCGGCGCTTATGCATGAAAATAATAAGCCTGTCTGTTCCTCGTGTTTTATCTGTGAAGACGCGGAGATGCAATCCAAGCTTTTTCACAGGCTTTTATCGCTTATACCATTTCAGTCCAGGCTGCTTAAGCACAGGTCTAAAATACAGGTAAGCTGACCTGATTTCTAAAATTTTAGCATAAAAGAGAGATTTAAGTTCCAGCGATTTGAGTTCGCGCTATATTCATAATTCTTCCACTCATACCAGTAGCCCGCTTCAAGTGCCTTATCCGTAGATCCTATGTATTTCTTTGTATCAAATTTCAGTACATAGGTCTTTTGGTTATTTGTAGAAAGGGGAGGATACTTATACCTCGTATATTTAAAAGACGGCTTTATTGAAAAGTCGCTTCTTTTTACCATGCTAAAACCAGCGCTAAAACTATTTTTATTATAACTTAATGCCTCATTTTGAAAAAACTTTGTTTCTTTATGAAACCCGCCTAAGAGCATATCAACTGAAAAAGAGTCTTTAGATAGAAGCCTTATTTTTGTATTCTTATCTATATACCAGTTATCATAACCATCTATTGATGTAAAGTATTTTCTATGTTTTTGCCCATATCTTATGTTGCCCTCTATATTCTTAAAGGGCTTTGAATATATAGCAACATCCCATAGCTGATACTCATACCTTAAATTATCTTCCCTGTCTTCATTGTCATCTCTAGTGTCATTTCTGCCATATCCAAAATGACCGCTTACCTTATCAAGAATAGGTTTGCCTATATCATAAGCGGTTCTTACGGATACACAATCCTCGGAATAATCTTTCTTGTTGTCTGTCTGGTCTACTAAATCTCTTCTGTAGTATCCGGAAAGACTCAGTCTTTGCTTAAAGGCCTTAATTCTAGGGGCTATCTTAAAGAAGCTTTTGAGCTGATCTGAATCATGATCTTTGATATAGTCGTAGTCTTTAATGCCACCGGATACTTTTAAGGCATAATTCTTATTTTTGGTTATATTGATTCCAGCGCTTACATTGTTATTGTCATACTCATCAGAAGGTGAATTTTTATAGCGTTTTGTACGCAGCCTATAATTGGTATCAAGCGCAACAGAGACTTCGTCTGTTTTATGTATAGGCATGGAAAAATAAGCGCTATATAGATTTGTTCTATTATCTAAGT
This sequence comes from uncultured Planctomycetia bacterium, assembly GCA_964634945.1. Lineage (GTDB taxonomy): Bacteria > Omnitrophota > Gorgyraeia > JABMRG01 > JABMRG01 > JAUVHV01. Next base: position 75,035 of record CAZWMG010000003.1, on the reverse strand, counting down.
CGTCTCGTTTTGTGTCAAAATCCTTATGGTAATCCTCTAATCTTATCCCATAAGAGAACCCTTCTGTAGGTTCCGCTGTGATTCTTGTGCCATATTTATAGTAGCTGAAATATCCCCCAAGGTCTCTTTCTTCGATACCGGATGTCTGAGATTTTTTACCGGTATTATAGTATATCTTTGTAGATCCGATGTTAGAGGCATGGGCAGAGGTTATAGCGCATAATAGGAGAAAGGTAAAGGTGGAGGTAAAGATGAAAGGAGAGAGGATTCTATGTTTGAAATATTGCGCGAAGACCATGGAATTACTCATACGCTTTAATTGAGTATTAAGGTGTTAATCTCTTGCCATGGAATAGCAAAGATATTTTTATCAAGCTTAACTTTTCTGGGGACTTGACATACCAGATAAGCTATTTCTGCTTTTTTGCTATACTCAGCAAGGAAAACCTTAAGATGTTTTATATTTTTTTTGGATGGGGCGTCAGACCATTTCACCTCAATAGGGATATAAGAGCCATCCTGCTCTATTATCCAGTCTACTTCAGGCCCATCAGGATCGCGCCAGAAAAGTATTTTTGTTTTATTATTTGCTAAGCGTGCGCAGCGGATAAGCTCAAGTCCTACGAACTGTTCTAAAAGATTGCCGAAACGTTCTCTAGGTAGTTTTACCCCTTCACCAGCAGCCGCTCTTCTCACGCCCATGTCAAAGAACAAATATCTGCTGGATTTAGTAAGCCTTTTTCTTGTGCGGCTTTGTGTAAGAGGATCTACTCTCTCTATAATTAGGCAATCTTCAAGAATTTGATAATATTCTTTTATTGTGGTATGCGAGACTCCGATTTCCTGAGAGAGCTTTCTAAAATTGACGATATTGCCGGATTCCGATGCGGCATACTCCAAGAAGCGCGCAAATGAGCCGATATTTCGCACAAGTGCTTCTGTCCGCACTTCTTCTTCAAGGTATATGGTGACATAAGATTCCAAATCGATTTCTTTATGCCTTGGTTTATCAGTTGCCATAATCCCGGGAAGCGTACCGAAGAGAAGGACTTCTTTTAGATTATTAGCTCCAATCTCACGCAGTATAAAGGGGGCTAATCTGCAGTTCACTACCCTGCCCGGTAGCAGATTTATTTTTGTGTCCCTGTAGAGTTTTCTTGCTGATGAACCTGTAAAGACGAAGTTCGCTATGCCGCGGTCGATAATATCTTGAGCCACGTCTAAAAGCTTGGGTGCCTTTTGCACCTCGTCAAGCAGGATTAAAGGTTTGCTTTTAGTGCTTTTTTTATTTATAGCTTCTGCTTCACCGGACAAGAGTTGAGGTTCCTTTTCATATCTTTGCCTAATATCCGGACGAACTAGTGAGATTGAAAGATCGTGCTTTAACCTGTTTATGAGAGTTGTTTTGCCTGTTTGCCTTGCTCCCAGTAGAAGGACGCTCTTACCGCGTTGTATTGATTCGGCAATAACTTTTTCTTGTAAGCGAGGTATGTATTTCATGGTTTACATTTTAGGCGAAAATTGAGTCTTTGTCAACAATATTCCTTATGTTATTCATAGACTTTTCTAATAGTGTTTAATCGGATTGCGAAGAGGCTGAGCAGGGAGTTGATGCCATCCTGTAAGGGCCTTACTTTTGAGGTCTTGCTCTTATCGACCCATTTAACAGGAACCTCTATTGCGTTGAGATTAAACTTAGATATTAGGAAGATAAGCTCGGAATCAAAACTCCAATTATTCATTGTAAGCCTTGAGAATATGAGTCTTGCGGCCTCTTTTTTATATAATTTAAAACCGCAATTATAATCCTGCACATTGGATTGCAGGATTAGCTTGGAAAGCAGTATATATATATTGCCTAAGAATATTCGGTAAAATGGTTGTGAAGCCGCGACTTCCGCCCCATGTATGCGCCTTGAGCCCATAGCGATATCAAAGCCCTGCCTCATACCAAGCATTAATTTTTCCAGCTGATCTATGCGCGTTGAGTTATCAGCGTCCATAAACAGTACGTAATCTCCTTGTGCGGCCAGGACGCCTTTTTTTACAGAATAGCCTTTGCCTTGGTTCAATGAATTCTTAAGGCTTGTAAAGGATTCAAATATTTCCGAGCCTGAGGTTATTATCTTAGCTGTATTGTCTGTCGAGCCGTCATCTACCACTATCACTTCATAGCTATAGGCCCTGGCCTTTAAGTGTTGCGCTATATCCTTGAATGTAGAAGAGAGGTGAGCCTCTTCATTAAAGGCGGGTATTACAATAGATAAGTCCATAATTTTTTCCTTTGCATTTGTTAAAATTATAGCACATTAAGCAGGTTTTTATCAACTATAAAATATTGACTATGATATGGAAATATGGTAATATTTCTACTAATAATATGATTTACTAGTATAGAAAGGCGTGCTTATGAATAAGAGTAATAACGCAGGTTTTACCCTTTGGTTTACGGGCCTTCCGTGCTCAGGAAAGACGACTATTGCCAATGCTGTTTTAAAGAGGCTAAAGGCGCAAGGCACAAGAGCGGAGATGCTTGATGGCGATATAGTGCGCCAGAGCTTAACTCGTGACCTTGGTTTTTCCAAAGAAGATAGAGACGAGAATATCGAAAGAGTGACTTTTGTGGCGAAGCTCCTTTCAAGAAACAATGTCGCGACACTCGTCTCTTTTGTTTCGCCCTATAGGAAAAAACGTCAAAATGCCAGAGATAATACCTCAAATTTTATTGAAATTTATGTGAAATGTCCTGTTGAGGTATGTAAAGAACGTGATGTAAAGGGTATGTATAAAAAGGCGATGAATGGCGATATAGTCAATTTTACAGGTGTCGATGACCCGTTTGAAGAGCCGACTGACCCTGAGCTAGTGCTTGAGACAGACAAGGAATCCGTGGAAGAAAGTATTGAGAAAGTGTTTCATATTATCACTGACAAGGGTTATTTTACCAAATAAAAGCAAAAAAACAGATTTAATGTATAGTATAATATAATGAAACCTACCTACATATTAGGAATATCCGCGTTTTATCATGATTCCGCAGCTGCCCTGATAAGGGATGGCGAAATAATAGCAGCTGTCCAAGAAGAGCGCTTCAGCCGCAAAAAGCATGATCATGGTTTTCCACAATTAGCCATAGACTATTGCATGAAAGAAGCAGGCATTGCTACTTCCGATATAGATTATGTCGCTTTTTATGATAAGCCATTTATAAAGTTCGAGAGACTTCTTATGACTTATCTAAGCTATGCCCCGTCCGGTTTAAAATCATTTCTATTAGCCATGCCGCCATGGATTAAGCATAAGATATTTATGAGAAGTTTTATTGAGGGTAAGCTTAAATGCCATTCTAAGGTCTTGTTCCCTGAGCACCACCAATCACATGCGGCAAGCGCGTTTTATCCATCGCCATTTAAAGAAGCGGCTATACTCACCATAGATGGTGTTGGTGAATGGGCGACCGCGAGCTATGGCATTGGAAAAGGCAAGGATATCAGCATATTAGCGGAGCTTAAGTTTCCGCATTCTTTAGGGCTCTTGTACTCGGCGTTTACTTATTATATAGGTTTTAAGGTTAACTCCGGTGAGTATAAGCTTATGGGGCTCGCGCCGTATGGTGAGCCTAAGTACGCTGATTTGATAAAGGAAAAACTCATAGATATCAAGGAAGACGGTTCTTTTAAACTGGATATGAGCTACTTTAATTACTGCACAGGGCTTACTATGACCAACAAGCGCTTTGATAAGTTATTTGGTGGTCCCGCTAGAGAGCCCGATGTAAGCGATTTAGAGCAGCGTCATATGGATATAGCTGCTTCCATACAGCAGGTTACAGAGGATGTTGTCCTTAAGATAGCAAGCCACATTAGAACCAAGACAAAACAAAAAAACCTCTGTTTGGCAGGAGGGGTTGCGCTAAATTGCGTAGCTAATGGAAGAATATTACAGAAAGATATATTTGAAAATATATGGATACAGCCTTCCGCATCAGATGCAGGCGGCGCCTTAGGCGCGGCATTAGCGATATGGCACGGATATCTGAAAAAAGAGAGAATAGTTGATGGTTTTTCTGATTCAATGAAGGCGGCCTTGCTGGGCCCCTCCTTTAGCGATAGTGAAATAGAATCTTATCTAAAGAAAAATAATATTAAATATGAAAAATTAAGTGCCAAGGATATGCCTAAGTGCGCGGCTCAAATAATATCCGATCAGAAGGTTTTGGGGTGGTTTCAAGGAAGAATGGAGTATGGGCCAAGGGCTTTAGGCGCCCGTTCTATATTAGGCGACGCGCGTTCAGCAGCCATGCAATCTATAATCAATCAAAAGATAAAATTTAGAGAGTCGTTCAGGCCGTTCGCGCCCACAATATTATTAGAACATGCTCAGGACTATTTTGACTTAAATTGCGAAAGCCAGTACATGCTTTTGGTGGCTTCTATTAAAGAGGAGAGGCGTTTACCTCTTAATCAGGAGCAGAAGAAGCTATTTGGTATTGAAAAGCTTAAAATAAAACGCTCTGATGTTCCGGCCATAACGCATGTTGATTATTCGGCAAGGGTGCAGACAATAAAGAGAGGCGATAATCCGCGATATTATGATATGATAGATGAATTTTATAAATTAACAGGATCTCCTGTGGTTATAAACACATCTTTTAATGTTAGGGGCGAGCCCGTGGTCTGCTCCCCGGAAGATGCTTATAAATGTTTTATGAGAACTAATATGGATTACCTTGTTATGGGCAATTTTCTTTTGGATAAGAGAGATCAAAATTCTTCAGAGATACAGGTGGGAGATTTAAGTGAGTTTGAGCCGGACTGATATTGAGGTTACAAAGGTTACAGAGGTTACAAAGGTTACGATGAATAAGATTGAAACAAATAAAATAAGAAGAAATGCTATAATCGGCGGGCTTGTCTTAACTCTTATAGCTACCCTGCATTTGATTAAAGGGCATACAGGGTTTTACAGATTTCTTTATTTCTTAGCTGGATTTTTATTTATAGTAGGGGGATTTCTACCAAATATATTTAAGCGGATAACAGATGTGATAGGGGGGCTCATTGTATCTGTTTTTTTATCAATAATATTTTTTATAGTTATTACCCCTATAGGTATAGTTATGAGAATTCTTAAGAAAGATACCCTTGATAGGGATATTGATAGAGAAAGAGATTCATATTGGATTGGCAGAGACAGAGAAGACGATGTTGCGACATTTGAAAAACAGTATTGAATAAAGTAAAAAGCAAAGGGAGAAGTTTAGTATACAACCTTTTAACCTTTAAAGCTTTTGAACTTTTTAACTGTAATAAAGGAGAATAACATGGGAAAGATAGGCGTATTGAAAGAACTATGGGATTTTATGAAGGTGAGAAAACGTTGGTGGCTTGCCCCGATTATTATTGTATTGTTGCTCTTAGGGTTTCTAATTATTTTTACTGAATCTTCAGCAGTCGCACCGTTTATTTACACGCTCTTTTAATGCTAAAGGATATTTTGATATGAAGATACTAGTAACAGGTTCAGCAGGCTTGATAGGGTCTGAAGCGGTAAGATTCTTCTCTCAAAAAGGCTTTGAAGTTGTGGGCATTGATAATGATATGCGTAAGGCCTTTTTTGGTGATGAAGCCAGTACCTTATGGAATAGAGACCTTCTTATCAAGGAAGTCCCTGGTTATCTCCACCATGAAATAGATATAAGGGATAAGGCTAAGGTTGACGAGATCTTTACGCGCTATAAATTTGACCTCATTATTCATACAGCGGCGCAACCATCCCATGATTGGGCAGCATCTTCGCCTGAGACAGATTTTACTGTTAACGCTAACGGCACACTGATCCTGTTAGAGGCCTTCAGGCGCTATTGCCCTGAGGCGGTATTTATCTTTACATCAACGAATAAGGTTTACGGAGATACCCCTAATAAACTTCCTCTGATTGAGACTGACTCCAGATATGAGCTTGGCAAAGAGCATAGATTTTATAAAGGTATTGATGAGACAATGAGCATAGATAATTCTACCCATAGTCTCTTTGGGGTTTCAAAAGCAGCGGCTGACCTGCTTGTCCAGGAGTATGGTAGATATTTTAATCTAAAGACAGCCTCTTTTAGGGGAGGGTGTTTAACCGGCCCGTGCCATTCCGGCGCTAAATTGCATGGGTTTCTGGCATATTTGATAAGATGTATTATAAAGGGTGAAAAGTATACCATAAATGGATATAAAGGCAAACAGGTCAGAGATAATATAGATTCTTATGATCTGGTAAACGCGTTTTATTATTTTTACAATAATCCAAGGGTGGGTGAGGTCTATAATATAGGTGGTTCAAGGTATTCTAATATATCAATGCTCGAGGCCATAAAAAAGATAGAGGCTATTACTAATAAAAAGGCTAATATTGAATATTCACAAAAGCAGAGGATAGGTGACCATATCTGGTATATATCTGATATATCTAAGTTCAAGAACCATTATCCGAAGTGGAATTTTGCTTATGACATAGATAAGATATTAAAGCGCATGTGTAAAGAGATGGAGGCCAGGATCGATGTATAAAGATATTCTTATAACAGGCGGGGCGGGTTTTATAGGCAGCAATATAGCGGTTTATCTTAAGAAGATACACCCTAAGGCTAACATAATAGCGCTGGATAATTTGATGAGAAGGGGTTCTGAGCTCAATATTAAAAGGCTAAAGAGCGAAGGGGTTTCTTTTCTCCATGGCGACATACGCTGCAAGGAAGACCTCGCGATAGGCAGGGAGATAGATCTTATCATAGAGGCTTCAGCAGAGCCGTCAGTACTTGCTGACATTACAGTAAGTCCGGAATATGTTATCAATACAAACCTGATAGGTACAATAAACTGCCTTGAATTGGCAAGAAAAAAGAGAGCGGATTTTATTTTTCTATCAACAAGCAGGGTATACCCTTATGAAGCGATAGCGGACTTAAAGATAAAAGAGGAAAAGACCAGATTTGTTTGGAGGGATAATCAAAAACGCGTTGGCTTCTCAGGTAAAGGGATTGATACTGATTTTTCTCTTGAAGGCCCAAAAAGCCTATATGGGGCAACAAAGCTTTCCTGTGAGTTGCTTATCACCGAATATATTAGGAATTACCACATAAAAGGCATTATCAACCGCTGCGGGGTGATAGCAGGGCCATGGCAATTCGGCAAGGTTGACCAGGGGGTATTTAGCCTCTGGATGAAGCGCCACTATTTTAAAAGGCCTTTATCCTATATCGGTTACCACGGCAAGGGCAAGCAGGTAAGAGATCTTTTGCATATAGACGATCTCTGTGAATTGCTGAGCCTCCAGATAAATAATATGCCTAAGGGTAATGGAAAGGTTTATAATGTCGGCGGAGGTGAAAAAGTATCGTTGTCTTTGCTTGAAACAACCACTCTCTGCGAAGCTATAACAGGCAATAAGATCAGGATTAATTCGCGTAAAGAGAACAGGCCTTTTGATCTGCCTGTATATATAACTGACAACAGGAAGATAAGCCGTGATTACCATTGGGCCCCTAAGAAAAGCAGAGAAAAGATACTGGAAGATATCTATGAATGGTTGAGGCAGACAGGAGAGGACTGGGTATAGCTATGGATAAGATAAAGCTGACAACGAAACAGGCGCAAGTATTTGTTTTTATTAAGGATCATATGGGTAAGAATAAACATGCGCCGTATATACGAGAGATACAGCAGGCATGTGGCATTGTTTCCTATAAGAGCGCCGTGGATAAGCTTCTTGCCCTTGAAAAAAAAGGTTATATTAAACGCACGCTTAATAAACATCGCAGTATAGAATTGGCGTAAAAAAATGAATTCAATCTTTAAAGATAGGCTATTCTTAGTTTTGTTGGTCTTTGCCACAGCATACATCCTGTTTAATATCGGTTCAGGAAGCCTGACAACTTGGGATGAATGCGCTTATATGATCCCCGCAAAGGAGATGGCTCAGAATAATGTGTGGCATACACTTACCTTAGGTGGAGAGCCTTTTCTTGAAAAACCGCCTTTTTGCATGTGGTCTACAGCCGTCTTTTATAAATTGTTCGGTATCAGCGAATTTACCTCACGTATAACATCATCTATCTTTGGTATATTGACCGTTATGTTGGTCTATATATTCGGTACATATGTGTCAAATAAAAAGACAGGGCTAGTATCCGCGCTTGTTATTTTAGCCCTGCCGCATTATCTGCATTTCGCTAAAATGGCTATGCTAGATGTAACCCTTACTTTTTTTATTACGCTTATGATATATCTTTTTCTGCGGGGAGAGGATAACGCTAAATACCTTTTTTATTCAGGCCTTGCCTTTGGACTTGCCTATTTCGCGAAAGGTTTCGCTTCCTGTTTAGGGATATTCGTAATATTTGCCTACTCCATACTGACTAAAAAAATAGGGTGCATATTCAACCGCCGTTTTATAATCGGCGTATCGGTGAGTCTGTTTTTTATCCTGTTGTGGTACTTCGTGCAGTACAAAATAGCGGGGATAGGAGAGATAGATAAATATTTCGGTTTTCACATATTTACCAGGGCTACACAGGCGATAGAAGGCCATGTCGGGGGTATAAATTTTTATCAAAAAGCGATTTTTAATAAGAATAAGCCTTGGTCCGTATTGTTGTTTATATCATCAGCCTATATTTTTTTCCGGGCCATAAGATACAGAGAGAGGGGGCCTATCCTGCTTTCTTGTTGGATAGTAACAAGCTACGTGCTTTTTTCTTTGGTAAAGACTAAGCTGCATTGGTATATTATCCCGATATATCCCGCGCTGGCATTAGCCGCGGGTATCGCGATCGCTAAATTTGTAAAAGGAAAATTGTTTTATGCGGCAATAGCTATATTCCTCATAATCGCGTGTTTACAGATACCATTTTCCAAGGCATTTAAATTGGATTTTTCGCCTAATGTAAAAGCGGCATCAATCCGCGTTAAAGAATTGCATGATAACGGTTCGCAAGTCTATTTTTACGGTGGCTTTGATAATAAGGATCTCTTTTATTTTAATGATATAACAGTATTTTTACCGAAAAAAGATAAGGCCTTCATGGTTCAAGGAACCGATAAGCCGATCTACTTCATTACAAGGCAAGAGAGCGTGCAAGATATACAGAAAAGATATGGACAGGATTTTTTAAGTTTTGAAAAATTTGGTGATTTAATCCTGCTTAGGAATGATGAGTAAGAATATACATTTATCAATAATAATTCCGGCTTTTAATGAACAGGAGAGGCTTCCGCTTGCATTAAGTAAGATACATTCTTATTGCAATTCTAGAGGCTATACCTATGAAGTATTTTTAGTTGACGATGGTTCTACTGATAGTACTATAAAAGTAGCTACGGATACCCCCTTAAGCAAAACAGGCAAATTGCGCATCTTAAAAAATCAACGAAACCGCGGAAAAGGATATTCAGTAAAAAGAGGGATCATGGCGTCTAAGGGGGATTACGTGCTCTTTAGTGATGCTGATTTATCTACCCCTATCGGAGAAGTGGAAAAGTTATTCTCGGCATTGAATGAAGGCTTTGATATAGCTATCGGTTCACGCAGCATAAAAGGCGCGCAGATAAAAGAACACCAGCCTTTTTATAGAGAGTATATGGGTAAGATCTTTAATATCTTGGTGGGGGTTTTTGCTCTCAAGGGTATTATTGATACTCAATGCGGCTTTAAGCTATTTAAGGGGATCCCGGCACGAGAGATAGCCGCGCAGATGCGAATAGATGGTTTTGCCTTTGATGTAGAGATGCTTTACCTTGCACGTTTGAAAGGGCAAAGTATTAAAGAGATGCCCATTGTTTGGATTAATTCACCCCAGAGCAGAGTTAAATTATTTGACAGTTCAGTGCGTATGTTCTTAGATATTATCAGAGTCAGGGCATTGCACAGTTAACGCAGTCTGATATAAGAAAGGAAATTTCAATAATGCGGTATGAGTCAATATCTGTTGTAATGCCGGCATATAATGAATCTCAAAATATCAAAGAGACGGTATGTTTGGTTGCCGATGCGCTGGTAGATCTATGCGATAAATGGGAGATTGTGGTTATTGATGACGGCAGCTGTGATGATACTAAAGATATCGTTGAAACACTAAAGAGCCAATACAGGGGCTTGCGTATTATTTCACACGCGAAAAACAGAGGGTATGGAGCTGCCATAAGGACAGGATTTAAAAATGCTATTTACGATTATATAGTGTTGTTTCCGGCTGATAATCAGTTTGATTTTCCAGAAGTTTCCGAACTTTTCAAGGTTATAGGTGATGCCGATATAGTTGCCGGTTATAGAGTAAGTCGCAGAGACAGCTTAAAGCGCCGAATAAATGCTTTTATATTTAATACAAGCATAGCGCTGTTTTTTGGATTACGCGTTAAAGATATAGATTGCGGATTTAAATTATATAAAAGAAGGGTCTTTGAAAAGATCTCTCTTACGTGCAATGGCGCGCTCATAGATACGGAGCTGCTATATAAAGCCAAGAAAAGAGGCCTTGTCATAAGACAGGTGCCCCTCAAACATAAGGCAAGGCTGCATGGAGATTCAACAGGGGGTAATTTCAAGGTGATATTATATGCTATACGTGAATTTGCCACTCTTTGGATGGGCAACTTGTTTTATGGGAGTAAGAAGATATGAAAATAGGTATTGTAGGTACGGGTATAATAGGTCTCTGTTGCGGGTATTTTTTATCCAAACAAGGCCACGAAGTAACGCTTTTTGGAAAAGACCCGCAAGCAGGGGGCATGGCAGGTGGTTTTAAACTTGGTGATACGTGGCTCGACAAATATTACCACCATCTTTTCGCTGGGGACAAGCATGCTGTGGGTCTTATTGATGAGATTGGTTTAAGTAAAAAACTTTCATGGAACCGGTCACAGATGGGGCTTTACTATAACGGCGTTACATATCCATTTAGCATACCTTCAGATCTTTTAAGCTTTAAGCCGCTTAGCTTAAAAGATAAGTTGCGTTTTGGATTAACAACGCTCTATCTTCAGAAATACGCTGACTGGAAAAAACTACAGGATGTACCTGTAGCGGTTTGGTTAAAAAAATACGCGGGAGAACGTGCCTACAGAATAATATGGGAGCCGCTTCTTAGAATAAAGTTTGGCGCTAATCATGATAAGGTGTCTGCGGCATGGTTCTGTTACAGACTAAGGCTGCGTGGAAATACAAGAACAAGCAGATGCGGCTATGAGGAATTGGGTTATCTTGATGGCAGTTTTCAGTCTTTGATTACTGAGCTGGAAAATAAGATATCCTTTTATGGGTCAAGGATCTATCATAGCAATGAGATAATAAAAATAGAAAGATCCTCCGATTCACTGTGCATGAGCGTATTTACTGAGGATAATAATTTTAAGTTTGATAAGGTGGTAGTGACGACCGCGATCCCACAATTCTTAGAGATCGCGAATAATATGCCTGAAAAATACCTCTCGTCCCTACGGAGCATTGAATATAGAGCTATAGCGTGCCTTATCCTTGAATTGGATAGAAGCCTAAGTGAATTTTATTGGCTCAATATCGCGGATACTAACATACCTTTTGGGGGCGTATTGGAACATACCAGGCTTATCAGCCCGAAGCATTACGATGGCTCACACATTGTATATCTGTCAAACTATCTATCCAAAACAGATAAAGAGTATGGCTTAAATCGTGCGGAGCTTATAAGTGATTATGAGAATTCTATCCAGAGCGTATTTCCGGGCTTTGACCCGCGTTGCATAAAGAGTGCGTTTCTCTTCAGGGATATTTTCGCGCAGCCTATTGTCGAGGTTGGTTATCAGAATAACATACCAAAGTTTAATACCCCTGTAGATGGCCTCTATCTCGCTACAATGGCACAGATATATCCTGAGGACAGAGGGTTGAATTCCAGCATCAAACTGGCTAAAGATATAACAGCCATATTGGGAAACAATGACTAAAAACAGGCAGAGCTTTTATATGCTTTTCGCGATAATCCTGATTGGTTTTGTACTCAGAGTCTGGGGTATAGGTTTTGGACTGCCGGATCTCTTTCATGCTGATGAACCCACAGCTATAAATATGGCTATGGCCATGGGGCAGGGGGATCTTAATCCGCACGCGTTTTGGAAGCCGGCTCTGTTGTATTATTTACTGCTTTTAGAGTTCGGGCTTTATTATATAATTGGTCTATGCATGGGCATGTTTAGTAATACCATGGATTTTGTCAGGCTTTTTCTAAATAATCCAACTAGTTTTTATATCATAGCTAGAATAACAACAGGCGCTATTATGGGTTCGCTTACCATAATACCTGCCTATCTGTTAGGCAAGCGCTGTTTTTCCAAAAGAGTCGGGATGCTATCAGCTCTTTTTTTATCTGTAAATTTTCTGCATGTTAGGAACAGCCATTACGCGTGGCATGATATACCAATGGCGCTTTTTATATCATTGTCATTTCTCTGGATTTATAATATTTACGATAAGGCACGAATCAGAGATTATATAATATCGGGTATCATGGCGGCGATAGCGACGGCATTTAAGTATAATGCCGTTATATTGGTTGTTCCGATTCTTTGCGCTCATATACTCAAAACAAAAGAAGAGGGACGCTCTTTAAGGAGTATAATTTTTGATATTAGGATCGCATATTGTGTAGCTGCGTTTTTGGTGATATTCTTTCTATACAACCCTTTTCTATTGTTAGATATTAAGGGTTTTTTAACTACATTTAGGGCACAGGCCTCGGTAGTGGGTTTTACAGGTTATTATCATCACCTGAGACATTCTATTGTAGGGGGTATGGGGCTTGCCCAGGTTATATTGGTTGCTGTAGGTACAATATTCGCTCTTTATAAGTATAGAAACAAGGCTATTATACTAATATCATTTTTAGCTGTTTATTATGTTTCAATAGTATATTGTGGCCAACCTCATGAGCGCTACATAATTCCCATAATCCCCTTATTGGCGATATTCTCCGGAGTAGGATGCGCAACCATTGGCGGTATATACAAGAAGAGAAGATCCCTGCTCTATGTTATTGCTGTTATTGCTTTATTGCAGCCTCTCTTAATGAGCGTATATACGGATTATCTCTTTAGCAGTACAGATACAAGGAGAGAGGCAAGCGAATATGTAGAAGAGAATGTCCCTGAGGGAGAAAAAATAGCGATGACGCATACTTTTTTTTCTCCGCAACTTAAGCCCACGATCGACCAGATTAGGGATAAGAGAGAATATTTAGACTCCGCGGAGGCCTTATCATCCGCGAGAGCCAAGAAGATTGAATTGATGCTGCGATTAGCGAAAACCAATGTTGCTAGATATCGGCCTTATTACATCTATGAGTCCGGCTCGCTGGGCCAGGATATTTTCAGTGGTTACCCGGCCCTTGATATGGATGCGATGAGCCTGCTAAACGAGGATATAAGTTATGTTTTTGCATGGAAACCATATCCGGAATTTAAGCTTGAAGGAAAGTTTTACAATGCCCTGAATCAGCACTACAAAGTGTCCAAGGTTTTTAACCCGTTCAAAGACAACAAGACAGGCATGAATAAGGTGAGTTTTTTTTCGCCAACCGCCGCGGGATTCGCGAGTGAAAATATATTAACACGTAAAAGATCAGGGCCCATATTGATACTGTACAAAAGGAGATAGAAAGAGATTGACTAAGATAGGCAGAATCTACAAAACTTTTTCGCAATACAGAAGAAGAGATATTAATTGTCAGTCTATGCCTACACGGTTATGGATCGAGCCTACAAATTCCTGCAATCTAAGCTGCCCGATCTGTCCAAACAGGGTTATGAAAGAGCGGCTGCCCGTAGGTTTTATGTCGTTAGATACCTATAGAAATATAATAGATCAGGCAAGCGGTTCTGTTATGGATATAAATCTTTTCATGCGAGGCGAGTCGTTATTGCATAAAGGCCTGCCTGAGATGATACGTTACGCGAAATCAAGGGGCTTAAGAATAAGGCTTGAGACCAACGCTACGCTCCTTGACAGGGCCAAGGCTGAAGAGATTATAAGATCAGGCCTGGATTTTATATCTTTTTCTTTTGATGGTTATACAAAGTCAGCTTATGAAAAAATAAGAAAAGGCGGAGAGTATGAAAAGACGCGGTCAAATATATTAGGTTTTTTAGATGCAAAAAAGGAGATTGGATCCAGAAAACCCTACACGCTTATTCAGGTGATAGAGACTGAGGCAAGCGCGTCAAATAAAAGACAAAGAGCCGATTTTACGATGAGATTTAAAGGCCTGCCTATCAGCGATTTTAGGATAATAAAACCTCACCGCTTTGGGGGTAAGATAGATCAAGATATAACGGGTTCGGATTATGCTTATAGCGGAGAGGTAAAGAGCAGTTTTTTGAAGGTAAAGTATCTTCCGTGTCCTTATCTTTGGTTTACGCTTACTATTTTATGGGATGGAACAATTGTCCCATGTTGTGTCAATTTTTTTGAGGAATACCCATTAGGCAATATTAAGGATATTTCATTATCGGATGCGTGGAATTCTGAAAAGATGCGGTCATTACGAAAAAAGATTCGCGATAAAGAGTACAAGTCTGTAGCTATGTGCGCAGAGTGTGATTTTTTGTGGCAAAAGACATTCTTAGGCGTTTCAGTAAAGAATATACGCGATATTAAAACTTTTATTAAAGAGATAAGGCTGAATTGATTATGAGAGTATTGCTGGTTTTACCTTTTAGCAAGGCATATCAGATAACACCGGATATCGGCTTGGGTTATCTCGGCAGCATGTTACGCAAAGAAGGCTATGAGACGGATATCATTGATTGCGTAAATAAGAATATGGATAATGCTGCCTTATTGAGATATATCAAAGAGACCGGTCCTGATATAGTGGGTTTTAAGATATTTACAAAAGATCTGGATAATGTAAAAGAGCTTACAGCGCTTATAAAGGGGCTCGATAAAGAGATAATAACCATAGCAGGCGGGCCGCATCCTTCATGTAACCCAAAACAGACCCTAGATTATATGGATAAGATGGATTTTGTTATTTACGGCGAAGGTGAAGCACCGCTTTCAAGGCTTGTACAGGTTATCGCCCAAGGACGCTTAAGTGATGAGACATTAGAGGGGATAGATAATCTTGTCTGGCGCAATAAAGAGTCTGTTGTTGTAAATCAAAGAAGTATCTGTGACGACCTGGATAGTTTAGCCTTCCCCGCGTGGGACCTGCTGGATCCTAATGATTATCCCCCGGCGCCTCAGGGTTTTATGTTGAAGAGTTTCCCAACAGCGCCTATTATGGCTACGCGGGGCTGCCCTTTTGAATGTAGCTTTTGCTGTGGCAAGCTGGTTACAGGCAGAAAATTACGATACAGAAGCGTTAGCAATCTTTTAAGCGAGATAATATATCTGCATGATAATTTTGGCGTTAGTGAAGTTCATTTTGAGGATGATAATTTTACATTGAAAAAAGATTATGTCTTAGAGGTTTGTTCGAAAATAAAAGAGTTGCCTTTTAAGCTTCACTGGGCACTTCCCCAGGGGGTGCGCCTGAATACTCTGGATAGAGAGCTGCTTGAGAAGATGAAAGAAGCGGGCTGCTATTCTTTTAGCCTGGGCATAGAATCCGGAAGCCAGAGGATATTGGATGATATGAAAAAGGCGCAGACACTAGAGAGCGTATATGAAAAAGTAAGATTGATTAATGAAGTAGGCATAAATACTATGGGTTTTTTCATAATAGGATACCCGACAGAGACAGCGGATGATGTAGAAAAGACTATTTTGTTTTCTCAAAAACTTCCATTGACCTATGCCTCGTTTAATATATTTAAGCCATATCCAGGAACGCCCATATACGATAAATTAAAAACCGAGGGCAAATTAGGTGAGCTTAATTGGAATACATTTAATTATGATAAGGTTTCATGGTCAGCAGGTTTGATAAGTTCGCAAGAGATGAAAGACCTTCAGAAGAGAGCTACACTCTCTTTTTACTTAAGGCCAAGTATATTTTTTAGGTTTTTATCAAGCATAAGAACCTGGACGCAAGTCAAATTCTTGTTTAAAAGAATATTCTCGGTAGTTTTGCAGAAAGGTTAATACGAAATATTATGTGTAAAAAGTTAACAATAGCTAGTCGTGTAAAAACAATATTAAGGCATAATTATGGTTTTGTGATTTTCTTTACCCTCACTATGTTTGTTTTTTTGGGTAAGCAGATCCTCATGAAGGAGGCTATGCTTAAAGGTGATTTTCTTGCCCAGTTCTATCCTTGGCTCAAGGTGTATGCAGAGTCTATTAAGAATTTCTGCTTTCCTTTTTGGTGCAGGTATTTTCATAGCGGGTTTCCCTTAATGGCGGAAGGGCAGGTAGGCGGGTTTTATCCTTTAAATATAGTGATGTTTTTTTTGTTGCCATTTAAATTTGCTTATAATTATTCTATTATACTCCACTTCGTGTTGGCAGGGTGTTTTTCATACGCCTATTCAAGAAAAGTCGGCGCTGATCAGTGGGGAGGATCTCTTGCCGCTTTATTGTTCTGTTTTGGCAGTGCTTATGCGGGCGCTTTTTACAATGTTGTTACCTTAAGAACACTTATCTGGTTTCCGCTTGTTTTGCTTCTTTTTGAATATTTCATAAGCACCAAAAAGCTTTTTTATATTCTTATAGCCGGTGCTGTAGTTGGTATGCAATTTTTAGCGGGCTTTATACAATTGGCGGCATATTCGTTTGGTTTTTATTTAATTTATATGGCATACAGTCTTTACCTTAAGCGTATAGCTCTAAAAAAGAGCATTTTAGCGATTTTTGTTTTTTCTCTGCTAGCGATTGTTATCGCTATGCCGCAGCTTTTACTTACCTATAATCTCGCGCAGGCAACCGCGAGAACGTCTTCAACTTTAGGCTTCGCGTTATGGAAGTCATTTTCACCGATATCCTTGTTTAATATTATTTATCCTAAATGGTTGAGCTTTTTAGGCCAGAGGCTTTTTATAGGAGTATTTAGCCTAATTTTCCTTCTTTATGGAGTTATATGCCATAGAAAGAACCGTGCTATAAAAGTGCTCATAGCTATAGGTCTTCTTGCTTTTCTCGCGGCGCTAGGAAAGTATAACCCATTATATGTTTTAATGCTTAAGGTAACGGGATTTTACAGTTTCAGAAACCCGTCAAAGTTTCTCTTCTTTACGATATTCTGCGTGTCTATTATATCAGGCGTAGGCTTTAGCAGGTTTTTTATAGAGCGTAACAACAAACACATAAAAGTCGTGACAAAAGTTTTAGGTATAATTTTAGCGTCTTTTATAGCTATGTTTTTCGCGTCAAAGGTTTTTTTGATTATCTTTAAGGATCAGATATTAGCTTTATCGCGGAGCTATATATTGAAATACATTTACGGTAAGCCGCATCACAGATACAGCCTGGATAGTTATATGGGTAGGATAAAGGGCATATATCAGTCAATCGTTGAAAGCGTATCCTTAAATGACTTTTTTATTATCTTTTCTTTGGCAATGGTTGTTATTGTTTTACTTGCGTGTATTTATATATATAAAAATCCGGGTAAGGTAAGCAGGCTTAAGATACCGATTTTTTGTCTGATATTTATTGACCTATATGTTTACAGCTTTTACGGAACAGGATTTACCAATAATATAAGCTTTAGTTTTGCTAAACCAAGAGAGAGCAGTGCGTTATCAGTTTTAAGCACAGATAATGGACTCTTTAGGGTGCTGCCTTTTGATTTAACGGATGAGAAGCTGTCAAATTGGGCAATGCCTAATACGAATATTCTGGCTAATATTGATAGTGTGGCTGCCTATACTCCGCTTGCTGAGGAGTCCTACGTTACGCGTCTCTTTGGCCTGGAGGCGGTTGATAATGCCTTAGGCGTTTTAAAACCTTCAAAAGATTCTCTTGTGAACAAGTATCAGGATCTCAGACTGCTAAATGTTAAGTATGTAGTATCTGTGGGAGAATTGGATTATGGTTTTCTTAAACCGATTGTCCGGGATGAAAGCTTATTTCTTTATGAGCTCAATAATTACCTTCCAAGGGTTTTCTTTACAACTGACATAGAAGGGACTATTACTTCAAGTAAAGCCTGCGATGTTAAGTTAGTAGAATATACGGATGGTTATTGCGAAGTGGACATAGATGCTAGAAAGAATGGTTTTTTAATATTTTCTGAAAATTATTATCCCGGCTGGTCAGTATCTATTGATGGTGAAAGAGATGATTTATTGGAGATTAACGGGCTTGTGCAGGGCGTATTCGTAAAAGCGGGAAGGCATAGAGTCGTTTTTAAATATAAACCAAATTTTGGTATCAGGATATGAAAAGAATAGCGCTAGTTGTATTACTGCTGGGTATTTTTGCTTTCTTAGCAATTTCAAGCATTGTAAGGAAGTCAGGCACTTGTGATGAGATGGCACATCATATCCCACCGGGAGTAGTATTTATAGAAAAAGGTGATTTGAAGATGGCGACCGATTCGCCGCCTTTGCCAAAATATATTGTTGCCGCTCCGGTAGCAGCTTTTTTAGATCCCGTATTGCCCGCGGATAAAAATGTATGGAGAAATCAGGACAGGGCGGCATTTAGCAGGGATTTCTTTTTTAAGTATAACAACAACTCTAAGCAGATGCTTTTTGCCTCAAGGCTCGTTGTTATCGCGCTTGGTACGATGCTCGGACTCTTATTATTTATATGGTCTCGTAGGATGTATGGAGAAAAAGTGGCATTCTTCGCTCTTTTTATATACTGTTTTTCCCCTACCATATTAGCGCACACAAGATTGGCGACAACTGATATTGTAACAACGTTTTTTATGACCTTAAGCCTTTTTACGTTTTGGTTATTTTTAAAAAATCCCAAAAAGATGAGCGTTGCATTAGCGGGCCTATGTTTAGGTTTTGCGCAGTTGTCAAAGTACTCCATGCTTATCTTATACCCAATTTTTATAATGCTTTATATAATAGCTCTAAACAAAAACAAGGATATGCTTAAAAGGGCGAGTTTTTCAGGGGTGTGGTTTATTTTTTTAATCTCAGTCCTTACTATCTGGGCAGGATATGGTTTTAGGGTAGAGCCTATATTAGTAAACGCTATGAGGGCAGGAGAGAAGCTGAAGTTTGCGTCAATGCTAATTGGAAAGATGTTCCATTTGAATCAGGCTGCAGCTAACACTGCGTTGGAATATTTTTTAATGAGAGTTCCCACGCCTTTAGGGGAACATATACTCGGGTTTTTTGGCGTATTAAGGCACAGTCATCAAGGGCACCTGACATATTTTTGCGGCCAATGGTCGCAGAAAGGGAGCCCGTTATATTTTTTAGTCGCTTTCTTGATTAAAACGCCTATCCCTTTTCTTATATTATTTGTAACGGGCCTGATCGTCTCTATCAGGAAAAGATTGTCTATGAATGATTTATTTTTAATAGTGCCTTTTTTTGTATATTTTATTATCGCCTTAGGCAGCAACCTCCAGGTTGGTATCAGGCATCTATTACCTATATACCCCTTATGTTTTATGATATCGGCAAGAAGCATTGATCTATTTAAATATCGATTATCAAAAATTATTATATCGGTTCTATGTATATGGATTGTTTTCTCCGCGCTTGCGATTAGGCCGCATTTTTTAAGTTATTTTAATGAAATAGCAGGAGGCCCTGATAATGGCTGGCGATATCTGCGTGATTCTAACATAGATTGGGGGCAGGACCTGCCCGATCTTTCAAGCTATCTCAAGGGTAACGGCATAGAAGAGATTACGCTTGAATATTTTGGGGAAGATTCACCAGCGGCATATGGCATCAATGCGACCCCTTTAAAAATAAGCGAATACTCGGAGCCTGAAGGCAAGGTCTATGCTGTAAGTGTACAGCTTTTGGATCATGTGAAGTGGGCCAAGGATTATACTCCGGAGGCGAAAATGGGTTATTCTATATTCGTTTATGACCTAAGAGAAAAAGAACTATGAAAAATCCGTTTATATCCATAGTAATACCAACATACAAGGAAGCGGGTAATGTAGAGCTGCTCGTAAAAAGTATTGATCGCGTGATGCTAATATCTGATTATAAATACGAGGTTGTAATAGTAGATGATAATTCTAAGGACGGAATCTGTGACGCGGTATCGGCATTGGCCTGTAAGTTTCCAGTGCGTATTAAGGTAAGAAGAGCCGAGAGAGACCTATCTGCCTCGGCAATAGACGGACTTAGAATGTCAACAGGAGATATGCTGGTGGTCATGGATGCTGATCTAAGCCACCCTCCGGATAAGATACCGGAATTAATAAAGCCTATAATAGATAAAGAGTGCGATATTAGCATAGGTAGTAGATTTGTTAAGGGCGCTAGTATAGAAGGGTTCGGAATTTTTAGAAAGATTAATGCTATTGTCTCAAGGGCCTTGGCGTGCCCGCTTGTTACGGTAAGCGATCCGATGTCCGGCTTTTTCGCGTTTCGTAAAGATCTGATAACTGATTATGGCATATTAAACCCGATAGGTTTTAAGATAGGACTTGAGTTACTTGTTAAGTCAGGCACTGAAAGTATAGTTGAGATACCTATAATATTCGGCAAGAGATATGCGGGCAAGGGCAAGCTTAGTATAAGCCAACAGTTTAAGTATTTGCAGCATCTGTTTCGCCTGCTTCTGTTTAAGCAAAGAGGGTTAGCATGCTAATAGAGAAAAAAAAACTTATCTTAAAATTTTTATATCTTATCTGGGTAGCTTTAATTATATTTTTCTACGGTAAGCTCTACTTAGCTGTGAAAGTGGCGGAGGCCTTAAATCGATGAAACAGATGAAACTGACGATAGTTATACCGGCACACAATGAAGAGGCTTCGCTTCCTGCAACAATATCTAACATCGAGTCTATTGTCACAGTTGTGCATGAGGTTGTTATTGTTAATGACCATTCCAGCGATAATACTACTATAGCCGCAAAGAAGCTTTTCCAAAAATTCAATAATGTACGCTTGGTGGACAATGATACAGAACCGGGTTTTACAAATGCTATTAAAAAAGGTTTTTCAGAAGCAAAAGGGGACATTGTCGTGCCGGTTATGGCGGATTCATGCGATGACCCGCATAGCATCAATGAGATGTATGAAAAGATATTAGAAGGTTATGATGTTGTCTGTGCTTCGCGATATATGAAAAACGGTAAAAAACTTGGTGGAAGATTCCTGCAGAGCCTGCTTTCGCGATGGTCAGGCTTGAGCCTTTGTTTTTTAACAGGTATACCTACCCATGATACAAGTAATGCCTTTAAGATGTATAGAAAAGAAGCCCTTGATTCCATAGAGATACAGGAAGCGGGTTTTGCCTGTTCTTTGGAGATAGTGGTAAAGCTTTTCTTGAAAGGTTTTAAAATAACAGAGATACCGACTGTATGGAAAGATAGGGTCGCCGGGGTATCGAGTTTTAATTTAGGCAAGGTTTTTAGAAGTTATTTACATTGGTATTTCTGGGCGTTGTTTGCCAAAAGAAATAGGACGAGATGAAAGTTATATTGATTAACCCCTCGCAGCAGCATATATACGGCAAACTAAAGCCGCCGGTACAGATGCATATGGGCTTAGCTTATATAGCGGCTGTATTGCAAAATAATGGCTATGATGCTTCTATTATAGATGTGGATGCGGAGGATCTTTTAAAAAATACGCTTTATGATAGGTTAAAATATGAAAACCCTGATGTTGTTGGCATTACGGTTACTGTGCCTACGTTAAGCTCTTCATTAGAAGCCGCGAATACGGCTAAAAGATCAGCGCCTAATGTGCAAGTTATCTTCGGCGGGATGTATCCTTCTGTAATGCCGAAAACGAGTCTTAAGCACCGCGATGTAGATTTTGTGATAAAAGGTGAAGGCGAAAAGACGTTTATAGAGTTATTAAACGCCATTAGTGGCAATAAAAGTCTTGAGCATGTGGATGGTATACTTTTTAAAAGAGGTGATGAGATTATAACCAATCCCGATAGGGAGCTTATAAAAGATTTAGATGCTCTTCCGCTTCCAGCGAGAAAATTATTCAAAAACAGATCCTATACATATCCCGATTCTTTATACGCGAAAACCGCCCCCATAATAACGAGTAGGGGGTGTCCCGGAAGGTGCACTTATTGTAACGCCCAGTCAATATTTGGAAAAGCCTTTAGGGCCCGTAGCGCAGAAAATGTTGTAGATGAGATAGAATATTTGCAAAAGGAATTCGGAATTAAAGAGATACATATATGGGATGACAATTTTGTTACAAAGAAAGAAAGAGTATTTAGCATAAGAGACGAGATAAGAAAGCGCGGTGTAAAGGTTAAATTCGCTTTCCCGAATGGTTTAAGAGCGGATTTTTTAAACAAGGAAATTTTGAAATCGCTTAAGGATATGGGCACTTATAGCATTGCTATAGGTGTCGAGTCAGGAAGTCAAAAGGTTCTTGACATGGCCAGAAAAGGAATAGCATTAAGCAGGATAGAGGATGCCTTTAATATGGCAAAACAGGCAGGGCTTGAGACATGGGCATTCTTTATGTTCGGCCTGCCTGGCGAAGATAGTGAGACAGCGGAGCAGACCATAGAATTTGCCAAAAGACTTGATCCTGATATAGCCAAATTTCATATCTTAAAACCGTACCCAGGCACAGAGGCTTATCAATATTTGCTTGATAATGATTTTCTATTGAGTCATGACTATGATAATTATGGGATACACACTCCACCCATTCATTACCTTGACGGTTTAAGCCAGGAGGACCTGTTCCATATACAGAAACGTGCCTATAGAGAATTTTATTTTAGGCCAACCAAGATATTAAAGCAGCTGCTGCGCATAAGAAGTTATAACCGCTTGAAGCTGAATGTTTCAACAGCCATGAGTTTATGCAAGATGATATTAAATAATAAGGGGCTATGATGAATATAATCTGGAATAAGAGAAAAATTCTGTTGCTATCAGTCTTCGCGCTGATAATCGGTATAAGATTTATTAATATCACAATGCCTATACTTGAAGGTACCGCTATGCGCCAGGTACAGACAGCCTCCATCGCTCGTAATTTTTTTAAGTATGGAATAAATATCTTTTATCCGCGTGTAGACCATTTTGGGGCTACTTCAGGATACCTTGTCCTGGAGTTTCCATTTTTAAACGCGCTTGCCGGATTGGGGTATATGCTTTTAGGCGGGGTCTATGAGTGGGTGGGAAGGCTGTTTAGTATATTCTTTTTTTCTGGGGCAGCGTATTTTTTATACGCTATAACTAAAAAGATATTTGACCGCACCCATGCTCTCTGGGCGGTATTGGTTTTTGGCTTATCGCCATTATCTATAATATTTAGCAGGGTATTTATGCCTGATTTTGAGATGCTCTTTTTTTCATTAGGCGCGTTATATTTTCTTGTTAGTTTTTGTGATAATAAAAAAAACCTGTTTTTTTTGTACTCCGCGGTTTTTCTCTCTATAGCAATGCTTGTAAAGCCGCAGTCTTTTTATATCTTTATACCCCTTATGTTTCTTATATGGAAAAAAGAAAGGTGGCGCTTCCTTTTAAATTATAGAAACTATCTCTATCTCACCATAGCGCTTCTTCCCGTAATCCTGTGGCTTTTACACGGAAGGTCTGTGCATTCAGCGCATACTCAGAATATGGCGTATAATTTTCAGGTCTCCAACTGGTTTGATCTGTCTGTATTACTTAGTAAAGATTTTTATATAAGGCTTATGGAGATATACTCCGGCATATTGCTTACCCCTATAGGGCTTACGTTTTTGATTTTCGGTTTTTTTATTAAGACAAGGGGCAAAGAAAATCTGATATGGGCATGGCTTTTAGGCGCTCTTGTGTATTCAATCGGTTTTATTACACATCTCTTAGACCCATATTATAGTCTTAATATGCTTCCTATATTCGCTATATTTATATCAAGGGCAATAGTATTTACGGGAAAACTTGATTGGTCCAGGACTCTTTTGAATAAGAGATGGGCAAAGGCGTTATTGATTATTTTAATACTCCCATTTTGGTTAAGATACGCCGCTTATGCTTATGTGGTTCCTAAAGGTTATAGATATCTACAGGAAGCGGGAGAGCGGGTAAATGAAATTACCAATAAAGATGACCTGATAATAGCAAGCGCAGCGGGTGGGCCTCAGGGGCTTTATTATTGCGACAGAAAAGGGTGGAGCCTGCACCTGACTGGCGGAGGCGGCCCAACTGCGAAAGAAGTTATAAAGAGGCTTGAGAAGCTTAAGGGAGAGGGCGCGGATTTTTATCTATGCCCTGTAATGGATGAATTTAACAACAGTCCTGAATTTAAGGAATATATGATTGAAAACTATGGTCTCATAGAACATAAAAAGGGAAGATATATTATATTTTCTTTAAAATAATAGAGAGTATATGGAACTAATTTATATCTTAATAATATTGCTGATTTCCTGCGGCTTTGGTATGTTTTGCCTGGACAGTTTTAAATTCAAGTTTTCATATGCCAATGAAAGAATAGTATTTTCCACAGCCTTGGGAATGGGCATATTAGGTTACTTGGTATTTTTTCTAGGGATAGCAGGCCGTCTAAATAAAATATCAGTCATAACGCTTCTTTCACTGCTTGCGTTTATTTCAATCCAAAAGATAATCTATATCTTAAAGCGGCTGATAAGTTCTTTGCGGGAATTTAGGTTTACAAGGATGCCCTTTTTTATTAAGGCCTTATCTCTTGCCCTGTTATTAGGGCTCTTATTTACCTTTTTAGCTACTTTAGCGCCGCTGATAGGCAATGATAGTCTCGCGTATAGATTAGTCCAAGTGAAGACTTTCCTTCAGAATCAAAGATTTTCCTATCTTCCATATACAAGAGAATCTCTATGGCCGTATTTAATAGAGAGTCTATTCGCGCTTTGTATGCTCATAGGCTCGGATATTCTTGTAAAACTTATGGCATATTCATTCGGTATCCTATCACTGCTTACTGTATATTTTTATGTGAGGAACCGTTTCTCAAAAGAGGCAGGCATTATATCAGCGGCTATTTTCTTTTTAACGCCTGCTATTTTTACGCAGATAACATACGCGTATGTAGACATACCTCAGGCGTTTTATGGTTTTTTAGCTCTATTAAGCCTGTTTAAATATATGGAAAGAAGGAAAAGCAGATGGCTTGCGCTTTCAGGGGTTTTCTGCGGTTTTGTGCTAAGTATAAAATATACAGGCGTAATTACCTTGTTAGCGTTGATTATTGCAGTGATATATCTTTTGTATATACAGAAAAAACAAAGAATTCTGATATTATTCAAAGCCCTGGGGATATTTATATTTTTCACGGGCCTATGCTCTTTTGTATGGTATCTTCGTTCCTTTGTTATAAAGGGAAATCCGCTTTATCCTTTTTTCGCGGAGTTTTTTAATTACCATGGATGGTCAAGAGGCCTTGAAAATAATATAGCGAGTAAATTTTCCTTACTTAATCTGATAAGGCTTCCATGGACACTTACAATGTTTCCGCAATATCATGGTGGAGAGAGTTTTGGAGTAGCCTATCTATTATTTTTGCCATTGGCAATAACACTAAAAAACCGTATAGTCCAGATAAAGGCTATGGCTATGTTTGCCATTAGCTATCTTGTGATATGGTTTTTTGTGGATCCTGTTGTTGTCAGGTTTTTATTTCCCATACTTATGCCATTAGCTATTCTTGTAGGTTGCGGACTTATGTTTACCCTGAAAGAAAAAGGCCCGTTTTCCGCTTTTGTTAAGCTGCTCTTACTATCTGTCTGCTTATTTAATCTTGCCCTACTTTTCTATCATTGCGCTGAGAAAGCAATGGTGCCACTTAGGCTTAAATCAAGACAAGCCTACCTCTCAGAGGCGGAAAGGACCTATGATATTGGGGAATATATAAATAATAATATTCCAAA
Source organism: uncultured Planctomycetia bacterium (assembly GCA_964634945.1). Taxonomy (GTDB): domain Bacteria; phylum Omnitrophota; class Gorgyraeia; order JABMRG01; family JABMRG01; genus JAUVHV01. The sequence continues at coordinate 49,104 of CAZWMG010000003.1, read as the reverse complement.
AGATGCCAAAATATTAATGATTAATGAGATAAGGGCATATTATATCAATAGGCCCTATATACATTTAAAAAATCTTATAGAAGAGGATGGGATATCAGAATCAGAACTTAATAGCCCCAAGTTTTTGAATAGACTCAAAAAATACAATATCGACTATATCTTATATCTTGATAATGCGTTTTATTCAAAAGATAAATTATTCAAAATCCTCCCACCCAATAAAAAACCTATCTATGCGCACACCTATATAGATCGCAAAGGCCGTAGGCTTAATTACTGTATATATAAAATATAGCTAAGATATAAAGGAAGGAAGATTATGAGAGTATTATTTGTTCTACCGCCATTTAGGCATGGCAGAAATTTAATGGCAATGGGCCCTGCTTATATAGCGGCCATGCTACTGCGAAAAGGCCATACTATACAGGTTGTTGACGCGGATGCTTTTGAATATACGCGTGATGAACTTATCTCAATCTTTGGCAAACTTCAATACGATGTTGTGGCTATGGGCGGTATTGCTACTGCCTATAAGTTTGTCAAGATGACCGCGGATGATATAAAAAGAGTAAGGCCTGATGTAAAGATTATTAGCGGAGGCAATATGGTGACTCCATCCCCGGAGCTGATAATGAGAAACAGCGGAGTCGATATCGGGGTTATTGGAGAGGGAGAGGTTACAATGGTTGAGCTGCTGGACGCGTTGGAAAATGATAAACCTCTTCATAATATAAATGGGATAATATTCAGAGACGGAGATACCCTTGTAACTACCAATACCCGCGAATTTATAAGTGATTTGGATTCTCTTCCCTTTCCGGCGTGGGACTATTTCTACGCGAAAGGTATATATTCCCGCGTTCCATTTCCTCCTAATAATATATTCAAGGCAAGCAGGACTATGAATATAACGACAGGAAGAGGATGCCCATATCAGTGCACTTTCTGTTCATACGATACAAAGGTCAGACTGCGTAGCGTAGATAATATTATGCAGGAGTTAGAGGAGCTTAAGCGCCGGTATAAGATAGGATCTTTTATTGTAAATGATGACCTATTTTTAGTAAGCCGTAAGAGAGCAATTGAATTTTGTAACAGATTGATTAAATCCAAGTTAAAGTTGCAATGGAAAGCTACGGGCAGAGTCAATCTTGTGGATAAGGAGATATTGACATTATTTAAAAAATCCGGCTGTACAATGGTCGCTTATGGCATAGAATCGGGCAGCCCAAGGATGCTTAAGAGGATTAAAAAGCAGATTACACCAAAACAGGTTGAAGATGCAATGCGATGGACAGTTGAGGCCGGCATCAGGCCCGGAGGTACATGGATATTGGGCCTGCCTGATGAAGATAGAGAGTCTGTTAAAGAGACAGCAGCTCTCTATAAGAATATAAATAGATATAGAGATAATAGCAATCCATTCTTTTTTGCTACAGCATATCCGGGAACAGAGTTGTACGAAGAGATGAAGTCAATGGGAAAGATTGGAGATGAGGATAAGTATATGGAAGAGCTCTCCACAGCTGGTGACGCGCTTAAATTTGTCAGAAATTGCACTACAGCATTTTCAAATGATGAGCTGATAGGGCTGAAAAAGAGTCTGGATGCAGAGGTGAGAGAAGATTTATACCAAAAGCATAGGTTTTTACGCCTTAAACGGCGTTTTTTAAAGGTTAGCGGCTTAAATTTTCTTAATAAACTGATAATCAGTATAAAGGTCCAGGGGCCTATCCTTGTATTGAGAAAGGCCCTATCAAGGGTAACTAAAAAATCACCTTATGGGAAACCATATTTAGATAGTTGATGTTGACTACTAATGACTATTAATGAATAGTATTGACATTTGTTACTAGTTTTGCTATAATTATCAGCAAAAAATGGAGAAGATGGCAATGGAGATAAATCCAAATGAGGTTTATACTACACAGGAAGCTCAAAAACTTCTTAAGGTGAGCCCATCTACAACTATGCGACTGATCAAAAAGGGTATTATACGTACCGCAAAGGTAGGTAAACAGTATCGTATCTTAGGAAAAGAGCTTTTACGCCTTCTCTCTCCTGAGTTGGAGGATAAAGCAGGCAAGATTTATAGTAAGGGCAGAGACTGGCTCCACAAGGATATAGATCAGCTGTAATGGGTTATTACAAAAAGAGTTTATCATGAAGAATAAAGCTTTAATTAGATCAAGAGATCGATTTCTTGTTTTTGGAAGTCCTTCGATCGGCGAGGATGAGATTAATGAGGTAGTAGACTCTTTAAAAGCAGGTTGGCTTGGAACCGGGCCAAAAGTCCAACAGTTTGAAGAGGCCTTTAAGGTGTATAAAAAGGCCCCTTTTGCGATTGCTCTAAATTCATGTACCGCGGCACTACATTTGAGTATGCTGGCGACCGGGATCGGGCCCGGTGATGAGGTTATTACCACAGCTATGACGTTCTGTGCCACTATAAACGCTATTATACATAGTGGAGCTACCCCGGTTTTGGTGGATTGCGATAAAGATACGCATTGTATCGATCCTGAACAGATTGTATCCAAGATTAGCAAAAAGACAAAGGCGATACTGCCTGTACACTTCGCAGGGCATCCTTGTGATATGGATAAAATAATGCAAATAGCTAATAAGCATAAACTTAAGGTAATAGAAGACTGCGCGCACGCCATTGAGACTGAATATAATGGTAAGCCTATCGGAACTTTTGGTGATTTTGGGTGCTTTAGTTTTTATGTAACAAAGAATGTTGTTACAGGTGAAGGCGGAATGGTTGTAGCGAAACAGAAGAAGGACGCTGACATGATAAAGGTCCTTGGATTACATGGTATGAGCCAGGACGCGTGGAAACGATTTTCTGATGATGGGTATAAACATTATAAAGTAGTCCACCCGGGATTTAAATATAATATGATGGATATTCAGGCAGCTATAGGCATACACCAGCTTAAGAGAGTAGAAGAGAACTGGAAGAGAAGAGAGAAAATCTGGAAAAAATATTATAATTCACTAAAAGATACGCCTTTAATATTACCAACAAGTGTTACCGAGAATATGCGCCATGCGTATCATCTATTCCCTGTTTTAGTAGATAAGGCAAAAACGGGTATTGATAGAGATGATTTTTTACTGGCTATGCATAAAAACAATATAGGGTTGGGGGTACATTATCAAAGTATCCCTGAACACCCTTTTTACAGAGAGCATTTTAAGTGGAGAACTCAGGATTATCCTAACGCCTGTTTCATAGGTCAGCAGACCGTGAGTCTACCACTCTCCCCAAAGATGGATGATAATGACGTTGACGATGTAATAAGAGCAGTCAAAAAGGTGCTTGGGCTATGATTGAATTAGCGACACCGATCTCAACGCTATTTGAGGATAAAGAGGCTTGCGCTAAGATTATTTCTCTTAGCGACTGCTTAGAATGCCGTGAAACCACTATTGAAAGTGATCTTGAAGGGCAATCTCTCTTTCACTTTGAAAATAGTATCGTCGCTTGTTGGAGCGATAGAGAAAAAGATACTGTTCGCAGGGCCCTGGAGCTTAAAAAGGAGTTAAGACTGATAAGCTTTCATATATTGGCCGCGTGCAGTAAGCCTGTTTTAGAGGATGGCATGTTTCGGACCGGAGGAAAGGTCTTTTCGCGAGACGAGATGCTGAATAACGCGGCAGAGAACATATCCTGGCTGAAAGCTCTTATAAAAGAGAGGGCCATTGATATAGCTGTAGAGAATAATAACTATTATCCGACAGAGGCTTATGGCTATGTTACAGATGCCGATTTTATAAACGAGATAGTAGTTAGCAACAAGATATTGTTTCTTTTTGACATAGCTCACGCGAAGATTACATCTTATAACAAAAAATTATCTTATCGTGAATATATTACAGCCTTGCCATTAGGCAAGTTGGTCCAGATTCATATAAGCAAAGAGGCTATAAATGATAAGGATTTATCTTATGACGCGCATGATCTGCCGGATATGCAGATCTTTCAGGAGATAGAGGCGCTTGCGCGTAAATTTTCCCCTAAATATATTACTATTGAGTATTACAAAGATAATGTCCGTCTAATCCATCTCTTAGAACAATATAAGGAGCTGTGTAATGAATTTAAGCGAGCTGTTTAATGTTAAGAAGAAGACTGTCTTGGTCACAGGCGCTGTTGGCCAGCTGGGAAAAGAGATATGTAAGGCATATCTTGAGGCAGGAGCTCAGGTAGTCGCGACAGATAAAGAGCCAAACGCAAAAATGGAGATAGCCTCACCTAACGCTGAATACCTGGTAATGGATATTACAGATAAGAGATCAGTCGAGGATGCCTTCGCGCATATTTACTCTAAGTTTGGCAGGCTTGATATATTGATCAATAATGCCGGCGCAAGTGTATTTGAACCATTCCAGGAGAGGTTGGAGGAGTCTTTCGACGCTGTCATGGATGTTAATTTAAAAGGCACATTTTTTTGCATTCAGACATATGCTAAGTATGCGAAAGAGAAAAAACATAAAGGAAATATTGTTAACATCGCGTCTATCTATGGCATAACCAGCCCTGATCCCCGTGTGTACACGGATTGCGATAGGAAGAATTCTGAAATTTATGGCGCCTCAAAGGCAGGGATTATTCAGATGACAAAATATTTCGCGGTTCATTTGGCAGAATATAATATCCGTGTAAATTGTATATCACCCGGAGGGATTTTTAATCCTGAAGCTCCTCAGGGCGAGGATTTTATTAAAAATTATTCATACCGCTGTCCGATGGGCCGCATGGCCAAGGCTTGCGAAATCGTAGGGGGAATTTTTTACCTTTCCTGCGATGCTTCCAGCTATACAACAGGTCAAAATATCGCGATAGATGGTGGTTATAGCTGCTGGTAGTTTATATGCTACTGTCTTTGCGAGGCGAAGCCGAAGCAATCCCAAGCGCTAAGATTGCTTCACTGCGTTCACAATACGCACAACGCAATACGCGATACAAAATAAACTGCGCGGCAGAAGACGAAATGTCTGAGGAAGTTCCAAGAGCTCCGCGAACGGCCGAAGCGCCTAATTTAGATGAGGTAAAAAATGAAAAAACTTAAGGAGTATGGGCTTGATACAGATAATAACGTCTATATTATTGCTGAGATAGGCCTTAATCATGGTGGTGATATTAAACTAGCGAAAAGATTAATAGATTCAGCGGCTCTTACAGGAGCGGATGCCGTGAAATTTCAAACATATATTACTGAAAAAAGAGTTTCCAAGGATTCTCCTATTTTCGATATTTTAAAAAAATGTGAGCTTAAGTTTAATGCCTTTAAAGAGCTTAAGGATTATTCCTCAAGGCGCGATATCGGTTTTTTCTCTACGCCCTTTGATGATGAGAGTGTTGACTATTTGGAGAGCATTAACATAGAGTTGTACAAAATCGCCTCGTTTGACGTTACAAATCTTAAATTTTTACAAAGAATAGCCTCTACTTTAAAGCCTGTTATACTCTCTGTTGGAATGTCAGATTTAAATGAAATTAGGCAGGCTTATGACATATTAAAGAAAGAAACATCACGGATAACCTTACTTCATTGTATATCAGCTTATCCCACAAAGGAGGAAGACGCTAATTTGGCGGCTATACGTACACTTGGTAAGAATTTTGATTGTGTTATAGGGCAGTCAGATCACACTTCAGATATAAGGGTTCCTTTTCTCGCGGTAGCGGCAGGAGCGCAGGTAATAGAAAAACACTATAAGATATCACAAGAGATGGAATGTGTTGATTCCCCGGTATCTATAACAGAAAAGCAATTAACGCAGATGGTAAGAGAGGTAAGAGGCCTTGAAAAGGTATTGGGAGATGGTATAGTGGGCATAACCCAGGCACAGCAGCCCTGCATGGCCTTTAGGAGGTCTAATAATATTTAAGATGAAGAGACTCTTTGTGTTTCAGGACAACGCGGATGCGGATTATTTAAAAGAGCTTAAGGCATCTTCCGGATTATTGGAGAAGAGGCCTGATAAGGTGATGCAGGTTGATATCAAAGAGATCTCGCGAGATCTCTTAATAGATAAAGAGATCGACGTAGTTATTTCCAACGGCCTTAGCTTGGAATTATACCGGGTATTAAAGGCACTGAAGATAGTAACCATAACTATTGATAGGTTATCCGATTATCTCGAACATGCCGATATAGTCATAGATCATAAGAATAGGGGCGGGAATAGGTATTTCACGGGCCCGGAATATTCTTTTATTGATAATAGAGATTTTAATGAGAGATTTGACGAGATTACGAATCTAATTAAGAGGCTTGAATGGGATTCTCAATTTTGGGGTTTTCCTGTCGCTTATATGGCATGCAGATACCTGACAGATAGTATTGTTTTTAGAACGAGTAGGTTTATTAAGGCCAACGATATCAGAGTGGTAAAATACCTTTGCAATTGTCATGATAACAGGAGCGTTAAAAAGGCAACAGAGGAAGGTTTCCTCTTCGCGGATATCAGGTTGACCTTTGAAAAGGGACTAGACGAAAAAAGTAGCGTAGATTTAGCCCCTGGCATGAAACTTGGATTAGCAAAGGATGCGGACATTTCAGGCTTAAGAGAGATAGCGAAAGTCTTATACAAAGATAGTAGATATTATTTTGATGAGAATTTTGATAAGCAGAAGGTTAGTGAGTTCTATCAAGGGTGGGTAGAGAAGGCTGTCCAGGGACAGTATGATGATGAGTGCTTATGCCTTTATGATAAGAAGACTCCTTTAGGTTTCTGTACATTGAGATATCATCCCTCAAAAGTTGCTGATATCGGATTAATTGGATTCTCCAATAAATCCCAGGGCAAAGGCTTAGGAAGAAAGATGCTCTGTTTTGTATTTAATAGATTAATTGATAAGGGCATCAAGAAAGTCTGCGTGGTAACTCAGGGCAGAAATTATATCGCGCAACGTTTTTATCAACGCGCGGGTTTTATTACTAAGACAACAGAGCTTTGGTATCATAAATGGATATAGAGACAACAGCGATAATACAGGCAAGGATGGGCTCAGCAAGGCTTCCGGGAAAGGTATTGCTCGAGGTAGAGGGTAAGCCGCTTATCTGCTATCTGCTTGAAAGAGTAGCTGCCGCAAAGAGTATCGGCAAGGTTATTGTCGCTACGAGTACCGAACCCATGGATGACCCTATAGCGAAATTATGTAAAGAAAAGAATGTCGCCTGCTATAGAGGAAATCATGAAGATGTGCTGGATAGGTATTATCAGGCAGCAAGGCAATTTAAATTAGAGAGAATCGTAAGGCTTACGGCAGATTGTCCTTTAATCGATCCTAAGATAATAGATTCTTTAGTCTCTGTTTATATAAAGGGTGATTATGACTATGTTGCCAATACCACGCCGCCAAAATGGACATTTCCTATTGGAATGGATGTGGAGGTATTCTCCTTCAACGCGCTTGAAAGGGCCTGGCATGATGAGAAGGATCCTGACCAGCGTGAGCATGTGACATTTCACTTATGGAAAAACCCTAATAAGTTTTCTCTCTTCAGAGTAGATTTAGAAGTTGACCTTTCTAAATACCGCTTGGCAGTGGATTACCCTAATGATTTTGAAATTGTAAAATTAATCCTAAAGAATCTTTATCATGAGAATCCGTTATTTACAATGGAAGATATAATAGAGTTTTTAAAGAGTGGCCCGAAAATTAGTAAAATGAATACAGACCTTAAATGGGGATGGCGCACGGCATATAAAAATGAGATATAGAGAATTAGGCAGCACAGGATTAAAGGTATCTTGTATCGCACTCGGTACCGTTGAGCTGGGAATGGATTATGGCATCGGCCCTCTTGGGAGTAATAATAAGCCGGATAAAACAAGAGTAAAATATATAATCGATACAGCCCTTGAAAGGGGTATTAATTTATTCGATACAGCCCCTGATTACGGAGAAAGCGAAGAGCTTATAGGTTCTTTTATCGGCTCAAGGCCATGTTATATCGCGACCAAGGTTAACGTTGGCCGCGATGAAAAAGATATTTCTAAGTATGTTAGGAATTCTGTTGAGAGGAGCCTTAATAGGTTAAAGCGGGATAGCCTTGATATCGTGCAGATTCATAATGTTACAGTCGACGTGATTAAAAGATGCGATATATCGAAAGTTTTGGTCAAGCTTCGCGAAGAGGGGCTAATCAGATTTTTAGGGGCAACTCTCCATAAACCTGAGGAGGCGATGGCAGCTATTGAGGCTGGATGTTTCGATCTGCTACAGGTGCCCTATAATATACTCGATCAAAGGATATCAAAAGGGGTTATGCCTGAAGCAAAAAGACAAGGAATGGGAATTTTAAGCCGCTCCGCGTATTTTAAGGGTGTATTGACAAAAAAAGTAGAATCTTTAGGCCAAGAGTATGAGTTTTTAAAGAATGCGGCAAAGAGGATTAAGACAGAGATGGGACTGAAGAGCTGGAACAGCTTGAGTAAGCTTGCTCTTAGATTTTGTATTTCAACAGAAGGTATCCATTCTACGCTTGTAGGGACAAAGTCATTGGAGCACCTCGAGTCTATATTAGAGGCTGAAAAAGAAGCCCCATTACCGGATGATATTTTTAGGCGATTATTAAATTTAGGTCTCGATGATACTCATTGGTTTGATCCACGCAACTGGACTGTAGGATAATATGAAGATAGCATTGATCGAAAAAAAAGAGAATATAGATTTTTCAGAGCTTGATAAGGTTATAAGCTTTCAATACGATGATCATACTCATATAAATGAGTATTTAGTTTTAAGCGAACTTCGCGAGATATATGATGAGGTCTATTTAAAATTTGATTTATGGTTAAAGGAGCATATTGCAGATAAAACTTTTTTATATCATGATGTGGATATCCTGCAGGCCTATGGGAAAAGAATATTTGATTTTACTTTCAATATTACCCAGAAGGCGCATGCGGTTAAACAGGTTATAAACAAGGAGTCTCCGCAGGAGCTATGGATATCACAAAATATTGCAGGTGCAAAATTAAGATGCCCGTATTTGGATTTTTTTATATCCGACTTTGTATCTTCCGATGCCTCTTTAAAATATTTTAATGGTTCTAATGCAGAAAAGCCGGATGCTGTTACCGGCGCAAGTAAGAGGCCGTCATTTACAATGTACTTGTTCGATTCTTTAAGGAGGCTATCAAATCTCTTTTGTGCCTCTAAAGGTGCCGGTATATTGGTTTATTCTGATTTGCAAAAGATTCCCACGCTCTTTGACCATATTGATAGCAGGGAGATTATCTGTTTAAGAGAAAAGCTGCCTCCCCGCTTAATCCCGTATTTTATAAAAAAGCGCGTGAGATTAAAGCTATTTTCAGATTATGCGATTGCAAAGGTTAAAAAAGCAGAGATATTAAAGGCGACACGCGACTTTATAAGTAAGATGGATAAATCCTCTAAGCCTCTAGTAATAGATGGAAAGGATCTTGCGCCTTATCTCAGAAAACATATAGCCGGTCTTTGGCAGGAAGAGCTGACAGACCTTCTTGAGAAGGTTGAGCAGGCGCATCTTTTATTCCAAGAGGCTAAGCCGAGATCTTTATTAGTGGATGAAGACAGGGCAGTCTATAAAAATTTATTTGTTCAGGTCTCAAAGCAGTATAACTGCAGGTCTTATGTCAATTCTCATGGCGATCCATTTCACAAGATTACGGTAATGCCATTAATTGCTGATTATATGCTGGTTTGGGGCGATCTCTATAAAAAGCGTTTAGCAGAGTGGGGCATAGAAGAGAAAAGAATGATCGTTGTAGGTTGTTCAAAATATGATAAGTACTTAAAAAGATCAGACCAAGCGATGAAGTCAAAGATATCTAAGGATTTAGGCCTTCTACCTTCCAGGCCTATCGTTCTAATCGCTTCTTACCCTTTTGAGTTGGGCAGGGATATATGGAGAGAGAAGACCGCATGGGATAAGCTCAAGGTCTCTCTTGCGGCGCTTAGCCGGTTTCAGGAGATTGAGGTGATTATAAAGCTTCACCCAGGAGATAATAGTAAGTTAGCTATAGATAGGCTTGTTAAGAAACTAAAGATCAATAATATCAAGGTCATAAGAGATTACGATCCTTTGGTTTTGGCCAAAGGAGCGGACATTTTGATCATTAATATATCAACCTTTGCCATAGATGGCATGGCTTTTAAGAAGCCTGTAATATTGACCAATAGGTATAAACTGGATGAATACAGAGACTTAAATGTATTCTATGATGGACATACAGAGGGTATTCTCATGGATTCTGTAAAAAATATTCTTAATGGCTCTTACACGAGCCATATAGATAATTGGAGATATGCCATAGAATCTTGCCTTAATGGATTACAAGGCACAGCCTCTAATCGAATAGCGGAGATATTGAATAAGAGATGAAGATAAGGCTTAAAGGAAAATTTAATAAAGACCTGAAACGGTTCCCTTTTTGTATCGTCGATATTGGCGCCCGCAAAGGCCCCAAGAAAGAGTGGGGTGTCCTTAAGGAATATCTAAGCTTTATTGGATTTGAGCCGGAGGATAATGCATACAGAGAGTTAAAAAAGGATGAGAATACCACTTATTTTAATTCTGCCTGTTATAATAAGGATGCGGAGATTACCTTGCATGTTACAGAGTGTGAAGGGTTATCCAGCATATTCATGCCTAATTACGAATTTCTGTCTCATTTTCCAAGGGGTAATACCGATGGTTACGCGCTAAAGAACAGGATAAAGATTAAGGCCGATAGATTAGATAATCTTATATCCGCAGAAAGAATAGAAGAGATAGATTTTATCAAGATTGATGTAGAAGGAGCCGCTTTCCAGGTTATCCAAGGCGCGAAAGAGATTCTAAGCAGCGGTATTGTCACAGGCTTGCTAATAGAGGCGGAATTTAATGAGAAGTATAAAGGCCAGGGGCTGTTTGCAGAAGTGGATAGCTCCCTAAGAAAAGACGGGTATGAGCTTTTTGATATAGATTCATGTTACTGGAAGAGGAGCGCAGGCACAAAGACTTGCGGCGCGAGGGGTCAACTGGTTCATGGTGATTTTTTGTATTTTCTTGGTGTAAAACGTTTTTTTGAAAAGATAGCTAATCTGAGCAAAGAAAAGAAAGCGGCTAAGGTTATAAAATTTATTACCTTTTGTTGTTTATATGGCCATTATGACCTTGCCCTGGAGCTTCTTCATGACTCCGGTAAGAGAGATATTTTGCATGGTGACCGGTATAGTATATTAGAGAAAGAACTCGTGCGAACTACCAGCATCTTTATGCGTATACCCAAGCTAAAGGGAAGAGGCCTATTTTTTGATCTATTCTATCATCTATATATGGCAATATGCGGCATATGGTTGGAATCAGCAGGTTTTTATAAGACAGGGCTTGAGTTATGAAGATTGACAAGCAAAAAATAATAAAAGATACATTTAGATATTCAACAGCTAATTATATATCGCTTTTTATAGGTTTTTTTACCGGCATATTAACTAAGAGCCTTCTTGGGGTTACAGGCACAGGGTACTTGGTATTACTTAAGATAGTGCAGAAGTATGGAGGTTATCTTAGTATGGGAGTGGGCAAGGCCCTTTATAGGGAGATGCCACAGGCTATCGGAGCCGGAGACAGGGAAAGGGCAAAGGATCTCCAGAATATTACATTCTCTTATCTTATCACTGTTTCGGTCATAAGCGCTGTAATAATATGGTTTTTATCAGGTATTATTTTTAAGGACCCTGTGCTGAGAATAGGAATGAAGATTGTAGGATTTCTTATTATTGCGACACATTGCTATAATCTGATATTGATTATCTTAAGAGCCGGAAAAAGAGTGCCCGAACTCTCAAGGATGATTGTTATAAACGCTATTTTGGTCGCGTTATTCTCTTTGGCAGGCGCCTATCTCTTTGGTGTGCATGGCCTGATAGTAGGCTTGGTCATCTCTAACACAGCTTCTTTTTATATCGCTAAAAAAACCAATGGGATCTCATTTTCATTCCATTTAAATTGGCAAAAGATAGTAAGCCTTATAAAGATAGGTTTTGCCCTTTTACTGTCAAACTTTGTCTATCTCACCTTATTGAGCGTAGATAGCGTGATGATAGCAAAGATGTTGAGTATTGAGGCATTGGGTTTCTACGCAATAGGCACTATGGCTGTGCAGCAGATGAGGAACCTGCCTACGTTTTTTCATGTTGTAGTATTTCCGCATATTCAGGAACAGTATGGCGCTACCAAGGATGTAAAAGACATAAAGGGCATGATCTTAAAGCCAACTTATATAATAAGCCGCTTAACGCCTATATTGCTTGTAGCGTTGATCTTTATAATGGAGCCTCTTATCTATTATCTATTGCCGCATTTTACACCTGGGCTGACAGCTATGAAGATACTCATATTTGGCTACTTTTTTATGATAGTGAACGAATTATCAACAACGCTGATTTTTACCATACACAAGCAGAATATCCTCGCGTTTTTATACGGGCCGGCTGTTATAGTAGCGATATTGTTAAATTATCTATTTATAAAGAAAGGTTTTGGCATAGAGGGGGTTGCCTTCGCGACATCATTATCATATTTCTGTTTCTTTATGATAGTCTTTACCTATGCGGCAAAGCATATTATGGGATGGGGGGATATGTTGAAGTTTTATCTGGGTGTAGGCGCGTATTTTATCTATTTTTTGTTTAATTTTCTTTGGATAGACAGATTTGTTGTCTTTGGGGGAGTCTTATCCTCAACGGCATTAAGGCTATTCTGCCTAGCCATTGTAAGCCTCCCGGTTATCTTTGAGGTCCAGAAGCGGGAAAGGTTATTCTCTTTGATCTTTAATACGATAAGGCCGTATTTTAAGAGAAGGAAGAGTTGATGAACAGATCTCAGTGCGAGGTGAAGAGATGAAGAAAAAGATAAGCAGAAGCTCAAGAGTAAAAGGATTCTATAAATTAAATCTTGAAGAAAAACACAGGGTTATAAGGGGTTTCTCTTTTCTGACAGATGATGATATAAAGATGCTCAAGGCAGGCAGGCCCGATATAGAGTCAGTTGAAAAGATGGTGGAGAATGTTATCGGTGTTATAGGTATGCCTCTTGGAGTGGCAACGAATTTTCTTATAAATGGTAAGGACTATCTTGTTCCTATGGCTACAGATGAATCATCGGTTATAGCGGCTGCTAGTAACGGGGCAAGAATGGCAAGAGTTAAAGGTGGTTTTACTACATCGAGTACGGGCCCTATTATGGCTGTGCAGATACAGGTAGATAACACCAAGGATCCATATATCGCGAAAAAAAAGATCATTGAACATAAGAAGGAGCTTGTAAGATTAGCAAATACTCAATCATCTACGCTTCCAAAAATGGGAGCAGGGGCAAAGGATATAAAAATAGATATTATTGATGGATGGTACGGCCCAATGGTGATCCTGAGGCTGATTGTAGATGTGCGTGATGCCATGGGAGCTAATGTTGTTAACACAATGGGAGAATATATAGCCCCTACTGTTGAAAAAATCACAGGTGGTAAAGTATTTTTAAGGGTAGTTGATAATTATGCCATTGAAAGGCTTGTTCGCGCGAAGTGCGTCATTGATAAAGATGTATTGGGCGGAGAAGAGGCGGTAGAAGCGATACTTAGGGGGTATTCCTGCGCTTATCATGATCAGCATCGCGCTACAGGCCATAATAAAGGTGCTATGAACGGTATAACAGCGGTTGTTCTCGCGACAGGTAATGATACGCGCGCTATGGAATCCGCGTTTCATTCATACGCGGCGCGGGATGGAAAATATAGGGCATTGCCTGTGTGGAGTAAAAATGATGATGGTGATTTAACGGGATTTCTGGAGATGCCTGTCGCTGTTGGAATAATCGGTGGCTTGACAAGATTGCATCCTGTCGCGAAGATAGCGCTAAAGATACTTGGCGTAAATTCCGCGGATGAGTTAGGGCAGATTTTAGCGGCGGTAGGATTGGCATCTAAGCTAGCGGCTGAAAGAGCCCTTGCGACAGAGGGCATACAGAAAGGCCATATGAAAATGCATGCTGCAAACATAGCTATTATGGCTGGAGCAAAAAAGATTGAGGCAGATATTATCGCGAAGGCCATGATAAAAAGGAATAAGGTCAGGCTCGATTTAGCAAAAGAGCTGCTTAAAAAAGAAAGAGATAAATGCAAAAAATAATCTCTAAATCACCGGGTGAAATTTTCTTTTTTGGTGAACACTCTGTAGTTTATGGCGGGGTAGCTATTGCCGCCGCGATAGACAGATGGGTGGTTACGACATTGACGCCTAATAATGGGTTAGTAGCCATTGAATCATCCTTAGGTAAGCTTAAGGCGAAGATAGATGGGCTCAAGCTTAAGGTAGAAGAGGTTGATAAGTCTTTAGAGCCATTGGTCCATGGCATAGAAAGGGTATATGGCGTATTTAAAGAGTCTATCGGATTTCACGCTAGTATCGATTCAGAACTACCCACGGGTTCCGGTTTAGCTTCAAGCGCGGCAGTTTCTTGCTCTCTTATAGGAGGAATTATAAGGCTTATGGGAAAAGAGATACCAAGGACTGATATGGTAAGATTAGTATTCCAATCAGAGCTTGATATACAGAAGAGAGGAAGTATATCAGGGTCCGCGTGCACCGTGATTGGCGGTATTCTAAAGATACGGGGAGATGATTTTAATAGTATTGGATATTCAGAGATAAAGCCGGGGATTATTATCGCTGATAGTAAAGAACAAAAACTTACAAGTACTACTACCGGATGGATCAAACAGGCGCTAAGACGCGACAAAGACGATATAGAATCGATCTTTAATTCAATAACCAGCCTGGCTATTAAAGGCATGGAATCGATAGCTAATAAGGACTGGGCAGAACTGGGGAAATTAATGTCGCAAAACCAGAAATTTTTAAAGAGATTGGGAGTGAGCACGGATAAGATAGATAAGGCAATAAGCTCAATAAGCTCCCATGTTTTAGGTTCTAAGATTACAGGCGCTGGGGGAGGAGGATGTTTTATATCTCTGTGTGACGGCGAAAATACGGACCTAGTAAAAAATCTGCTTTTAGAACAGGATTTTAATGTTTATCTTTGCGGCGTTGTAAGTCACGACCACAATTTTATAGGGGTATAATCTATGCAGGCTATTATATTATGCGCGGGTATGGGTAAGCGTATCTCAAAACAGGTTGATTATAGTCCAAAATGTTTGTTAGAGATCGATGGAAGGCCCATTATTAAAAGGCAGATTGAGTTATTATCTGAATTTTCCTCAACAGCCCCTATTTTAGTGGTTGGATATATGGAGGAGAGGGTAAGAGATTCTCTGAAAGGAGAGAATGTTATTTTTGTTAGAAACCCGGAGTATGAAACAACAAATATACTTATGTCTTTATGGTACGGGCTAAATAAAACACAAGCTCTTGACGATATAATTTGTTTGCCCGGAGATCTGGTCTTTGATCGTCAGGTATTACTCAATTTGAAAAAGTCTGAATTTCCCGTGACAGTAGCTATTCAAAGAAAACAATGCGACGAGGAGGCTGTAAAGGTCATATTAAAAGATGACGTTGTCGTTGGGATAGGCAAGAACCTTAGTATAGATAGTTCAATCGGTGAATTCTTAGGGATATTCAGGACATCAAATACTTTAGTATCAGGTTTACGCCAGGAAGTAGATCGCTTAATAGGCTCAGGTGAAAAAAATTCCTATATGTTTACCGCTATACAGAGTTTGATCGATAAAGGTGTAACAGTAAAATATTTAGATATCGGCGATACTCTATGGGAAGAGATAGATTATTTTGACGATTATATAAGAGCAAAAGATAAATTTGGATTCCAAAATGGCTAGATTGACAGAGTTTGAAGGTAAAACATTTTTAAGCAGAAACAAGATTCTTATTCCTAACGGAAGATTGGTCCATAGCGAATATGAAGCAGCCTTAGCTGTGAAAGAGATAGGCCTGCCTGTTGTTGTTAAGGCGCAGGTATTGTGGTCAGGACGGTTTAAAAAAGGCGCTATAAAAATAGTTTCAAATGAGAACGAGCTGGAAGATGCTATAAAGAATATATTCTTAATAGACAAATCAATATCTAAGGATAAAGGCGTTTTGATTGAGAAGAAATATAATTATAAGCAGGAATTTTATCTCTCTATAGCTTCAGATGAAAAAACACTATCTCCTGTAATTCTCTTTAGCGCCAAGGGTGGTATAGATGTGGAAGAGAATTCAATTGATATCAGGCAAAGTCCGATTGATATATTAAGAGGCCCTACGGATAAAGATTTACAAATTCTCTTAGATGGCGTCAAGGAAGCCTCTAAGATATCAGATCTATTAAAAAAAGTATATAAGATATATAGATCCTTAGATTGCAAGCTTATAGAAATAAACCCGCTCATTCTAACCAGTGATGGGCCGATGGCGCTAGATGCGAAAATTAATATAGATGAGGACGCTCTTTTCAGACATCCGGAGTTTAATATGGTAGCAACGGAGGAGAATCTAAACAGAGAGCCGACACCTCTTGAGATATCCGCTTCAAATATAGATAAGAATGATCATAGGGGAACAGCCCATATTGTCGAGTTAGACTATGGCCTATCAAAAAAAGGCATACGCGTAGCGCTTGATTGTGTTGGGACGGGTGTAAGCCTTGCTATACTGGATGAGTTATCAGAACTTGGTTATTTGCCGGCGAATTTTGCTGATACATCCGGAAACCCTCCGGCATCAAAGCTCTATAAGGCCATAAGGTTAATATTTACCTTAAAAGAGATAGAAGGTTTCATATTCGCTTCATGTGTTTCAAGCCAACAGCTTGATAATACGGCACGGGGCATAATAAAGGCATTAAAAGATATATATCCTGAGACTAATGGAAAACCTGATATCCCTTGTTTGTTTATGTTCAGGGGAGCATGGGACGAAGACGCTATAAAATTGTTTGAAGAACATGGCATATCCGGTTCTGAAAACGTGGTGGTCCTTGGTAGGGATTGCACTGAATACGATGCCGCGCGTGAGTTTGATAAGCTCTATAAGAGCGGAAAGAGCCTTAGTAGATGTTAGAATTTAATTTGTTCTCAGGTGGTAAAATAAGAATAGACACATCGATCTGTAGTAGATGCCGGACAAAGGCCTGTATTAAAAACTGCAGATCTTCAAAATCAGGTCCGGTACTGGTTATTAAGGATGGTATACCAGCAACCGATTATAGCAAGGATGAATTAAGAAAAGGCGCATGCACGGAATGTTTAGCATGCGAGCTTGATTGCCAGCTTTATGGTAAAGAGGCTATTAAGATAACGCTTCCATTGGAATAAAGCATGTCGATATTAATAGGCAAAGAGACCAATTTAATAGTGCAGGGCATAACAGGTAGGCAGGCATTGATGAATACAGCCTATATGCGAAGTTATGGTACCAATATTATAGCCGGGACAAGGCCGGGTAAAGGTGGCCAGACCGTTGAAGGCATACCTGTTTATGATACAGTGGCTCAAGCGGTAGATGAGAATCGACATATTAACGCATCTGTAATATATGTACCCCCAAGAGCTGTAAAATCTGCCGCGATCGAAGCTATCGATGCGGGGATAAAGCTTGTTATTATTATATCGGAGCGTACGCCCCATCAGGATGTCATGGAACTTATAGCTTACTCGCGTAAAGCGGGATCGCGGATTATCGGACCAAATTCAATAGGAATTATAAGCCCCGGTGAGTCTGTTGTTGGTTTAATCGGCGCTCGAACGAGCCTGGCTAATCAGGTTTTTATGCCCGGAGATATCGGTGTTATCTCCCGGAGCGGTGGGCAGGTTACAACGAGTTGTTTCTATCTTACCAAAGAAGGCATAGGCCAAAGTACGGCCCTATGTATAGGCGGAGACGCGTTTGTAGGCACAAGGTGGGCGCAACTTCTTGAGCTTTTTCAGAAGGATGATAAGACAAAGGCTGTTGTCGGTTATGGTGAGATAGGTAGCTCTATTGAAGAAGAGGCGGCGACACTCATAAAAGAGAAGGGCTATACAAAGCCATTTATTGTTTATATAGCGGGCAAACACGCGCAGGCTGGGCAACGATTTGGACACGCGGGAGCTATTATAAAAAAAGGCAGCAGCGGCGTTGAGGAAAAAAAGAAGATACTAAAAGAGGCAGGCGTTATTGTAGTGGAACATCTCTGCGATATAGCCAAAGCAGTAAAGGATAGATCATGATTGATGCGCGTAAAAGAAGCCCTAGCCTTGAAGAGCTTAAGCAGAAGGCCTTCAAGCAGAATACCGACCCGGAGTTAAAGAAAAGGCACGGAAAGAGTATAGCTCTTTATTACCCATTACACGTAACATATTTTTTCTCTATCAGGATTGTAAGGTATTTATACGATAAGCCAATAACGCCTAATCAGATTACATGGTTTTCTATTTTTCTAGCGCTTATTGGGGCAGTCCTATTTTCACTGGGGTCCCGATCGTCGTGCTTATTAGGCGCCCTATTTTTTGAGCTCTATTATATCTTTGATTGCGTCGATGGCCAATATGCGCGGGCAAAGGGGCTCTCTTCGTTTGGCGGCAGGTATTTGGATGTCTTTTGCAATTATCTTGTATTGCCGGCTGTAATTTTTGGGATAGGATTAGGCGCGTACAAAGAAAACCTGTCAGGTTTAAATATTATTTTTGTTTTTCTCGCTTCCTACACGGTGCTAATTATCCCTACTATCGCGGTCTTGTATATACATGTAAAAAACACTGATAATACAAAAAAATTTCAAGAAGATAACATTGAGCCAGAAGTTGCCAGATCCAAGACTGTTTTTAAAGCAGCCTATTCGTTATGCTATCGAACGTGTACAATGCCGATTGCAATGAATATGATAACAATAGCCGGTATTTTGTATTTTTTTACATCGATCTCTTTATTTAAGATAATTATAGTTTATTTTGCTTTTGTCGGAACGAGTGTTTGGTTATTAAAAATTATGCATATTGCCAAAGATTAATATGAGCCGGATAAGAATGAAAACAAATATAGTAATATTAAATTATAACGGAGAGAACCTACTTTCAGAATGCTTGCCCAGCATAGTGGCTGCTTCAAAAAACGCTGATTGCGATTGCAGGGTAACTGTGCTCGATAATAGGAGTACGGATCAAAGCATAGATCTCTTGAAAAAAGATTTTCCAGAGGTAGATATATACATAGCGAAGAAGAATAAAATATATTTTTCATATAATGATATCGCGAAAGATATTGACGATGACATTATGGTAGTAATGAATAATGATATTAAGCTGGATCGCGATTATATAAAATACCTGATAGCACCTTTTTTTGAAAACGACGATATATTTTTTGTCGCTGCCAAAGGATTTTCATTTGATGGCAAGGATTATCAGGGAGACAAGTCAAAAACCGGTTTTAGATGGGGTATAATGGAACCCGAGGTTTATTTTAAAGGCTATGAAAATACCTCAGATATATTAGGCTATACTTTTTCAGCGGGTGTTGGGGCGTTTGATAGAAAGAAGTTTATAGAGTTGGGAGGGTATGATGATATATATTATCCCGGAAGATATGAAGATGTAGATCTCTCTTACAGAGGCTGGAAACGAGGCTGGGTAGGGCTGTATCAGCCTAAGAGCGTTCATTATCATAAAGGAGGAGCTAGTTTTAATAGAGATTATAAGCAGAAAGAGATCGCGAGAGATGTTTTTAGGAATAGTATCTTATTTACAATAAAAAATATTACAGATCCTATATTACTGCTTAAGGCCTTAGGCTTAACTCTTTTAAGGGTATTTTACTATTGTCTAACAGGTAGGTGGTATATGGTTGAAGGGTTTTTTGCGGCAATTAATAGGTCACAAGAGGCCCTAAAAGCCAAGCATAAACAGCGAAAGAACTTCCTATTGAGCGATAAAGAAGCTATCGGCAAGATAAACCGGGATATTCAGGCTAGGCCAATAACATTTAAGACAAGATTGATAGATAAGATTAAAGATTCGATTGTAAATCTTGATAAAATAGATGATCCGATAAAGAGAAGATCTCTCTTAGCTCTTTTTTTTCCGATAGGTATGCTATTTTTTCCATTGGAATACATCTTGATTAGAGAGCTTTTAGGGTGCGAAAAGATACTGGATTTAGGATGCGGCACTCATTCAATGGTGGGAATTCTTCCAAAGGAGCGTTTCCATACAGTTGGCGTAGAACTTTTTGATCCATATCTGGACAAAGCGATTGAAAGCAAACGGCACGCGGAGTATATCAAGGCTGATATGCTCCAAGTTGCCTTTGATGATAATTCATTTGACGCGGTCGTGCTCCTTGATGTAGTGGAACATCTGAAAAAAGAAGACGGGCTCGCTCTTTTAGAAAAAGCAAAAAAATGGGCGCGAAAAAAAATAATTGTAAATACGCCAAATGGGTTTTTCAAGCAAGCTGCTTATGATGATAATGATCTGCAGGAACATTTAAGCGGTTGGGAGATAAGTGAATTTAAAAAGTGGGGGTTTTCTGTTAATGGATTAAGGGGGTTTAACTGGATGCATCTGCTTTTAGGCAGGCCTAAGATATCTGATAAGCTCAAGGAGGCACTTGTTAGAGTTATTAATATTTTTAATTTTATAGTATATTTCTTCCCGCGAAAAGCGCACCAGATATTTTGTGTCAAAACCATGATAAAAGAATAAGATGACTCATAAATTTAAAAATAGAGTAATACTTTTTAACCCACTTCCAGGTAAGGAAAAAGGCCATAGAGGAGCGCCCTTGTCATTATTGTCCATAGCGGCGCCTTTGCATCATGATGGATACAATATAAAGATTGTAGACGCCAACGTAGATGATGATTATGCTGAAAAAGTATCTTCTTCTCTTGATGAGGCTATCTGCGTGGGCATTACCTGCATGACTGGATTCCAGATAGCAGGTGCGTTAAAAATGGCAAAATTAGTTAAGGAGAGAATGCCGGATATGCCTGTTATCTTTGGTGGATGGCATGCTACTATCTTACCGGAAGAGGTCTTGAAAAATAAACTGGTTGATATCATCATAAGAGGGCAAGGTGATAATAGCTTTGGAGAAGTTGTTAAGAGGTTAAAAGCAGAAAAGTCTTTAGAAGGCGTTAAAGGCGTAAGCTGTAAAAATTTGGACAAGATAGTTACAAATGAGAATAGATGTATTGAAGATATGAATGACACATATCCGATGCCATACCATCTTTTAGATGATATAGAAAAATATATCTACAGTGATTGGTATGGGGAGAGGATCCTTTCATATATTTCATCGTTCGGATGCCCTCATAACTGTGGTTTTTGCGCGGAGCATAATATGAGCCACGGAAGATGGAAGGGCTTGTCTTCTGATAGGGTTATAAGAGAAGTAAGCGCGCTGGTTGATAAATATAACTTAGATGGCATAGCTTTATATGACAGCAACTTCTTTGTAAATGAAAAGAGAGTCAAAGAGATTTGCAAGGGAATGAAAAAAAAGATTAAATGGGGTAACGCGAATGGAAGCGCTAAGGTGCTTTTAAGATATTCCCCGGACTCCTGGCAGGCCATGGAGGATGGCGGATTCTCTGAAATATTGATAGGAGCGGAATCAGGGGATAATGAGATCCTAGAATTTATATCAAAAGGCGCTGTCGCGGAAGATGTTATAAAGTTAAAAAAGGTTTCAAATAAATATAATATCAAGCTCTGGATTTCACTTATGCTGGGCATACCGTTTGACTTGGGAGACTCGAAAAAATCACTTAAAAGGGAGTTTAAAGCGTGCACTAGTTTTGTCAGAGAGTTATATAACATCGGTCGGGGTGATAGATACGCGCTTTTTCTTTACACTCCGTATCCGGGGACGTCACTCTTTGACTTTTCGCTAGCTAATGGCGTAGAGGTTCCCAAAGAATTGGAAGGCTGGTCGGGATATGACTTAAATACCGCTAATGTGCCATGGTTGAACAAGGGGCATTTTCAGTTAGCGGATTTTCTGGGGAATTTTATTTTTCTCCATTCAAGGCCTCCCAAAGAGCGTGGGCACGAGTTTAACAGGCAACCCATGTTCAAGAGAATATACTTAAATGTTTGTTATCGTATCGCTTCTTTCAGGATCAAGCATAATTTTTACAGGTTCAGTATTGAATTTATGCTTATTAGGTTCGCTAAATTCATAATAATTACATATAGGAGAAAGAGAGATGGAGAATAAAAATACATACAAGAGATCTGCTATGTATGATGAATATACGATAGAGCTTTCAAAGGTCTATTATCAGAAGATAATAAGGTCGATTTTAAATCTTTGTGATAAAGGCCCCATACTCGATATAGGTTGTTATGATGGTGGACTGGGAGAGGTATTTTTAAAACGCGGATATGATGTTTATGGAATAGAGGCGCACCATGAAGCCTGGCAAAAAGCCGTAGAAAAAGGCATAAAGGCAGTAAAAAATAATATTGAGGAAGGCCTGCCATGGGGTGATAATTTTTTCAATTGCGTAATAGTCGCAGAAATAATAGAGCATCTGTATGATACCGATAAATTTTTGAAAGATATAAAAAGAGTTCTTAGGAAAGATGGGATTATTGTAATGTCATTTCCTAATGTTGCTTGTCTTACGAATCGTATTAGGTTACTTTTTAATCGTTACCCAAGATATTGTGAATATCAAGCAGGAAAGGCAGGTGGCCATATAAGGGTATATACGCTCGGAGCGATTAAGACCCAGCTCATTGAGCATGGATTTGATATTATAAGTATAAGTGGAGCAAATTTTCCTATGCCGATGGAAAATAGATGTATCCCATCTTTCATAAAAAAAGCAGCTGCATGGATAGGGGATTATACTCCTGGGATTGCTGGTCAGATCATAGTTACTGCTCGTAATGATAAGAGTATATAGAATGTCGCGCATTAGTGTATTTATAATTACAAGGAATGAAGAAGATAGTATAAGAAGATGTCTTGAATCTGTAAAATGGGCTGATGAGATAGTAGTTGTAGACTCATTTAGTAAAGATAAGACATTGGATATTTGCAGAGAATATACAGATAATGTTTCACAACGCGAATTCAGTGATTTTTCTAGTATGAAGAACTGCGCTCTTTCAAAGGCTTCTAATAAATGGGTTCTCGGCGTGGATGCCGATGAGGAGGTTACCCCTGAGTTGAGAGGAGAGATAGAGAACGTGTTAAAGCGTGGCGCGGGTAACGTTTCCGGATTTTATGTAAAACGCAGGTCTATGATATTTGGGAGATGGTTTGAGCATTGCGGAACACAAAATGATTATCAGATGAGGTTTTTTGTCAAAAATGACGCGTATTATCTACAGCCTGTGCATGAGATCGTTAAAATAGAGGGCAAGACCTCTCAGTTAAGTAGCGAGCTTTTACATTATACATATAAGGATATAGATAGTTATATAAAAAGATTAGACAGGTATACCGCGATAGAAGCTGATAGCCTAAAAAGCAAAATTTCCAGGAAAAGGGCATTGCTCTTTCTTTTTGCTAAACCATTATTTCGCTTTCTGGATCTTTACCTTCTTAAGCAGGGTTTTCGTGATAAAACAGAGGGATTGTTTTTCAGTGTTTTTTCAGGATTTTACGAGCTTATAAAATATTCAAAAATATTATTAAAAGGATAGCGTTTTATGAACCCAAAGGTTTATTTACTGGTATTAAATTGGAATATGCCTGATGACACTATTGAGTGTTTGAGATCTTTGCAAGCACAGGATTACGATAATTTTACCATTGTTCTTATTGATAACGCGTCAGAAGATGATTCTGTCAAGGTCTTGAGCGCGGAATTTCCTGATATCAGGATAATTGTTAATAAACAGAATTTAGGGTTTGCCGAGGGCAACAATATTGGCATACGTTACGCGATCGAAAATAACGCTGATTATATATTTATATTGAATAATGACCTGACTTTAAAAGAAGATTGCCTTCGCAGGCTTATTGCTGCTGGCGAGAAAACACCGAAATCCGGGATGCTTGCTCCGAAAGTCTATTATTACGATGATCCCAAGGTAATAAATTCGTTAGGCACGAGCATCGATTGGTTTCGCTTAAGGCCGCATTTAAGTTTTTGTAATCAAATAGACAAGGGGCAGTTTAAAGAAAACCGAGACGCGCAGATACTAGTAGGCTGTGCCCTTATGATAAAAAAGCGCGTTGTTGAAAAAATAGGGATGCTAGATAAAGATTTTTTTATGTTACATGAAGAGGCAGACTGGTGCCTAAGGAGCCTAAAGGCAGGTTATAGAAACATAGTTATACCTGAAGCTGTAGCCTTTCACAAGGCATCAAAGACTATGAAAAAGTTTCTAACACCTGCTATATATTACAGTATCAGGAATTTTTTATACCTCTCTTATAAAAATGCCCCGCTTGTAGGCAGGCTTAAGGTTTTTTTAGGATTGGTATATCTCGTTTTCAAGAACGCTATTTTGCTTATGAGTAAGAATTTGCAAAAAAATTCCATAGCTTTTTTTTGCGGTATTTTTGATTATCTTAAAAAAGATATGGGTAAATGCCAGAGGAGCTTTTAATAGATGAAAATCGGAATTGATGCACAGTCTACCTGCGGAAGAAAAACAGGTATAGGTTATTACGCGAAAAATCTGATTGAAGAGCTAAAGAAAAATTGTGATCATGAATTATTCTGTTATTCAGACAGCGGGAAAGATGGACTGAATACTTTAGCAAGAATGCGTTGGGAGAATATGACATTGCCTATTAGGGCAAAAAAAGATAAAGTGGATCTGCTACATATCCCAGGTTTTGCAGGGCCGGGAAAAAAGCATAAGTTTAAGAAGATAACAACTGTCTGTGATCTAATAGGCATGATATATCCGCGAAATATGGGGCTAGCCAGCAGATTTTATTGGCAAAAATGGTTACCGCAATGCGTTAAAAAGTCAGACTTTATAATAGCTATATCTGATCATACTAAGCGTGATGTTATGGATTTACTCGGTATCCCAGAAGAGAAGATACGGGTTATCTTGCTTGCCGCTGACAGTAGATTTATCCCCATAAATGATGATAATGCTTTAAGCCGGGTGCGGGTAAAATATGGTTTGCCAAAGAAGTTTTTTTTGACTGTTAGCACAATAGAGCCTCGTAAGAACATATGTGGCCTTATAAGGGCTTTTGACGGCCATATGAAGGATAACAAAGATTCCGAACTTTGCCTTGTTATCTCTGGCCAGAAAAGTTGGGGATACGCAAAAGCATATGAACTTGTTCAAGAGTTAGGCGTTGAAAAAAGAATTGTCTTTACTAATTATATAGAGGATGAGGATTTACCATATGTGTATAATCTAGCGGAATTTTTTGCCTATCCTTCTTTTTACGAAGGTTTTGGGTTGCCGGTATTAGAAGCCCTCTCATGCGGCAAGGCTGTTATAAGCTCCAATACGTCATCTCTTCCGGAGGTTACGGGTGAAGCCGCTATATTAGTAGATCCTAATGAAGCAGGCCAAATACAGGTTGCTATTAAGAGATTAGATACAGATAATAAGTTTAGGCAAGAACTTTCCTGCAAGGCATTGTGCCAAGCAAGAAAATTTTCATGGAAAAATACAGCAGAAGCGACTTTAGATGTTTATAGAAAGGTGTTAAATGAAGCTTAGTATACTTATTCCCGTATATAATGAGGTGCATACAATAAAAGAGATTGTACAAGCTGTGGAGGCGGTCTCTGTTGAAAAAGAGATTATGCTGGTTGATGACTGCTCAACAGACGGGACAAGGGAGCTCTTAAAGCGAGATTATAATAATGGCATAGGAGATATCAGGGTGCTATACCATGATAAAAACTTAGGTAAAGGCTCTGCTGTAAAGACCGCGCTAAATTGCGCAAAAGGAGACTATGCGATAATTCAGGATGGTGATCTTGAGTATGACCCTCAGGATTATATAAAGCTTCTCGATGAGGCAGAGAAAAGCAGGGCCGATGTTGTATATGGTTCCAGATTTTTAGCTACCTGGCGCAGCACCTCTTTTTTGCATTTCTTAGTTAATAAATTTCTTACTGTAATTACAAACATACTATATGGTTCCAATCTAACAGATATGGAGACATGTTATAAGATGATACGGACAGATCTATTTAAGAACCTCGATTTGGAATCACAGCGCTTTGAGATAGAGCCGGAGATTACCGCGAAGCTGTTTAAGAGAGGTTTCAAGATAACAGAAGTAGGGATAGCGTATAAAGGCAGGTCATACCATGAGGGCAAGAAGATTACCTGGAAGGATGGCTTCGCAACATTGTGGGCATTGGTCAGATTTAGATTTTTTTGAATGTCGCTCTTGACATCTCAAGCATAATCAGGTATACTTAATTAACAAAAGAGTTAATTAAGAGGTCTAGATATGAAGATAAGAGACTTGGCAAAGATAAAGAAGCTCTATTTCTCGGCAAGGGATATTGTTGATGCCTTTGGGATAAGTTATGATTCCGCTAAGGTTACCTGTTCAAGATATGCGAATAAGGGCTATATAGTTCGTGTAAAGCGTAACTTCTATATATCGCGTAACAGGTGGTCTAACATGTCTGATAAAGAAAGGCTCCCTGTTGCAAATATACTCCAGGTGCCATCGTATATTTCACTTACTACAGCGCTTGAATACTATGAGATTACCACGCAAGTTCAGCGCAGTTTTATCGAGTCAGTATCTGTTAAGAAAACAAAAAGATTTGATATAGAAGGGGCGATATTTAATTTTTCGAAAATCAAGAAGCAGTATTTCAATAATTTTATCAAGCACGATAATATATTTATAGCAACTCGGGAAAAAGCCTTTGTTGACGCGATATATCTTATGGCATTTAACATGTATCTGCTTGATCTTAAAGCTATAGATTATAATAAATTAGATTTTGAAAAGATTGGAAGGATTTTGACGCAATACCCTGATCGGGTGAAACGTTTATGGGGCAAGATATGCAAAACTTAAGACTACATGAAAAATTTGAAATAGAGGCATTGGATGCCCTTAATAGCTCAAAGTTATTAGAGCCCCTGTTGTTTGGAGGGGGTACTATGCTCAGGCTCTGTCATGGCCTTAACAGATACTCAGTTGATTTAGATTTTTATTTCTTAAAGGATATGGACACAGATGTATTTCATAAAAAGATGGTTGATTGTCTTTCAAAGCGATACGATACAACAGATTCAGCGAAAAAGCATTTTACACTGCTTTATGAATTTAAAAGCAAGGATTATCCGCAGAAGCTTAAAATCGAGATTAGGAAAAAGCCGCAGAAATTTAAATATGAAGAATCTATAGCTTTTTCCGTTCACAGCACCGAACAAGTGTTATTAAAAACACTTACCCGTGAGCAGATGATGGCAAATAAGATCGAGGCGTTTTTAAATAGAGCAGCGATAAGGGATTGCTTTGATATAGAATTTCTTATGAAAAAAGGCGTAGAGCTAAATGTTGATGAGAAAACCGGGTTGGAGATAAAGTCCCAAATAGGTAAGTTTAAAAAGAGAGACTTTGATGTAAGTTTGGGCTCTTTACTTGGCGCGGAGGATAGACAGTATTATTCAAAAAACGGATTTAAGATACTTTTATCAAGACTATAAGCTATGGGAATTAAGTATCTAGATTAAGGAAGCTGCAAGAAAAGAGTAAATGAGATATATATTTAAAAAAAAGCGAAATATATTTTTAATAAGCTTATTGGACTTTTTAGGCAGTATCGTCTTTTTTCCATTCAAATTATTTAAGAAGAAGATCCCCGGAAATATAGGAAAGATACTTATTATTCGCCTTGACCATATAGGAGATGTTGTCTTTTCGACTATGGTGCCACAAAATCTAAAGGCTCATTACAAAGGCGCCAAGATAACACTTCTAGCAGGTAGTTGGGCGCGTGATATAGTGATTAATAATCCTTACATAGATGAAGTAATCTGCTATGACGCGCCATGGTTCGATAAAAATAAGAAAGGCCTGCCTGAAATTATTAAATTTGTTAAACTTTGCGCGGAAATACGCAAGCATAACTATGATATAGGATTCGATCTCAGGGGGGACTTAAGGCATATCCTGCTTATGTTTTGGGGTAATGTTAAGTTTAGAGTGGGCCTTGGCGTAACAGGCGGCTCTTTTTTGTTGCATAAGGAGATCCAATATAGGGATAACGTCCATTCGCTTGAACGTAACCTGAATATATTAAGAGGGATGGATATATCTATAGTCAATGACCAGTTACAGCTCTACAGCTCATCCAAAGAAAAGGCTTTTGTAAGTGATTTTTTGCTCAGGAACATGAGGGGAACAGGAGATGCCTTTGCTGTAATACATCCATTTTCTCGCAATATATCAAAGAACTGGCTTAATAAGAGATTTGCCAGACTTATAGCTAAACTCAGTACAGATTATGACCTGAGAGTAATCGCGATAGGCTCAGCCAAGGATAAAAAGCAGATAGATGAGATCATCCATCTTTCGGGTGTGGATGCTATAAATGCCGCGGAGAGCATATCCTTAGGCGCGCTTCTTGAGCTTTTTAAAAAAGCAAGCTTATTTATCGGTGTTGATTCAGCGCCGAGTCATATAGCAGGTTTATCCAAGAAGCCGTCCGTTGTCCTATACAGCGGTACAAATAATCCTGATGAGTGGGCGCTGGTAAGCAAAGACGCCGTTATTATACAAAAAGATATTTCCTGTAAAGGCTGCGAAAAGACAGATTGCAGGGATAATATATGTATGGATTTAATTTCAGTTGATGATGTTCTGGAAGCGGTCGATAAGGTAGTAGGTTACAAGTAGCAGGTTGCAGGAAGAATGAATATGCAGAGTTATAAGGATCTGGAAATATATCAATTAGCTCATAATCTTGCTGTAGGAGTTCATAAGATGACTATGCAGCTTCCAAGATTTGAATTATATGAAGAAGCATCGCAAATAAGACGTTCTTCAAAAGGGATTTCCGCCGCCATTGTAGAAGGATTTGGAAGAAGAATTTATCCGCAAGATTATATCAGATTCCTGATATATGCCCATTCATCTTGCGATGAAACAAAAGAACATTTAAAATTATTGTATGAAACAGGTTCACTTATTGATAAGAATACTTTTGACAATTTTCATAATGAATATGAAAAATTAAGCAAGAAAATCAATACCTTTATCCAAAGAGTAAGAGGTTCTAAGAACCCGTAACTTTTAACCTGTAACTTGTAGCCTGTAACCTGGATCCTGAATTATGAGAATCGGTTTTGATGCTAGAATGATGAGCCATCCCGGCATAGGAAGATATATAAAAAATCTTCTTGATGCCATGCTTGCGTTAGACTCGGTACATCAATTTATATTATTCGGAGATAGAGAAGAACTTAAGACTTACGCCTTACGCCTTGCGCCTGAAAATATTATACACTGGGATGCGCCTATCTATTCCTTAAGTGAGCAGATAGCCCGCCCTTTTAACGGCCACGGCCTCGACATTATCCATATTCCGCATTTTAACGTACCATTGGGCACAGGTAAAGGGAATGGGAAATTAGTTGTTACAATACATGATCTTATTTATACTAAGTTCCCTGAGTATCTCCCATATATAAAGAGAAATATGGCCAAGTTTTTGATACGCCGCGCTATAAAAAAAGCTGATGCTATTATTTCAGTCTCAGAGAATACCAAAAAAGATATATTGGAGATATCGCCGCATGCAAGGCAAAAGACAGAAGTTGTGTATGAGGCGGCAGATCCCGCGTTTAAGGTCCTTAGTGATAGGAGTAAGCTCGATAGGGTAAGGAGCGAATATAACATACCCGATCATATGATGCTATTTGTGGGCAGCCTTAAAAAGCACAAAAATATAGAAAGATTAATAGATGCCTGGAACAAGGCAAGGAGAGTATCAGGCTGTAGCCTGGTCATAATCGGAAGATACCATAAACAGGACGCGGATATATTGCGCAAGATACAAGGTTCAGGTATAATATACTTAGGAGAAGTCCCAGCCGGAGATATAGTTGCCTTGTATAATCTCGCGGAGGTTTTGGTCTTCCCTTCTCTGTATGAGGGGTTTGGCTTGCCTGTTCTGGAGGCATTCGCGTCTGGTGTGCCTGTCGCGGTATCGAATGCCTCATCATTGCCGGAAGTTACAGGTAACGCGGGGGTGATGTTTGACCCTTACGATACGGATGATATCTGTGATAAGATATGCAAGATATCCGGTGACAAGGCCCTAAGGCTGGACTTGATTGAAAAAGGGCGGGAAAGAGTAAAAGAATTTTCCTGGGAAACAGCGGCGAAAAAAACATTGGCTGTGTATGAAGACGTTGTACGTTCTAAGTTCTAGGTTTTACGTATTACGTTCTAAATTTTACGTTTTGCGTTTAATGCTGACAAAAATAGAGTGGTTTTAAAATATGTCTGGTTTTAGAGAATTAAGAGTATGGCAAGACGCGCACGAATTAACAGTAGAAATATATAGAATTACTGATAAATTTCCTGTTATTGAGAGATATAGATTGGTAGACCAACTATGTAGATCAATCGCTTCTGTGCCTGCAAATATTGCAGAAGGAACAGGTAGATACAGTAAGAAAGATTTTGCTAAATTCTTATATATTTCTAGAGGTTCTTTAGAGGAAGCAAAAAGCTTTTTAATCTTAGCTTGCGACTTAGGCTATATTGATAAAGTTCAGTATGAAAAATTGGATAAAAAATGTATTGATGTATCTAAAATGCTTAATGGACTAATAAAGAAATTAAATTCATAACCTATATAACGTACAACGTACAACGTAGAACGTAGAACTATTATATGAAAATAGCGATAATACATGACTGGTTAACGGGAATGAGAGGCGGGGAAAAGTGCTTAGAGGTATTTTGTGAGCTTTTTCCCGATGCGACGATATTTACATTGCTTCATAACAAGGGTTCTGTTTCAAACATAATAGAATCTATGCCCATAAAGAAATCATTTATACAGCGCTTGCCAAAGTCATCTGTCAAATATAGAAATTATCTGCCGCTTTTTCCAAAGGCTGTTAGAGGTTTTGACCTTACTGATTTTGATCTTATTTTAAGTTCAAGCCATTGCGCGGCAAAAGGCATAAAGGTCCCCGATGGGGCGCTTCATATATGTTATTGTTATACGCCGATGCGTTATGCCTGGGTTTTTTACGATCAATATTTTGGTAAGCTAAATATTATTAAGCGCTCTATTATAAGTTATATATTAAAGCAATTAAGGAGGTGGGATCTAGAGACAAATGAAAATGTTGACTTCTTTATCGCTATATCGGATAATATACGTGATAGAATAAAGGCCTGTTATAAAAGAACCTCGGATGTTATATATCCTCCTGTAGATACGGATAGATTTAATATTTCAGACAAGCACGAGGA
The DNA here is from genome assembly GCA_964634945.1 of uncultured Planctomycetia bacterium. Lineage (GTDB taxonomy): Bacteria > Omnitrophota > Gorgyraeia > JABMRG01 > JABMRG01 > JAUVHV01. The sequence continues at coordinate 17,699 of CAZWMG010000003.1, read as the reverse complement.
TTTTTATCTTGTTGTTTCAGCGCTTGTGCCGTATAAGCGCGTCGACATAGCAATCGAGGCGTTTAATAAAAACGGCAGGAAGCTTGTAATAATAGGTACAGGTAATTCTGAAGCGGAATTAAGAGAGAAGGCCCTTGACAATATAGAATTCTTGGGTTGGCTGAATAACAGCGATATCACGGATTACTACTCGCGCTGTAAAGGGCTCATTTTCCCCGGCGAGGAAGACTTCGGAATAGTTCCTGTCGAGGCGCAATGCTGCGGCAAGCCGGTTATAGCATATGGAAAAGGCGGTGTGTTAGAGACAGTGGTGCCTTTTGATTCGCGCGATACAGAGTGTAACTACACAGGAGTCTTTTTTAATGAACAGGCCTCAGCGGCGCTTATTGAGGCTATAGATATATTTGAGAAAAATAGCGATAAGTTTGACCCCCAAAAAATACGCGCGAATGGTTTAAGATTCGGCAGGGATATATTTAAAGAAAAAATAAGAAAATATATAGAGGCAAAGGTCGATGAAAAGAAGAAGTGATTTTATATTTGAGTTAGCGCGGGTAGCCTGCGACATGTTTATGATAAATTTTGCCTTCCTTTTTTCGTACTGGTTAAGGTTTAATACCGGCATATTCCCCATGCCATTAGGGCGGCCCGATATAAGTGAGTATATGAAGCCTCTTCCTATAATCACAATATTGTTAATCTTTATTATGAGGTCATTTAATCTCTATGTTTCCAGAAGAAGGCTGGCGATATTGGATGAGTTTTTTATTATTATAAAGGCTATGACAATAGGCCTCTTTGTGCTTATGGCCGCTACTTTCATATATAGGGAATTTACATATTCACGTATGATGTTATTTGTATGCTGGTTGGATCTGATACTATTTGTGACCTGCGCGAGGCTCGTGATTAACAGGTTAAGATTATCTGTTAGGTCCGCTAACAAAGATTTTTCCAAACTAATTATTGTCGGCACGGGTAAAACATCAGAGAGCCTTGTTTCACATATAGCGAATGACCCGCATTGGAATTACAAGATAGTAGGGGTTGTATCTGTAGCGGAAGAAGAGGCCTCATTGATTGCGAAGGATATACCCGTATTAGGAGAGTTTAGCGCTATCGCTGATATCTTATCAAAGACAGATGCTGATGAAGTTATATTAACGGTACATTCTTTAAGCAGAGAAAGGATCACAGAACTTATATTTGAATGCGAAAAGAGGCTGATAGGCTTTCATCTTGTCGCCGATGTTTTAGGCATGATAACCTCTCAGGTTGATATGGAAAATGTCGATGGCATACCACTAATGGGTTTAAAAGAAAGCCCGCTTATTTTTCTGTATAATAGATTTATTAAGAGGTCAATTGATATAATAGGCTCAGGCATAGGTATTTTATTGCTCTCGCCTTTATTTGTTATAATCGCGCTATCGATAAAATTCTCATCAAAGGGCCCGATATTTTATCTGCAGAAGAGAGTAGGCGAAGATAGAAGGCGTTTTGCTATTTTAAAATTCAGGACAATGATAGATAAGGCGGAGAAGTCCACAGGCGCCGTATGGGCACAGGAGAATGACCCCCGCAAAACAAAAATAGGAGCTTTTTTAAGGCGCAACAATTTAGATGAGCTGCCACAGCTAATAAACGTGTTGCTGGGACAGATGAGCCTGGTTGGTCCACGCCCGGAGCGGCCGAAATTTGTAGGAAAATTTAAGGAAGACATACCAAGATACATGGCAAGACACAAGATAAGATCCGGTATTACCGGTTGGGCGCAGGTTAACGGCTTAAGGGGAGATACCTCTATTGAGGAGAGAACAAAATATGATCTATATTATATTGAAAACTGGTCTCTCATGCTTGATATCAAGATACTTATTATCTCTGTCTTTCAGACCGTATTTTCAAAATCCGAGCACGCGTATTAATGAATATAGACAGAACCAATTATATATTAGATAAACTCTCAGGATTAGCTCTCTACATACTTATAGCCGCTGTTGCCTTTTCTACCGCGCTTACAGAGATAGCGACAGTGGCGATTATTGCCGCGTGGTTCTTAAAAAAGATCCTATCAAGAGATTATAATGTCCCTTGCAGATCATTATCTATAATACTCTTAGCTTTTATATTGTGGAATTTGGCCTCTTTTATTAATACATCTTATCTTAATGAAAGCATGAGAGGCCTCTTAAAAGTTATTAAGCATAGCTTACTTTTTATAGCTGTTGTTGAGCATTTTGACTCAGGCAAAAAGATTAACAGGTTTTTGATATTTGGTTTAGGATGCGGCTTTATCATCGCCGTTAATGGCATAGTGCAGAATAATATAGGTTATGATCTTATAAGAGGACGTATGATAGACCGGCTTGATTATCTACACAGGATATCCTCATCTTTTGTTCATTCAAATGATTTTGGCGCGTATTTAATAGTTTTTACGACCATGCTCTTAAGCCTCTTTTTTACAAAAAAGCAGCCATTTAAAAAGAGAGTCCTGATTTTATTTGTCAGCCTGCCTTTTATATGGTGTTTGAGGGCAACCGGTTCAAGAGGCGCATGGCTTGGGTTTGCGATAGCTTTTATTTTTATGGCCATGCTAAAGAGTAAACGATTAGTAGTTGCGATATTAATCGCGCTTATAATATCCCCGTTTTTTGTGCCGGTATCGATAAAGTCAAGGTTCTCTGACCTAAAGACATACTCAACTCATGGCACGACGTGGGAGCGCTTAAGGCTCTGGCAGGGGACCGCGGCAATGGTAAAGGCCCATCCTTTCTTAGGTTTTGGCGTAAACACATATACAAAAAATTTTCCCGAGTTTAGGCCAAAGGATTACCCTGATGCGATATATACACATAACAGTTACCTGCATATGGCAGCAGAGATAGGTATCGTTGGAGCAGGTATATTTTTACTCTTTTTAGGCGTTATTCTTTTATCATCGGCAAAGGCCTTTAAGCGATTGAAAAAAGGCCCAACTCGCGATTTCGCGATAGGAACCCTTGCGGGTACAGCCGGTTTTTTAGCGCATAGTGGCGTGGATACTCATTTTTATTCAGTTACACTCTCTGCGTTTATGTTTTTGTGCCTTGGGTTAATCATAGCCTTTCGCAATTTAGCTTATGAAGCAAACTCTTAAGTTGATTATATGAAAAAGATTGTAGTAATAAGAACGGATCGTATCGGTGAGGTATTGCTATCAACGCCTGTTATAGAGGCGCTTCATAGGCGTTTTAAGGATGCGAAGATCGATTTTGTTACGTCGCCATATTCTGCGGATATAGTATCTGACAGGGTAGATATTGATAAGGTTATCTTGTTTGATACATTTTCAAAGAGGTTGCCTCTACTCAGCGCTATCAGCCTTGCCAATAAATTAAGATCTGAGGGCTTTGACATGGCTGTAATTCTAAATCCGCACAAGATTTTGCATCTGGGTTGTTTTTTGGCGGGCATACCTATCCGAGTCGGCTTTAGTAAAAAGTGGCCCTTTTTACTTACTCATAGAACGGATGATAAGAGGGGTGAGGCCACAAAGCATGAAGTTGAATACAACCTTGAGCTCTTAAGGATTATTGACATATATGCGGATAAGATATATCCTCTTATGGAGATTTTAAGTAAAAGCGTTTCTGAGGTAAAGTCTATACTCAATATGGCAGGCGTTAAGGAGAAAAATAAAATAGTTGTTATCCATCCGGGCAGCAGCAACGCTAAGAAGCAATGGAGCATTAAGAATTTTGCGAAAGTTGCCAAGGCCCTGGCTGAAGCAGGCAATATAGATGTTGTTGTGATAGGCGATAAATCCGAAAAGCATCTTTGTAAATATATAACATCAGACGCAGGTAAAAATACCTATGATCTGGCAGGGCTCTTTACACTAAAGCAGCTTGCGGCACTTATGCAGAGAGCGGATATGCTCATAACTAATGACAATGGCCCGATGCACATAGCAGCGGCTGTCTCCACAAGGGTAGTGGCTATTTTTAATAAGGATGTATCCGGCTCAAACCCCTTAAGATGGGCGCCCTATGGAGATGGGCACACAGTTTTCTACAAAGATTTTAATGATATCAAGCCTGAAGAAGCAATTGAGGCTGCGAAAGATACCTTACAATGAACACAATACGCACTACGCACGACGCACAACGAAGCAAGAGAATACTTATTGTCAACCCTTTTGGCATAGGCGATGCCCTATTTACTACGCCCATGATAGAGGCTATAAAGGCGCAATCACCTGATAGTTATATCGGATATATATCTAATATAAGAACCGCGCCATTTTTCCTCTCTAACAAAAAGATAGATAAGGTTTTTATCTTTGAAAAGGATGAGTATCGTTTCCTGTGGAAGATGTCAAAGGCCCGATTTGTAGGAAAACTTTTTGAATTATTAGGCGATATAAGAAAAGAGCGTTTTGATACTGTCTTTGACCTGTCTATGGCGCGCGAATATGGATTATTTCTTAAAATGGCAGGCATAAGAGAGAGGATAGGCTATAATTATAAGAAGCGGGGGCTCTTTTTAACTAAAAAAATAGATATTGAGAAGGGTTTTAGTGATAAGCATATGGTTGAGTATTACCTCGACCTGCTTAATCTTGCCGGGATTGCAAGGCCTAAGTCTCCTTGCCTTAAGATATACATTAGTGAGTTGGAACGGGAAAAAGCGGATAAGATGCTCTTACTCGCAGGCATAGGAGTAGATGATAAATTTATCGCGATAGCTCCCGGTGGCGGTAAGAGCTGGGGAGGCACATCTTTTCGTAAACAATGGCCCAAAGAACGCTTTGTTGAAGCCATAAAAGCCATGCTTAGTAGAACAGGCCTAAAGATAGTACTTCTCGGAAATGACGGCGATAAAGCTATTTGCGATTATATAAAAAAGCAAGAACCTTCTTGTGTCAATCTTTGTGATGGAACAGGCCTTCTTTCTTTGGCTGCTATATTAAAAAGGTCAGCCCTGCTTATAGCTAATGATGGGGGCCCGCTTCACATAGGCGTTGGCTCCGGCGCAAGGACAATCTCAATATTTGGCCCTGTAGATGAAAAAGTATATGGCCCCTATCCCGTATCTTCTGATCATAAGGTGATAAAAGATGATGATTTAAAATGCCGTCCATGCTATAGGAATTTCAAGCTACCACTTTGCGAGGACCGTAAGTGTCTTGAAAACATATTACCGGAAATAGTGGTAAAAGAGGCTGTAAGGATTTTAGGATCATGAAAAAGAGACTAACAGCGCTTTTAATAGTTAAGAATGAAGAACACAGGGTGCGCAATTGTCTTGAATCTGTTAAATGGGCCGATGAGATAGTTGTTATCGATGGTTACAGCACAGACAAGACAATCGATATATGTAAGGAGTATAGCGCGAAGATAGTCCAGCATAAATTTGACGGGAGCTTTGAAACGGATTGCAACTTAGGCATAGATAGTTCCTCAGGTGATTGGATAATAAAGCTTGATGCCGACGAGATAGTCGCGGATAATCTTAAGAAAGATATCAAGTCTGTCTTAGAAGATGATAGAGGTTATTCCGCGTTTAAGTTTAAAAGAAAGAACTTCTTTTTAGGACATTTTATGAAGTGTGGCGGTTGGTATCATTATTCATTACACTTTTTTAAAAGGGGCAAGGCCCGCTATAAGGGAGAGGTGCATGAGACGCTTATAGTTGACGGTAATATCGGCCAACTTGAGGGGGATTGCGAGCATTATCCATTTAATTCGCTATCCGAATTTATACAGCGCCATAATAGATACGCTGATATAGAGGCGAAAAAAATATTAGATTTAAGCGGTGTTTTGGATCTTAAGGTTATCATGTATAATCTTAAGATTAAGCCGATAAAGAGGTTTTGGAAGTTTTATGTTAAGAAGCAGGCTTTTAGAGAGGGGATATACGGGTTCATATTTTCAATGCTTTTTGCCTGGGTGCATTTTTTGAACTGGGCAAAATATTGGGAGCTGGTCAAAGATAGGCAAAAAGGTTAAAGAGTGATACAACTTTGGCACAATTTTTCACAGGGACGCTCACAAGCCCCACCGTGGCTTGTTTCGCTTAAGCGAATAGCCTCGCTCCCCGCTAAAGTAAAAACATGGCGGGACCGTGCCTGCCTGCCGGCAGGCAGGGCCGCTCGGCTCTTCAATGCCCTGTTGAAAAATGTGGAAAAGTTTTATGGAAGCATTAAACCTAAAAGCTGTGGAAATCAATCCACAGCTTTCATAAAGGGATGGAGCTATATGAGAACTAAAAGAAGAATAGCGTTTTTAGATAGGGATGGTGTTATAAATAAGAACCCGCTTTACCTCGATTATGTAAAGGGCCCATCAGAGTTTGAATTTTTGCCGGGCTCGCAAAAGGCGATTAGGATGCTTAACGAGGCAGGGTTTAAGGTGATGATTATATCTAATCAGACAGGGGTAGGTAAAGGCTTGTATA
>CAZWMG010000003.1:0-11152 GCA_964634945.1 uncultured Planctomycetia bacterium | reverse complement strand
GGGTTTAAGGTGATGATTATATCTAATCAGACAGGGGTAGGTAAAGGCTTGTATAGCAAAGAGGATTTAAAGGCTACGACAGAGAAGATGCTTAAAGGCCTGGATAGGGCGAAGGCAAGATTGGATAAGATATGTTATTGCATACATCACCCTGACGCCGGTTGCGGATGCCGTAAGCCTAAGACAGGGATGTTTAAAAAGGCTATTGGAAAGACTGATTTTGACCGCAAGAATTCATTTTTTGTTGGAGATACGGAAAGAGACACGCTTGCCGGAAAGAATTTTGGCGTAAAAGCGGTTGCGGTACTTTCAGGATATAACAAGAGAAAAGATATTAAAGAGTGGAAGGTGCAGCCCGATTTTATCGCGAAAGATCTTCTAGATTTCGTTAAATGCCTTATGCCGCGGACAAAGAGGTAGAACCATAAAAGATGAGGATTTAAGATGAAGCCGCTATTGGAGAGATTAAATGATGATATACTGATATGTGATGGCGCTATGGGCACTATGCTGATAGAGAAGGGTGTGCCTGAAGGAGAGTGTCCGAATTACTGGGGCATTAAGAATTATAAAGTGTTACGTTCAATACATGATGAGTATATCAACTCCGGCGCGGATATGGTCACAACAAATACATTTGGCGCCAATTGGATCAAGCTTAAGAAATATGGCCTTGAAAAGAAACTGGATGAGATAAATAGGACAGCAGTTGAAGTGGCAAGAGAATCGGCAGCGGGGAAAGCTTATGTACTTGGAGAGATAGGGCCAACAGGTGAATATCTAGCGCCCATAGGTAGTATTACGCCTTCGGAGATGTTCCATGTCTTTGCTGATCAGGTAAAAAACCTTGAAGAATCAGGCGTTGACGCTATTATTTTGAACACCTTCTCTGACATAGGAGAGCTGAAAGTTGCCATAAAGGCCGTAAAGAAAAATTCTAAATTACCACTCATCGCTAGTATGACGTTCCAGAGGCTTGAGATTAAAGGTTTCCGCACAACATCAGGTGCTACTATCGCGCAGTTTGTAAGTGAAGGCCTGTTAGCGGGATCTGATATTGTCGGAGCAAATTGTAGTGTTATTGGTTCTGATATGGCTGACATAGTATCAGAGATAAGGGCCCTTGAACAGGTTTACATAATAGCCGCGCCTAATGCGGGGATGCCAAGGCTTGATAATGGTAAGACTCTTTATGATGAATCATTGGATAGCTTTGCGAAGAATATACCAAAGATTATTGACGCAGGGGCCAATATAATAGGCGGCTGTTGCGGAACAACTCCTGAGCATATACGCAGGATAAAACAGGTTATTGCGTTATAGGGGTTATCGTTGAAGATAATAAAAAGATGAGAAAGATACTAATAATATACGCTTCCGCGGGTGATGGCCACAAAAAAGCCGCTGAGGCTATTTACAGGCAGTTTCTCGATGTCACAAGCGATACTGAGATCGTATTTGTTGATTCCTTAAACTATGCTACGCGTTTTTTCAAATTTTCCTACAGGCGAATATATATTATCCTGATAAAATATATGCCATGGTTATGGGGGTTTTTTTATCACCTGCTGAATAACAGGTTTTTCTTTTTTATAGCAAGGCCTTTTCGAATTATTGTTAATACTATCAACTCAAAGAAGCTTATAAATTTTCTGCTTAAGGAGCAGTTTGATATAATTATCTCAACCCATTTTTTTGCGACTGAGGTCATATCCAGGTTCAAGGAAAGCTCCGTATTACCCGCTTTGCTGATAAACATAGTGACGGATTTTAAGGCCCATCTCTACTGGATAGCAAAGAATGTAGATAGATATACAGTAGCTTCAGAGTCACTAATACGCGAGTTTGTAAATAGGGGTGTGGATATTCAGAAAATAGACGTACTAGGCGTCCCTGTTCGAAAGAGATTCAGCATACCTGTTTCAAAAGAGATGGCGCGCAAGGAACTAAATCTCTCAAAAGAAAAATTTACATTACTTGTAATGGGCGGTGGGTTAGGGGTAGGCCCTATAAAAGAGGTTGTGTCAGACCTGCAAAGACTTGATTTTGATTGTCAGATCATGGTAGTCTGCGGACACAATAAGGTACTTGTTAAAGAGTTTGAGGTTATGTCATATAATTTTGTTAAGGATACCCGGATAAGAGGGTTCTGTCACAATATAGATATGCTGATGGCAGCAAGCGATATCATGGTAAGTAAGGCAGGCGGCGTTACTGTCTCAGAAAGCCTGGCGCGGGAATTGCCCATAATATGTATCAAGCCTATACCGGGACAGGAATCCGGTAACGCGCAATTTTTATTGGATCACCATATAGGATTCTGGCTGAAGAATCACTGCGATATTAACGATACGATTAGCAATTTGTATTATTCCGCGGATAAGACAGATAAGCTAAAGAAGGATATCGTTAAGTTGGCTAAGCCTGATTCCGCAAAAAAGATAACCGAGTTAGCATTAGAGATGATTAGATGAATAATGATTCTTTGAATAAGATAGTAAGGGATATTAAAAGTTTTATTGAGCTGGAAAAAGAGGCAGGCCTTAACGAGGTGATATTGAAACCGGTTCTAAAGAGTCCTGTTAAAACTGATCCTTTTCAAGAGTGCTATTTTAAGAAAGACCAAGGCGAGGCGCTCAAGGAGTTAGAGGAAGCTGTTATAAGTTGCACTGAGTGCGCGCTCTCACAGTCTAGAAGAAACCCTGTATTCGGAGAAGGTAGCCCGAGTGCCGCGCTTATGTTCATAGGTGAGGCACCGGGATTACAAGAGGATATACAGGCAAGGCCATTTGTAGGAAAGGCAGGCACCCTCCTTACAAAGATAATTGAAGCTATAGGACTAAAGAGGGAAGACGTCTATATCGCCAATTGCTTGAAGTGTCGGCCACCGCAGAATCGCAATCCGCTGCCTTTAGAGATTGTAGCGTGCAGGGAGTTCTTTATGAAGCAGATTAAGATAATCAATCCTAGGGTTATATGTTGCCTCGGTAAGTTTGCCTCACAGACTGTGCTGATGTCTGAGGATTCGATCTCACGTATGCGCGGTAAGTTCTATAATTTTGAAAATATTAAAGTGATGCCTACATTTCACCCGGCCTATCTTTTGCGTAATCCTCAGGAGAAGCGCCTGGTCTGGGAGGACATGAAGAAGATCCGCGACTATTTAGGGGGACGGTCCTAAAGGGGACACCCTTACGCACAACAATTGACCAAATTTCACAAAAATACATACCCTTAATACATATACATAAATAAAATATATGACTATTCAAAAAGCGCAAAAAACAACCGAACTCAATCACAAGGGTGCCCCCTTTAGGACCGTCCCCCTATACGCTAAGGTGTTGTTGAACCTTCCTCTAGAGGGGCTGTTTGATTATCTGGTACCTGTCAGCTTAGAAAAAGATATCGCCCCCGGCAAGAGAGTCTGGGTAAGTTTTGGCTCGCGTAGCTTGATAGGTTATGTAATAGAGGTTAAGGATACGACCGATCTTAAAGAGGTTAAGACTATAACAAGTGTTATAGACGCTGAACCTATTTTAAACACAGAATTGCTTCAGCTGACAAAAGAGATTTCAGAGCGCTACCTTTGTTCTTGGGGCGAAGCGATAGATGCCGCGGTGCCATCAAGCCTTAAAAGGGGTCAAGTCTCTGTTAAACCGAGGCATGAGGATGATTATTCTTCAATACCGCCTACGAAGGATTTAAAACCTACGCTTCAGCAGAGCAAGGCGCTTAAAGAGATTAACAGTTCTATCGGTAGTAAGAAAAACGATGTATTTCTCCTCCATGGAATCACAGGAAGCGGCAAGACTGAGGTTTACCTCCAGGCCATAGGTAAGGTTCTTGAGCAGGGAAGAAGCTGTATCGTGCTTGTACCTGAAATATCTCTTACCCCGCAGGCCGTTGAAAGGTTTAAATCTCGTTTTAGGGAAGAAGTAGCTCTTTTTCATAGCCGTCTTACGCAAGGCCAGAAATACAGGGAGTGGAAAAAACTTAAAGATGGCCTTTGTCATATTGTGGTTGGCGCTCGTTCAGCCATATTTTCCCCTATCCGGAATTTAGGGTTAATAATAGTAGATGAAGAGCACGACTCATCTTATAAGCAACAGGACGTTCCTCGATATAACGCTGTCTCTGTCGCTATCATGAGAGCGAGGCTCAATAATGCCGTTGTGGTACTCGGAGGCGCTACTCCTTCGCTTGAGTCATATTTTAAGGCGATAAAGAAAGAGTACAAGCTTATAGAGCTTACAGAAAGGATAGAGAAGCGCCCGTTACCTCAGGTAAGGATCCTTGATATGAGACAGGAGCTTATCGAGCGCAAGAGAAGGAGAATTATATTTTCCAGATCCCTTACAGAACATATCGAAAAAGCCCTAGGCAATAAAGAGCAGGTTATGCTCTTTTTGAACCGACGCGGATTTTCAACATACGCTAATTGCAAAAAATGCGGCTATGTTGAAAGATGTAAAAAATGTAATGTGGCACTGAATTATCATTCTGATAAAAAGGTATTTCTTTGCCACTATTGCGGCTATCAAAAAGAGCATGTTAATATCTGCCCCGACTGCAAGGGCGCGTACCTGGATTATTTTGGTTTCGGAACGCAGAGAGTAGAAAGCGAATTGCATAGGTATTTTCCGGGGGCAGCCATAAGCAGAATGGATACGGATTCTACCAGGAAACGTGAATCACACAAAAAGATTTTAGATGATTTCGCGCTCAGAAAGACGCAAATCTTAGTCGGTACGCAGATGATCGCGAAAGGGCATGACTTTCCGATGGTTACACTAGTAGGTGTCATCTCAGCGGATACAGCGCTTAATCTGCCTGATTATCGTGCGGCAGAGAGAACATTTCAGGTTCTTACACAGGTTGCCGGAAGAGCGGGAAGGGGTCTTTCACCGGGAGAGGTTATTATCCAGACTTATGTGCCTAGCAATTACACTATTCAGTCAGCTATCAACCATGATTATATAGATTTTTACAAAAAGGAGATAGCTTTGAGAAAAGAGCTTTTTTTGCCTCCTTTTTCAAATATGATATATATTTCATTGCGCTCTTACAAGGAAGAGCGCGCTAAAGAATGCGCAGAACTTCTTGCGAAATATCTCTTGAATAAAAAATTGCCCGGTTTAATTCAGCAGGATGGGCCTTGCCAAGCGCTTGTTTATAAGTTGCGCAGACAATATAGATGGAATATAATACTAAGGGTGAAAGAATTAGAAGATTTTAATCCGAGGTTAAGGTCGGTGTTAAAAGATTTTAAGAAGCTGCCGGGTGTTATTCTTACGGTTGATGTTGACCCGGCTTAGAGCATATAACATAGAACGTGCAACCCCGTAAGCTCTTTCAGAGCAACGGGGCAGGCGTAAAACGTAGAATTGTCCCATGAAAATAATATTTTTCGGAACATCAGAATTCGCTACAATATCTCTTCAGGCGCTTATCAAGAGTGAGCATGAGATTGATCTTGTGGTAACGCAGCCTCAAAAAGAGAGAGGCAGGGGGCTTAATCTCCAGCCGACAGCTGTTCAGGCCTACGCTCAAGCTCAAGGCATGGAAGTGGTTACTTGTAAGGATGTGAATTCTAAAGAGTTTATAAAAAACTTAAAGGAGAGAGGCGCGGATATCTTTGTTGTGGTCGATTTTGGGCAGATACTATCAAGTGAGCTCTTGAATATACCTAAACTTTTTCCGCTTAATATCCACGCGTCATTGCTGCCTAAATATCGCGGCGCAGCGCCTATCCAGCGCGCTATACTTGATGGAGAGAAAGAGACAGGCGTTACTATAATGAAGATAATAAAACAGCTCGATAGTGGCGATATTATAGCGCAGAAAAATATAGAGATAAAAAGTGACTATGATGCAGTGGCACTGCGTAAAAGACTAGCTAATATGGGATCGGAGCTGCTTATATATGTATTGCGAAAAATCGCTATAGATGATGTAATATTTAAAAAACAGGATGAGTCAAAAGCAACCTACGCGGCAAAGATAAAAAAGCAAGATGGCCTTATCATATGGGCAAGTCCTGCTGAGAAAATACTTAATCAGGTTCGCGCATGCAAACCGTGGCCATCAGCATATACATATTTTAGGAAAAAGATGCTCAAGGTACTGAAAATTAAAGTATTAGATAGAGTTACGGATTCGCGACCAGGCTCTGTTGTAAAAGCAGTAAACAGCGAAATAGTAATAGCCTGTGCTGACGCCTGCATATCCATTACAGAACTTCAACTGGAAGGCAAAAAACCTCTTGTTTGCGCTGAATTTTTAAGAGGATGCCCACTACCTGAAGGTACAATCCTCGGTAAATAGTTATGAAAAATAAGTTACACTTCCTGATGGTTATTCACTTTCATCAGCCTGTCGGCAATTTTGGTTTTGTTATCGATGAGATTACAGACAGATGCTATGAGCCTTTCCTTGATGTCATATCAGCGTTTCCCAATATAAAATTCAATCTGCATTATAGCGGCAGCCTGCTAGAGTGGTTTAAGCGTTATAGGCCGTCTATAATTGATAAGATAAGGGCCCTTGTCGCAAAGGGACAGATAGAGCTTGTCGGAGGAGGATTCTATGAGCCTATCTTATCAGCGTTACCTCCGGAAGATGCGAAGGGCCAGATAGGCATGCTATCGGATTTTATAAAAAAAGAATTTAACTCAAAGGTTTCCGGCTGCTGGCTAGCGGAAAGGGTGTGGCAGCAGCATTTAACGGAGATATTTTTTGACTCAGGCATAAAGTATATTATGCTTGATGAGATACATCTAAAATACGCAGGGATTAAAAGAAAGGACCTGTACGGCTATTACCTAACAGAGGAGAACGCGAAAGCGATAGCTGTATTTGGCGCTGATAAGGCCTTACGTTATTCAATACCGTTTATGCCCGTCGAAAAGACGATTAGATACTTTAAAAAAATAAAAAAGGATTACAACGCCGGTGTTGTCTCCTATGGAGATGACGGTGAAAAATTTGGCGCGTGGCCCGATACCTACGCAACTGTCTATGAAAAAAAGTGGTTAAAGAATTTTCTAAAAGCTTTACTAAAAAACTCGAGCTGGCTTAAGACTTCAACAGTATCGGAATATATGGAAAATAATTCCCCTTTAGGCAATATATATCTTCCAGACGCTTCGTATCAGGAGATGAATGAATGGTCACTGTCGCCTGATGCCATTAAGCGGTTGCGCTTTTTAAAAGATCAGCTAAAAGGGAAAAAGAGTAACAAGATTATGGAAGAATTTCTAAGGGGCGGTGTATGGAAGAATTTCTTTGTAAAATATCCGGAATCTAATCATATGCATAAGAGGGCTCTCATGATAAGCCATAAGATCCAAGAGCTGCGATTGAAAGCTTCAGGAGCCGATATCTCCCGGCTAAACCGCGCGACAAAAGAGCTTTACAGGGCCCATTGTAATTGCGCTTATTGGCATGGAATATTTGGAGGGATATATCTCTATCATCTGCGCGCAGCTCTCTATAGCCACCTTATAGGTTCTGAGAAGATACTTGATCGGATAGAACACAAGACAAAGCGGTGGCTAAAGTTTGAAGTATCAGATGTGGATTGTGATGGCCGTGATGAGGTAATCGTCTCTACAAAAGAGAACAAGTTTATTATCAATCCCGCTATAGGCGGCTCGATAACTGAATGGGATACAAAGGTTAAACAGGTCAATGTTTTAAATACCCTTTCGCGTAAGGAAGAAGAGTATCACAAAGATCTTAAGGCCTGTTATCGCAAGAAGATTTACTATGATAATTACAGGCGCAAATTATTTACAGACCATTTTATCGAAGACAATGTTAAGCTTCATGACCTCTTATCCGGTAATTATAAGGAGACAGGTGAATTCGCGAATTCCGACTACGATATTATAAAGGTAGAAGAGTCTAAAGGCAGGGTAGCCTTGAGTAGAAGATCCACAGTTAATAACAGGCCTGTGCTATTGCGTAAGATTTTTACTATAGAGAAGCAGGGAAGTTCTATCATGGTCAGATACTCTATCCGAAATTTATCTTTATCCAGATTGAGATTGAATTTTGCGCCGGAGATGAATTTTTCTCTTACTGATGATAAGACAAGAGAAGACTCCTCTTTTGTCGATAACCTTCTCTTGCGGGATAAAGTAGAAGGCTTTAATCTCGCGATGACTTTTTCATCTAAGGCTAAGCATGTTTTTCGGTATCCTGTTTGCACGTTATCACAATCGCAGGAAGAGCCCGACTATAATTATCAGGCTAGCTGTGTTGTTCCTGTTTTTGATCTTATTATAGATAGTCATACTAATAAGTATATAATTATCAAGCTTGCTATAAACCCCCTCTAAAAAATCGCTTGCACTTAAAATCGTTTATGTTATAATAACCTCTAATTTCATCTATTTTTTTATTTTCAAAAAGGTTAAATTTTATGCCAGAACTTCGTAAAGATCCTATCATAGGACGTTGGGTTATAATCGCGACAGATCGCGCGAAAAGGCCCAATGATTTTAAGGTAGAGTCAGCAGATATGGCAGAAGTGACCCCTTGCCCTTTCTGTGCCGGCAATGAAGATATGACTCCACCGGAGATACGCTCTATCAGAAAAGAGTCAACAAAGCCCAATAAGCCGGGATGGGATATACGAGTTGTTCCTAATGAGGTGCCTGTATTGCGCATTGAAGGCGATTTAAATAAAAGGCCTCATGGCATATACGATATGATGAATGGGGTCGGGGCAAATGAGGTTATAGTAGAGACCCCGGATCATGTCGAGCATATGTCTTCTTTGACATCAGAACAGATCGCGAAGGTCCTTACAGCCTATAAGGAGAGGATCGTAGATCTTGAGGGCGATAAGCGCTTTAAATATGTCTTAATATTTAAGAACCATAAACCTGCGGCAGGCGCAAGTAAGATACGCCATTGCAGGAGCCAGCTTATAGCGCTTCCGGCTTGCCCTAAGAGCGTAAAGGGTGAATTGGAAGGCGCTAAAAAATATTTTGAATATAAGGATAGATGTGTATTCTGTGATATCGTATCACAGGAACTCGAAGATAAGAAGCGGCTCATACTTGATATTGATGGTTTTGTCGCTATCGCGCCTTTTGCGGCACGATTTCCTTTTGAAACATGGATATTGCCTAAGAAACATTCAGCGGATTTCACCAGCATAAATGAATATGACATAAAAGAGCTCGGTAAGGTTCTAAAAGAGGTGCTTCTTAGGATGAATAAGCTTTTATCTAATCCGCCTTATAATTACATAATCCATACGGCACCATATAGGCGGGCTAAGCAAGGATACTGGGGTACCATTGATTCTGATTACCACTGGCATATTGAGATAATCCCCCGCCTTACAAGGGTAGCCGGTTTTGAGTGGGGAACAGGTTTTTATATAAATCCTACGCCTCCGGAAGAAGCTGCGAAATGTTTACGGGAAGTACAGGTATAAAAATAATATGTGATATAATGAAAATTCTAAATCCTAATATCGAAATCCTAAATAAACACTAATGACCAAAATATAAAATTTAAAATTGTTACAAAAACTAGAAATGCAACAAAAGAAAAAGTAACGTTTTGAGCATTTGACATTTTAATTTTGAATTTGTTTAGAATTTAGAACTTAGAGTTTAATATAATGCTTAACACTGCAAATTAAAATGTGAGAATAAATTATGGGTGAATTAAGACTTGATCCGATGACAGCAAGGTGGGTTATAATAAGCACCGAGAAGGACCTTGGACCCGGTGGTTATGATATAGAGAGCCCTATTACAGAAGGCGGTGTTTGCCCTTTTTGCGTAGGTAGTGAAAAGATGACGCCTCCGGAGGTTGACGCGGATCGCCCGACAGGCTCAGCCTCAGATACACCGGGATGGAAGACGAGGACGGTGCCCAATAAATTCCCTGCGTTGAAAAACGAGCCGGTTATTGAGAGAACGGGTGTCGGTATGTTTGATATGATGAGTGGTGTAGGCGAGCATGAGGTTATTGTTGAAGATACAGACCATGATAAGCAGCTTGCGGACCTAGATATAGGCCAGATCAAAAAAGTTGTTAATGTTTATAAGAGAAGATGTATAACATTAGGCAATGATGATAGATTTAAGTATGTTTTAATATTTAAGAATTATGGTTTGGCAGCGGGCGCGTCTTTAGAGCATAGTCACACACAGCTTATATCGCTTCCTATCGTGCCTAAGAGGGTTATGGAAGAACTTGAATGCGCTCATAAATACTTTGATTATAAAGAGCGATGTCTTTTCTGCGATATTATCAAACAGGAGAAGGATTATCGCCATAGGGAGATTTGCGAAAATGATGATTTTATGGCATTCTGTCCTTTTGCGTCACGCTCTCCTTTTGAAATATCAATAATACCAAAGGCCCATCAGGCATATTTCTCTGAAATCGCGGATAAACAGATAGAGAGCTTTTCAGAGATATTAAAAGAGATACTTATGAGGATGAAGATAGCGCTGAATAATCCGCCGTATAACTTTATCGTGCATACTACGCCGCTTAATGGAAATGATGATCTACAGGATCACTATCACTGGCACGTTGAGATCATACCTAAGCTAAACAGGATAGCGGGATTTGAATGGGGGAGCGGATTTTATATCAACTCTACATCTCCTGAGACCGCGAGCAGATATTTAAGAGAAGTAAGAATATAACGCAAGAAGAAAGAAATTCTTTGGCTCTATGAGCCACTGATTAAATTTTCTTCAAAAATTCAAGGAGGATAAGATGGCTGTAAAAGTAGGTATTAATGGTTTTGGAAGGATAGGGCGCAATGTATTCAGAGCAGTTCTTGAGCACGGGGTTAAGGATATAGAATTTGTAGCGGTCAATGATCTTACAGATGCTAAAACGCTCGCGCATCTTTTGAAATATGATTCAAACTTTGGAACATTCCCGCATGAGGTAAGTGTTGAGGGTGACTCAATAGTTGTTAATGGTAAAAAACTGCAGGTATTAGCGGAAAGAGACCCTGCCAACCTCCCGTGGGGCAAACTTGGTGTCGATGTGGTAGTTGAGTCAACAGGCATATTCCGTGACGCAGAGAAAGCGGGAAAACATATCACAGCAGGCGCTAAGAAGGTTATTATTTCAGCTCCGGGAAAAGGTGATATCGCTACAT
>CAZWMG010000002.1:37838-172347 GCA_964634945.1 uncultured Planctomycetia bacterium | reverse complement strand
GTGGAGCTTTATTTTTTAACTCCTATTTGTTGCACTTGTAATTACAATCTTCTACCTCTAAGTGGGACGGTCCTAAAGGGGACACCCCTGAGCACAAATTTTTACAAATTTTATGTTTTTTTCATTTTTTTGAAAGAAACCGATTGCCTTAGAATATTGTCTAAGTGAGGTTCCTTGTTTTTTCACTTTTTTAAACTTTTTTGAAAGAAAATTGCCCGTTCAAGCGTCTTATATAGTGAGGGGTATAAAAAATCTGAAATTCTAAAAAAAAAGGGGGTAATATGCCAAGAACAGCTAGAGTACTATGCGATGAGGGTATCTATCATATCTTAAATCGAGGCAATAATAAGCAGCCTATATTCTATGACCACTCTGATTATCTTATGTTCAAAGATACAACTAAAAAATATTTATCCAAATATGCAATACAAATTTATAATTATGCGCTGCTTCCAAACCATTTTCATCTCTTATTAACCTCTATAAGGGCAAGGGAGCTGCAAAAATTCATGCAAGGCATCTGCCAGATATATACACACTACCACCATCGAAAATATAATTCCGTTGGATGCCTTTTTCAAAATCGATATAAAAGCTTACTTATTACTGAAGATGCATATTTAGCTGAATGTACCGGCTATATAGAAAGAAATCCTGTGCGAGCCGGCTTGGCTAACAACGTCGCCAAGTATCCTTATTCCAGTTACCAATTTTACGCTAGCAATAGTAAGGATTCCCTGCTCACAGAAAACCCATTATATAGCAATATGGGAACAACGCCCTTAAAGCGCCAAAAAGCATTTGTAGAATGCATAAATAAGATAAATCTATACGAGGAAAAAATTATGGACAAAAAATTGCAAATCGCGTACTTAGGGGTGTCCCCTTTAGGACCGTCCCCTAATCGAGGGTGATGTCGAGGCGGGAGATACTGCCTTGGCGGAGTTGATGAGAGAATGGTTCCGGAAGATATGGCGCCTTTAATATAACTGATTCGCCTTTGGCCGGTCTTACCTCTATCTGTTTTATCTTTACGCTATTTTTTCCAAAGGTATTCTTTCTTTTTTTATTATGATAGACAACTAAGGTTTTATTAAGAAACTTAAAAGAGAACGTGTCTTTTTCGAAACCCTCTGTCTTTTTTTCAGTAAAAAGCCAGCCGGGTAGAATAGGTTTTAACTCAGCGCAGAGCTTATTATCCTTATCAAGATAAAAAGGCCTTGTGCCCACACACATTATGAGCCATATATGTATGAATTCCGCTGTTGAACCGCTCAGACGCGCGACAAATCCGTTGCCGCGCTGCTCTTTTTTGGAGAATGCGCTTGACGCTATAAATGAAGAATTTTCAAGGATACTGCGGCCATATCTAGCGGGATCTAAGAACGGGACAAAGACATTTTTAAAATCCATATAAAACTGCTTGTATAATCCGGACCTTAAGAGCTCAAGCATATATTTGTATTCCATATGAAGCCATATAGATTCATTCTCAAGCCATCCCGGAGTAAAGATGCGTGCCCTGCCTATCTCCTCCGGCATACTCTCCAGCGGCGCGCAAACCTTGTACATCTTAAGCTCCTTATCAAAGAGCTGGCTCTCGCGGACCGCATTGTAATAACCCTCCGCGACATCTTGTTCCTTGTTTACTCTAAACGCGTGTACCATGCCCTCTAAAAATAAGGGTAACGCTTTTTGTTTAAACTTCGCTATTTTGACATGCCTGCCCTCTCCACCTTCTGAGGCCATTTTGTAATCAATCGCTTCGTTTATAAAATACGAATAATATAGCCCTGTCTTTTTATTCCGCGCTTTTTTTAATCCTGAATCTATTTTTTTAAGAAAACTATCGAACAGGCCGGCTAATACACTATTCTTGATATGCTTTTCCTCACCCTTAAAACCCAGAAACGTCTTGGCCCTATACCTCTCCTTTAAGGTGTGGCGCTTATCCCAAAACTTGTGATCATCCTGATTCTGCTTACACGCTCTCTCCAGTCCCATCAAAAGATCGTATGCCTCAGAGGGCAATGATATGGATTCTTTCGTATCGAGCTTTAGTTTTTTTAAGCTAGACCTTAAAAAGAGTATCCACCGTTTTAGCTCAAATGTTTCGCAGGTTGAAGAACCTAAGAGTCCCGGAAGGCCGTTTAAGCTATCATACCAATTCGGCTTATCCGCCTCCATCTCTATACCGGTATTAAACGGGTCAAGGCTAGCAAACTTATTAGCGATAACTACTAGCATCTTTGCTATTAAGCTTGTCTTATATATATCACCAGTACCGTTGTTCTTTCTTGATATATCTTTAAAAATCTTTCTTTGGCCAATCAGCGCTGTCTTAACAGGGTCCTTGATAACACTTTTAAATTGGCGCACATTATTTTTCTCGAGTACATACTTTTTAGTTCTTGGCTGTACCACATGAGCGTTATCATAAAACAAAAAGTCTTTTCTTTCAAAAAGGATACTCTTTAAGTCCTCCGGAAAAAGTCTTACATAGCTATCCAGCATATCAAGGCAGTAGTGCCAGTGATCTATCCAGAATCCCTCGCCATGGTCTGCCTGGGAATGCTTAACGGAATTATCCAGAATAACTCTTATAAGGTCCGGCTCACTGGACCTTAAGGTAATATTATTATTTTCGATAAAAAGAAAGACCTCACCCGGGGTAAAATCATTCTTCAAAAGCTTTCTTATCTTTGCCATATTGTAGGCATTAAAAAAACGGCTTAAACAGTTAAAATCCTGGTTAAACGTAAAGCGATCAGGCTTTACAACTAATGGATTATAACCATCTGTTTGTATAAGATTAAAAAAGTTTAGGATATTTTCATATCTAATGCCGAGATTGAACCAGATATCGTTTCGCCTGTTTTGATTTATGTCGCGGTAATTTCCATTCCCCTGTGAGAAATATGTAGGTTCGATCAAAAACATATTATAATCTCTCTCAAGGTCACCGTGTTTGCGCGAATATAAATTTAGATTGGTCGCGCCCGAGGCATGTTCCAAGGTTACCGGAGAGCCTCCGCGCATAATATTATCAAGGAAGTTCTGCGCGCAATACCGATCAAACTTCTCGGAAGATGAGACAGTTAGGACAGGGTTGCAAAGAGACGCTATGACAGCTTTGCTCTCAGCCTGTTTTTTCTCGAAATAATCAACAGCGGTTATCCGCTTCACGTTAGATCTTAGCTTCTCAAGGCTGCTCATATTGCCTGTTATCGTATAAAGGGAATAAGCTTTATTTGATTTTAATTTAACATTCGTATACGCGAAAGCGCAAGGTGTCTTTGATTTTACATGCTGTTTATCAGGGTATGTAAATTTTTCTCTTTCCAGAAAAGCCTTAGGGTAGATAAAGTCATCCTGTGCACCAAATATCTTCTCTGTTTCTACTACGGGCCTAACAAGGCCATTATCGTCAAATGAGACGAAAAAGTTTCCCTGTTTTATATGAACGACTTCCGGCCTATCAGCAGGCTCGACCTTTAAACGAACAAAAGGTACGCCGTTATTATGATTTTCTACCATAACCCAAGCCTCTATAGTACGGGACATCTGCTTAAGAAACATATTATTGGTCCCATAAGGCTGGATCTGTGGCATTCCATCTAATACCTCAAGGTCTTTTTTTTGCTTGGATATATTTTTAATGGTCACTTTTCTCGCTAAGGCGCCATAATTATCCTTTGGTATTGAGAAATAATCTATCTCAACCTCTATACCTAATGTATGATTTATCTCTTTCAGCCCAAGCCCATCGGGGCGGATAATCATGCTGTTTTCTATATCAAAATCAGGTAGATGCTGACTCGTTGAAAAAGCGTCATAGAAAATAGGCCCTTTACCTGACTTTAATTTTATAAATGTGCGAAAACCTACAAGCGGGGTAAGATAGTATGATTTGTTAGCCGGCTGAAACTCCATTATGGGGTTATCTTTGTCTTTTATGCCGAACGACGCTATGGCTTGGCCCCTATTAACATAGAACGCCCATATAGGCACTCCCCATATACCTGCTATGCCGGGAAAGAAACTGGAGAAAGGCTTCGCGAGATTGTAATTATCAATTACAAAATCACCGTCTTTGTTAAGATAATACGCTGGAGTTCTTTTCATCTTCATCCTATATAAATTTTTTTTATAATATCAGAAATAAGGATATTTTTCAAGGTTTATTAGTGGAATTTTAAGAGCTCTTTCGGTCTTTAAAGGTTTCTAAAGTTCTAATGGATTATAACCCTCGTACGCGAAGATGTAATACGCGGTTCCTGCTACAGAGCCTGTTCGCCTTCCGTTAGCTACCCGCCAACCGTGACCTGTCTTTACATTATCCATGGAGGCGTAAGGAAGACACCCCTCCCCTTGCCCTGTGGGCGATGGTGAGGATACTACCATCTTACCAAGTTGTGATAGATAATATTCCGCTTTTAATCTATATATACCCTCTTTCTCAGTATCGCCTTTGGCTTTGTAGTAATCCGCCATAATCTTAAACGCCACAACCATCTGCGCTGTCCATTCTGTTGATACGATGCCTCCGCGTCCTATATTCTGCGCCTTTGCGAAATCAAATCCCGTAACATCGATGGTTCTACCCTCTGGCCTGTAAAATTTTGCCTCTACCCTGCACTCTTTCTCGGCAAATTCCATTATACCGTCGGGATCCATATTATTTTTTGAAAGCGTCGCGGGCCCTATGGCCGCTATTGCCCAGGAAAAAGTATCTGTCGCGATAGTGGCATCGCCCCTGCCCCTTAAAAATCTGCCTTCCTGCTTATTGTAACCCACTGTCTCAAGCCACGAGAGAGTAACTGCCGCTGCCTGCTTATACACATCTTCTATGGTCAGATCATAGAGCATATTAAATAACGCGTACGCATCAAGATTATGCTCCGTGCTGACCCAATCCGCATCCGGGCCTCCTTTAATACTTCCGTCAGTTGAGGCATCCTGCATAAGCATCATCTCTGATGCTATGTCTTCTGCAAGTATTAGAAACCTGTTATCTTTTGTCTTATAAGTATACTGGCATACCGCTATAGCGATCCACATGTTAGGCCCACTATGGACTATGCATTCACAAGGAAGTCCTGTCTTTACATCATACGCATTATAAAAAAGGCCGTCTAAGCGTTTGGCGCGATTTAAGAAAAACTCCAGTACGCCTTTGGCTCTTTCTCTCTCACCCAGAATAAGAAATGC
The DNA here is from genome assembly GCA_964634945.1 of uncultured Planctomycetia bacterium. GTDB lineage: Bacteria > Omnitrophota > Gorgyraeia > JABMRG01 > JABMRG01 > JAUVHV01. The sequence goes on along the minus strand of CAZWMG010000002.1, from coordinate 167,136 downwards.
CTGGCACGCAAGAGCCTGGTCATAAGTAAATCCCCAGTCCTTTAAGTCCTTATCGCCCTCATAACTTAAGACAAGGCCTGTTTTTTTGGTCTGATGTATCTTGAGCCATTGAAGCATCTTATCAATGCTTGCTTGAGCTATTTCACCACTTTTTAATTTTACCTGCGCAAGCTGTTCCTCAAGTAAAATTTCACCTTTTTGAGTAAGATCTATCTCCCCCTTGAGAGTAGCGTTGGTTCGCTGCAGTGAATCCAATTTAGCATTTAAGTCTTTCTTTTCCAGATCAGCCTTTTTGGTAACTTCTGAAAGTTCGATCCTTAGCAATTCTATAGTAGCGCTTAAACCAGTAAGCCTTGACTCGGTGACCTTATAAGCCATATCACCTGATGCGATCTCATCCGCGGATAGATCAGCCATCTTCTTTTCAAGGTCCTTCTGTTGATCCAGTGCTAATTCAAGTTTCTGCTCCAACCGCTTCTTCTCATCAGTCAATCTCTTTTCTATATCAGCTATTCTTTGCTTAAGACCTACAGCTCCTTCAGCGCTTTTAACAAGCTTGGCCTCCAGCATATCCTTGCGGGTCTTGAGCTCATTTAAGCGCTTTTCAAGATCAGACTTAACCTCTGATACAGAAACAAGCTGATTTACCAGCACCTTATTCTCTTTTTTTGACTGTATATGATAAAAAGAAAGGGCCGCTATTCCTAGAAACATAAGAACAAGTAACGCTACAGCCAAACGTGGTAAATATTTCAAGCGCCGTGCGTAATTTATAATCTTCCTCTTATCCTTAGCATTTATATCCAGGTAAGAGACCCCTATAAAATAGTTATTCTTTTCCGTGTCACTATCATCTTTTTTAACCCATACAACCTTTGCTCTTGTCTTAACCAGATGGCCCAAGACAGGTATATCAATAGTAAGATTCAGACTCGGCCATTTTTTCAACACAAGCACGGAATCTTCATCGCTTAGGTTCTTCGCGTCAAGGCATAAGCCACCTTCAGAGATGTCACGCGTAAAACCCTGGTATTCTTTTGTGAGTGTTGTTTTCGCGGAAAAAAAGAAGCTGAATTCAATTGGGAAACATGAATTCAACCTTATATATTTTCTGCGATCTGGATAATCTTGTTTCATAGATTTATTGTATTACAAAAACCGTACCTTAAACCGCTATTTCTAGTTAAAAAAGGAGCAGGCTACTTCTATAAAAAGACTGTATAAAAGCAAACTGCCCCTTTTTCTTCATTATTCACGCAGGTGTGTTTTATTCGTATCTTATATCATCAATATAAAAAGTACACCCACTTGGATTAACATCAAGATTAGTAGCCCATACAAAGCCACCGCTTATATAGCTTAGGTCTTTACCATCTAGATTTATACTATACTCCTGCCAATCTTTTGTCAAGATAATAGGGCCTGCTGCCGCGATATCTGAATCAGGGTATGTGCCTGATAAGCCGCCTATCTTGACCTCTTCTATGCGTTCACCGCCTTTTTCTCCACGTGCCCAGAATGTGAGTTTTTTAGCGCCTGTTAGATCATATCCGCCCTTCTTCTCTCCCCAGTTATTAGGTGGGTTCTGCCAATACATGCCTGTCCACCTTGCGCCCTGTGAAGCCTTAGGCTTATAATTAACCTTAATACAACTCATACCTGAATGCGGGTTTTCTTTCCACGCGTCCGTAAAAGCGATGTCACTGTAATCACCCATCCATCCCGACGGAGAATAGTGATTGCCGCGCGCGTTTTTGTCTGTATAGACATTGAATGGCTCAAAGAACTCCACACTCTGCGCCTGAAGCGCCATCGTGCTAAAAACCAGAGCCGCAAATACTATCAAACCTAAAAATCTTTTTTTGCCCATGTGCTCCTCCTTTGTTTGTATTGTGTTTATGAAGACTAGTCGCTTTCCCTAGTTTTCCACATATCCCTGTATTCGTAATATGCTTTTCTTAAGACCCGTTGATACGGACTATTCTTACCGCTGCCTTGTGATGCTACTCCGAGCCATTCCTCATGCATCCATCCATCGGGAAATGATCCTGCCCATAAAGGCTTTGTATCATGCAGCCCAGGCTCATACGCCTTCCACCACTCATCTACCCATTCAAATAATACTCCGCCCAAACTATTCCCCTGCCCATAGCCATCTGAATTAGATATAATATCAATCCAGCAATTTTTTAAATATTCTGCCTGCTGCAATTCGGCTGTTGCCTCATCTGTATACATATTATGTGCCGGGCAACCATATTCTGTTATAATAACCGGGATATCCGCCTCTTCCTTTACAGTAAGCCATAAATGGCCAAAACCATAATCTCCACGATACGAATTCAAACCAAATACATCTACAGCGGGGCATTCTTTGGCAAATATATCAAGGAATATTATCTCTCCGTTGCATATAGCGACCGGCCTGTTATGGGGATCTATCGATTTTATAAACTCTGCTGCCTTATTTACAAACTTATAGTATGATACAGGGTCCTTCTTAGCGTTATTAGCCACACCGTAGTTGTTCTCATTTCCTAGGACCCACATAAGTACATACGGTTCATCCTTATACGTATCTACCATCTCTTTTATGCTATCCAACATATTCTGCTGCTGAACCGGGTCCGAATAATCCGTACCTTTATACCATGTAGCGCCTGAGCCTATAGCATATGCCCCTATAAAATCACCCATCAGTGACATAATCCCATAATTTTCATAAAGGTCTCTTAACAACGGCATATTTGAAGCATGATGATACACCCTTATGGTATTACAACCCATATTCCATAAAAGATTAAAATCACCTACCACCTGCTCATCAGCATCCTTAATATCATTCTTATTCTTATCGACCCATGTGTCATATGGCGCATCTATCTTAGAGTTATGGTTATTATCCTGCTGCATCCAATCCTCAAGATTTCCCTGATCAGGACTCTGGCCTATCTTGCTGGGCTCATAAGCAATCCCTTTAATGATGTAAGGCTTGCCGTCAACATAAAGCTGCCATGACCTATCCTCATACTGTACAAGCTTGATATGATCATCCCCTGTTGATTTAATAATCTCTTGGTTGGCTATATCTCTTCTCTTCTCTTGAAGCTGTTCCGGTTTCGCCTTTACAATCCGCCCCGGATCAACTATGAATACATCGTTTCTTACATTGTCATCATAGCCATTCTTTACAAGTATATATCCACCCTCAAGTCTCCACCCTAGCTGAGGATATTTTTTACATAAAAATCTTATCTTGTCAATCGACACCTGGCCAACATACCAGGGTGTATGCCAATATGTCCACCCTATAGTCTTTGGAAAATTTACGCAAAGCGCGTAATACGCCTTGATAGCCTGCTTTATATGGCCTGATTTTTCAAGGGCAAAAGCAGTATAAAATAATTTCACTCCTCTATCCTCAGGCGCCGTTGCCCACTTATAAAAATTTGCCTGATATTCAGGTTTATTTATAAAATCCCAATGCTTGCCCTTGAGCCTGCCTGAACTCTTAAATTCCTCATACCCCGGGTCCTTAAGTACGCTTGATGAATTTGGATATATGCCCTCACCAACAGCCTTTGACAGGCCTGCCTGGTCATCTATAATATAACGGTAATCTTGTGTACCAACGCCCTCAAAGACGCCATATTTTTTGTAATCTATTATGCCTTCGCTTCCTCTTTCCGCGAGTTTAAAACTAGGTGCCTCCTCAAAGCTATTAGATGACCCGCAACCAGCCAACAAGACTATGAAAGAAAATACTAATATAGAACACAGGATGTAGAGCTTAGAACGCATACTTAATCTTTCTCATAATAACCTTCATCAATCTTTTTTATCTCGCCTTCTGATATCTCCGCCGGCTTCCACCACCATCCGCGTGGATCCCAGTATTGCGCAAAATAAAAATTATCTACAACCTTCTTATAATTCTTACTGGATTCTTTCCAATCCTTCTTGTACTTGTAAAATTCACCTCGAATAAAATAAGAGACAGCGACATTATTTAAGGCGTCGTAATCCGCTTCAGAGCCTGATGGCGCGAAGGCATCAAGTTTTGCCTCTTGATCTTTCGCATCTTCTTCGTAAAGTTCTATGCACCTTGACGTATAAGCGGTTAGGGCCTGCTCATCTTTTTTATTAAGCGCTTCCCATGCCTTTGCCATAAGGGCTCCCGCGGATTCATCGCTAAAATCATACTCCTTGGTCTCCCTCCTGCCCATATCAACGCCTTCTTTTACATCAGCCTTCTTGACTGTAGGAGGCACTCCTTCTGATCTCCCGGGAGCGCTAGCCACGCCGTCTTTATAATAATCCTTTACTCCTTCCGGCAATTCAAGCGCAAAAGCATAAACCGCAACTAGTATTGTTGCAAAAAGTATTAACGATAACCCAAAACCTACAACCGATAACCGAACTTTCATCCCTTTACCGCTCCTGCTGTTATGCCCGCTATGATATGTTTTTGTAATAATATATACACAATTATTATCGGTATTACCGTAATTGTCATGCCTGACATAAGAAGCGGGTATTCAGTAATATGTGTACCGCGAAAGACCATAAGTGCCCTGGTTAAAGGCATAAGGTTCTTGCCTGTCAACACAAGCATGGCGAGCAAGTATTCGTTCCACACATTCAATGTATTAAAGATTACAATAACCGCTATCGCGGGCTTTGCCATAGGTAAGGCTATGTGCCAATATATGCCAAATACCGAGCAGCCGTCTATCCTCGCGGAATCTTCCAGGTCACCGGGCATCTTATCAAAAAACGTCTTAAGCATATATATACCGAGAGAGAGCCCGCTGTTTATCAAAGGTAGGATATAGCCAAGCCTCATTATAGCGTTATCCAGTAATGGAAAACCTGTTTGGGGGTTCAAGAATCCCAGCTTATTTAAAAGCACATACAATGCCACAAACGCGCCGGGTATCGGTATCATCATGGCAGCTAAAAAAACATAAAATATAATATTCTTACCGGGTATCTTAAGCCGTGAAATACCATACGCGGCTAGAGATGTAACAAATACGATACCTAGCACAACTACGATAGTATAAAGCAGGCTATTGAAAAAATATCTGCCAAACCCGCCTTTTGTCCAGGCGATATAAAAGTTCCCCCAATGCGGATTCTGTGGAAAAAGGCTCATATCAGAAAAGACCGTTGCCTGGGTCTTTAAGCTTGATGAGAACATCCATAAGAGAGGGAGTATGCAGCTAAGAGATACGATAATAAGCAGTATATGGGTAGAATACGTTAGTATGAATTGTTTTACTTTGTAATATATAGGTTTCTGCATCTCTTTCCTTTTATAGCTCTAAACGCAATAACACCATAACCCCATAACGCTATAACGCAATAGCACCATAACCCCATAACGCTATAACGTTTACTCCTGTTTTGCCAATTTTGAAGCCTGTATCTGTATAAATGATACAACAAGTAACATAAGTCCAAAGACAATGCCGAGAGCGCAAGCGTAACCAAGACGCGAGCCACCCCTCATCGCCGCCAATATCCTTGTTATCGGAACCTCTGTATGATAACCCGGGCCTCCACCTGTAAGAGAGACTATCAGATCATATATCTGCATTGTATTAAGTATTGTAAGGATCGTTACAAGAACAAAGACAGGCACCATAAGTGGCACTGTAACGCGCCTGAATGTATCCCATGCCCCAGCGCCATCTACCTTTGCCGCCTCATATAATTCACGGGGTATAGATTGAAGGCCGGCCAAGAGTATTATAAAGCCCCATCCAAAACCCTTCCACATATGCACTATGCCAACGCATGTAAGTGCGGTATTAGGATCCGCAAGCCAGGCACGCGCTAAATGGCCCAGGCCTATGCTCGTCAACCAGTAATTTAAAAGCCCATAATTACCATCATATATCCATTGCCAGATAAGTCCTACCACGATACCGGAAAGCACAGGCGGCAGGAAGAATATCATCCTGTAAGCCTTAGCGCCTCTTATGGCCCTATCACATGCAAGTGCTAAAAGCAGGGCAAGCCCATTCTGAAATATCAATGTAAGAAGGGTAATATAAAAAGCATGCCACATGGAATACCACCACTGTGGATTAGCAGTAAATATATCTTTAAAATGCGCGAGGCCTACAAATTGCGCGGATGAAAATGGTACTATACCATCCCATTGAAACAGTGAATAACGAAAAACATTCACAAAAGGGTATAGATGAAAGGTGCAGAACAATAGCACCGCAGGTAGGACAAAGAGATAATTCGTAAATATCTTTTTTGCTTTTCTATGTTCCATCTTATTCCTAAAACTTTTTAAAGCAAAGGGGACACCCCTGAGATTGAGTTTTATCGTTTTTTTAGTTTTCTGATAACTATATTTTGCTTAACTATATATATATTATTGCATGTTGCACAAATTTATTATTTTTGCAAAATTTTATCTATTTCCATGCTCAGGGGCGTCCCCTTTAGGAGAGTCCCCCTGCTTTTCCCATCTCTCTTATCTTAACAGCCTGCACCTCTAAAGCGACTTCTTCGGGGGTCTTTTCGCCTATTACAATAGACTGTATGCCCTTATCTCGCGCTTCTATAACCTTAGGAAACTCTGAAACATTAAGATTGTTCGGATGGGTAACGCTATCCATATCATCAACAAACTGCGCTAATACGGGAGATATCTCACCAAGGCTATCTTTATTAGCGGGCAGGTTGCGTGTCTCATTCGCTAAATATGCCTGCTGGCCTTTAGCTGTAAACCATTTTAAGAATTCAACGACCTTGTCTCTATCTTTAGTCCTAGCATTAACCATAAGGCTGGCACCCGCTCCACCCCATATCTTCATAGGGTATTTATTTGAATACGCAGGTGGCAACATTGCGCCATAATTCAGATCCGGATTCATGCCATGATATACATTTACGCACCATGAACCATTAAATGCCAGCGCGGCGCGTTGGTTCGCAAACATCTGTTCCGCGTGCTTGTTGACCATAGTAACGATACCATTGGCAAGCAGGTTATTGTCTCTCATATCTTTAAAAACAGTAAAGACATCTATCCAGTCCTGATCAGCATATGAGACCTCTCCCTTGATAGTGTCAATAAACTTCTTTTCACCCATTATATTATACGCGTAATTAGACGCGAGACAATCTATCATCCAGATCTCTCCCCATCCGCTTACCATGCCTTGTATGCCGGCAGCGTGAAGCTTGTTTCCGGCATCTAAAAATTCTGCCCAGTTCCTGGGTGGGTTCTCCGGGTCAAGGCCTGCCTTCTTAAACAGATCCTTGTTGTATAGCATCTGTATATTCATTACATCCAAAGGCGCCGCGTAGATGCCTGGCGCAACCCCAAATTCGTTACCCAGCATGAACCTGTTAACATTCAGTGCCTTTGCGTAAAATACCTTTTTCCATTTTCCATTATCCGCATCCATATAAGTATCGAGATTAAGAACATGGCCTGCCTTTATAAACGATGATATAACTCTCTTATCGGCTAGTATGCCAAAAACATCAGGCAGGGTTTGTGTCTGTGCCGCGCCTTTTATCTTCTCGCTGTAAGCGTCTGTTGGCGCGTATAACTCAAACTTAACATCCGTTCCTGTAAGCGCTTTATATTTTTCCGCGAGCTCGTTAAAGGTGCCTTCTCTATCCGTCATCCAATGCCAGACGGTTATCTTATCCGATGCAACTTTGTCAGCACCATTTCCGGGTGCGCAACCAGTAACGCTTACCATAACTAAAAACAACGCTATTGACAGAAACTTTTGCATTATTGCTCCTTATTAAGTATTATTATATAATATTCGTATTGAGTATCTCGTATCGCGCCTGCCTGCCGGTAGGCAGGTATTGCGGTTTTAGCATTGCGCAATACGCATCACGCACAACGTTATACGAACCTATCTCCAGTCGCAGGCAGTAACCTTATCCTCTTGCTCCCAAAGCTCCTTCAAATCGTAATAAGCCTTTTTAGGAACCCTCTTGTTAACGCCATTCTCTTTTTCAGCCTTTAAAGTTACAATCCCAAACCATTCCTCATTCATATTAGGATTGCCCTCAGTATCAAAATAATATGACCCATTAGTCCATCCTGCCTGGGTATTTTGTAGGTTCCATTCACCGATATCATCCTGTCCATGCTTCCACCACTCATCATTCCACTCGAATATGCAGCCGCCTAAACAGTTTCCTTCACCCTTACCCGTATATGAATTATACTCTACTTCATTCCATAGCGTCTTTAAAAAGAATGCTTGGTTCTCTTCATCCGGTTCTTGCTTTAACGCGTTGTAAGAGTCACAGCCAAACTCAATAATGATGGATGGTTTCCCATATCTATCTTTAAGCTGGCGGAACATATTGCCGAAAGACTTGCCTCTGTAGATTATGATACCTACAAAATCAAAATCAGGGCAATACTCTTTTGCGACCTCTATACTGCCAAGCTCGCCGTTTCCAAAGCCTACTGGCCGGGACGGATCTATCTTTTTAACTATCTGGGCAAGCTCATTTAAGAATGTGTAATATATCTTGGCCTTAGCCAATTTTCTATCGCGCGGGTTATTAATAGAGTCAAGCTCTGAGGTAGACCATGGATTTACGCTTCCATCAAAAGAATAGTTCGCTTCATTACCTAAGACCCATGCCAATACTCCGGGCTCGTCTCTGTATGCCTTTACCATTTGGTATACCTGCCTTTTGATCTGTTGCTGAAAGGCAGGATCCGCGTAATTCGCATGTGGAAAATCCCAAAAACCCAAACCATGGCCCATGATCGAGTATATACCATAATTATCATAAAAATCCGATATTACCTTCTTCACCTGTGATGGCTTGTCACCGGGCTCATAAAATCTAACTGTATTTATCCCCGCGTCTTTCATAAGCTTTCCATCAATCATCCAGGGCCTTGCCTTGTCTCCCCACCAGTTATATACAGAACCCTCTCCCACCGGTATCGGGCTATAACATACACCCTTAACTATTAAAGGCCTGCCATTAGCAAGTAATACATAGTCACCTTTCGTGTTCTTATGTATATATGTGCCTGGCTTGCTGGAAAATTTAAGAAGTAATGTTGCTCCTACTCCCAGAAGCAGGATCAGCAGGAGAAGCAGCAGGGCCATAAGGAGTTTTCTATTCTTTGTTGTCTTCTTTGGCTTTGTCTTAGTCTTTATAGCAGTCATAATATTACCTCGGATAAATAGGAAGAGCGCCTTTTCTTTATGACAAAAAGAGGCGCTATCTCCTATTCTTCTATGTTTATTCGTACTTTAAATCATCAAGATAGATAATAAACCCATCAGGGTTATCATCAGCGTTAGCGGATAAGCAGAAACCGCCTATTATATGGGATAGATCCTTACCTTCCAAATTTATCCTATACTCTTTCCAATCTGATGTAAGCATAGCAGGGCCTATGCCAGCGGAATCAGAATCTGAAAATTCACCTGTAATGCCGCCCATCTTAAACTCTGATATTATTTCTCCGCCTTTAGCTCCACGAGCCCAAAAAACAAGCTCCTTAGCTCCGGTAAGATCAAAGCCTGACTTTTTAGATCCCCAATTATTAGCTGGGTTCTGCCAATATATTCCCATCCAACCGGCCCCCTGTGAACGGCGAGGAAGATACTCTACCTGTATACAGGTAGTGCCGCTATGCGCACCTTCCATATAACGGTCGTTTATCTTTATGTCGCTAAAATCACCCATCCAGCCTGAAGGTATATAATGGTTACCCGGAGATGACTTATCGGTATATATATTGAATACCTTAAAATCTTTTCCCGTTGCCGCGTTCTGGGACTCAAACTCCTCAATTACGATCTCTTCCTGTTTGGCGCATCCTGTTGCCACTAATGATACGGCAATCAGTGCCAACGCGCTAAGTGCTAACATCTTTCTCATGCTCTCATCCTCCTTTTGAATATTTTAATCGTTATAATCTATGTGAAAAATCACTCTTTTAAAATAATGAATGGTAGTTAGTTTAACAAAATATATTCTTTACGTCAAGCTAAAATCCTGTTATTTCCGCTTTTATATTTTTTGCCCTCCTTTCCTCAAAAAAAACCTTCTGAAACTCCTGTTTTATTAGCCGCGCAACTGCCAGATAAAAGCTATGCCGCAATATATATAGCAGAATCTACAATCTGCGCTTTACTTATATTGGAAATACTAAGTATAGCAGCAGGGGCAGGCTTTCCCGCGCCAAAAAGGTTCATCTGCTGCATAGGTTGAGAAGAGGCTTTTTCTAGCATCCTTAAGATCTCCCGCATAGATATGCGATCTGCTTCTTCATAAAAATTTGGGCAGCTGCATTTTTTACGCGGATTTAAAAATGAAAGGGCTTTTGGGCCCATCTCAGAATCTTCTGTCAATAACCAGGCAGGTACCTCACCCACAGAGGTGTCACGCAGGTTATCCTCACCTAAGAACAATTTAGGGTGCTTGCGATCAATATGTTTCCAAATTATGCCCCTTATCACATAATAATTATTCGGCCCCTTTTTTCTTCCTACGATCTTTTTTACAGAAAGCCATGCCTTACTTCCCATGTCGCCTTTTACCCCCAACTCACTAAATAGGTCCGAAAAAAGTTTTTTAAGATTGTCCTGGCCTGAATTGTTGCAGAGCTTGCTTATCAACTGGCTAACCGGAAGCCTGATAAGGTAATCCCAGTATAAACCTCTCTCTTTTTCCGTACCATAATTTACATACTGAAATATGCCCGAGCTGGTATGCTGCCATTTATGATATGTTAAGCTATAGATCTTTCCGCGCTTTCCTAATACACTATTCCAATCATCATTGAGGCCTATATAAAGGTAAGCGTACTTGATCCGGCCTTTTTTATCATCTATCTTTACCCGCAGAAAGATACAATCATTGTCAAGCTGGTAATCTATCTCCTTAGCGTAAGGCATAAATGGCCTTAGCGATATAGGCGTATTTTTATTAAAATCTGTCAGGGGCTTGAATTGCGATACCTCTCTTATATCTCGCAATTCAATAAACTGCTTGTGTATTGACTTCAACCAAGCCCTTAATATAGTGGAGGTCATCTCATAATTAATGCTGCCATCACTATTTTTTCTGGCTATTTTTCTAACTGCTTTACGCGTATTCGGAAAATATGCCTTGCGCCTCTCACTCTCTACAAGCCTGAAAACGTCCTCTGTAAAAGCAAACGGGTCATTAAGCGACGGGTTCTTCATTATCTTCTCATAACATGTTAATAGTCCTCTGTTGTGATGTCCTACGCTACGGCAGTATTTTAATATATCTTCTGCCCGACCTCGGTAGTTATCTCTTAAATGCATAAGGCCTTGGATATCCACTGTAATTAGAGTAAAGAGTTCTCTTAGCCCAGGTAACTCTTTAAACTGCTCTCCTATAATATCTATCTCAGGCAATTTGCGGTCAGTAAGCTCGTGCTTGATCTTAAAATACAAAAAATCGTCATTTCCAAAGCAACGACGATCTAATATAATAGTATCCCTCTTCTTGGAATATGTTGCGGCCTTATAGGCAGGATAGATGATCTCTAATACAACCTTAAAATCTTCTTTATTAAAAAAACCTTCATCCAGTAAACGTTTTTTTGTCTTTCTTAATTGTGAATTAAATCTTGCTAATGCTATGTCTGTAAGCTTGTTGGGTTTTCTTCTCAAACTTCCATACTTACCAAACGCTAAAGTATCAGGCTTCTTGCTCCACTTACGAAAAACAAACCCACCTTCCGCATCTTGTGTATCATTGGTTAGGAACCTATCGGCCAGATTATGACTAGCGGGAGTATTGACAGAGGCCTTTGAACGCAATGTGTTAGTATCCATAGAAGATGGGTAGGCAGGACTACTAATAAGAAAGGTCGCTGTCGCTAAACAGGTAACTATTTTTTTAAGAATACTTTTCATATTATCCTTAGCTTTACAAAATAGTGCAATACTCAAAATGTAAACTTATCGCTTTGTAAATAGCTATTACGCGGAGATCAAGCTTTACAAAATAGTGCAATACTCAAAATGTAAACTTATCGCTTTGTAAATAGCTATTACGCGGAGATCAATACCATAAGCGCCTGACGATACAACTGCTCAAGCTTATCATAATCATATACTGACGCAGGCGGTAATTTTACAAGCATTGGGCTGCCATTTATATAGGCGGTTATGGCAGCTTCTATATCGCTTGCATTTAGAAGGCCTTGACTTATGCTTCTTATTGAACTCTTAAGGGCTTCATATAGTTCCGGCTGGCTTGTTATGTTGTCTAGCCCCAATAATCCTTTTGCTATCGCTATGAGAGGAGTTACCGCGATATAACTAGTATCTATCTGTGTCTGCTCTGTGATTAAGTATTTGGCATTAAGAAAACCCGGAATTTCTCCGTCTGAGATTATTATTGTATTCGCGTTATCCGATACATCGCCTTGTGACATTAGCCTTACATCACATCCCAGTTTTGCCTCTAGGTCAGCTAAACCTTGTGTACCCTTGCCTAAAAGGTTCCGTAATATTCCCTGCTGTTCTGTTGACATTGCTGTATCATCGTATACTATTGTACCTGTTGCGTCACTTAGGTCCGCTACATCAGCGGCGAGTTCAATAAGGCCTAAATCATTTTCAGTAAGCAATATACCAGATGAGGAAGATTTATATTCAACTGCTGCGCTATCTGGTTTTACTGATATGCCCACACGCACGCCTTCGTTCCCATTTCTACTAGGCAAGATATCCATTATTATATTTTCCCCAAACTCTTTTACAGCCATCTGCCTATATCTCTCCAGCAGCAGCGCAAATTCAATAGACAGGAAATCATCTCTCGCTAGATCAATTTTTACAATAGGTGGTTTTGCTAGACCCTCTATCATAGTCTCTCTTGTAATATCAAAGAGATGTCCAAGCTCTGCCTCAATAGCATCCGCTCTCTCAGCGGAGAGTTTGCTCTCACCACTTGAGGAGGATTTTGCATCTGAGATCTGCTGTAGCAATTTATCTTCTAGCTCTTCCATATCTTGCTTAAGCACAACTAAAAAATCCTTATACATCTTGAGCTTATATTGCAACACATTATACTCATCTGGAAAATATCGTTTTGAAACTTTATAGGCATCTTGTGACATTTTTTCAAACATTTTCTGCCACTGCCTTTCCAATTCCGCGTATTTAGAAAGGAGTTTCTTCTTATCTTTTGTTGATTCTGGCGGAAATTCACTAAGTAATCTCATCTCCGCAAAAAGAATTGCATTGTGAAGAATCTCTTTCTTATCTGGATTTGCATAAGTATCCCTCATAGCTTCTCTGGCTGTTTTTATCAAACTTCTTAAAGTATCTGGATTCTTTTCGGATACAAATTGAGAAAAAAGTCTGCTGATAGAGCTTAACTCTACACTATCCTGGGCGCTCTGAGTGCCGGATGAGGAGGCCTTTAATGACTGCTTCTCCTTATCAACCTTCAATAAAGCTTGAGCTATCTTTTTAAGAATTTCCTTCTTTTTAGACGCCTCGTGCGCAGCCTTATCTGCCCCTTCCGCATATAATCTTACCAGCGGTTCAGTGCCTGAAGGCCTTAGGCAGAGCCAGCTTCTATCCTTAAGAACAACCTTTATCCCCTTTTTTGGCAAAGTGCTTATCTGAGCTACCTCTAAATTATTGTATTGCAAGATAGATAACAATTGCTCCTCACCAAGCTTTCTGCTAAGCATCTCGGGGCTTTGATTCCAGCTTAAAAGCAGGCTCTTTGTCGCCTCATCAGCCGGTATCTTGCCCTCATAAAAACTAAAATAACTGCTAACAACCTTATTCTGTATATAATCTAAGATATCGGTAAGGGCTTTCAATTCAACGCCTGTCTTCTCCTTAATATTGTCCTTATCAGAGAGTATCTGATATGTTAATAGAGCGCATAAAAAAGCGTCATCCCAGGACACAGCGTTTATTCCTATGTGAGCGCTCGATTCCGCAGCCACAATAGCCTTTCCGCTAAGTATCTCATTCATAAAATTCTTGAAACCTACCTGTTTTTCATAACATTCTTCATTAAACGTACCTGCTAACACATTAAGAAGGTTCGTAGTCGCCACAGTCTTTGCAACGCCGCCTTTTAGACCCTTTATCTCATGAAGATACCAATAAAATATAGCAGCTAATTCATTCGGTTCTATAAACTTGCTATTTATATCGATAATTCCTTCTCTATCTGCATCACCGTCACCTGAAACACCTAACACATTATCAAGCCTAGTGACAAGATCTACTACATCCTTAAGATTTGCTTCTTTTGCCTCGGGGCTCTTAAAACGGCCGAAGTCTTCTCTTGGCGCTCTATTTAAAACATCTACTGCCAGCTTATTTAATCCTTTTGGGCCAAAGATGCGCTCAAAATAAGGGCCTGCTGTTCCATGCAAGCCGCTTGCTATAACACCAAGCCGGGAATCTGTTACCTTATCAAATATCTTTACACCTTGCATCTCAAGACCAAAAAGATACTCTACATAAGCCTCTACTGGATCGATGAATTTAATATCACCGGAATTAACAAAAGACTCAAACATCTCCTTATAACTCAAAGCAGCTTTTAGGTATGGGCTATTCAAGGCAGCTATAATTCCGCTATCCGACTCCAATCGCTTTAGGTAATCGTTCGTTTTCGACTGTATTACATCGGTTACTTCCGGTAGCACAGCCCCGCCATGCGAGGGGGTAAACTTGTATCCTTTATACTCTTGGGGATTATGACTTGCAGTAAAATTTATAGCTCCGCCATATGCATTAGCAACAGTGGCATGTGCAATTACAGGAGTTGGTGTATATCCGTCCGAGATAACTGCTTTTATGCCATTATCAGCAAATACTGCCGCGGTAATCATAATAAAGTCATTCCCCTGTTCTCTGGTATCCCTGCCGATAACAAATACCTTATCTCTGTCACCAGCTTCTTTTATATAATCCACGTTTGCCTGCGCTGTAATAGCTACGGTTAATTCATTTAAACTATTTATACCCCTAAAACCGCTGGTTCCGAATTCTATGCCTTTCTTGCGCTCTTGCGTCAGAGCGGCTCTAGCTTGGTGAACAATACTCTTGATGGCTGGAATATCTGTTTCCTGATTCATGCCTGCTGAGGAGGCCTTATCTGAAACTAACGCAGAAACTACAATATCTATGCTTTCCTTATTTTGCAACTTAGCTGCTTTTATATCCTTACCATTCTCCCTTATTACTATAGCAACATCCTCTAAGACCAGCTTGCCATTATCCAGGCTTACCATGTTATCGGCAAGCAACTTCGTTTGTATCTCGCCAGTAGTTAAATCAGCAACACCATCGCCCTCATTTATCACTACAACATTTCCCCGTAGTATTGAACCGGCTATTTTAACCTTACCGCGTAGCTTTAGCAGATCAAGGCCAATTGTACTTGTCATTACAGGATTATTTTTATTTAATACACCCTTATCTCCAAAAAGGTTAAACAGATTAAGCACATTCGAGTAGTATTCATCCTTATCCTGATCCGGCGTATCCAGGGCTGGCAGATGGCCGGGCCTTAGGTTCTTAAGCTTCCATGTAGTTGTATCGACTGTAAAATGGTCACTAAAAAACTGCAACCAGTAATCTATAGGAAATTTTATAGGAGCGAAGAAATCTGTCCTCTTATTTACGTCTATATTGACTAAACGTAAAAATAGATTTGGATCTATGCCATGTTTTTTACATAAGTCTATTATCTGTGGGTCATTATTTGTAGATAAAAATCCGGCAAGATTAAGCATTGAAGAACCCATAGCGCCTTCTAACTGGGCATACTCTTTGCCATCTTTCTGTACAACAGATTTCATCATCATCTTTGGGCTTATCGCCCTGTTATATTCTTCTATGCCAAGTGTCTCTCGTAACTCTCTTAAAAATGGCTGCAAAACTGTATCATTCAAGAGCACTGTGTTAGTATTAAAAAGCTGCATGCCTTCTTTGCCAAAATTTTTACCCGTTTCAGAGATACCCATATTTTTGAAGAGTTCAGCCTGACCAGATTGCTCCTTGTCGTTTGTCTTTGCATCTGCTAATTCAAGCATATTTTTTCTAACCTTTTCATCATCTAAATATTCCACGCCCAACATACCACCCTTTACATCTATCGGAGCTCTTGTGGTTGTTATCATTATAACAGGCGCGCCTTCTCTCGCCATCCAACCTGCTATAACATTGTTCGGTGAATTAGATATGCCATCGCCATTAAATATGCTCCTTATCTGAATACTCCCATCCTGTGGAAGTTCTTCATCAGGTATGTTAGAAAGCGCATAAACGCCCCAATGTCCATGGCTTCCAGGAGCTGTATACTTATCAGTAAGCCTGTAGTTATCTTCTACGTCAAAACGCGGAAACATCGCCTGCTCCGGCATTATTCCTAACATATTCTTCTCTTTAAGTATATTGCCATATGTCCTCTTGTCGGCTTTAAAAGGGTCGAGCCTATCGTAAAGATATACTGTATTTTTAAGATCTTCCATTGCCTGGCTTGTTTCACTACTTATAAACTCCTCTAAGATGCCATGCCTATATGAGCCTCTCTCTACTTCGTTAAGAAGAGAGAGTATAGTAGCTTCAGCAACGCTTACAAATGCTTCTTTTTCCTGGCCATTTATTACTACCTTAACATTAAAATAGCAGTCCATAGCCTTTGCGCCAAGCACAGGCACTCCTATTCGCCCGGTTGCCGGCCAAATAGCCTCTAAGAAACCCAACCTGTCCATTGCCTGGCCTATGCCGCCATTTAATGGATTTTGTACCATTGTTACACCTGTCGCGGCCTCTATGTTTCTAGGGTCATTAGCAATATCATCATATTGAACCGCTCCTAGCTTATCTCTAAAATCCTTATCTGAAAGTAGTGCTGAAGGAAAAAAGCTTTGACCAATAATAAGCGGCTTGGAATCCGCTAATATTAAGGCGTCTTTATCTCTTCCTGTTTTTTTCAGTTCAGCTGTTATCGAAGCTGTGGCTCTTACAAGAGCGTCGTCTTTTGTCAGCGAAGCATCCGCATTGATTAAGAAACGTGCTCTATTTAATACAAGCAACTGAAGCTTATACTGCCTGTAAAGTGCTGAGAAATATGCCCTATCTGATTCCAATGACAAAGACATGAGCAGTTTTTCGCCGGATCCAAGAAAAGGCGTACTTTGCATCTTATCCGCAATGAAAAGAATCTCTCTAAGTGTTGACTGAAATGAATCAGATCCATGTATTCTGTTGTATATGATATTAACATTGCCGGGAAGCTGTTTCCTATGCGCGCCAAGTTTTTCTCTTAAAGTATTTTGCTCGTTACCATCCACTACCCCTAAAACATTTCTTAACTTCTGCCATGCGTTTTCCGGGCCTCGCAATATAACCGGTACACTTTCATCTGATGTCATATATTCAATAAGATCGCTAAAAAATAGCCTATCTTTATGCTCTGAGTAGAACTCTTCCGCATCTCTTCTGGTTAAAACGTTTGCAGGTAAAGTAGTTATTACTTCGAAACCCTTATCTTCAAGCTCTCGTATTATATCATCCCTGCTAAAGAGGCTCTTATTCGCTGCTATGTTTTTATTTATATCAGAACTGACATCCGGCTTAATTATCGCTAACGCGAGTTTTCTTGTGAATATATCTTCAGGAGTTATAATGCCGGATGAGGAGGTTTTAATGTTTGAAGATTTTATATCAGGTGGGGCATTTAAAAAGTTGCTTGCTATCTTCTGCCCAATGTGTGCATTGGCAGAAGATATACATCGCAATGTAGAATTGTTAGCAATTTCCGCATAAGCTGTATTATTCAAAAAGAAAGAAAATAATACTAAATAAGAAAAAGCTTTTCTTGCTTTATTAAACATATCTTATCCCCCACTGTTAAATGCTAAATGCAGCTCTTGGCATCATGGTTTATAAAGTCTTAAATAATTTGGACATAAAATATCCTGTAATTAGCAAGAATTTGAAAAATTCCTGCTAACCCTGGCAAAGAAATCGTTTTTAGTTGTGTGTGGACTTACCCTTAGGCTTGCGTTGCTACTACACTCGCGGTTCGCTTATATTCTGCCTGGACGTCACTTAAGTCTGTCACAATCTCAAACTCTTTGCTGCTTATTACTTCATACAATTTATCAAGAAGTATATCTCTCCATGAGCTTATATCTTCTTCTGTTCTCGCATAAACGCGGACATTCTTTAATGCTATATTATTCTTTCTTAACTCAGTAGTTATCTCAACTTTTAACTGCTCTGAGGTCTTTTCTACAGCCTCAAACAGACCATCAAACATATCTATACTTAGATCCAGGCCTTCAAGCATACTGCCTATAGAGCTGCCTTCCTTATTAACCAGATATATCTTCGTTCCTCTGGATGTTAATCTCTGTATGTACTGCTGTAATTTTTCATTCTCCTTAAGCGCATCAGAATAGATAATATCAACCTTTATATCTTCTTTTGGCGTAATTAATTCACTGATTGAGTAATTCGCAACCTGGGCTAAATTCATACCATATATCTTATTGGAGGCCCTATCTTCAGCAGGC
The DNA here is from genome assembly GCA_964634945.1 of uncultured Planctomycetia bacterium. Taxonomy (GTDB): domain Bacteria; phylum Omnitrophota; class Gorgyraeia; order JABMRG01; family JABMRG01; genus JAUVHV01. The sequence continues at coordinate 148,559 of CAZWMG010000002.1, read as the reverse complement.
ATAGGCGCTGTATCCTGTGCTTCATCAGATACAGCAACCTTCATCAATATTTCAATAACCTGCTTATCAGCGAATAATCTTAATGCATAAGCAGCCATTTCACGTACATATATATCTGCCTTATTATCTTCTAAGATATCTATTAAAACACTCCTTGCAAACTTGAAATCATTATCTGATATATCAGTGAAGTTGTTCATTATAGTTGCTACATGGGAAATACCTGAATCCGCATTATATCTGCCTGATCCTGAAAGCTTATTTATCTCATCAGTAATAATTATGCCTGCTGAAGATGTCTTTTTATCCGACCCTGCCCCTACTTTTGCCTCTGTCTTTTTAGGTGTTTTTGCTAGTTTTGGAGCCTCTGACACATCAGATGGCATGGATAGCCCCTCATCAAAACCAGTAGCTGTTTGTGATAGCGATTGCGATGGAGAATCGTCCTGTGTACTCTCTATCGGAGACGAATCAAGCGTTGCACCCAAAACAAGCTTAATATCATTGTATGTCTTCTTTACATAACCATAACTCCTCTGCTCCAGATATATCTTAAGTAAAGACAATAATGCCTCTGCTTTTTGTCTATTGCCTGTTAACGGTAACCTGTCGATACCCCTTGTAATCTTAACTGTCCTGTTTTTCCAATATGCAAGCTGCACAGAACCAACAATCTGCCCTGCTAATATATAATAAAACATTACCTGCAGAGGCAAGACAAATGGCTTGAAAAACTCTGATGCTGTTTCTATTATACGGTCTCCTCCTGAATGCAGAAAGTAATTAATATTCGCCGGTAAACTTGGGAGAAATATCCATACGAACAAAAGTAGATTAAGCCTATACGAGCGGATAAACTCTGAAACAAGCCTGGTTCTTATCTCTCTCTTAATCAGTAAATTTGTATCTAATTTTTTCAAGCTTTTACTTATAATTATTTTTCTTAAGTCTTTCTCTTTTGAGGCTTTTAAGTCTTTTGAGTCTTTTGAGTCTTTTGAGCCTCTTGAGTCTTTTGAGTCTTTTGAGTCTTTTAAGTCTTTTAAGTCTTTTAAGTGGTTCACAAATGCTTCTGGGCCTTTATACTCTTTGCTTGTTACAATATCATATAGCATATCCCTGTAATTATTCTTTACCAGGTTAGTCATGTCATTAAACTCTACATTTGAGCCATATTTTAGATGCATACTTTCTAAAATACTCTTATTATCCTTAGCCTTTTTCAAGATAGCTTTATGTAGAGCTATTACCTTATAATGATCTGTACTTCTCCATACGCCATATACAATGCCTGCTATAGCGATAGCTGAAGAAAAGAGTATAGCTGCGGCCAATGGATTGGTTAGGAGCATAATTCTGGCGAAATGTAAACACACAAGCGTTGTTACGGCAACTGTTGCTCCTGCTACCTTTGGCATAATATTAAGCGCAAAAACAACTATTCTCCGCATATATTCATTCCGTATCCAATAACCACCTTCTTTTAAATTTGTATAATTTGGCCCTTCAAGAATACCTACACTAAATATCAATCCCGCCAAAAGCATTACAACATTTTGGATATTAAGCGCGTATACTGCAACCATGCTTATCAAAACAGACCCGGCTCCTAAAAATGCTATGTTGCGCATGCTTATAAAGTTTTTCTTGGTATCACTCTTAACCGCAGGTATATCTATTATGCTAGAAACAGGTAATGCTGCTCCTGATAAGCCAAACTTGAGAGACATTCTTTCTGAAGCATCTTTTACCCATGCACCTGCGTTATCATTGACCCTACTTGCCATAGATTCCAGCTTTCTTGCGGCCTTAACAGATATCAAAGAGGCGTTTTTAATCTGCGCAAAGGCGTGTATAACAAGCTGTAAAGGAAATAATATCATATCCCTTGGCCTGCTTAATAACCACTTACTACCGCCTACGATGAATCCTCCAAGAACAAAACCTATTGCGATAAGAGGCAGGTTCCATGGCATTAAAGCCCCAACTATAAGACCTGAGGCTAATGCTGTTATGGTATTAAAGCCGCTTCCTTCAAGATAAGCTATGAGCCCATGAACCATTAATATATTAGTAAACACAAACCCTACAAGCCAAAAACCAAGCAGGATACCATAAAACGGGCTGAATCCTCCCCATACCGCAACGGTCATTATCAATATATTAAGAAGCGCGAAAGGTGAACTAGTGAAGAAATCGCCCCCTAATTGCCTCACCTCTTTTGCAAAGACACTAAACGGACCAAAGAATGTTGCTCTTTGCATAATAATATCATTGTTCATCTGCATAAGGCCGCCTGACCACCTTGGAAAGGCTGTAAACCATTCCGCGTGAGTAAAGGTCTCTCGTATCTTGTGCCAAAAGGCTTTGGATACGAGCATCTTCGGAATTCTACCAAGTCCGATCTGCGTTTCACCGGCCTGAACAACAGCCCAAATATCTTCGCTTATACCAACCGCATTCGGTACATACCCTCTAAGGCCAAAACTATTGGCAAATAACCTATCAAAGAATCCTTTATGTTTTTTTCGTAACGCCTTGGTAATGGAAGGTGTTGGGTAATCCGGAGCACCTAGCGCTTCGAGAGACTCTGCCATGGTAACTCTTAACATGTTGCCCCATCCTGTACCAACGAACTCGCCCTGAGTTCCGCCTAAAAGCCCCATTACACCGCTTAAATACGATCTATGGCCTTCCTCTATAAGCTGTGAAGCCTTGCCTATTGTAGTAAGCGTGTTGGTAGTTCCCCTGCCAGGCACTATTATCGCGATCTCTTCATCACGGCGTATTCGTTTTAAATCATATATATAACTATCCAGATCATGGACCGTGGCATCCCTGTCCATAACAACCATAGAACCTATATCTGATGAGTGCTCGGGAACCATATCAATAGCGTTCATAGCAGCGGATTTAAAACCAAACGGCGTCCAGTCATATAATACATATGCCGCTTTAGGGGGATCTATAAGTTCCGTATCCTTGTTTGCGTTACCTAAGAAATATTCCACCAACAATGCCAGAAGTTCTCTCTGGCCTAAATCATTTCCATCAGCAAGCCCTATGGTTTTCAAATTATACGGTTCACCTCCGGTGCCCATATTATACTTATTCTGCATGAAATAGAATAATACCTTACCGCTTAGGCTTTTATCCTGGCCTATTCTTTCTGCCTGTTCTGCAAGATTAATCCCTGTATCCTGAGCATAGCCTGCCTTACCAAGCATCTCCACCAGATGCCTTCTTATTCTCCAGCCATCTATTATAAGCTTCTTATTTTCTTCTGTACCTGGATTTATCTTCAAAATATTTGGCATATCAGATTCTTTTTCAAGCTGCTTCAAATGGAATAGGCTAACTTTATCTTTTTGTTCCGCTGCATTTAATGCTTCCAGGCATTTTCTTACTACCTCTAATTCTTTCTCCGAAGTAAGGCCCTTCCAGCCAAGTTCTTTTCTGATTGCACTAAGAACTTCGGAATTCTCTCCTCTTAAGGCTTTCCATCTGTTAATAAATTCCCCTACGGGATCAGCCAATCTAATGAACATGCCAAGCGCGTCACCGCCCATATATACAAGAACTGTCTTTTTATCTTGCTCATCAGCCTCATCTTTTAGGCGCTTTCTTTTATTTAAAGGTACTATCCAACTAATAACCTTATTTATCAGTAACACGGCAATAGGTATAATCGGTAAGAATGCCGGCAAGGCAAAGGTAAAGACTCCGGCAGAAAGTATCAAGGCTGATAATTGAAGTGGGAACTTTACGGCCCCTGAAGCTGCACCGGTAAGCATCTGCCAGAAACCATAATTAGTCAAATATAAGGTATTAATAAATACAAGCACTCCCCCTACTAATTGCAAGAAACTTCCTATTGTATCTAAAGCTTGAAACTGTACAAAGAAATTATAAGTACTAAATCCCATAAGCGCTCCGAAAGCTATTGTAAGCGCGTATAAAGTAACATATGATATGACAGAACCAGGGCCACCCGTAGATACAGCTGGTGAGAAATGATACCTAAGAGAAAGCCATGTTATTGAATGCCTGAAGAATATCTGGCTAAATGTTTCGAAAGTAAGATAGCTGATTATAATAAGCTTGGCTAACCACATTATGCTTAAAGGAGCGCCTGCCGCAGCTAATGGCGTAAGCGAAATAGCGGCAACAAGGCATGTAAGCCCGATTAATGCGCCTATTTTTGTAAGACGCGAAACAGTGCCTAATGTACCGGATAGTTTATTTAATTTAGCATGCCTACCAATATACAGATTAAGCAATGAGCCCAGAATAATAACTATTCCCGCAATAGCAAGATAAGGCCATAAAGCTGCTAATGGGCCTGCGATAAAAGCACCTAAGAAACCAGTGGCGCCTAATGCCTCTGCCTTAAATATAAGCGCTCCAACCGCAGCAAGCAGGAACCTTGGCAATAGCCGCGCGGCGAGCAGCGCCCATGGATGGATAGGTTTTGCCAAATCCTCTTGTATAGTAAAATTCTCAAAATCCTCTACAAACTTTTTTACACCCAGATCTTCAGCTGAAACACCTATTCTTTCTGCCAGCTCGTCTCTGAATTCCTCAGAGCTTGCATCTCCATAACCTTCGACTATCTCCAATATCGCTTCATTTGTTGCGCTCTTTTGCGCTATCGGGGCAATCCCCATATCTATCAGTATATCATTAAATTCCGCTTTATTGTTTTGTGACATCGCATCTCTTAGAAGCTCTCTCTTTTCATAAAAATAAGATTCGAGCCTTGACCATATGTGGTTACTATCTACTAATTGGCCATTCTCATCTCTTTTTGAGTCATAGATAACCTTACGCATATACATTCCAACCATAAGTACAAAAGTGTCAAGGCCATTAAGTAGCGGGTCATCTGTCTTTGTTATAAGATCGTCATCGCTTAATTTTGTTTCTTCTTTATGTTGTTTTAATGCCAATGTATAAATAACCCGAAGACTAAAAAGGAAATTTACCTCAATCGGTCCGTCTGCCTTCCTTACTCTGGGGTGATTTACAACAACGTTATTTTCCTTATCTGAAACATCGCTGGTCATATTAATCATATTGTTCCACCTGGTAAGGGCTATTTCCATGTCATCTTTATCGTACAGTTTGGCTTTGCCATCTTTTGCGATACTGCGCATCTTAGTGCTAAACCATATCTTTCTTGCGAAAGAGGTTATGTAATTTGAAGCAAGGATTAACGCCGGAAAGGCAAGCGATACCGCGATATATATTAATTTAACCGCACCTAATGAGCTTATCCAATTCAAAGCGGAAGATATCAGCGGCAGACCGGTAAGGGCAACAACTGATTGTTGAGTTAGAAGACCTAATCCAGCACACAATGCCGGATTAGATAGTAAGAGCGGTATTGCTAACATAACAGCTAAGATCATCAGTTTTTTCGGCAGGCTCGCCTTTTTAACTATAGCAAGTGCCTTTATAGTAATTTTCTGTAAGCTTGATACCGTTGCTGCCACAACAGCTTCTTTTGTGCCTTCATCAGCAGGAGGGGTACCTTCTCCATCACCGCTGTCATCACCTTTCGGAGAAGGCTTGGTCGACTTGTACGGCTTTGCCTTGTAAAAAGAACTTGCTATACCAAGAGATGCCAACGCCGCTATCATCAGAATAAAGGCGATAATATATTTTTTCGAACTCTCATCTGAGATCTCTTGTGTCTCGGATTTTTGCATAGATGCCTGTCTATCCGCTGCTATCTTTAGCTTTCGGAAAAATGTGCCGCCCTGTATCTTCTCAGGTGAATACCCTATACTGCTGTAAAAGTTTTCCGCTGAAGTGACTATTGATGAACGATAAAGGTTATTTAAAATTGCTGCCCTGTGCCTGTGAGCCACACTCTTTTTGGATGTATCCGCTATCTTGCCATCTTGCATGGATACAACCAGCGGAATATCCATCAGGCTGGAGTTTTTTGACATATCAACTATGTGACTGAGAGACCTTGAATAGAATTCCAACCTTCTCCTGTAATAATCCTTGTTTTTTATATCCCTGGAATTTTCTATCTCCAAGCGGAGTAGGTTTATTAGGCTCATCAACTCTTCTGTGTATATAACATCGCCCTGGTCAATGCCTGCGAGGTTTGGTCCGGCAATAACATCGTTATTAATCTTTCCGATTGATACTATAAAGTGAGACTCGAATCTATCAAAAACGTCTTTGAAACTCAAATTGAGCTTATCCCCGTCAGCATTAAACGAAATAACATTTAAAAATGACTTGCTTGAGAGCCCTGGCATAAATCCGTAACCTAACAAAGTATATGGGTGATCTTCTGTTTTCTTAAATATTTTATACAAACCCCTGTAAATAATAGAATTTTCCGAGTCTACTAATTTCTTATCTTTAAGCGCCAATAGTATGCCGTCTCTTGTTTTCTCAATTACCGCGATGCGCTTGTTTCCGATATTTTGCCTTATTGGGTCACTTAGCAGCGCATCGCAAAGATTAAGCATAAGGATCTGGTCGTCAGTTTTAATCTCCCTATAATCAGACTGGAGCGCTACCATACTTTGTATCGCTGTCGATTCAAAATATAAACCTGATTCCCGGTCTAATAACTGTCCTGTGATAAGGTTATCTGCCAGATCTATTGTACTTTTTAGAAAATCATCGTCTCCTGTTTCAAGATAGTAGCTTAATGAGTTGATTAAAAAATAAACATTTGAATGCAAAGTAACGTCTCTACTGCTTCCAAGCTTAGGATGGTTTGTTTTAGCGTAAAACTGGTCATATATTAAACCGGTCTCAGCATCTTGTGGGGTGGATAAGGCAAACGATATTATCTCTTTTGCCTTTTGCTGTTGGCCTGACATACACAAAGCGGGCATTAATATGCTGTTATCATATAGGCTCATTATATCAGAGTCTTTTGCGTCTAAAAAGAGCGTTGGTTTTTTATCATCAGGGGCGCGCGCCTGGTGTTGAATTATAGGCTGAAATGCCTTTTTAAAGCTCTGCATTCTAGATAAAACCTCTCCACCTGATAGGTAAGGGGAGATATTAGAAAGATCATACTCGGGAACATCAACATCTATGTTTCTGGTAAATTCCTTTGCAAGGGTTTCTCCTGTATAATCAAGGAGCTCGATAAGATAATCAGGCGTCATAAGCGGCGCAAGAGAACTGGAGTAATGCTCAACATCTTCACCCTTAACCGACCTTACTATATACTGTATAAGTGTATTATAAGCCTTGTTATAGTCATATTCCAATATACCCTTTTCCATCTTCGCTATCATTACGAATTCACCGCGCTTTTCCCACGCCGGGATATCATCCCTTAAGGCCTGTTTGCTAAAAGCGCCTTCTGACTTTATATTTGTAATAGGGTGCGTGGAACATATATATATCCATCCATCTTTTTCTCTTACCGCATACGCGCGTGGATTGCCTCCCGTCAATTTGTCTACGCTCAGAACCGGATATTTGCCATATTCGTCATAATAGATAATGATACTCTTTGTTTCAGCCTTACCATTAAGCTCATTTATGTACTCTATAGTTACCTCATCTCGTAAACGTGTATTAGCAGCACTATAAATACTTGTAAGCGTATAATAAGTTTTACCTTCTATGTTGACTCGCGCGTTCTTAATCACATGCTCTCCGGCGCTTCGCAGAGCAACGACAGGTAAGGCCTCTTGTTCTAATTTAGGTACTTTTACGCGGCTCAAGCCTGTCGCGTCGCCAAGCCTGTAAACAGGGCTAATTCTAATCCTTCCGTTAAATCCGGACTTACATATTAATTCCATATCTCTGATATGCGATACATCGATACCCTGATTAACCAGTTCTTTAACAGGCAAGACCAGCACAGATTGGTCTTCTTTCCACTCTGAATTCGTGATAACCGCGCTTTCGCGCTCAGGATCTTCTCTTGTTGGTTCTCGCATTTTATTGCCACTGTAGGGACTAAATAGCGAGTCATGGCTAATAATGGCCTCTGTATTCTCATCTCTAACAATCAGAGAATACTCGATATCTCCAGCTAAAGAAGGTTCCACGTCAATATGTAGATATAAATATTCACTTTCGCTGGCATCGATTTCTTTGTCGATTTTTTTGGAAAAAGTAAGCTTTATGTTTTTAGTCTTATCCTGGCTAAGTACACTATCTGCAATATACTCTTTATAACCTTCCCTGTTAAAGAAATAGGTCGCTATAAATCCGTCGCCGTCATTAGTATGCTTGTTTACAACCCTTACAACAATATTTCCATATCTATCACTCCACTCATCACCTCTAAACATAACATCTCCGGATTGATTATAATAGAGCACTTCCCTTATTTCATAATATTCAGGGGCCCTATCGGGAAAATACGGATTAAGCATAACCCCTCTATACTTAATAATGCCTGTTTTTTCTTTAACCGGAACTGACAAACTACTTCTATCTACGCCTATTTTGTCATCAGAGACCGCGAGTGTTATGTAGTCACCCTTATCCAACGTTTGAGAAGATTCTTCAAGCCCCCACCTATTAAGTTCTATTGTCGATTTTGAACCTTCATTCTCAATAACCCTTCTAGAGCCTCTGGTTTTATAAGCATTAGTACGTTTTTCAAACTGCTTGATGCCAAGCCCAACTCTACTATATAAAGATTCCTGAGCAAGAATTGTGCCATTTGACAAAAGTGCTTTCATGATAGACTTACTTGAAACGAACATATCTCTTGTATCAAAAATCGAAAACGTACTGGCGGCAGTAGCGATATCCGTTTTTTTGCCATACTTATACGTGCTTCTTTTCTGCGTTATCATCTCACCTGTAACCGGATCTATAAATCCAAATCGTACATCTATAGGAAATCCTCTGTTATTCTTAACAAAGATACGAGGTAAGCCAGATATTAGGTTTTCGCGAAAATACGCAACATTACCCTTGCTATCTACTTCTTTGATATTAAGTTTTGGATCCGAATACAATACTGATTGATCAAAAAGTGTTTTGGCGCCATCCTTCTTATCTAGTCTGCCATTACTATATGCCAAACCAATATAAAAACCTTTCACCATGTCCGGTATGTTAGATACCCCATAGTTGTCTTTACCATATAGATAAATAAGTTTTTCAGATACTGATGGATCAAAATCAAACCTTGCATTGGATTTATTCTCACTGATTACGCCCCAGTTCTTGTTTGCAATATCGTGGGCAGCCTTGTCACTTAATGCTTCTCTGAAAGGCTTGAACATGCCTGACATATCCGCATATGTAATAAGAAACTCTCTTAATAATCCATTAGAATCCATCTTTTCGTACCAGGACTCTAACATCTTAAGGTTTAAGATATAGTTCTTTATTTCTGCATCTTCTGCTATCTCCTTAAACCACGATACCTTAAAAGGTGAATTTCCATCATATATGTATGAGCCATCTTTGGTCGTGCTTGTGATTACATATGTCTGGCCCATGTCTGCTACGCGCAGTATGCCCAGGCCATTCTCAGTGAAGTCATCATAATGCTTAAGTATGTGCCTTGTAGCTATAAATTTAGCGTACCTGTTCCATTCTTCGCCTTCTGCAAGAACTCCTTCATGCTTAGCAGCAACCCTGCCCCAGCCATTCCTGTCTACCAGCGAGGTTAATTTACTTTCAAAACCATGCTGTCTTATGCGTACCATTTTATTATAAAGGCCTTCAAAAAAAGACTCATCCACGGGCCTGCCATAGTTTATGCTGCCGTTATTATGAACCGCATTCGTCTTGCTGTGATCCGCTATGACAGTTAGTCCATATTTAGGGCTGCTAGTAGGGACACGGGGGTCTTTCCTGTCATCATAATACTTCAAAAACACCGCTTTTCTCCTTATGAATGTACCATCCTGTTGTCTTTCCATTGTATATTTGAGCGCGACCCTTCCTCTGCCATCCTCTGCCTCTTGAACCGCATGCTGAAAAAGCGGCGTAATGGTCTGGTATAAAGGAACATTCTTAATATCTATCATATCATTACTTATACTTATGAAGTCATCCAACGTCAACTCTTCAATGGGGATAGCTGCACCATCTTTGCTTAACATGCGTTTATATTTTAATAGGCCTTCCTGCATCAGCGCTTTGGCAATATCTGTATCCGTCTCATCTGCGTGCAAATCCCATAGGCCTTCTAGAACCTTAAGGTCATTTGCCAGATCTTGCTTCTGGAAGTATCGATATACACGGCTTTTTGACATATGGCCAAAATGTTTAAATACGCCCATATATCTTGGGACTTCTATAGAAAGGCGCACAAATTTACCTTCTACAATAAGCCCTTCTATCTTTGCTCTTACCTGGCCTTCTTTATTATCAAGGCTCTGGCAGGCATAATCATTTAACCTGCTGTGATAAAGTATAAGAGGTTTCCCATCTATCAAATCGGCTCTAGTCAGCTCTGCTACCGGTCTTTTTATGCCGTATCTATCAATAGCGTATTTTTCCGTAACCGCGTTTTGCGTGTCTTTACGCAGCATGTTTCTGATAAAAGATATAGCTGGGTCATATTCATATCCATGTATACTTGTGGTTGTGCCTAATAATCCTAATTGCCCTTCGTAATCAAAGACATCCGTTGTTGTCGCTATAAAATTACCATTCTTTACAATGCCTTGTGCCTTTGCTTTTAATTCACCTATCTGATTAAGAAGCTCCTGCCACGTATCTTCGTTCTTCACGTTTTGGAGCTCAACTAAAGCGTAACCATTAATATAACCTTTAAATTTCCCACGATACGATGTACCTGCTATTGTTCCATCTCCATCAATAACCTCTGTTTCACTTGTAGTAGCCAACCAGTCTTCATCGTAATTATAAACAGCACGGTCAAGTATACCTTCTGAGTCAACCTCTATATGCTCTTTTACAATACCTGCAACATTATGGATCTCTGTCCATCCCCTGCCAGTAATCTCATCTTTCATACTTATTTTGGCAAATCCGGTTTCTTCCTGATATCCTAACAGCAGGCCTGTCTGTCTTAGCATGCGCTTTCGTGTAGCGTCGCTACCATCTACGCCATATGCCTTCCTACCTTCTTCTGAAAGGAGTTTTTCACCTTTATAGTTTTCTTTATATTTTACTTCTGTTTCTACCAAACCACCCTCTGAAAAAGCTGTTTCGATATAAAGGTCTTCTGCTGAATATTGCCTTTTTGTTATAGCTCTTGGAAATATTTTATATTCGTCATCTTGCAAAAATACAGGCTCTCCCTTGATAAATCTTGCCATTATATTTTGAATTCTACTATCAACAGGCTTGCTGCTATTTGGTCCTTTTTTACTATGGCTCAATCCAGCCCTTCGCGTATCTACCATCTCAACAGTAGAGATACCTGTTCCTTCTCTATCATACCCCTTAAACGTACCTATGCTGGTTATTCTGCCTTTAAAATCTACATCCCCCTCTTCTGTTAGAGTAAGGGCCTCACTTCCTGTCACCTTACCTTTATCACTTATCTTGTATACAGGCACGCGTGTTCTTTCAATTCTTGCTATCTCCTGAACTGTATCCTTATTGTAAAATACAGATGTTGTAATTCCTGATATTGTAGAGTGCATCAATCTTTCACCGCTATATACCCTGGTTTCAATTAAATTTTTCAAAAACATAGCATCCTCAGGTATACCAAAGTTATTCGGAAGCTCTTTGCCCTCCTCAAGCATGTGAACTAAATTTCTGCCTAATCCTGATAACGATGTCAATTTTCTAAGATCAAGCATTACTACATAGGCATCTCCTCTTTCGTTATACCCTATAAATCTGCCTATACCCACCAGATCGCCCATTACATTTCTTTCTACCCTGCCCGATTCACGCACTCTGTTCTTATCATAGTATACCTGTATACACGATTTTCCGGCAACTGATTCTGTCTCCTGCGAAACAAGATACTGTCCGCTGTATCTGCGTTCCATAATAACCTTTGGATCAAAGGCAAACGTGCCTATTTTTATCTTGCCATTGTCTCTTTTGATAATTAAGTTATTACCCTGCCTTAACTCTGTGGCAAGTTCCTCTATTTCATGTACCTTCATGCTGGCTCTTACAGGATCTATCATCTGTACAATAGCGTTATGATCTTCATCATATCCCTCAAATACGCCTATATCTACTATCAATGTCCCGTCTTCATTGGTTACTATTCTGCCTATTTCCTGGTTTGTCTGCTGGTTATAATAGATAGTAGTAGCCGCTGTTCCTGCTTCATTAGTGGCAATCTGCTTTCTCAACTTTTCATTGCTATACCATCTTGTTTCAATAACAAAAGGTTCGGTCTGTTTTGCAATATCTTTTATAGCCATTCCTTTGTTATCATTTATCCTGAATTCCGCGCCTATCGGATCGGATGTCTCTTTAAGTTGACCTAAGAAAACCTCGGAAGCGGGCATGCGGCCGAAAGTAGTATCCATAATCTCATCCCACCCGGCTTTTTGCACATCGAGCCTGTCAACCTTCGCTAGCCTATAAGTCTCTTTTATATAATCTTTGCCATAAATCTGTTTTGCCTCTTCCAATGTCAATATTGCGCCGCTTATCTTATCCTCATATTGATAGCCTCTATAAATACCTATATCTATTATCTCGCCATTAGCATTTCTTGTTACTCTAAATGCCTCATTACCTGTTCTTTTATCATAATAGACCTTGGTTATGGTCTTACCTGCCTGTGATTCTGATATCAGTTCAACTAATTTAGGGCCATTATATAACCTTGTCTCAATCAACGACTTATCAAGTTTAGGATCAAGATCTATAAACTCTTTACCTGAATTAGAGGCGGCCATATCCCTTACAAAAGCCTCCATATCAAGGCCTGACTTGGCCCATCCTGCCCTAACAGGATCTACTGTCTCAACTCTTGCCAAGTAGTCGCCTGTTTCCTCATCACGGACATGCCCCTTAAACATGCCTATCTTTATTATATGGCCTTGCTCATCCCGCTCAACTCTTACTATCTCTTTCTGTGTATCTTTATTGCGATATACAGAGGTAGTCGTATTGCCGGCAACAGTTATATCCGTCTGAGCCACAAGCGCCCCGTGCGGATCATGCGTCTTTGTATTGCTCCATTGGTCTATATCTGTTGCAGCAATACCTTCGCCAGGCAGGCCCTCTAAATCATAAAGCTCATGCACAGATACCGGGGCCTCATCAGTTCCAGCAAACTCTTCTACTTTTGAGGCTATCCTTAAAAGTATGTCTCTATAGGTATAACTGATATACGTTCCATCGCTATTCTTCTGATCCAAAACACCACCTGTGCCGATATCACATATCTCACTTCTTGTGGCTATAACAATATCCTTGCCATCTTGCTGCGCATACACATCTACCTGCAGGACAAAGGTGCCTCTCTCTTTATCTATGTCGCTTATTGTAAACTTCTCTTTTAAACTCCCGTCTGCGCTTCTGATAACTCCACCTATAGGCATGGTTGATCTTATAAAACCAAAACTTGGATTGCGTTCATCGCGCGGTACTTCATACCAATCATGATACTCACGTGAATATTCTATTATAGAGTGGTGAGCCTCTACTCTGATTGGAGCTCCTGTGCGGACATCATAGGTATTTGTTTCAGTCCAAAGCGGCTCCTTAGAGAGGTATCCCGGTATCTGCTCCTTATAAGCATAGATTTTTTCTATTACCTTAATATCGCCGCGATACGCGCTTTGCACATTCTCGTAACCGGGCCCGGCATCAGCTATCTTATAAATCCTTCTTTCCTTGTTTATTACCTGCTGCATTACCTGCCATGTAGCGTATTCATCAGCAGATGCCTCATTGCCCTTTACCAATGTCACAGTAATATCAGCCAGATCCTGATTATCAACACCTATCTTTATACCGGAATAATCCCCGCTATAATATTTTAAATAGAGTTGGCCGTTTCTTAACTCATAGCCAAAGCCTGAAGTTAAATCTATGTTAGGCCTGCGTCCAATCTGCTCACAGACATCATTCCATATATGCATCCATGCCTTCATAACCATGAGATACGAGTTATAATCAGGAAAACCCTTGTCTATGCCCTGGCCTATCTTGGCTGCCTGCGCGACAACCCAGGCCTCAACTTCAGGAGTATTTATATTATTTTTTCCTGTTATAAATCTAAGTAGATTAGGGTCGGCAGCCAAAGCGTCTCTTAAGGATTTCGCGTCCTCGATGTTACGGGGCATGTCCCATAAATCTACTGGATCAATCTTCTCCAGAATCATCCGGCGAGCTAAGTCTGCTACTATTGAGCTGTATTCTGTTGAATTACGGTCAACTACTCCCTGAGACTGCGCTATCCTGTCTACGCTTCCTGAATATGTTGTATATAATTCGCGCATATTGTCCAACAGGCCCCGGCTTAACAGATCAGCACTTTCATTGATTATATTTAACAAGGTTATAGAAAAATCATACTTTTTCCATATAAATCTTCTCTGTTGAATATTATATTCCAAATAACCTTTCTTATAATCATTCAGTATCTGGGTAGCAACCGCGGATTTCTGCTCATCAGTCTTTGTTTTGTAAGCATTAGCTATAGCATTAAACCTTGAATGAGTAAGGATAGTCCTCAGATCGCGCAGATACCCTGTTGTTACAGTACCTAAGACATTGTTCACAAAAGCAGAAAGGTTGCCTTTGGTTCCTTCAGGCCATATATATTTATCAAATTGGCCTGTCTTCGGGTTATACTGTAAGTAGCCTTCTGTAAAATCATTGAGTATCGTTGTAATAACAGCAGATACCTCTTCTTCTGTATCTGCGCCATAAATATTCTTAGCCAGGCTTATAACCCTTGGGTTATTAAAAAGCGTTTGAAGATTGGTTACATACTCTTTATTGACAGTATTTAAGACATTGTTCACAAAAGCAGAAAGGTTGCCTTTGGTTCCTTCAGGCCATATCCTCTTATCGAATCTTCCTGATGCGGGGTTGTACTGCAAATACCCCTTATCAAGATCATTGAGTATCTGGGCAGCAACTGCGGATACCTCCTGCTCTGCGCTTGCTCCATAGACATTCTTCGCTAAATTTATAACGCTTTGATTATTAAGCAGACTGCCCAGATTATTTAAGTACTCCTTATTGACAGTACCTAAGACATTGTTCACAAAAGCAGAAAGGTTGCCTTTGGTTCCTTCAGGCCATATATATTTATCAAATTGGCCTGTCTTCGGGTTATACTGTAAGTAGCCTTCTGTAAAATCATTGAGTATCGTTGTAATAACAGCAGATACCTCTTCTTCTGTATCTGCGCCATAAATATTCTTAGCCAGGCTTATAACCCTTGGGTTATTAAAAAGCGTTTGAAGATTGGTTACATACTCTTTATTGACAGTATTTAAGACATTGTTCACAAAAGCAGAAAGGTTGCCTTTGGTTCCTTCGGGCCATGCTCTTTTGAATGTGGCTGTCTTTGCGTCATACTGTAAGTAGCCTGTCTTAAAATTGTATGCTATATCAGCAGCTATTGTATAATATGCCTGCGGATCACTCTCTTCTGTTATGCCATAAGCAGCTGCTATACTATCTAGAGCAGCCTTATTATTAGCGTAGATATCATCCATGATAGGAAGTAATTCTATAAAGTCATTTATCTTCTCATTCCATTCTGATTCAGGTACAGCTCCTGTAGGCTCAAATGTACCTGTTGCGGGATTATACTTAACACTACCTATAACAAGTGTTGACGCAAGGATGCTTAACGCGTCGTCATATGCCTTATTCGTTAATGGGTCAAGCTCGCTTCCAGCGGGTATATTATAAAAATCATGGAACTTTGCCTTCCATTGGCTGGACTGCTTTACTATAGACTGATGATACATGCTCTTGGCATGGAGCATCTTCAGTAACTCTTGCTGATTATAATTGTCTTGCGTTACTATGTAATTGAAATAATTCCTTATTATAGGGCTGTATTCGGAATTACCATAATATTTTATGCCATTTGTTTCAGGTGACATGGTATAAATATAATTGAGCGCTCCAGCGTCTATTAATTCTTTAGTCCTTCGCAGGTTCCTTTCGATAAGCTCTTTTGTAATAGGCTCATCAGACTTAACACGCACAAGCTCCTGTTTGACCTTGCCTGATGAATCCTGTGCATATGTATACACATAATAGTAACCAGTGCGAATCATCTCAGCAAAATCAGCGTATAACTGGCGTATTATAGCGCCGCTTCTCCCATTTGTCCTGTATACATCGTTCGCATTAACTCTTGGATGAAGGTCACGGATAAGAGATAATATCTGAGTATTGGCTATACCTTTTTGGTTGCTTAAGTTATCAAGAAGATCAGGCGATAATTTAATCAAGTCCTTTATAGTCAATGTACCTGTGCTTCCGGTATCAATGTTTGTATGCGGTATGGAATATCTATTAATTAATAAAGCAAGGCCCCAAAGTATATCCGCTACCTTCTTCTGATTAGCTCCCTCGGCTGAGGAATCATTCCATTTATAATACAATAGGTTCTTTGGTATTGAAAGGCCCCAAAGCTTAGAATCAGAAAGATAGCTCTCGATCTCAGGCTTATATGTATCAAGCATATCTCTTACATCCTTTACAGAGGCTAGGTATTCTTCTGATGTCTGCCATGGCTTGTCAGGGCCTATGTAATTTGTAGCTGTACCATAAAGAAAATCCCATGCTGCTCCATCGGTCATATCCCATACAGGAGTACCTGTAGGATGTTTTACATAAGCAGGCTGATTAAATACATAATAAAAGTTACTATCTTTCTTCAGCTTATCTACGATCTCCCGGAGAGATTCCGAACGCGCTGCATTGTTTAATGATCGATTGACTACCTCTGTCCAGTATGCCACAACATTCTCAGACTCTTCCCCTAGATCAGCCTTTATCTCATCACGTAAATGAATATTTGTATATATCATAGAATCTATCAGAGTCGTCGTATTAACAGATTTTACTTGCGTCTTGGTATCCGCAATTAGGTTTAATATAACGCTATCAACACTAAGAGGAGTCTGGGTAATGTTCAATACGCCCTCTACGCCTAATTCAGGCCTCTTGCTTACGTAATATGCTATAACATCTCTCATCGCCTCCAGCTTTTCAGCTGTCATAGTAGTATCTGTAAGCTCAATACCTGAAATCAATTGATCTAATATACCTTTGCCTTCAAGAGTAGTTATCTTTGGGGCCTCTTCTCGTAATGTTTTATACATCTTCTCTACATAATCAAATATTGAAAGTGAGTCACTAAGCGCTTTCGCCCTGTTCTCTATACCCATAACAGCTCCGTCAGGCAGCCAGTTAAGTTCATACACTGCCTCGGATATAAGAAACTTCCATGCTACATTATTCAATTCAGCAAAATTAGCATCATCAGGAAGGGCTTTTTTATAATCTTTATTCTTTGTGATACTTTCGTGTAATTTTGACATATGTGACAGCAGTTCTTTGACATTATCTACTGCTTTTGAAGCGCCTCCGTATTCAGGATAGGACTTAAAAACCTCTCCTTCATAAGCCAATATCACTGCCAGGGTGCCGAAATAGCGTTTCCAGTCTTTTAAAACTTCAGGGGCTGTGGCCTCATTACCCGATTTGCACCAGGAGAAATCTGCGTCATCAAGCTGACCGGAATACTCTATTACAGCCTTTACAAACTTTTCATCCGCGAACCTTGAATTTGAAAGCCCTTCCTCTTTATCTTTCTTGGCTTTATCATATATATATGCCATCTCTTCAAGAAACTTCAGCTTAGGCGTCCCCCTTGATCCGGAAGTTCCTTTATCTTCTTCAAAACTTAAAGCTCCCCAGCTCTTCTCAAAGTCTTCCTTAAGCTCTAATACAGAATTAAGATGGCTTATAACATCAGAGCCTTCTACCGTAGCATCGTCTACCCTCTCGAATATGACCCTTCTGTGTTCTGGGCTTGTTATGCTTAATGTGCCTTCCTCCAGATTAAACAGGCTCTCTGATAAAGGCTTTATCTGTGTCGCGAGTTCTAATTGTTCTATTGTATATATTTTATATAATGACTGGGAATTAGTAATAAGTGCCTTAAAATTATCACTGTAAATATCCTGTGGGGCACTAAAATCTATCGCGTTGTTTGTAAGATTAGATATAGCGTCTTTTGCCTTTTTGTTACCCATAAAGGCAAATAACTCTTCCACGCCTGTTGTTCCTATAGGAATAAGGGCCCCATCTATATCTATTTGTTGCTGAGCCATAAGCGCAAATACAAACAGCATATCACCATGTTTATCAATATCGAAGGCCTCGATTCCGACCCAGTTCCAGTCAGCGCTCCTAAGGTTTGCCATATCCTTGATAAGCTGCTCAATATCTATATCCTTAGCATCCGCGCCCAATAACTCTTTTATCTCGTCCTGAGACATGAGCGAGACTTCGGTAATTTTCTCCAAAATCCTAAGCTGAGCGCTCGGTACCCCGTCAACAATATCACCAATGCCTATTTTCCTATTGCCTATCAGGCTCTGAAACGCGTCCATACCGGCAATAGATTGCATCTTTTTAGCAAATACTGCTGCGTCGAATATTTTACCTTTGGATTTTGCTTCTGATTCTGCTTTCGATAAACCTGTAAGATATATACGATATTGAGGATTAGTAATATCAGCGTCATCAAAGACTTCTGTTAGAGATTCATGCATCTTAACATCTGTCTCAAGCTCCTTAATAACAGACTCTTTCGATGCAGCCTCCTCATACATAATGCGTGATGCCTGGTATCCAAGTCCATCTTCAGGGCTTATCTTAACATTTCGAAGCTGCTGTATTGTTAATATACCCTGACTTGGCGCGAGTTTCTCAACCAGCTCCTTTGCATCGTGCATAGTATCTAAGGCTGTCTTTACCAGTTCCAGAGTGTTCTCCCTGCCTTGTGATTTGAGTTTAATAGCCGCGTACGCCCAATAGAATAATGTATCAGCATCCGCCTCTGACAATTTATCAAGCCCGAGAAACTTTCTTACAGGATCTGAAAGATGTGCTGTGTTACGCATAAGCTCTTCACCGCTAACAGTTATCTCATGAGTCATTACACCTATATCATAAAGAGCAAAATACAATAACTTACTAAGATGTTTCGAGTTACTGATATCTAATTTACCGTCAAATAGCCTGTCATTTATTGTAGTATCTGCCCTGGCAATACCTGCTAACTTTATCATCGAATCGAGCGCGATACCTATTCTTCCCTTTATATTGGGCTTTCCTGCCTGCACCCAGTTATCCTGTACAGCAGAGAGTACTCCGAAATATTTGCCAACGCTCTCTGAGTTTTCAAGTATATCATCTCCTATAAGACTCTTTATCTTAGCGTCATGTTCAACCTGAGAATTTAGGTACTCCTGCATAAATTCTTTGGTATAGGTTGAGCCAGATACGATACCGGAATCCATTATCTGAGCTAAATACTTTTGAAGTTTCAGGCTGTGCTCATTAGCAGGACTCTTTAGTAAGGCGTCTATTTCATCGCGCGCTTTGATAATACCTTTTGCTATCAGCATATCCGCGTAATATGGCTTAAGAAATGTAATAAGCTGTAGAAATGCCGCGGGATCATAACCATTATCCATAGCAACTTTTATATAAGCGCCCCATTCAAGAAGAGCTTGTAAATCCTGGGGATAATTTAGAGGATCTTTTTTGCCGCATACAGCCTCTATAAACTCTCTATTCTCAGCCGCAAGATTGGCTAATTCCTGTATCACCTTAAGTTCCTTGTTGCCAAACCTTGCCATTCCCGTAAAGAGCATAAGGGCCTCTTCATGCTGTGGATTATACG
Source organism: uncultured Planctomycetia bacterium (assembly GCA_964634945.1). Taxonomy (GTDB): domain Bacteria; phylum Omnitrophota; class Gorgyraeia; order JABMRG01; family JABMRG01; genus JAUVHV01. The sequence continues at coordinate 128,752 of CAZWMG010000002.1, read as the reverse complement.
AATCAAACTTCACCTCATAGAAATTCTCGAACATTGTCTTAAAGGATATCCTGTCAGCAAGTTCCTGCGTAACCCATTTTTCGCCATAGCTGTTATTTAGCCAGAGTTCTGCCCAGAATATCATAATGCTGTTATTATTTTCCCAATAACCACCCTTTATATTGCTCTCCTGAAGATATGTTGCAAGCTGGGTCTTTTTCGATAAGGAATCATACGCCTCTAACCTCTTCTTGACCCATGAAGAGAGATCCTCATTATTCTCTCTAGCTGCCACAATAATCTGTGCCCAGTACTCTGCCTCATTATCCGGTTTTGTTGTATAGCCAAAATAGTCTCTGCCCATTAAAAGGCTCTTCTCCTCATTAACCACCTCTTTTAAATCTTTCTTCTCACCCTCACTTAGATTATCCCATAACCTTCTTGCGCGGGATATCTCTGACTGATAAGTATTGACATCTGACTCAATGCTGCCATAAAGGGCTTTCCATCCTGAAATAGAGGCATCCTCAGCCGATATCCAGGAAGATGCTATATCATTAACCTGATTATTAAATAATAGGATAACAGTACCTGCTTCACTCTCTACGGCATTATATTCAGCAAGCTCTTTCTCCTGTTGCGTAATCATCATCTCAATATCTTTACGTAGAGCTGTGATGGCATCGATATCTTTAGCGTATTCCTCAGCATACTTCTTTATCTTATCCTCTATCTTAGCTTTTTCCGCGAATATAACATGGAGCTTATCCAATTTTTCATTTATCTCTTGTAAGAGCACAATACTGCGTTCTGTCTGCTTTGCTAAGGCTGACCATTTTGCCCTGGCAGCGGCGCCTTCTTTCCTTGCGGCCTGCATCTTCTCAGTAAGAAGGCGGTATTCTTCAAGCAGGCTGTTTAAACTGTCTAATTCCTTAAGCCACTCTGCGCCTACTCCTTTATCCTCCCAGAAAAGCTTATCGCGTGCCTGTTCCTTCTCCCACCTTGCTTTTATATTCGCTGTAAGGTTCTGCGTATAAGTAAGATCTATTGCGAAAGCGCTAGAAGTTATGTTATTTTCAGGCACTGCTATGGTTTTAGGGTTTATAAAAGTAGCATCAGAAAATGGTGAAAAATTAATTGCTTGTCTTTGCTGCCCTTGAGATAGAAATCCTCCCAAATCTAATATGTCCCACTCAAGGCGTAATCTCGCGGATACGCCTTCCTGCTCTTTTGCAACATATAGCTCTCCTGAACTTCCTCCCGGCATAACCGCATTTAAACCCGCTCCATAGGTATAGGAATCACCCGGTTCTGCAAAGACCTCAACGCTCGGCGCAACACCAAGGCCCGGCATAGGCGAAGCAGGTGTCCAGCTTGCAAATGTTCTGGAAATACCTTTTGAGCCGTCTACATGTTCATAACCTGTGCCTACCTCAAAACCGTTAGATAAAATCTGGTTAATAGTAAAGACCCCGCCATCACTATATGTCGCCTGTGCTGTTGTGCCAAAATCAGTGCGGCCGGATACTGTTACAGGAACCGCTGTGCCACTGTCTTTGCTATACACCGGCTCAACAGTACAGCTTATCATGCCCTCATAATTCACACCAAACCCCATCCTTGCGGAAGTCTCTCCTGTATCGAAATCATGGCCTATCTCAGGGCTTATTGTAAGATATGAAACAGGGCTATAGTATGTACGCATATTCAGCCTAGAATCTGTATACGTAAAGGCTATCATAACCTTGTCATACATCTTGCTCAGGTTTGCCCACCATCTCATCTTGTCATCAGAATCCATTATTATCCCTGCCATAGCCTCAAAGCCGCCGTCTGTCCTTACACCGGCTCCAAGCGTATAGACTGCCCTGCCATCTTCATCAATAGACAAGTCTACAGGAAGAGTCAATGTGTAACCCTCTCTTTCAACCAGAAGATTTATCCCCATCTCTGTACGAAGTGAGTCACTATCTACACTCGTGCCCCAACTCGATGTCGCCAGTGCAAGCTGTATATTATATTCTAATGAAACCTTATCTGTAATATCAAATCTGCGCAGGCCTTGTGCCAACTGGCCATGCTGATCAAGCTTATCGCCGCTTGTAACAGAATACCTTGTGCTATAATTACGCATCTCCATTATTGTGGTAATAACCTGCTGGTCAGTAAACAGGCCGCCGTCATATATAACAGTAAGGACCTCTCCTGAGCGATAAAATCTGCTTACCATGCGGGCAACATCGCCTCTTAACCAATCCGCGTAAGCATAGTATTGGCCTGTAGTAGGTAAGTTATCGGGAATCAATATCTGCGCTATCGCATTCTTAAATCCTTCTTCTGCTAAGAAAAGCTTATTCTTATCAGGCTTTCCTTCTGTTCGAGCCTGATTATATATATCCTGCCTCTTACCCTTATTCTCCTTCAACGAGGCTATTATATTAGCTATCTTTTCATCATCTTTTTCAGGGGTATCCGGCTGTATATCCATCATACTCATATCTATACGCACGCGCAGATATTCTTTTAATGCCATGTTTACTGCTTTTTCTCTTATGTATCTTTCTTCAACCGTCTTTGCCTGGCTTAATTCATATTGGGCTTGGGCTATTCCGCGGTTGAGTATACTGCGGCCATATACTTGCTTTAGCCTCTGCTGCCTGCTGGCTCTCTCTTCTTGCGAGGAGAACATCTCTTTTAAGCTCTGTATATACTGCACATTTGCCTCGGCAAGCATGGACTTATCCGGTCCGCTGAACATTCCAAATATTATCGGAAAGAGCGTTCTGGCAGCTGAACCGATTATGTTGTTACCCAAATATATGGTTATACCATCTTTATGTTCCTCTACCTTCTCTATGCCTACTTGTGCCAGCTCTGTTATTAATGATGCCATCTGGTATGTACTGATATCATTTACTCCGCTGGCTTTATTAACCGCGCTAAGGCCTTCCTCTAATAATCCGCTGAGCTTGCTAAGCTTATCCGCGTCTAATGACGTATAATCGATATTCATACTACCTAAGGAATCAAGCGCTTCGGCAGGTATCGCACCGGGCCTTGTCAAGTCTGATAAAACCGCTTCCGCGTGGTTATAGGCTTTTTGCAGCCCTCTTAATTCAACACTTATAGATTCTCTCTTATGCTGCGGCGCTGTCTTTAACTCATCCCTTAACAAGCCTATAGTTGATTGGATGTTTACAAAATCACGTTTTGCTAATATATACTCCATAATCAATCTTGCGCCCATATAATTCGATTGCCTTATAGCTATTTTATGTTTCAATTCATTAAACCTGGTTGCAAGTGCCGCGTATTTCTCATCCGCATCCGTAGATATATTTATGGTTGTCTTAAGATAAAAGTCTATAAGTTCTGTTCCTATACTGCCTTCAAAACTGAAGCGCCATCTGGTATTTTCAAGCATTCGTTCGCGTATCCTGGCCTCTTCTACACCAAGCCTTGCAATCTCCTTCCTTGAAACAGATATATTGCTGGATGTAAGTCCTAACGCGTCCTTGAAGCGTTCAGCCTTAGGTCTGGTTGCATCTGCTGCAAGTGCCTGTGCGGGAGGGAGAGGGAACCCCTTATCAATTGCATCTGTTAGTAAATTTATAATATGTATCCATTCCTGCCAGAGCAGCTCCTGACTTCTGCTATCTGCGATTAGGGCCTCTTTTATCTTAATAACAAGAGCCTCGCTATCAAGGCCTTTGTTAGTCTCTATCACCTCTTCAGCCTTATCACTCAACGCATCCCCAGTATTTAGCATAATATTTATAAGCGTAAGATTTAACTTATTGCGCCTATCCAGGGCGATAGCCTTTTCTCTGCTATCTTTAAGGTTACCCACTAGGCCTATAACTCTATTTATATCATTTATTAGTTTCTTATTATCCTCTCTGTCTTCTGATAATTTCGCAGTTGATGCTATCATATCAAGTGACATCATATGGGCTGTACCATAAATCTGCCTTACCTTAGCTTCAAAATCATTATCTTTATCTACATCACCTCTAAAATAAGGGGAAAACTCAATATCAAGGGTTTTCAACTCACCGATAATACCAAATATCTCATCAGTGCTGTTTGTTTTTATATCAATATAATCCAGCCTGCGTGATAGTTCAAAATAAGATGCATCAAAACTCTTCTGCCGGCTTCTCCTGCTCTCTAGGGTATCCTTTAAATATTCATGCGCGCTCCATGTACTACTAACGATATTATCCCTTTCAGCGCCCGGGGGAAGAATATTAAGCGCATTAAGCATATAGGACTCTATAATGTTCCACGCTGCCAATATGTTTGCCTCACTATGTTCTGAGGTGATACGTGTACCTTGGTTTGATATATGCTTCTCTAAAACAGTGCTAAAATCACCAACCGCTTTTTTGGTATCATCCTTAGCTATTGTAAGCGCTTGATTTATCTGTTGCCCTATATTATTGATAGTGCCTGCAGTATAGTAACTATTATCCCTAGCCTCTTTAAGGAGCGCTATAAGTATATCTTCAGATTCTTTTATATTGTATCTGAAATCTCCTCTTTTTAATGAATCTATTAGGCCCGTGGGGGAACCTGCGCCGCCTATAAGGGAGCGCACATACCTTCCCCTCTTGTCTATAGCTGTATTATAAACCTGCCTTAGATACGCCTGTTCTTTACCAGCTTTGGATAGGCTATCATACATGCTTTTTATATCAGAAGAGTTATAAGCCAGGCTGGTGTTATATAAATTGTTTGTAAGGAATGAGAGGCCCCTTATCTTATCCTGCGCTGAGGCATTCTTATTATTTACTACTGCTACCTTTAAATTCTGCTTTAAGAGCCATTTTAAATGTGCGGCCCTTCCTGAAAGGCCTGTTACATACGAAGAATAATCTGAATCAGCTTTTACGCTTACGATAGAGAGCGCTCTTATATTCTTATTAATAACTATTATCTCTCTTAATATACTATTTACATATTCTCCTTTGACCAATGTTTCTATGTCAGAATCCGTAGTAATAACCCCTATTTTGTCTTGTGTGCCTACAATGGCTTTATTAATTGACTCTGCAAGCCTCTTTGATCTCTTCTCAATATCCGCAATACTGCCTTCTAAGCCTTTTAAGGCATCTGCCCGCGAAGCTTGAATCTCTGTCAGTGCGAGATTCTTGTTTATGCTGCTGATCATACTCTTTAAATGCGTTGTGCTCTTTGAATCTTGAGGCGCTTTTCTTGCAACGCGCAATATAACATCTTCTGATGAAACATACTTATTATCTTTTTTTGAAGCCAGCGCAGACATGCTCTCAAAAGTGCTGCTTGCCAACTCTTCTATTGAACTGTCCTGCTTAGCTATTTTGAGCAAAGCTCTAAACAGCTCCTGTCTGAGTTCTCTTACCTTGTAGGGATTTAATTCATCTGACGGGATAGAATTACAGAATCTTTCGAACGCAATCTGCAGCTGCATGTCTATTGGCCTGTCATTCTGCGCTATTACGGATGGGACAATGAGCATGAATCTTGCGTTTAACTCATTAAGAAGCGCGCTTAGCAAAACTTCTTCTGTGTAATCTTTATCTTTCGCGGATATCCTAATATGTTCTAAGAGCTCCCAATCAGAGTATTGGTTCTTTGGTACTAATCCTAACCAATGACCAGCACTTCTTGCTGTTGGTAATTTCGCTTCAATATCAGTCTTTACTCCTTTTAAATTATCATGGCCCTCTATTGCCTTAAGTATCACTTCATGCCATTTGATAAGCGATTCATTCTGCAATTCACGCGGCATCTTCTCATAGCCCATGGCAGATATTATCGTAGATATATCGGAAACAGAATCTTCAGCCAAAGGTATACGCGCTGTCATCTCTAATGCCGCCGCCTCTATTCTTTGGCGAAACTCTTTTATAGCGCCTGAGAAATATATTATGTCGCGTACAAAATAGCGCTTATATTCTGATTCCGCTTTATTTATTTCATTTAATATCTCAGATAATCCCTTTAATGTATCAGCTGACTGGAGCCTGCTTCTTATGTCCTTAGCTATATCTTCATTAAACTTCTTCTGTTTCAGAATAACTATAAAGACCTTGTTCAGGCGCTGGTTCAGCTTCTTTTTAATATCGTCTATATTTGATATAATAGAAGATGCGGCTCTTTCTTCTCTTGCAAGCCTGGACGCGCTATCCAATGCCTGTACCCATCTCTCATAAAGTTCGGCCCTCTGTTTTGGAGAGAATATCTGCTCAGGCAGAATAGCAAATAAGCTATCCAGAGTCTTGTAGGTATCCTCTGATAATGGCCTATTATTTAATAAAGTTATGCCGCGCTCATGTATAATGCGGTAGACAACATCTATCTTCTCTAATATCTCGCGCGTGTTATGGCCCTTTACCACCTTAAGCATATCCTGCTTAAGCTTATTAAACACTTTGGCGACATCTGTAAGCTGTGAAAGTGTCTTTGAGGACTTGGCCCTGATTACTATACTATCGCACTCACCTACGAATGATATCTGCATACTTCCTATTGGTAATGCGGAATAAAGGCACGCACGGAACTCTTTAAGGCTCTCCTTGCCTGGTGATGCCATATTTTTCAATCTCTCATCGATGGCCTCTTTCCAGGTATTAAAGAGTTTAACCTGTTCTTTAGGCGACATGGCACTGTAACGCATAAGTTTAAAAAACTTACTCCCATCGGCGCGTAATGTAACCGCTATAGGCATATCATTCTCAACAAGAAATATGGCTCTGCCTTGAACAGCATCCAGCAATTTGCTAATATGCTCATCAACGGAATTTAAATCATCATAAAAGTATGCTCTGTACTGACTAGGCAGTGCCCTAACAGCCTCTGCTATGCTATTTAATTGAGTAATGTTTGCAGCTTTTTCAATCCTGGAATCCAGCTCTTCTATTTTATCTCCAAACTCATCTTTCTTATCCTCCGCGTACTGCTTATCTTCTTTGGTGGGATCTTTATACAAGCTGTCTATCCTGGTTCTTGTTTTCTTCAATTCTTCTATTCTTGACGATAATATGGCTTTTTGGGCTAATGCCTTCAAAAGGCCCTGGTACTCTTTGCCGTTATATTTATAACCTGCCCACAACTCGCGGGTCCTTGCCATGGCAACAGGCATTTCATTGAGATAAGTAAGTGATTGCAGCGTCTTATCTACGCCATCCGGAATTAGTCTGCTGTTAGCTCTATTAAATTCTTTCTCATATAAATTTATATTATTCTCAATTAAGGAGAGGTAATTCTGAAGTTTGGCTATGTCCATATTAACCGTCTCAACAAGCCTCTTTCTCTCATTATCTTTAAGATTCAAATAATGTTCCTCAGAACTATCATATATAGGAATGGATGTTCTTATAAAAGCGAGCCAGTCTATTTCCGCGTCAGTTTTCGCAATATCCACAACACCAAGATTCAGGGCAAACCATGCTCCTTCTAAAAACCTCTTCTCCGGCTTGCTTGCGCCGGCTGTCCACAAGCCACCGTCTTCCTGCGTCTTTGCTGCACTTATCAATTCACCAGATAAGAATTCGTACAAGATCTCTGGTGAGCCTATTTTAAATAATTCATCTATATTGAGTTTTTCGTAATCAGATGCCCTTAGCGCCTCGAGTCCCTGCGCTTTAGCATTCAGTGCGCTTTCCTTTAATTTAAAAAGCTTATTGAGTGCCGTAGAACCTGTGCCTTTTAACGCAGATAATTCCACGCTTGTAGCCTTGGCTCTTGACTGTATACTATCCGCGATTGCCTTAATATAAAGAGAAGGCGCCATCTCCTCAAACCTGGATACCTGCTCTATCGCTTTCATGTTATTCAATGCATTCAAATAGTCTACTACCAGTTTCGGAGCTATTCTCTTCGATTCTATTGAAAACTTTATAAGCAGTCCTGTATTTACGCCAAAGACATTCCCATATTCGCCTGCTGTCTCTCCTGAGGCAAGCAGGTCGCTCTGGTAATCCATATCCATATAAAAGCGCGCATCAAGAAGCATACCCCAGCTATTGCCATTTAAGGCCAATTCAAGCGCTTCTTTTGTTTTATTGAGTCTATCCATTGCCGCTTTTAAATTCACAGTTCTTTCCGGCCTTGGTATATAAAGTTCTTGCAGGCTTTCTGTATAGGCCTGTGCCATTTTATAAATGCTCTCAAAAACGCTTCCAGGCTTATTATAAAGTCCGAATGTCTCTTCCTTAAATATGACCTCAATAGCTCTCTTATCTATAGCCTGCTCAAGCAAGAGCTCTTCTGCCCTCTCTTTATTGATCATGGCAAGAAGCTCATATATCATCTCAAGTTCAGCAAGAGAAGGCATGCCTTTAACATCTGCTAATACAGATATCAACAAGGCCTTCTCATCTTTTACCTCTTTACTCTTTAATACCTCATCCACCTTCGACTTCAGGTAACCTAATGTAATAGGCGTCTTGTCCTCTTTAGCCCCCTTCAATACACGGCTTAAAACAGCTAATTGCTGTGATTGTCCCAGTGTTATATCTTTCTTAAGTATCCCATTTAATCTCTTTTCAGCTGCCATTAACGCATCTTCGATACCCTTTGAAACATAAGAGCGGTTTTCAGACCTAATAACTTGCCCCTTATATTCACGCATAGTATTTCTTACTATCTGCAGCTGCCTCTTCGTAGATTGTAGCGGCCCATTAAGCAGTGCTAATGCTGTGTCAGGATTTGTCTCTTCAAGAGCTCTTGTTTTTAAGTCTAATATTCTTATATTTAAAACATCTGAAAGATAGCTTAATGTCTTCTCCGCGAGCCTGGCCTCTTCTTTTTCTGATAAAGACCTCTTTCCGGCAAAATCTTCTATTATTTTCTTCAAGTAAACCTGGGTAATAAGTCCTCGTCCCTGCAGGCTCTCCTCCTTTTGCAATATAATAGACGCCAGCTCACGCGTCATATTATCATAGTCTATTATCTGCCTCTTATCTCCGATCTGAGGCAGCATGGGAACCTCTGTTAAACTCTTTTGCGCGGCTTTTCTCACCGGCGAAAAGAATGCAGGAGGAGATTTCTTCCGCAGAATTTTCTGTCCATAGATTTTTTGGCCTTCTATGATATTAAATTCTATCAATATCTGTATTATCCACTCGCGAATACCACTAATCCATTCAAGAATCTTCCTAACTAACAGGGCGGAAAATGGGACCTGCTCTTTCAATGAGTCTAACCTGGATCTTAAATTTTCAGTACTATCCGATGCGCTTATTTTTAATCCAGCATCTTCTGCCTGAGCAAGAACGGATTGCACATATGCCCTTTTCTCTCCTACCGCTGATTTGGCCTGCGCTATTCTCATCGTTAATTTGCCGGCTTCTTCCTTTATGTCTCCTGCCCTGACCTCACCTGCTAATAAGGTGTTTCTTAATGTTACAACAAGCCTTGATAATGCACTACGCTGAACCGTAAGCTTACCTTGTTCTTCTCCTGCCTTATCTGCAGCAAGTTTTAAATCCAACTCTTCTATGCTGCCTTGCACTTCATTTACTCTGTTGGAATAGAAACCTATGCTAGGCGTTAATCCTAATGAACTCTTTGCCAGATCGTCTCTTTTGAGCTGAATGCTTGCTATATTGCTCTCTGCCCGGGTTAATGCCTCTTTAGCCGCAATAAGAGCTTCTAATGCTTCTAATTGCCTTGCGAAATCCTGTCGGCTTACTGCTTCGGGGATCGCCTCTGTCTCTACAAGTTCGGGCTTCGTCTCTTGCAAGAAGGCTTCTTTCGCAGGCGGGGCTTTTGATGCTTTTTTTGCTATAACAATATCAGGCAACTTCTTAGGGATACTTGCCTCAACTTTTTTCTTCTCTTGTCCAGCAACGCGTGCTTGTTGTATTTGAGATGCTTGCTGTACTAGCTGTGCTGACATTATTACAGGCTGGCCTTCTGTTAAGATATCGCCAACTTTTTGGCCAAAATATGACGTTGCATAATTTTCTCCACCATGTCCCGGGAATACAACCTTAGCAACTTCCCCTTTGGTTTTTAGGACATTATTGACATAATAATCTATTAGTACATCTGCCTTCTTCAAGCGCTCTTTAAATTCTAACGCGCTAAGTTCACCAAATCTTTTAGCTAAACCGAACTCCAATAAAGCTGTATCTTTATGCTCTAAAATCCTTGATACTTCATCTCCCACTTTCCATGGCGTAACATCGACTTCACCATCTTTAATATCCAGCAACACAGGTTGAATGACTTCTACAGTTTCTTCTCCCTTTACAATCTTTACTCTTTTGCCATAAAACAAGCCTATGTAATCACGTGTATTAAGATGAGTCTCTATCTTTACAGAATTAGGATACCGCTTATTAACGTTTTCTATAACTGTATCAAAATATTTCCATCCCTGAACATTAGGGGGAATTTCGAAATAGTGCGCGCCTATCATATCAGCAAGATATTTAGCAGGAATCGTATTTGACAATCCTTCGGGGATACTCAATGTTCCATCTTTGGGATTAGGCTTAAAGTTTTCTTGAATAGCTAATTGAAACAAAGGTTCAGCAGGGGGCAATAATCTCTTATCTGCTGTGAGTCTGACAGGCAAAGATTCTGGTGCGGATATTGTAGGCTCTGCAGCCTTTGGCCTCTCTACAGTTTCTTGTAAAATAGGTTTTGCTACTATAGGCGCAACACTAATCTTGCCAACAGCTGCTTTCGCTGCAGTATCCTTCTTTTTAGCTATGGGCTGAGCTACTTTTGGCTTAATCTCTTTATGTTTCTGTGGTAACACCGCAACTGCGGCCTTATCACCCTTAACTTGTACGCTTGTATCTTGCACTCTTTCTTTTACCGGTTGCTCTTCTTTCTTATCCTGCAGAGGTACCGCAACCACTGCCTTCTCCTTTAACTCTACCTTTACCTTTTCTTGCGGTGGGGGTGGAACTAAAACTACTGTACCTGTTAATACCGGAATAGTTACTTTGTCTCCGGGATGTATAATGCGAGGATCAGTAAACTGCTTATTAACTTTAAGAATCTCTGCGAATAACCTCAATTGATAAAGCTTGCTCTCTCCTTTAGCATACCTTATTGATAATCTCCATAAGCTGTCACCTTTTTTAACTACATAAACCTGTGGTTTTGTTTTTTGTACAATTTTTGTAGCTCTTAACACCGGAATAGTTACTTTGTCTCCGGGATGTATAATGCGAGGATCAGTAAACTGCTTATTAACTTTAAGAATCTCTGCGAATAACCTCAATTGATAAAGCTTGCTCTCTCCTTTAGCATACCTTATTGATAATCTCCATAAGCTGTCACCTTTTTTAACTGTGTGGACATGAAGCTTAGCTTTCTTCACTGCTACTGCTTTGGCTTCCTCTTCTGCTTTGGCTACAGCTTCTGCTTCTTCTCTTACTTGTGGGGTTTGAGTAAATGCAGGTGCGCGGGGCTGTGCCTCTTTTGATTCTCCTACTTCAGCTGTCTCTACCTTTTCTCTTTTCTCTTTTTTTTCCTTTGTTAAATCAGGTACAGCTGTTGGAGCAGGTTTACCTGTAATTATTCCATCTACAAACCCCTCTATATTCTTCGTAAGGTTCTTTAGCCCTTTGAGCTGATCGGGACTATAATTTTCTATTTCTCCAAGCGTGTCTTGAAAATTCTTTTGGCCTTGTTTTATCGCTTCGGATACCCGCGTAATATGTGTTTGCCGGTATTGTCTTTCATCCATTTGATTAGCCATTTGTGTAAATTGCACAATCGGTGTTGTCGCGGCTGAATACATCATCGCTTGCCCAAATACGCCACCTAATCTCTTTGACCACTTAGGACCTAACCGCTTTCCTATTGAAACATTAAATTTATTAAGTAGCCAAATAGCTATTCCGCTTGCCAATACAACCAAAATCGTATTAACAGCGCCGCCTACTAATAGAGGGATTGCTACTATCATCATAGAATACATTATTATGGTTCTGTTATTGGGCAGGAGGTTCTGGATAAAACTCGTTATCCATACCTGTTTCTTTTTCCAGGAATCACTAACTTTGCCAACAGCGATACTAGCGGCCTTGCCCGCACTGAGAGACTGTAGAGATATTGTCCCTAAACCTACAACTGCCAATGCGACCTGTAATGCGGGCATTGCAACTCCCGCTACAGCAGCGGCACCTATCCAGCTAGCAAGTAAAAGCACAACCCCTATTCCGATAACTCCTGTAACCCAACCTATATATTCCGGTAGCTTTTCTTTATAGTACCGTCCTGTTTGTTTTTTTGTAGCCAAAGATGAAACTATGGCTGTTATTACAATAGCGGTTATCGGTAAAAGCGTAAGCAAAACAGCACCTGTGCCAACTTGAATTGCAAATGAAATACCTATGCCTAATGCAATAGCCCTCACAAAGGCGTTAAGGCCTGCTTGAAATCTGGTAGGTGTTATATGCCTTTGTCGCTCAAGTTGGCTGTTAAATACACGGTGGAATGTCAGGTTTGCTAATAATGAAAAACATAGTACTATAAAAGCTAAAGGTATAACAGGTAAGCCAAATATAACTATACCTGGGTTTATAATCGCTGCTATTAACATACCGGCGCCTGACCAAAGTCCAGGGGTTGCTAACAGAAACAATAATGTTGTACCTGCAAATTTTCCAAATGAGGCCCAGAAAGCCTTTGCGTCAGCAAGCTGGCTACCTGTATCAATGCTCTTTGTGCCTGTTGTAATCTTGAAAAAGTCTTTGGCTGATTCTTTGACTAGAACCCCTATCTTCTTGCCATAGCCTTGTTGAACGTATATATTAACGATCAAAAACATCGCCGCGATTATGCCCATAATTGGAAAGAGTAATGGGAATACAGTAGAGAGCCCCAAAATAGAAGGCAACAATAATGTATTGATGCTTCCAACGCTATATAAAACCGAGACAAGCCCTGTTAATACAGCCAGAATGGAAGCCAGAACAGGCAATGCTTTTGTGGGCATTGTTAAGCCTTTACGCTTCTTAGCCTCAGAAACCTTACCTTTTGCCTGCCCTGCAAGAATAACGCTTAAAAATGTTTTTATTCCGTCCTTGCTGTTAATCCTAGAACTAAAATCACGCGCTACCTGTGTAGACTTTGCGATAACAGCATCGAATTGTGTAAATGCACCGGCAACTCCTTGCTGCGCATCATGCGCTAGGCGGTCGAGCTGTTTTCTTGAGCGCTGTTGTTCTGTCTGGAATTTTGCCAGTTCATTTATAAGACGTTGATTTATAACCTCCAGTAATGCCGCGCGCTTATCTGGTTCTTGAGGTATTAAATTATCAGCCCCAATGGTTTCAAGAAAAGTATTTAGTTTATCGGATGAGCCCGCAATAGACTCTTTTAGCCTTAAAAGCGCTGCCTGATATTTACTAACTTCTCTTTCATATTCCGTTCTTTTCTTATTATTATCATTTTCTTCGCTTATTATAATATCCCGCATCTCTTCAACAAGCTCTTGCTGTCTCAGCCTGCTATTTATAAGCCTTCTTATCTCCTCTAGTTTTTCATCTAAACTTTGCCCCTGAGAGAAAGATTCCTCTATAGCTCTTAATATTATCCCTGAGTGGAGATTTGCGAGTAATTCCTTAAATGCTGTTAGAGAACCTGTGCGCTTAGCTATTATATCTCTTTGCCTTGTAAATTTGCCTTCAAGCTCCTGCGGCTGTTGACTAATATCTTTTATCTCATCCCTCATGGCAAGTATTATGCGTTTTACCTGTACCTCTATCAGCATATTTTGTTCTTTTGCGTATTCTTTTATTATTTTGCGCAGGCCTGCTCTTTGCTGGTCAAGAGATTCTCTGTAACGCAAATCTCCCTCATCTAATGATACAAGCCCTTCCCATGTACCTCTATTTTTTCCACGGTCCGCGCGTTTTCTCATCTGCTCAATTATCGCGCAGGCTTGTGACGTTGTAGTAGTAACAAAAAGCCCCGGAGCGGCAAGCCTATTCTCATAGATAATATCACCATCTCTATACCGGCCTGTCTTCTCATCAAAAAGCAGGCTCTCTCCTTTTATCTCAATATCAATACCGCGTTGAGCTATATTTGTAAATATTGTAATTACATTCGTGTAACCGGCATATTTAATAGCATTTCTCAACCCCTCAGGATTCTTACCATCACCTATATGGATAATGATTCCGTTTTCCTCAAGCCCATTCTTAAGTTTTTCTTTTATTAGTTTTTTGAGCCGTTCTGCCTTCGCGTCAGACTCAGCAAAAAATACCTCAGGCTGATTATTTCCTAGCCTCTTTCCCAACCTTCCTATAAGTTCTCCAAACTTTTGATTTTCTTGCTCAAAAACAGTATATCCCGCGCTTTCATCGAGCTTTTCAGGGAGGCCTTTAACTGTTTCAACTTTCTTGCCCTCATACTTACTTTTAAATCTATCTATCTGCATGGTTCCGCTGGCAGCCGCGAAATCATTCACAATATCTTTGTTTTCTAAAAACCCTTGTGTCGTATCTGCCATCGATGTCATAGTTTCGGCAGTTACCCCTGTTTCAGGCCCTCCGGGAACATGTATTCCCCTTACCTCTGCCATTATTTCTATCGCCTGCTGCATGCCTTCTCCAAAAGACATGCCCTTTTTTGTCTTGGTAAGATCTTTTGTTACAACATGCACATTGGTAATTCTGCCATCTTCATCCTTTATAGCTGTAAAGTTATCGCCTTCTTTGTAGAATATATTTGCCTTTAGAGCCTCCAACACAAACTCGCCATAATATACTTCTATGATATGCTTTAATGTTTCATTATAAGTACCGTCTTTTTTAGCGAGTTTAATTATAGCCTTTTTCATCCTGTTTATTTTTGATTTTCCCTTAGAAGTAAGCGAGGCTTCTTCGGAACCTTCCGCTATATCTAAATACTTGATTTTTCTTACATAATCTAAAAAATCTGTGCCTTCTGTGAGTTTCTCTTTTTCTGAATTAAAGTTTTTAGGCAATACTTCATCATTTAGCATCGACTGTATATATCTTCTTGCCTGTATTCTTTCAGCGTAGTCTTCAAGCGGCATACCGGATATTACACATGGGTTATCAGACAATAGCTGTATATCGCCTTCATCTAATAGTGCAAATACGCCTTTACCCTCTTTGCTTTTTAGGCTGTTAATAAAAGCTGTTTTTTCACTCCCAAGCATTTCCGCTTGATATCTGTGTATAACCCTCTCTGTGGCAGCATACACAATCTCACATTCCGCATAAAAATACTCAGCTGATATCTCTGTATTGTCAGGATTACGAAACTCCTTGCCGTCTTTATACATAACATAATGCAGTTTATTAGGGGTATTGTCATCAGGCAGCACAAAGCCTGTCACCCTGCCACATTTACTTAAGATTTCACCCATCCTAATTCCATCCTCACCTTCTAAGGCCTGCTGTACTAATTGATCTTCATGAAGCAATATAAATACCTTTTCACCCTGTATCTTGCCTTCTTCAAGCCTTAAAAGCGCGGAACCACCTAATACAATAGTCTTACCGCCACCTGCTCTTAATTCAACGGATATTGCATCTACAAGCATATTCATAGCCTCTGCCTGGCCTGGCCTATACTCTGTGTAGCCTGCTTTTTCAAGCAATGCTTGCTGGATTTTTGATGGCTTCATTAAATAAGAAACCGCGCCTTCTGCCTCTTGTACTTGGGCCTTAATCTTCTCAGGCAGGTTCTCTGATACTAAGTTGTATATTTTGCCTACGGCTATGCTGGCTGCGTCTGCTCCCTTGCTATCTGCTTTTAGTTTTAATCTTATAAGAGTAGTCTCGACCTTTATACTGCCATCTTTTGCAGGCCTAAAGAGCATGGTTATATCAGTAAGATAATCTTCTAGAGAGGGATAATTTTCTAATAAGTCACGAGTTATGTTAAAAGCGTTATTATTTATTTTAAGCGCTTCATTCGGCCTAATTCCATTAAACGCCCTTACCAATAAATCTATTACTTGGTCAGGGGTTTTATCTTTATGATTAAAAAGCTCTGCAAGCAAAGGTATATCTATATCAAGCCCCTTACTCTTATAATATTTATAAAGGGAGTTTATCGCACGTAGCTTCTTGTCTACAATGCTAAAATCTGTAACCCCGAAATATGCCTTGCCCAGCTCCTGCTTAATAGCATCTTTTTTCTGCTCTGTATCTGCTTTTTCATATCTATCAATAATCCAAGCGAATATCAGGCCTTCTGTTTTACCTGTTACTATCTTTAAAATATGTTCACTCAGCAAATCTACTTCTGCTTTGGATCTGGCTTCAGCTCCTATCTTTGCATCTGCTTTTGGGGCCTCTTTTGGAACCTCTTCTTTTGTTGTAATTTTCAGAGAAGCGTTTATTCTCTTTTCCAGTCCATCTATATTAGTTTTTATTCTGTCTGCCTCTACTCTGGCTTGTTTAAGGCGTCTGTTAAGATCAACTAATTCAGTATTATAAAATTGCCTTGCTCTCTCATTCAATATATTGCTAATAGGGGTTAATGTGTTGAATATCAATAAACCTATTTCGCTATTAATGGTATCTATGACAGGCAAGGTCTCTCTAGAAAGTTTACGCTTTTTGGCTTTCTCAACCTGAGCATAAAGGTTATCTGATCTACTTTGTAGTACGTGCGAATCAGATAATAGGCCCTGCACGGTCTTTTGTATATTCTGTATCTGTTCGGAAGATGCTGCCTTACCTTTCCTAGGCAGTGTTTTCCCTTGCTCTTCTTTTGATATTTCAGATCTAGTTGCAACGCCTGATGTTTGTTCTAAGTGATCTATATTTTCTGATAAGCCGGCCATCTCAGTCTTGACATCTTCAAGAGTTTTTTCAAACCTATTCAGTTCGCTGATAGAAATAGATCCTGGGGCCTTGCTTTCTAATCGTGAGCTAATAGAGAAGAGTTTTACTGTAATCTTAGAACCTAAATCACCTTTAAGAGCGCTGACCATATACCTAAGGTCATGTTTATCTTTTTGTTTAAGCGATCTGGCGCGCTCATCTAATGCGTCCAATCTGCCCTGTAATGTTTGTTCGGCAAATGATAAATCCTTAGCAGTTTTTAAAACCTTACCCATGTAAATAGCATCTGCTTTTTCTTCAGTACCTATTATAGTTGGCTTGGGCTCCCCCACTAATAATTCTGGCTGCGATAGCGGTGTTGCATCCAAAATCCTTGCCATCTCTCCGGATGGAGCTTCGGAAGGTCTTTCTAGCTCTTTCTCTATATCAGCTATCGCATCTTCTAATGATTTTGGTTGGAATGATGTTACTTGTAAAATGCCCGCTATCTCTTCCAAGGCATCGTCTATTGGTCCTGATACATATTCACCTTCGATTTCTGCTTGCTTATCAACAGATGGCTCTGCCCCATCTCTCGCGCCTACTTGACTCAAGACAGACTCCATTGTCCCTTCCCCTTCTTGATCTTCAAGATTTTTTGAATAGTCAGTCAGCATATTGTTAGTTATAGGCCTATCTTGAAAGATACCATGTAATTTGCGTATTCTCTCTTCTAAGACAGATGGTTTGCGGCGGAATAAGCCCATTGCAAACGGAATATTTATGCCTTCTTTATCTAATTTTTCCAGAATTCTCAGCTTATCCAAAAAGTTACTATGTTTCTCCATAAGCCTCTTAATCGTATCTACATGTTCCGAGTTCTCATATGATAAATACTGATTGAGCCATGTTGAAGATCTTATAATATCTTGCGCATTATTTTCTCCGCTTGAAGAGCTTTTTGATGCCATTACAGCATTCTGTTCAATTTTAGCAAATATTGCTTCGCTTTTTGCTATGTTGCGATTATAACGATCCATACTTTTTATTATACGTAAGGCATTCTTGTTTATCGGCAAAACCGAGCTATTTGCACTATATTTTACACCTAATTCTTCTAAGCCCAGTATAGCATCTGCAGTCAATACCAAAGACGGTTCTTGCTCAGGCCTAATAATACACCATGTCAACTGACTCGCTTCTTTATATGAATATCCTAAAGCAAGCAACCTTGCTATTAATTCAAATGGGAATAATTCATTATTTAACGCGCGAGGATTATTCCTAAAGCTTCGTTTCGCAATAGTATCACATTCTTCCAGAAGACTTCTACCAGCTGTAAAATCAAGCCCTTGGGTAAACTTAAGATGATCCTTTGTAAAGCGCGACTTCACAAGATAATAGTAATCAGGATTAACGCTAGCTAATTCTATTAAGTAAGCTTTGTACTTTCTCACTGCCTGGCTATGTTTTTCACTATATGTTGCAATATTCTCTGCGGATGCTGCCTTTAAACGATTATTTGTTCTTGTAATATTTCCCTTTAAATTAGATAATTTTCTAGAGATTGATGTAACGCTATTCAAGATAACAAATCGCGATTCTTGAAATTT
Source organism: uncultured Planctomycetia bacterium (assembly GCA_964634945.1). Lineage (GTDB taxonomy): Bacteria > Omnitrophota > Gorgyraeia > JABMRG01 > JABMRG01 > JAUVHV01. The sequence continues at coordinate 110,397 of CAZWMG010000002.1, read as the reverse complement.
TATTGACCTATTCTCTTCTGAGAAAATATCGCTTATCTTGCTTCTATATAATGCTAGTTTCGATTCATCTAATTTTAATCCCTCTTGTATTCTATGCTTCATCAGATTTCTGATTTTATCGCTCATACGCCTTATTACGGTTCTCTTGCCTCGATTGAGGAATTTCCAGAATCCCTTGCACGTATTTTGCCAATCTTCTTCTGACGTGTTTACTATTTCCCCGTATAAGATAGATTTATCCATTCCTCTTGCCGTACTAAGTAACTGGTCAAGAGCTTCTTTCTGAATTTCAATCTCCTGCACTAGCTTTTCATTACCTGGTAATGCTAATTCTGTTAATTTTTTAAGGCTAGATAACTTAGACGATTGTTTTTTTGCCTCCGTTAATATTTCTGAGATCTGTTCCTTTCTTATCCCCGCTACATCCTTAACCTCACTGAATATTTCGGCAGAATGCCCGAGCTCATAAAAATCCTTTATAGCAAGCTCTCTTAATTTTATTTCCTGAGCTTCATTCATTAAGTTATCTATTTCCTCGCTTATATTAGCTATGCCAGATTCTGTATTCCTAAAAACACTTACTGTGTCTGTTAAGACTTGCATGTATCTTTTAAATTTTGCTTTATCTGTTATAGCTTCTGTCTTGCTCTTCAGAGCAAGCGCGTGTAAAGCAATGGTGCGATTTATTTCCTGTATCATATTGGTGTAATACTGGTCTATTCTATATTTATATTCCTCCAAGATTTGCTTGTCTTTAGAAGCCGGCGCTAGCTCTTTCAACTTATCATATAATTCATTGATTGATAAGAAAATACTATTTAAGTGGGCTGTTTTAAAGCCATCTGTTATCTCAGACCCCATAAACAGCCTTAACGCTACTATCTTACTGATAAGTTCTTTATAATTTATCAAATGATTCTGAATGTACATTTCACCATCAGAAGTCATCAAATAGTCAATCGTCTCTTGGTAACCACTTGAGATGGCTGGCAGTATCTGCCCACTTGAAGCTGATTTTGAGCTAGGATCTTTTGAAACATAATCCACTCCCAATATCTCAGATATCCATCCCCTTACTTCCTCTTCTCTTATGTCGAGCCTAGTAGTTATGGCTAAAAATTCCTTGATAATCTTATCTATTGCACCATGTTCACCATCCTCCAACTCTTCTAATGCTTTTCTTGCTTCACCCATTATGTATGCTCGCTTATCTTCATCACTTTTAAGGCTTCTTAATATCTCCTCCTGATCTTTTGATATACGCATTGATGTAATATCACTAGAAGAGGATGTTTTTGCTTTGGCAATATCCGGAGTTGATAGGGCCTTAAGAACCTCTTGTGCCTTATTGCCATATAGATAATATAATTCATCTATACCCTGTTGATGCGCAGGCAAACTATTATCAAGCTCAATATTGCTTAACCTATTCTCTAATTGCTTATTCAGCGCGCTTTCAACTTTGGGCGACAATACTTCAATATATTTATGTACCTCTTTTTCTACGCGAGGATCATCCAAAACATTCATAATCATGGCGTTACTTCCCTTATAACTCATAATATGACGCATCATGGTATCTATATCATTAAGCGCAAATTGGACACTGCGTCTGTTTCTATCATATAATATATCAGACCAACCCTTGACCCAGTCATTCGCTAAGGGGCGCAATATTTCTACGCTATCCGCATCCATCTCCTCTTTTGTGCTGGTTCTGATTGAAAATTTATCACCGAGGCTTTCGGTGTCTTCGTTTACAGAAACAAAGAATATATCATCACCTAAAGTAACGTAGGCCTTATTCATTCGGTCAAACGAAAAGCTCACAAGATTCACCGCAATAATATATGATGTTAAACCCGATACTATCGATTCCCATTCCGGCTCATGTCTACCGTATAAATGCTTAACAGGTTTACCTAAACCGCTTGAAGATGTTTTTGTCAAGGTATCAAGATGGGCCTTATTAGCAACGTCTTCTTCAGTCTTTACATTCTCTAATGCCGTAGCGAGTCTGTGTTTATATGCCGGCACCTGTTCTAATTTACGCTTTGCTAAATCATAGCCTGGTTTACCTTTTAAGCTTTGCAGATTCTCAAATGCCCTCTGAAACTGCCTTTCAAGTATCTCCTGAGCAGCGGAATCCGCGCTTTTGATAGCAGACTCTTCCAAAACTATCTTCTTATAATCTTTTACCGCTGCTGTTAATTCGGTCTCTTCAAACTCGGACCTGCCAAGTTCTGTATCCTTAAGCATGTTCCTGATTAATATCTCGAGATCATTCGGTGTCAACGTATTATTTAACACCTCACCAGATGACTCTTCTTTTCTGCGCTTTTTATTCCATGTTTCAAGCACCTTAACTAAATTTCGAGCGGTCTCTTCGGTATTGTCTTCAACTGTAAGTGGGTCAGTTTCTGATGATATCGATTCTACTGTTATGCCCTGGCCTTTTTTAATTACCTTAAATATATCCTTACCCAACTGCACAAAGGCATCGCTATCTATTGCCTGCATGTCACCTAACGAAAGAAGTAGTATAAAGGTTAAAAGACCTATTCTCTGTTCTGCCACAGGTTCAAACATTGAGAATATACTTGGTGCCTGGAGATAGTATTCACCTTTTGAGAGCACCTCTTCAAATGGCAAGCGCTTATTCAAGACAATATCATCATAAGGCCTGTCAAGCGCATCTTTCGAAAATTTTGGCAATACCACCATATATGATATATTTCTGTCTCTCAATATATTAGCGATACCCTCTGTATGGAAACCACCTGTTACAAGCACTGCCAGAGAACGATTATCCTTTTGCATCTTGCTTAGTGTATTATCAACAAGCGCCTTGTTTCTCTTTGTCGCTAAATCATAGAATTTCTCTACAGAGGGAAGCGCCTCTAAAATTACCCTCATCTCAGGTACGAGATTAACCTCTATGCCATACCTTGCCATTAAAGGGGATAATTCGTGCGTTATGTTCTGAGGTATAAAATCCTGTTTATGCGATTTGTAATACTGCAGATCTCTATTTACAATCTTGGCATCTAAAAGTTCTATCAAAATATCCGCTCTCTTTGATATCGAGGCAAGCAGGCGCTGATCATCATTACGGACTAATTGTGATTGCACGCTATCTATAAGCTCATCGAGCTCAATAAAGAGTGAGTCCAATGCGACCTTATCGTGGATATTGACATAATCTGTATAACCAGAAAGATTAGGATACAATGATATATCTATCCCGCATGACAGGGCGTAATCCCTTAAATGGTTATGATATACTGACGGCTGTATTCTACCCAACCTAAAAGACATGCTTTCCGATAAGAGTTGCTCTATATTATCGCCGGTAAGGCTGTTTGTAAGCACCTCTATCAATGCCTGGCGTTCTTTTTCCGCACCGCTAAAATCTATTCTATCCTCAAGCTCTGAGGCATCAAGAAGAGCGCGAATATTCTCAAAGTCTGATATGTCTATCCTCAACCTGCTTGATTGCGCGCCTAAATATTTCCAATACTCCTTAAATGATATTGCGTCTGTCCTGTATTCTAGCCTCTTTCTATCAAGCTCTAGGAGCTGCTTAGAATATACCTTAGATTTAAGCTGTGAGACTACTCTCTTTAAGGTAATAATAGCCTTGTGTATGCTGCCCTTATTAGTTAGCGAGTCTATGTAAGATTTAACGTTTTCTCTGTATAGCGAGCCATTCTCCGCGCCGTAAAGTTTTATATCTGAATCTGAGCTTATCTTGTAATATTCAGCAGCGTTTATCTTGCCTCTGTCTAAAAAGTATTTTGCTATCTTTTTTCTGGCATTATTATCAGGATGAGACTGAAACAATGAGGTATCTACATTCCCCTTAGCACCTTCTAATGCCACAAGCTTGAGCTGGTAATCATTATCAAGGCTTTCTATAAGCTTGTTAATCGATTCCTGGGCACCTAGATTAGCGTGCGCGTCCTGGATATTGATTATTATCTTATCGCTTCCGGTATTATGGATCTCTTTGATTATGCCGTAATCTTTTGGGATCTCTATCTTGGCGAGGTTGGTGAAATCTTTTGCGCGGGCATCAAGCACACGGTTTCCATTAATTACTGACCATAATGGCAGGCCATTAGTCGCTGACGCGATATCCTGAATAAAAAAACAGAGGATTATAATAATACTAATACACTTAAATATTATTCTTCCTCTGTTATTGGTATAAAACATCCTATTGCCCCCTTGTGAATCTAATCTCTATTATATATAACACATTAAAAGACTAAAAATGTTGAAGTTTTATTTAAGTTTTTCATACTTTATTACACATTTTTTAAAATCTTTTTTAAGGTACAGCAGAAGTATACCATTTTATCCTAATGTAGTCAAGTGAAAATGTAAAAAAATATGCTTTTTAGGGAAATATCGCAAAATCCCTAACTTTACAAAAAAGTGCAATACTCAAAATGTAAAGTTAGGGGGTATTGGGGAGGAATCGCCTTCTTATATCCTGGAACATGACATAGGTGCTTGGGACAACAAATAGGGTAAGTACCGTCGAGCTTATAAGGCCACCCATAACTGTTATTGCTAATGGGGACCAAAGAGTCGCCTGTTCACTCTTGTCCGCTGCCATGGGCAAAAGCCCTAAAAGAGTAGTACATGTTGTCATCATAATCGGCCTCAAACGCCTTATGCTGGCTGTTACTATTGCCCTTTTGCCGCGAAAACCCTGTTGAATCAGGCGATTAGTATAATCGATCAATATAATAGCATTGTTTACAACAATACCACCTAACATAATGCCCCCCATAAGTACGCTTATATTGATGGTCTTCTTTGTTATCCATAATGCCGCCGCGACACCTATAACAGCTAGGGGGACTGTTATCATAATGATAAAAGGCTGCGAATATGACTCAAATAGAGACGCTAATACCAGATATATAAGTACTATAACTATCCATAATATACCAGGGGGCCATAATGACAAAAACTCCTTCTGGTTACGTACCATCCTCCAGTAATTGTCACCCAAATTGTAGTAGTAGTCTTTTGGCAGCTTGAGGTCCTTTAGCACATCCTGTATCTTATCTGCCGCGGTCCCAAACGCAAGACTTCCGCGATTAGCGCTTATCTGTATCATACGAGACTTATTCTTGCGCCATATCTTACTAGGGCCGATGCCTGGCTCAAGATCAACTACCTGTTCAAGGAATACGCTAGTGCCATCCGGCGCTGTAAGCGTAAGTTTTCTCAGCTGGTCCAGGGTACGCCTGTCCTTTTCCTGCAACCTGCCAATAACCTCTATCTCCTTGGCATCCGCATGATACAGTGTGGCTCTTAGGCCCCTCATCTGAGCATGGACTACATTCGCGATATCATCGACCGTAAGTCCGTACATAGACGCCTTTCGGCGATTAACCTTTAGTTTCCATTCCGGCCTGCCCTTTCTCCACCTTATCTTAAGATCAAGCAATCCTGGGATAGCCTGCATCCTTGTAAGCATGGATATGGCAATCTCATTGAGGTTATTATAATTATATCCAAATATATCAATAATAATCTCATTGGTCTCTGATTCTTCCGCCTCTTCAAAGTATATAAACGCCTCCCGGAACTTTCTCTCTACATCCTCAACCCTTGTACGCAGGTCCTCTATGACCTCTTTGGTGGAACGTGTTCTCTGGCCTAGAGGGACTAATTTTACATATATCTTTGATGACCACTTCTCTATGCGCGATGAAAACTGCTTTATCTCAGGGACAGTCTCTAAGACCTCCTCTATACCTATAACAGCCTGATCTGAGATATCAAGCTTAGCGCCTGTCGGAAGCTCGATAAAAATAGTAAAATCCTGTTGCTGGGCCGTACCGACAAACTCCTTTTCTACATGAACTTGCAGGACATATATAGCACCACAGAAGAGCGCTATCGTAATAATGAGCAGTAGATAGCGGCTGCGTAAACTACGTATTAGAAGGCATCTGTATTTTTTTCTGAATTTTTCTATAAGAGGCCTTCTCTTTGCGGCTGATACCTCTATAGCAGATCTTGCCTTAGGCTTTTTATGCCTAAAAAGCTTGCGCCAATCCATTGCCGGTAGATAAACCGAAAGCATCGGTACTAATGAAAGCGCCACAAACAGCGAAGCGATCAATGAGAATGCTACTGTTAGGGCAAGGCCCATATAGAGAATCCTTATATCCTTGCTTATAAATATAATAGGCAAAAATACAACTATAGTCGTTACGGTTCCCGCTGTTATAGCGAGTATCATCTCCTGAGCGCCTTCAATAACCGCTCTCTTTATCTTAAGGCCGTTCTCCTTAAGCCTGTGTATATTTTCCAACACAACTACAGAGCTATCTACGAGCATGCCTACGCCGATAGCAAGGCCGCTTAGGGTCATGATGTTAAGGGTTATCTTAAAAAAGTACATGCACATGAAGGTAGCTATTACTGATATTGGTATTGACGCGGCGATAATAAATGTGGAACGCATATCTCTTAAGAAAAACCACAATACCAGTATAGCGAATAACGCGCCCCATAATAGGGTCTTCTTAACGCCGTCTATCGCCTGTTTGATGCTATCTGCCTGATTATATGTCTCTATGACCCTGATACGTTTATCCAGTATGCCTGATGTGAGCTCCTCTTTTACCTTCTCTATGCCTTGCGCAACCGCGACTGTATTCGCTTCGCTCTCTTTTTGTATGTATAAGGAGACAACGGGCAGGACATTTACACGCGCGTAACTTTGGGCCTCAAGGTAAGAATCCTTAACATCCGCGACATCCTTTACCTTGATGATGGACCTGCTTGGCGTAGCAGCTATGCCGACATTCTCAATATTTTCTATGCTTTTAAATCCGCCTGAGACACGAATAAGATGTTTGTTCCGCTTATTGTCATATGAGCCAAGGAGAAGATCGATATTGTTGGTATTAAGGGCATTTATGACCCTTCCTATCGGCAGGTTATACGCCTGAAGTTTCCTCTGGTCAACCTCAACGAGTATCTTGCGCTCCCTGCCTCCGCCAATATCAACATTGGCTACACCATTTACCCTGAGGATGCGATCTTTTATATTCTCGTCGACAATCCTTCGAAGCATCTCAGGCGTGTAACCTAGCGCTGTTACGGCAAGTATAACTATCGGCCTATCCTGTTGTTCAAACTTCGCTATTACCGGTTTTTCTATCTGCTTGGGGAGCTTTGACCGTATCCTTGAGAATTTTTCTCTGACCTCTAAAAGCGCGTAATTCATATTAATGCCCGGCTCAAACCGCAACACTATTCGTGAACGGCCCTCCTCTGATACAGATATGAGATTACGTAGATGAGAGACTGTGCCCACCGCCTCTTCAATCGGCTTGGTTACCTGCTCTTCCACTTCCTCAGGCGGCATACCACCGCGTATATTAATAAATATGGATATATCACCAAAACTAAAATTAGGAAGAAGTTCTATAGGCAGGCGACTAAAGGCGATAAAACCGATCATGATTATGCCCAAAAAGAGCATAGATATAGTAATCGGCCTCTTGACTGAAAGGTTTGGTAATCCCATAATTTCGTTATAGCGTTATGGCGTTATGGCGTTATGGCGTCTGAACCCTTTCCAAACGCGATTACGCTATAACGCGCAACGAAGACGCTAAAGCTCCTTGTTTAATATATAGTATCTGCCTGTCGCGGCAGGGCCTTTCGCGATAATAATACCCTTGTCTAAAAGCAGCTTCAGGTCACGCGATGCTGTGGGAACAGAAACACTAAACTTTTCAGAATACTCTTTTCTTGTAATCCTATTGTTTTCTCTTAGATAACTTATAAGGCCCTTATGCCTATCTGATAATTTATTCCATATAGTAAGTGATATATGGCCTCTGTGTGTGTCATCAGGTGATATTATCAATGGGTCCTTTAAAGGTTTTACTTCTTTTTTGCTATCTGCTGGCTTGCCTTTATCATCCTTTGGCTTATCCGATTTAACAGAATCATTATCTGGACCAGTATCGGGCTTTGTCTCTTCGGGAAGTTGAGGTAACTCAATAGTCTCTTCTCTCTTACGCCCTGCCTCTTCTGCCTCATCCGATTTAGGCAGATCTATATATCTTCCCTCATTTGTGGATCTCTCTGGCTTTTTAAGGCTTGGTGGAATATCCTTCTGCGTATGCTCTTCTTTGACCCGTGCCTTGTCTCTTGTCTCTTGTGTTTTTTTAGGTTTTCCTAAATCATCTTCGTATTCTATTTTCATCTCTTTTTCATTGTCAGCAACAGGTTCCTCTGTTTTTCCCAGGGCTGCTGCGGATTTTTCCGGCTCAGGCTTGTTGCTTAATATATCTTTGCGCTCTCGCGTCAAAGACTCAACCCTCTGTTCATTGTCCTGTTTTTCCGGTTTATCAGAATGCATTTTATTCTTAAGAAACTGAATTATATCTTCAAGCCCTAGGTATATAGTCGGTATTATAATAAGTGAGAGAAAGGTAGAGACCGCTAACCCACCGATAACAGCTATTGCCATAGGCTGTTGCAACTGCGCGCCTTCATTCAATGCCAATGCCAAAGGCACTAGGCCTAATATAGTGGTAAGAGCTGTCATGACTATAGGCCTTAAGCGCCTACGGCTCGCTGTAAGGACCGCATCAGACGCGCTTAGGCCCTGCTTTCTTAATATATTAGTATAATCAATAAGAACGATACCATTATTTACAACTATACCTCCTAACACTATCACCCCTAAGATTACCATTACACTAAGTGGCGTATTCGTCAATAAAAGGATCAATACAACACCGATAATCGAAAGCGGGATAGTAAAGAGTATGACAAACGGCTGCCACAAAGATTCAAACTGGGACGCCATTATCATAAAGACGAGCAGTATTGACAAGATAAGCGCCATTTGCAGACTTGTGAAAGACTCCTGTATCTGCTCCCTCTCTCCTGTAAGTTCCGCTGAATAACCACGCTCGAGTTTCAACGTCTTAAGCATGGAAATGATCTCAATTGACACATCCTTAAATGACCTATCTAAAATAGAGGCCGTGACCACAACAACCCTCTCCTGATCCTGCCGTTTTATCTCACTCGGTCCTGTTCCGGTACTAAAATAGGCAAGTTCCGCGAGTGGCACATCTATACCTAGAGGCGAGTGTATCTGCAACCTTCTGACCCTCGCCTTATTATCACGATCGGACTTCTGCAGGCGCACCCTTACATCTATCTCCTCACCTTCTCTTTTGAATTTTGTTGTTACAAAGCCTTTTACAGCGGTTTGGGCAATAAGGGCTATGTCACTTACCGCAAGATTAAATGTCGCTGCCTTATCCTTAAATACATTTACCTTTACTTCCGGAGAAGGCGCTACCATAGTATCTCTTATGCTATATATTCCGGGTATCTTACTCAGACGCGCTTCTACATCCTTTGTGATGCTGCGCAATTTCCTAATCTCCTGTCCCTTTACATCTATAACAACCGCGGCATCTGCTTGAAAAGCGGACTTGAATACAGATTCCTGAAGTATATATTCTACACTAGCGCCCCCGAGATCTTCAGGGCCTAGCTGTTTCTTTATCTTTTGCAAGACATCTGAAGCAGAGGCTATGCGATAACCTTCGCCCAATCTCCCTAATCTCGCCTTGGGCTTTAAGTTAACTATTATTTGAGCTTGATTAGGGCCCATGGTCTCAAGAAGCGCTGTCCCCTTCTTTTCTTTTGTTGAACCTATATTTACTGTTACGCTTTTTATATCCTTAAGCTCAAAAAGATACGATTCTATCCTTTTTGCTATACTATCTGTAAAATCAAGTTTTGTTCCCGGTGGTAATTCCAATTTTATTGTAAACTCACCCTGATCGACCCTTGGCAGAAGCTCTGTATCAAGTACAGGAAATAATAAACAGGTGCCTAGAAAGACAAGAAGCACTATGCCCAGACAGGCGGATTTATGATTGATGAAAAAGGTAAGTGTGTTCTGCGTAAAGGCCTGCAGGGGGCCTAACAACATACCTGCCAGGCCCTTTTCATCCTCAACAACTACTGTCGGTATGTTGCGCACCTTAGAGCTCAATATAGGTATCAATGTCAATGCCGCTATCAATGAACCCAATAGAGAGAATGTTACTGTAAAAGCCAAGTCTTTACATATCTGGCCCGCTATACCTACTACAAATATCATAGGAAGAAAGACAGCTATAGTTGTAAGGGTTGAACCCGTAATAGCGCCACTTACCTCTGTCGCGCCGCATATGCTAGCCTTTTTAAGGCCCATCTTCTCTTCCTGGCGGTGCCTATATATATTTTCTATTACAACTATACCATTATCCACCAGCATGCCTACGCCAAGTGCCAGGCCGCCTAAAGATATCATGTTTATTGTTATGCCGCTTAAGTACATAAGGGCAAATACAACCATCATAGATATCGGTATATTAAGCGCCACTATCGCCGCGCTTCTTACATTGCCCAGAAAAAATAAAAGTACTAGAAAAGCGAGAAGCCCCCCTTGGAGCGCAGCGTCACGAACGCCTTGTATATTGGCCTTTATCGCTGTTGACTGATCAGCGACTATATTTATATTGATGTCCTTAGGCAAGACCTTTTTTAGGCGCTTGAGTATATCTTTTACGTGGTTTGCGACTTCAAGGGTATTGGCATCGGCCTGTTTTTGGACAGCTACTGATATATTGTCCTGATTATTAAAACGGGATACCGATGTCTTGTCCTTAAACGCCTCTTTTACGCTTGCTACCTCTTTAAGAAAGATAAGCCTGGTATCAGGCGTTGCCCTTGCCTCTTTCTCCATCTGGTCTTCAAGCCCAAATTCAGTATATTCACTCTTTTTATTTCTGTCATCAAGGCCTACGACAATATCATCTATCTCTCCTGTAACCTTGAACTCACCTATGGTCCTTATAAGATATTCGTAAAAACTCTCCTCTATGGTACCGGCGGGATAATTAAGATTGGACTTACTTATCAATTCCACTACCTTATTAAGCACCAGTTGTTTGGACATAAGCTTATCCTGGTCTATCTCAATAAGTACCTCAGGTATGCGACCACCTGTTATATTAGCGGCAGCTACGCCATTTGCCTTTTCTATCTCATTCTTTATTATCTTATTAACGGTTCTTCGTAATTCCGCGGCACTTATCTTATCAGCGGTAATATTTAAGACCATAAGGGGAAGTTCAAAAGGATTGAATTTAATTACAATAGGGTCTTCTGATCCACGGGGCAGGCTCTCTTTTATAAGATCTATCTTCTCACGTACGCCCAATGCCGCAAAATCCATATTCGTACCCCAACTAAACTCAGCGATAACGAGGGATGTCTCCTCTTTTGATATGGAACTTATGCGCCTGACGCCGCTGACGGTACCAACCGCCTCTTCAACAGGCTTGGTAATCAGTATCTCCATCTCTTCAGGGGCGGCATCTTTATAATATGTAACTACGCTAAGCTGGGGGTATGTAATGGGTGGGTATAGTTCCTGCTGAAGTCTTGTCCATGATATCAGGCCAAAAAGCACAATACCTAGGAAAAACATTACAACCGTAACCGGCCTTCTTATAGAAAAACTTGGTAATCCCATAATTTCGTTATAGCGTTATAGCGTTATGGCGTTATGGCGTTTAGGTATTTAGTAATTTTCAAAACGCGATTACGCTATAACGCGCAACGGATACGCTAAAGCTCCTTATTCCTTTTTTCATATATCGATAACCAAACACCTATAACCGATCTACGAATTAAAACGCGGCCTCCTGAACCTCTATTACATCGACTTTAACACCGTCTCTAAGTTCTGCCATAGATTCTGAAACTGCCTGCTCGCCCTCCCGCATACCATCTGTTACTTCCATGTAATCCGTGGAAACATATCCTATCTTAACCTGCGTCTCCTTGGCGATATTCTCATCCCCAACTACATATATAGAATCGAACTCACCATTATTATCAATATCATAAAAACATGACGTGGGTAATTTGATAGTATTCTTCTTTTCATAGACTGATATCCATATCCGGGCGAACATCCCGGGTAGAAGCGTTCCTCTTGTATTATTATTCTTCAGCCTTATCTGAACAGTTAAGGTCCTTGATTTTCCCTCTATTATAGGCGCTATATTTTCGATCTCTCCTTCAAATTCCACACCAGGATACGTATCAACAGTTACCTTGGCCTTCTGTCCAAGCGCGATCCTGTTTATATCTTTCTCTATAACGCCCATCTCCGCTATTACTGTAGATGTATCGTAAAGAGAAGCTACCTTAACATTAGATGTTACAAACTCGCCGACCTCCACATCTCGAGTACCCATTACACTGTCTATGGGTGAGTAGAGATAGGTCTTATCCAGCTCCGCTAAGGCAAATTCTACCTCCTTTTGCGCGGACTTGGTCTGGGACTTAACGCTTTCGTACTCAAACTGCACCTCATCCAATTTTGGTTTTATTATTATGCCGTCCGCGAAAAGTGCCTGATTCATCTCGAGCCTCTTTTTTGACGCCTCTTCGGATATCTGCTGTGTCTTATGTTTGCTCTTTGAATATTCGAGCTTCAATAACGCGTCCTTCTGATCAAGTGTCGCTACAATATCGCCTCTTCTTAATAGATCGCCTTCAAAGAAATTGATAGAATCAATTATCCCATTAACAGAGAATCTTAGATTCACTTCTCTATCGCCTTTTATAGTACCCATGCCGGGTAAAATATCTACAAAATCCCCTCTTATAGCACGATATGTTCTAACCGTTACAAGTTCCTCTACAACCTCTTCCTCAGGCATCAGAAGCTCTTCCTCAGGTTCTTGCCTTAAAAAAGGTATCTTTTCAATAATCTTTGTAGCGCCTATTCTGTCCATAAGTTCAGGGGCGTATTTCGGGCCTAACATAAGGCCAAGAGCGGCAAGACATATAAGAACTGTCAGCATAAGCATAACAGGCCGCAGTAATGATCTTTCTTTGGCAGTGGTAAAGGCCGTTGGTTTTTTCTTTATAATATTTTTCATCTGATCAGCCATGTTGTTCTTTTTCTCAGGTTTCTTAAACATGCCCTTTGCAGGTTCCTTTGGTTTTTCATCTTTACTATTTTCAGATACAGGGTCCTTGCCCGCACCAGGGGAGTCCTCGGGCTTGTTCTTTCCAAACCTGAATTTAAAGATACTCATTATTTTACTCCTTCTCCTTGAATCATTTAATTAACATTAAAATAATCTTTTATACCTATTACTTTATTTATCTTTACTATCGCCAGACTATAATCTGATAGCGCTTTTATATAAACTGATTTTTCATCGGCAAGCTGTATTACAGATTCCAAAAGTTGTGACTGGAGAGCTTCATTTAAACCGGCCTGCGCCCTGGCAACCTTTACAGCCTCAGTATGAAAACGGACCTTTTCCAACGCGTTTTTAACCTGTAAGATAGACTCCTGATAATTATAATATGCCTCTTTTATCTCCAGCGCTAACTGGCGCCTGGTTTCGATCAATTCATTTTCTGCCTTCTGCTTATTAACCTTTGCTTCCTCTATCTCTGAGCCTATAGAGAGTGAGTTTTTATCAAGTATTGCTATCTCGCCTGAGTTCACAGTTGAGCCTACCCTATCTGTATCTCCAACCTTCAGACTGGTCTTATCCTTTGTAAATGAGTATGACGGTGTAGCAAACCAGAAAGGCTTGCTAACCTTTACGCCTACATTCCAGTTATCATCCAAATTCTTTGGTTCTGTATCGTAATAGGAATCTCCTCTGCCGTAAAAACCTGTCAAATCTATTCTAAAACTCTCTTTGCCTTGCGCGATCTTTTCTCCATACTCATTAGACTCTACAAGAAGCTTATTAACCATTATGTCAGGCTGGTTATTTGACGCTGCCTTGAGGCACTCATTCAGGTTAATCTCTATAATATTAAATGGGAGCTCTGTATCAACCTCGGAAAGGTCTATAACCTGTTCACTAATATCAAGGCCCAGTGCCTGCTTGAGCTTAAAGCGCGCCAATGCCAGATCCCTCTCTGTAGTAGCGAGTTGAAATTGTATCTGATTATAACGCGATCGAACATTGTATATCTCAAGATTAGTGCTTAGGCCTGATTTGTGCCTTTTTTCAGCTATCTGGATAATAACCTCTGCTTCTCTTAGAAGCTCTTTCTGCAACCTTATATTCATTACCGCTGTCACGATATTATAATAAGCCTGGGCAACCTTAAAATCTAGGTCATTGGCTATCTTCTTATATCTGGCTTCTGAGAGGGAGACATTAACCTTGCTCTGATTATAGGCATTCACAAGCCTGCCGCCCTGATAAATAGCCTGCTCTCCTTCTACACCATATAACTCTTCTGTAAAAGCAACATCATCAACAACATCTCCGGCAGTATGTGATGCCTTAAGCTTTACATTAGGAAATAGCGCCCTAAAGGCATCTCTCTGTTTAAGTTTCGCGAGCTTTAGCTCCTTTTTAGATGTCTTGGCCTGTAGGTCGTTCTCAATAGCAATGGCCTGTGACTCTTTTAGGCTTAACATGCCTTTGCCTCTTACAAGAAGGTCCTTTATGACCTCTCTACCGATGGTCTCAATCTGCTGGCTCGCCTCTTTCTTTCTCTTTTCAATCTCTTCTTGCCTGAACTCCGTGACCTTTTCTTGTCTCAATAGTCCTTCTTTTTTAATCTCTTCTTTAAGCTGTATGAGTAACCCTCTTCTCGCGTCCTGCGCGATCAATTCCTCTTGCATCTTCAGCTCAGCCAGGACATCCTTTTTTTCCTTCTCTATGTCAGGATAATATATCTCCAATATAGATATTGTTCCGTTATCGTTAGCATAAAAATCAAAAGGAAGATCAACAGTTGGCTCTATTATTATACTTTTTACAGGATAATAATAGCTGTCAAGGGCCTCTGGCTTACTTATGGCAGAATCCTTAGTAATCTGTATTGATCTCATATATCCTGCATCAAATTCTACATATTCTTCCAAATCTGTAAAGACTCTACTCTGAGGCGTTAGCACTATATTAAACTCAGGATATTGGTTTCTCTTTACCTTATAGATAACATCCCTATTAGACATAATAATGACAAAAGAAGCATCATTTACGATCTCAACATTGATATAGTCTATAAGCTTCTCTTTTATGGCCAATGGTGCCGGCTCTTGAGCAACAGAAGGTTGATTAACAACAGGTTGTTTTTCAGTAATAAGTTCTTGAGGTATCGGCTGCCTCTCAACAAGGAGAGGGCTCTCTTTACTCTCTGGTTTTGCGACAATTTCCGGCTTTTCAAGATCTGATACGGTTACCTCAGAGACCCTTAACGCGGGCTTTGTTTTTTTGCCTATATCAACTGCGAGTACCTTCTCATCCTCAGATGATGATACGGTAAAGGGGGACTTAGAGCGTGGGGTTATAATAACATAATCTACCGCATAAAAGTATTCATCGAGTCCCTGCGGATGCTTTACATAGGGTGTCTCTATTATCTCAACAGATTCTACCAGGCCTTCTTCATATTCAATATATTCCTGCAACTCGCAAAAAGAGACCCCTATAAGGTCAATAACAATCCTATAGGGGTTTTCGAGTTCATAAGATATAAAAGCTATTTTCTGATTAGAAGCAAATATGATGCGGGAAAAATCTGAGTACTGCTCGTGCTGCAGATCAGCTAGTATATAGGATGATACGGTCTCAGTCGGTTCTGCTAGAACCGTATCATAGCTACCAGTAAAAGGCACAGCTACAAAGAAAAAAATAAATAAAAACGCCCACCGTATCATTTTCATTTTCCCTTATCTGTTGACACTGCTTCGTAATTAAACAACCATATCATTGAACTTGATTCAACTTTAGCATATGATACGGTTGAAGTCAATCTATATTTGAATAAATACAAAAAAAATAGGACTAACACTGATGATACGGTTAGTCCTATTTGATACGGTTATATTAACGCTTGGTATTAATCCTGATACCCCTCATTAAATTTGAGCAAATATCTCTCTTAACACAAGAGCTGCGGCACCTAATGCTACTGCGCTGTCACCAAGCCTTGAAGGCACTATCTTTACTGTGTTTGCCGGCTCCTCAAAAGCAAGGCTCCTTACTGACTTTCTTACAGGCCCAAGAAGGAGCTCTCCTGCCTGCTCTATGCCTCCTCCGATTACTACTACTTCAGGATTAAATAGATTTACCAGATAAGCTATCCTAATACCTAGGTTTGCACCGGCGCTCTCTATAATCTCTGTTGCTATCTTATCCTTGCCCTTAGCAGCTTCGATGATAATATCGGGTGTAATATTATCAAGGTCATCACCTGCAAGGTCCATTATCTTAGAATCTGTCTTTTCTTTGGTGAGTATCTTACGCGCTTCCTCTGTTATACCTAGGTCAACTCCCCATGGCCTTAGATATGATGGATCCTTATCCTGCAAAGGCAGTTCTGGGTTGTCTGCTGTAAGCTGCATTTCACCCGCACTTCCACCTGCTCCACAATATATCTCTCCTTTTATTATAATACCACAGCCTACATCTGAGTAAACATAGAGCATATCATCGATCTCTTGCTCCAGGCCAAGCCTCTTTTCTCCAAATGCCGCTACAGTAGCGTCATTGCCCACAAACGTGGGTATATTGAATTCTTTTTGCACAAGAGATTTAACTGAGGAATAACTCCCTGTAGTCCTTCCGCGTGTAGGATCGGTATCCCTTATTGTCCCTGCTATAGAATCGATTACTCCGGAGACACCAAGGCCAACACCTTTTATCTTATTTTTGTCGACCTTTGATTTCTCCATTATCTCATAAACCATTTCTATAGAACTAGTTATGACTTCACTCATAGGCCCGTTAGGGCGCGGGCGTTTTGTCTTTCCTACAACTGTATTTGTCAGGTCAGTAATAACCGCAACCATATTAACAGGGCCCACATCAATGCCTATAACATTACCCATCTTAGCGTTTAACTCAACGAGAGTGGGCTTTCTTCCACCTGTAGAAACATCAAAACCTCTCTCAATGATTAAGTTTTTGTCTATATAGTTATTAACATAATTCGATACCGTGACTATATTAAGCTTTGTAACCTTTGATATCTCGGTTCTTGTAACCGGGCCACTCTTTCTAATAACATCCAGAATAGCCAGGTTCTTTCTTTCGCGATCAGATAAGACCTGATCTCTAAATAATGTCTGCCTGATTGCCATAATAGTAACCCCCTTTTTATTCCATGGTTTAAAAACTCTTTTTAAAAAGTATAACAAAAATACCTATTTAATGTCAAGGATTATTTTAATGAGCACATGAGTTATGGAGCAAAACAACATAACTCATCTGTGCGAATTAACCCTGTACCGTATTTGCGCCTGACCGCTATGGCGGGAAGCAAATTCTGGTATCAGGGTAAGTGCTAAGTTTTTGAGGCCGGCTATTGACTTTTTCATACAATAGGGTATATTTCTTATGAGGATGTTTGGATGTGGTAGGGCATCTCCGAAATCAAAAGAAGGACGATTAGACCCACCCTCTGGACATTCTCTTTTTTTATTTATGCGGAGTGTGAAATAGCGCTGATGCGCCTTTGTTCTGCAAATAAAGCTTTAGGTGATAACATCCTAGATTCTGCAAATAGAGCAGGTTCATTTTTACCATTTAAATTCTTCGCAACAATATATAGCCACTCCCCCTCGATATGATCTCTACCCTTATCACGCGCTAAATTGATTTCATCCATAACCAATCTCATAATAAATTCCTCGCGCTCTTCTAGGGTAAGTGATGGTGCGATATAATCTGTAACAGACTTATCGCTGTAGAAATCCTTTATATCTAGAAATGGTATCTTGACAGCTCTGCGTTTGAGTCCAACGATTTCAAAACCAGCCTTCTTGAGAGCTTCTTCATAATGTTCGATAGATCTAACCTTAAATCTAGTACGATTGTTTGTCATAATGTTCTTCCCCACTACCTTGGCGTTACGCAACAGTTTAACAAAAATACGCCTTTGCACCTTTTTGAATTCGCTGTTATTCTCCTTGAAATAAGCTGTGTTAAACGCTAGCGTCCCATCTGGCTTAATAATCTCGGAAATATCGTCAAGAAGAGTTTCGTGGCCATCAATAAGATGCATGGCATTAAACAGGAAAGCCTTATCCGCCGGAAGCCTACCCCTCATCATGCTATTTGTTTCTTGCGCATTTGCCAAGATGAATTTCACAGGTTCATCCTTGAATACTCTTACTGCTATATCTAAATATTCTGGATTTGGCTCTAACGCGATGATCTTTCCCCGATGCTCCATCTTATCCAACAAAACTGCTGTAGATGCACCTGTGCCCGCGCCTATCTCAATGATTTGTTCTCCTGGATGCACACCAGTCATGCCCGCAAGATAAGCATTGAGCTCATTATACCAATTGGATTCGCCTAATCTGGAATAGGGGACATCTTCACTGCTAATACATGATGATGTCTTATCCTGATTTAAACCAGGCTTATCCGGGCCCTTAAGTGAATCTGATATATCTGTCTGAAAAGACAAAGCTGTAGACTCTGACCTCAAGGCATAACCCTGCCCTGCGCTATTAACAACAAAAGCAATAAATATTATACAGATTATTAATCTTCTCATGGCAAAAAAATAAACCCCTAACTTTTCCCGCCAAAGGCGGACAGGTGCCAGGGGTCTCACGTTAATTTTTTTAGTATATATATTATATCATATGATAAATAATTCGTCAATTACAGAATCATAATAATACTCATTTCTGGTGACCCCAACGGGCAGGCTTCGCTTTTTACAAGCGTTAAATCGTGTCCAAGCTACGCCAGCCTATCCAACGTAGCCGCACCGGAGTATTAATATTCAACGGTGAAGACGGATGGCTGTGCCATGTACCCGAGCCCTGAACCACAAAGCGTTCAGGATAAACTCCGCGAGTGGTACATGGTGACCCCAACGGGAGTCGAACCCGTGTTACAAGAATGAGAATCTTGCGTCCTAGGCCACTAGACGATGGGGCCAAAAAAGAATTGTGATATATTTTAACTAAAAGTCAGAAAAATAGCAATCTTTTTTTAATATAAATCAAGACCGGTTCTTAAGCACGATCAATCGTGCTTAAGAACCGGTCTTGAAGATATTCGCTAACTTTACATTTTAAGTATTGCACTATTTTGTAAAGTTGTTCCTTGTTCCTGTTCCTAATTTTGCATCTAGTATTACGCCCAGATTCTGGCAGCCTTGTCATGTAATATCTTTATTTCTATATCGCTAAGTGTTGATACCGGTGCAGACAATATGCTGATAACGTAAGCCACAGGGTTAGCCATAAACTTTTCAATACTACCAACAAATGGAGCACCTGTTACACCCTTCCATATAGCAAGAAACGCGCTTCTATATGGCCCTGCTTCGCTTGATGTTACGCCTATTTTGTTGAGTATAAGCTGAACCTTTGCAAGCATCGCAAGTTGTGAAAATGGCACATATTGAGAAGTAGATATATTGCTCATTACGAGTGTATTGTTTGTGCCTAGCGCCTTGCTCACATCGCCTGCGATACTTCTCTGATCTTCAGATAGCATTACCGCAATATTATTAGCAGGGACCTTGACATTGGATCCTTTTACATCAAAGAGTATCTTGCCTTTCTTGATACTATTAATTGTTCCGATAGGGTCATTGCTAACTACTGTTATAACCCCAAGATTATCCTTTATCGCTTGGAGCTCTTCTGCGGCAAGCACAACTTGGCTTGATACAGCTGTTGTCGCTGGTAATATCATTACACGAGGCGCAGTATCCTCCGATAATCTGCCTTTATCCGCATATATTATGGTTTCGATATTGCTTATATACTGTTCTGCTTGATACTGGATACTTACCATATCCCTCAATGCCTCTTTATCAGATGAGGATAGAGTTAAACCAGAGGTCCTTAGCACATCAATAGTATCTTCATCAAGCTTATGAAACAACTCTTTTTGTATGCCTTCAAAGATCTCTTTTGCCTCAGATGCCGCAGCCGGACCTATTTCATTAAGCTTCTCAAGGGCGATAGAAAATCTCTCTTGAGCATTAACACTTGCTTTAAGATTTCTAACCAAGGTAGATATCTTTTCTGTATTTGACACAAGGATAGTGCCACCTGAAGAGGTCTTCCATATATTAACACTAGATTCTTGCTCTTTTTTACTTCCGTTGCCACCGATAGATAAGGTAATACCGGTTTTATCAGTTAGCATTGAAGTCTCTATTTCTATGCCCTGTTCTTTTCTGGCAGAAATTCTGAATTTATTCATTGCGGCAGTAGCTGAAGTAAGCAGCGTACCATTTATTGGATACAAAAGAGCAACTGCTACCTCTGTTGCATTGCTTGGATCCATTGATTCAATCCGTTCCTTAAAATATTTTACGCCTTCTGCGTTTAATGCATGATGCTCGCTGATACCGGCATAGTTCGTGTCGCCTGAATGGCTTCTAGGTGTTGTTGATTCGCTGTTAGGCTGTATTGATACAAGCACATCAATAGTTCCACCCCCTTCATCCGCATATCCTGTAGAAGTGATTTTCACATCTTCTTCAAAATCTTTTTGAATCCTGCCGCGAAAAGCCTCTAGGATATCCTTCACGCCAATCGAGGTAAACACATCTGATGGTAAAGTAAACCTTACTTTAAGCTGCTCTTTAAAGCGTGCTGTTCTAATGGCTTCCCTTTTGTTATATAGCCAATCGAGCTTTGCTTGAATAACCATTCTTTGAACAGCCAATCTTTTGTCTGATCCTGACTCAAGCATGGTACCGCTTGAAGAGCTCTTAGATACTGTTGCGAAACCATCCTCATCTCTGCTGCCCCTGACAGACTGGGTAAAGTCGCCTACTACGTTTAAAGAACCTTTGGATTTCAGCGTGGTACTAACATTCTCTACTAAGACCCCTAAATCAAATAAGCCTTCTCTTCCATCTGCGATACCTGAAACACTTAGGAATACATTCTTGCCAAAATTATCTCTAACCTGGCTATTGAAAGCTTCAAACATGGCTTCAAACTCATCAGATAAAAAATCATTTCCTGATAATGTAAGCCTTATGCCAAGCTGTTCTTTTGAACCTGCTATCTCGCTATCTTTTATTGACTGGAGCAACCCATCGAACTGTGCCTGAATAGCTGATTGGGCAACCGGAGTGAACTTAGGTATTAATAATACAGATACAGAAAGGTCTGTTTGTGGTCCGTTTGGATCTGCTGAAATAGAAATTGTCGCATCCTCACCAAACTCTTTTTGAATCTTGGTTCTAAAATTCTCCAGCATAGTAGTGATCTCATTATCAAAGAATTCATCTCCTGCTATTACAAATCTCGTACTAAACGCACGAGTTGTACTCTCTGATTCATCAGCCTTTCTTGCAAGATATAATTTATCAAGCTCTATCTGAACACCTAATTTCATAGCCTCATTAAGCACGCTATTGCCGCTTGAGGAGCTTTTGGGAGTTGTTACCTCTGTTACATCGTGATTAACCATAGCGGTCCTTAGCATGGCCTTTGCTCTTTTTAATGCCTCTTGGTAACTTCTCTCATTAATATTGATCAAAGACTCAAAGCTGCCATCCCAGCGCCTTACATCTGTATGATGATCAAGATTAGCTAGCGCGAAGTTCATTAGTAGAAGCTCGTCATCAAACTTAACAAAAGATATATCTCTTTTACTGAAATAACGATATGCTACTATAAAGTTGTGAGATGTAGACGCGCTCATACCGAGATTAAAGCCATCCTCTCCAGGCACTAACCCTTTCTGATTAAGAAACTCTATCGCTGCATCAAGGATATTTAAATCCTGCACATAATTAAACTGGATATCCAGCCCTTCTTCCTTTACTACCTCAAGAAACATCTCGAATATATCGCCATATCCAGGGGATATGGTCTTGGCAAGGCCCCTTAAATCTATAGGCACATTGAATACATTGAGCTCAAGCTCTGTCTCACGCTTGCCCCATTTTAGCTCCTCAAATGCCCAGGCATCCTGTTGCGACGTACCAAAGGCAAGCGTAGTACCTTTCGGCAAAATTTTTCTGTGCCTTTCTACAGCTTGCTTAGTAACCTTATTTATTAAGGCCCGCACACTATCAACATTGTGCGAATCAAGGAGCTCCTTGACGTCCCTATACATATCCGGAAATTTATTATTAGGCAGAGGTATCCTCTGTTGCGAAAGTATCTTCTCCAATTTTCGCACAACCTGTCCGCCATCTATTGTCTCTATAACAGAGTTTTCTATCTCTCCCGTATGTAACGCATATAGGGTTAGGGCAAGCGGGTGGACACCGATCGTATTATAGATATGATCCATATCTACTGTCTCAACAGATGTCTGTTTAGGTTTTGCGTCATAATCTATATGCGCATACGCTGTTTTATTTTCCGCAGTTTCTATATCAAAAGATATCTTGCTCTCTGTATATATCGCGCCTCGCTCAAAATCAAAGACATATTGCTTAAGATCAGTCAATCTCGTAAATATCTCTTTCTTTATCACAATAGTTGGAACATTACGTTCTACAAGCAAGGCTTGTAACACTTTTATGTTTACCCCGTTCTTGCCTGCAAGCACTACACCGCTTGCCTGAGAATCAAGAGCCTCCAGTAATTTTTTATTATCAGGGGCAATATCCGTTGACAATATCAAAATATCCCCCTCTACCGCCTTAGGCGCATACCTTACTTCGCTATTCTTACCACCGTCTCTATAAATAACGCGCTCTGTAATAAAATCTTCTTCTGATCTTATAAAGACCGCCCTCCTGTGTACAGCGCCTTTTTCATGCAAAGATTTGCCTTCCGCAACAACCTCTGCCTTTACCGCGACATTAGTAGGTATGCGCTGTTTTGCCAATTGTGAATCCGCAAGAAGCTTTACGGCCCTTGGAAAAACCTTGATACTCGTTCCACCGGAATCGAGCCTTCCAAAACCCTCTCTTGCACTGTCAATCGATTCAGGATCGCCGGCATTTAAAAGATTATTAAAGTATTCGCCACAGCTACCTCTTTTATGGCCATATTTCTTGGCTACAAAAGCGCCGTGCGCTATCGTATCGCCAACAGCTGGATCGCCCTCATAAAATACTCTTATACCTTTGACAATGTCACCATTTGGCATCATTATATCCATACTTACATACCTGGTCTCATCCCTGCTTCCCTTGACAGACTGTGTAAGGTCATTTGTTCCATTTGAAAAATAAGTTGATATATCCTCATTGAATTCTTTTTTAACAGTCTCTCTAAAATCAGCTAATATCGCAGCGAGCTCCTCAGCCAAAAGAGCGTTTATTACCAATTCAAACATTACCCCAACATGCGCTGGTATGCGTTTAATCTTGCCCTCTCTTCTTAGCTTAAGCAGCCTGTTAAGGCCCTTCTTAAGATCTGATTCTATGCCTAATTCAGAATCATCTAATACTCGTCTTATAAAAACAAACATAAATCCTAAATCACCTAACCCACCTAATTCTTCTGCCTCTGCTCTAGCATCTTCCAGAGCAAGAACCTGTAGATCTATCGCCTCTATATTTTCATCATGAACCTCAAGGCCTGTTCCTCTGTCACCTATCATTGAGGCCTCTTCGTCATTATAAAAAAGTTCGGCAGTATCCTGAGTCTTTAGTATCTCTCTCTTCTTTAAATCTCTTAATCTGACTTGCACAACCTGCCCCGGTTTTGTAGTAGCAAGCATCTGCTTAAAGTGGCTAGCCAGTTCATGACGCAGGTATTCAACCGCTGATGTAAAGCCCCTCTCATTAACCTTTTTAGCCACCTTAGTTACTAGATCGCGCCTGCCTCTTAACTTACCAACATCGCTTCTCTGGCGCTCTGATAACGTGGATTCATCAAGTTCCTTGGCCCTTATCGCGTTCATCCTGTCATACGCATATGCACCGCGAAAATCAAGGCCTAATTCTATTAGTATCTCCTCTATCCTATCCAAGCTTACAGAATAATAACCTACGCTTTTCTTTCCTTCCATATAAGGATACATATCATGATCCACAGGTACCTGCCAATGATGGTTTTTGGATGCCTTTTCAACTTCATTAGGAGCATTTGTTATGAGCCCAATATCTCCCCCATAATTACCCCAACGCTTTGGTTGAAACGCGCTAAAGAAACTCGTTATAGGTATCTCTAAATCGTATACCTGTCCCTTGTTACCATCTACCGTCAAAAGTATCTGGTCACCATTTTTAATTCTTTCCAGAAGATCTGAATCATTGAATTCCGCTCCGCCTACTACGCAATAACCGAATTGTATAGATATAATAATAGCGTGGGCAGACCTACCTCCTTGCCGTGTAATTGTCGCGCCGCCATTTTCGTCTACAAACTTCATAATATCATTAAAATTCGGATTTGTTTCAGGCGTCACCATTACCACAGTTATCCCGTCTTTGATCATTGCCTTTATCTTGTCAAACTGCCTATTTAAGACATCTCTTTCCAGTACTCCCGCGTGCTCTTCAATAAAGGCTCTTTTTAAATCAGCTTTTGGCGAGGAAAATATATTTACTCTGATTATAGAAGATAATATTCTCATTCTATCTTCTAAATTAGCTGTATTTTTAAAGAGTTTTAATGCTCCCACAGCGATAGAGACGATAGCTTCCTTTTCCAATTTACCTGAAAAAGCACTTTCAATCTCTTTTATGGCCTCCTCTTGTGTAGAATCTTTGCTGATTATTCTTTCTAAGATACGGGCCTTATCAAAATCAAAACCTTCTACATCAAAATCATCCTGTATTCCGGTATCCACTATCTTTTTATCTCTTAATATCTTCTCTATTATCGCTGATTTATCATTTGGTGTATAGAGATCGGGATGCGCCTGCGGTAAAAATTCATTTAAAGCGGCTTCTCTGGCGCCTTCCCATATATTCTCTACCGCCTTTTTAACTCTGTCAGCAGATGGCTCCTCAACCCACACTGTTACACCACTTGCGGCGTTCTGAGTCTCAAAACCTTTTGCCTTCATATGACCCTGTTCCTGTGCAGCGTCTGCTAACCCGGCTATCGGCTCTTTACCGGCATGAATAACAAAATCAGGGTCCTCAAAATCGAAACCTGATTTTATAGCGGAGTCTCTCTTCTGGACTATGGAATATTGCAACTTCCCTTTTGTGTCATGGTAATAACAAGCCTCCATATCTACCGGCACAACCTGGGTTCTTCCGGAGTTATGAACAGTGTTAGCCTCTAATATCTTGTGCGCTATCTCTATAGCTTTCTTATCTGAAACAACAAATCTTTGACGCTGTTCTACAGGAGTTACTACTAGATATTCCTTTCCTTCTTCCGCAATAACTGTCTCTATTGTCTCATGCTTAGAATCTGCCCAGACCTCTATCTCTTCACCTGCCTTGGCACGTTTTAATGTAGCGAGTTTTGAACCACATTCTTTCGATAATATAATGGCCTTACCGGTCTTTAGATTAAGCAATATCTTGTAATGATCACTGATTATAGAGCCTTGCACAATAAGCTCCCCCCTGCCATAGGAGATGTCATAATCTATAACAACCATATCATTCGCGTCACCTGTCCAACCTGTCGCTTTGTTTAACGCGAAGCCGACAATAGAATATTCACTCGAACGCATGGTCTGTGTCTGTATACCGCCGCCTATCCTTGCCGCGTCAAGGCAATCTATGCGGACATCTCTTATCTCTACTAATGCTTTATCAATAATATCGTCCTTAGCGCTCTGCTGCTGCAATAACTCCAGTAATGTAAGTACTCTCAATGTTGAAACATTAACAAACTCTTTCCTTGAACGCAAATCCTCTGAAAGATTGGCCTCTATGTCCTCTACGATTGTGCTGGTATCATAAAATATCCCGCCAACCTCGACCTTAGACGTAACCTCAGACAAGCCTTTAAGCTTATTAACTATATGTTTAAGCTCATCTATGTTCATCCTTGAAAGCAACCATGTGCTTATAGCTATCTTATCCCTATATTCTAACGCCCTTCTAAGATACGCAGATGCGGCGACATCCTTGAATACATCCAGCATGCCATCAGTGCCCATTGTCGGCACACTTGAACCGATACCAGCAGAAGGTATCCCCGGCCTGTCCTCTAAACCTTGGGAGCTTCTGAGTATAATCTCTATCGCTTCTGTCTCAAGCTTGTCTGCTTCCTCTTTTGTTAACGCGTAACCCTCGCGATCCGCTATCTTTCTTGCCTCAATCTCAAGCATTAACTTTAAATCTTCAGGCACATGAGTATCTTTTATCAATTGCTCAAATCTTGCCTGTGCGGAGGATGTCGCTGTATTATTCTGTGGATCGACTGTAAAGGCGATATCTCTCATCTTTGGCAGCAGATCATTATATAACCATACATACTTCTGGAACATGGATGTAATACCAAAAAACGGGGGAACTTCTAATTTTCCCTTTGAAAGCATAAGAGAGTTGTCGATCTTTCCTCCTAAAAGGCTAATATTGCCTATCCAGTCAAACTCATTATCATGCACTATAAGCGCGTCCGTAACCTTAGCAAAGAATATTACTGACTTATAAAGATTTGTTGCCTCTTTCTCCTTGCCTTCTTTAAACAAGTCATTAGCATCTTCCTCAAGCCTCTGGAATAACGCCACTATACCTTTCTTTCCTATCTCCTGTAAAAGTATGCCCTTATACTTGTCTGAAAGCTCTTTGTAGCTTGCCGGTAGATCTGTAAGCTCTACTGTCTCCAATGCCTTATTAATAAATACAACGGTATTGTTCTGCATGAAGCTCTGAACCATAATATCGCTGACTTCATCTGAGTCATCACCAGCAGAGCTTGACCTTGCTACATCTGGAGCCGGCGACTCAAGCCTTGCCTGAATTGCAGAGATATCTAATCCAAGGACCGCTGCCTGGGATCTCAATGTATCTGTCTGGCTTTGGAATTCTTGTTGTGATAGATAGGATAGATTAGTAGATGTTGATAAGAACGCTATGATAATTAGATATGATAGGAATCTGTTAATGTTTCTGGCCATTTAGGACCTCCTTGTTTTTTATATTGATTTGGAAATCAACAATAATCAAGATGTTTAATATTGTTTTAAAAAGTAATTAATATTATTTACAATTGTTTTAAATAATACAACAAAATCGCTAATGTGTCAAGAAAAATTCTAAATTTAGGAAAATTGTTTCAAGACCGGTTCTTGAGCACGATCGGTTGTGCTCAAGAACCGGTCTTGAAATGTTTTAGGTGTTTGGGGTGAATTTGCTATTATAGTAGGGAAAAAACGGGGTTTTAAAGTAATAATGGGGCTTGCCTTTGCAAGCGCCTTGCCCGTATAGGCGGCACATTATAATGAAAATACTAATATATAATACACTATAGGTTGCTTTACCCATTTAGCAAGCGATCTCTGTTTGTTATGTTATCTTTCAACGTCTCTTAAGAAATCCCTTTGCAAGCTGATAAGTTCTAAAGGCTTATCCACCGGGGTCATATGGCCGCTTCCATGTATAATATGACGGCTAATGCCCTTGCCAAATTCAGCTTGCCATTTAGTAAAAGCAGGCGTACATAGATCATCATCTCCGCAGGTCATAAGAACGGGCACGCCTATCTGAGATAACTGTAATATAACATCCACTGTTTTTAGATTTCCCAATACGTTCAATTCGGAACCGCTTCCAACCATAACATCATGAATTGTAGTATTTCGACCGGCAATTAACCTCTTCATAGCCTCTGGTAGCGGCCAGGTATGCGTAACATGTTTTTTAATAAATTCCATGCAAGCCTTGTCATAGCCGCTCTTTTTCCCAATCCCGCTTAGCTCATAATCGTCTATTATCCGCGCGAATTTTTTATGGTGGCGGTTCAACTCCTCTTTGAGCTTTTTGGCTACATGCTCGATATAATATGGAAAACTCAAAATGGGGCTATGAAGAGAAACAGACAATATCTTCTCTGTATATTTAGCTGCAAAACCAACAGCCAGCATGGTGCCCCATGAATGACCTATCAGATGGTATCTCTTCAACCTCAGGCCGTCCTGTATCGCCAACACCTCATCAAAATATCGATTAGCAGTCCACAGTGATCGATTGTCCGGTCGATCTGACATTCCACAGCCAAGTTGGTCATAAAAAATTACATCCCGCTCGTCAGCTAACGCCTGAAATGCCACTAGGTTGTGGTGATTGCCTCCCGGGCCACCATGCAAAACTAATACAGGCGGCTTACAGCCGGAACCTATAATAGCATACCACAGTTTATAGGTTTGGCCTCTATGGGTATAATCGACAAAGCCTTCACTATTATAATGAGGCTCGATTAAAATATCTTTCACGGATTTTTGCTCTTTATTCATGGGCCTTTTAAGGACTCTATAATGCGGATATTTAAGAAGCTGTTATCTATGCTAAACTTACCATGCTTAATATGCCATCTGAAGAGTTGCAGCCTCATCAAAAATCCGACATCATGCTATCTTAAGCACTTATACTAATTACAATGTGTTATTTTTGTCTGTTCTTTGATCTCGCCTTCTGCCTCTCACTGGCGATGGTGCTTTTTAATAACGCGGGCACCACTAATAGCAACGGAATAATATCTTTTGATGTAAGCCAGCGTGTACTGATAAATTTTTTTGTTATTTGAAGCACCTTGTAGGGCGTGTAGAACATTCTCTTTGTTTCTTTATTTATTCTCTTGAGGTCAGAATGGCTGCAAGCATCAGAATAGATCTCTCCTTTTTCCGTAACGTAGTGGCTCGGCGATTCATCCACGAACTTCTTTAAAGGCGAAAACTTGCTAACCCTAAGCTTGCTGCATGCTATGGTATCGACCCCTATCTCTCTCGCGAATTTGCCGATATAGAGCATCTCTTCTTCCGTCTCACCTATATTACCATAAATAAAGTAGCCGTGGTAAAATATAGGATACTTTCTAAAAACAGCAAAGGCCTCTCTTATCTTCTTTGAATCAAAGCCCTTGTTAAGTTCCTTTAATATATGATCATGCGGACTCTCTATGCCTAATGATAGCATCTTAAATCCAGCCTTGACCATCTTATTCAATAATTGAGGATGATTAGCAATCTCTATGCGTACCTGCGCCAGAAAACGCTTCTTAATCTTTTTCTCTATTATCAGATCGCAGATCTTTTCCGCTCTCTTGGCATTTGTCGCAAAATTCTCATCACTAAAAAGGATTATATCCGCCTCTATACTCTCTATTTCTTTCAGAACGGAGGCCACACTCCTTTCCGCGTATGGCCTTTTCTGGCCGAGTGGATTTAGGGTAAAGGTGCAGAATTTGCAATTAAACGGGCAGCCTCGCGCGCTAAGGATAGTATCGTATGTCAGGTTCGTAATATTATTTCCCTGCACTGTTAATCGGTACTGATTTCTCCTTAAACTGCGATCAGGTGAACTTATTATATCAATCTCCGGAAGTGGCCTGGTGTCATTATGTAACACTTTATCGCCTTGCCTGTAAGAGATGCCCAGTATATCTTTAAGCGGGATATCCCGCATAATATCTCTTATCGTCTCCTCGCCTTCTCCTCTTACAAGGATATCTATATTAGGGCATAGCTCAAAAAGGTCACCTGCCTCTTCCGTAGCCTTGTGTCCACCAACTACTAACGGAATATTAGCGGGCATAGCGTTTAAGAGGGCGCAAACATCTTTAAATTCTCTGTCCCATCCTATGCCAACACATATTATATCTATGCCCTTATTATCTATAAACTCCAGCAGCTTGTCAATATCCGAGAGCTCTTCTTCATAGCGCAAGTCAAGAAGGGTGAGATCTTCAACATAATCCTTGGCGCTTGTAGCGACAAACTCTAGTCCTGTTGGCGGAAATAGCCTCGTAATAGACGCGGATTTGGTCTTACGAATAGCATATGGGTTTAAAAATAAGGCGTGTTTGTATTTCATTTGTGCATTGTATCACATCGGAATATTAAATACCAGTAAAATAGCGCGTCTTTATTCAAGATGGCTGTTGGAAAACTAACGTTTTCGACTTTTATAGTGGGAATTGTTTCGGTTTGCGCGGGGATAAGGCTTCTTGGGCGCTGATCGTCTGGACTGATACGGCTTTGAGCCCTGTCGTGGTGATATCTCTTTGACAAATTTTTCTTTTGGAAATCCGGGGTGCTCAACTATCGGCAATGGGGCCTTAATGAGTTTTTCAATGTTTTTCACATCATCACCCTGCTCAGGCGTGGCGAAAGATACAGCACGCCCCTCATGCCCGGCCCGGGCTGTACGGCCGATACGATGCACATAATTCTCAGTGTCATCCGGAAGATCATAGTTTATAACAAGTTCTATACCCGTAACATCAATACCTCTAGCAGCGATATCAGTAGCGACAAGTATCTTGTACTTTCCTGCCTTAAAACCCTCAAGAGCCTCTTTTCTTTGGGGTAGTGACCTGTCGGAATGGATCTCCGCGGCTTTGTAGTTTGCGCGTTGTAAACCACGCGCGATATACCTGGCGCCTATCTTTGTTCTGGAGAATATCAGCACCGGTCCATGATACTGATCGAGTAATTTTATCATGAGCCGCTGTTTTGAGCTTTTCTTAATTATAAAGACTTCCTGTATAATACGCTCCGCGGTAGTTCCTGATGGCGCGACTTCAACATGCACAGGAAGTTTCATATGCTCTGCCGCCATTTTGACTATCTCTGTCGGTATAGTAGCTGAAAAAAACATGGTCTGCTTATTTCGTGGGATAAATTTGATAATTTTCTGTATCTGCGGCAGGAAACCCATATCAAGCATGCGATCCGCCTCGTCAAGAACCAGGACATTTATATCAGCCAAAAGCACTGTGCGCCGCTCCATGTGGTCAACAAGTCGGCCAGGAGTAGCTACCAAAACACGCGGATTCGTCCTTAGTGCTTTTAGTTGCAGCTGCATAGACGCGCCACCTATAATAACAGCGGTCTTTATGCCAAGTGATGGCGCGATCTTCTGGAACGTCTCATCAACCTGTATAGCAAGCTCCCTGGTCGGAACAAGAATGAGCGCGCGTCCTCTTCTAAGGGAAAGGCGCTGCATAATAGGGACTGTAAAGGCGAGTGTCTTACCGGTACCTGTTTGCGCGACACCGATTACATCTTTGCCTTCAATAGCTATAGGTATGGTCTTGTGCTGGATGGGCGTAGGGATAGTAAATTTTATTTTGTCCAGAATATCGAGTATTCTCGGCGCGATCCCAAGGCCATAAAAGGAAGTGTTTGTCTGTCGTGGCGTCTGTGTCATTATGGCTCATAATACCACTATTGTGTCGTATTGTATACAACTATTATCTCTTTGGGGGTATGGCAACTGCTCGACAACGCTATAAGTCTACTCTATGCATTGTAGCGGGAGTTCAGTCTTTGCCTTAATACTGGCAAGCTGGTCAGCTGAAAGCAACAAGCAACCCTGAAATTCATTAAAAAGTTCAAGCCAATCCGGATTAATCTTATTGTCTTGATCAATAATACGATTTCACATAAAAGAACTTATATTGAGGTTAACAGTTCTTCTATTCTTTTAGCGTGGTCTTTGTCAAACGCGTTTAACTTTTGAAATGTTTTCATCATTTCTGAATTTTCTTTACTTGATGACAATTTCTGATAATGCAATTCATAAGCGCTGGTTTCAAGGCCCAGCGCGTAGCTATACGCTTCTTTTTTTGATGGCAATTGCCTTTCATATCTTTTGATAGTATCTTCTATCTCCTGTCTAACCTTTACCAATTCATTGTATTCATCATATGTAATAAACTCGGGAAACTTATCCGGAAAATCTTTACCAAGCCCTAGTAGGGCCGCGTGTTCTGCCTCTTCTTTTGACATCTGCTGCCAAAATTCGGAATCATCAACAAAATTTTCGCTATAAAAAAAATACAATACTGATAGATTCTTTTCTATCTGTATAGCCTCGTTCAATACTTTCTCGCTTTTTATATCCATATCTTCTCCTATTTTCTACATTCAACGGGTCTTATCTCAGAACCAGGGCCCTTGTATCTTCTGTATTTCTTATCGTCTACGCTTTTTTACTGATTAGTATCGCGTTGACCGGACATAGGTTATAGCATTTTACACATAATATACATTTTCCCTCAAAAATTATATCGTTGTTTTCTGTTGATATAAAATATCCAATTCGTATGCGCATATTGCGTCCTTATGCCTTTTGCCTTGAATCTGTCCTATATTACTAGGAATACTCACTTAGGGCGTCCATAATTTCCCCACCTTCAACGGGATGCTTCATCATAAACTTATTCAGGACCTGCATAAAATTGTTCATGACCGTCATAGACGCGTTCATAGACTCAGCTATTTTAGGATCTGACATAGCTTCCTGAGCCTGTTTCATTGTAAGTTCAAGCTCCTTGTTACCCATATTTTCATATTTCTGCGAGTTATCCTGAACCATCTTTCTTCCTGCCGCGGTAGCTTTTTGCAATGTTTTAATGTTATTTTTTATATAGCTCTCTGACTGAGATACGCAGACTTTTGGATTATTCATGTTCTTCTCTATGATCTCTGTCAATCCATTATAGAAGTCAAACATGGGATTTTGGCCTGCCCAGGATACCGGCAATATAAAACCAATAAAAAATAAAGTGGCTATCAAACCTATTGATAATACACGCATTTTTACATCTCCTTTTTAAATACTATTAAAACAGCGCCTATCTTGACACGATAAAATCTCTGATATTTTGCTTTATCATATCCCTGGTCTTTCTAAAGGCCCTCATAATCTCTTCATCAGTGCCCTCTACCTCTGTCGGGTTATCAAGGCCCCAATACATCTCTTCAAACTTACCCGGGAAGGTGGGACATCTTTGTTTTACATTGTCACATACAGTCACTACACGATGGAATTGCTAGTTAGATAACTCTTGGATCGACTTTGATCTCTGATTGGTTATATCGATACCTATCTCTTGCATTGCCTTGATAGCAAATTGATTTAAGCTAGTTGGGCCTACCCCAGCACTATAGGCATTAAATTTATCACCGGCTATGTGCCTTAAAAAGGCTTCTGCAATCTTGCTTCTACAGGAATTTTCTGTACACAAAAACAATATGTTCTTCATCGTAATTTTGGCCCTATTGGATCTATTTTACACCCCTGCCTAGTAAGGAACAAGAAGAAAGGTTTTAATCGAAAGTTTTAAGTTGTATGGGGCCAAGTAAAAATTCTTGCCATATTTGCGTATCTATAATAGAATAAGATCGTACAGGGGGTTAATATGACAAATAATTCAATAAACATAAATTTTGGAGAACTAACCAAAAAACTTTGCCAATGGTTTGCGTCTTTAAACAGTACTGCGAAATATACGGTCCTGCTTATATCTTTACTTACCTTAACGTGGACTCCCGCCTTTTATGGAAATAATTCAGGTAAAAACATTAGCTGGAACTGTTTGATAATCGTGCTTACCCTGCTCGCGGGCATACTGGCGGTTAGCAAGAAAAAAAGAGTAGTACTTGTCGGTTCCTGTCTGGCAGTGCTTACATTAGCCATAATATGGAGCGCTACCTTTTTTAATCATGGAGCATTGAATATCGCCGGTGATATATGTATGGCTTTTTTCTTCGCTTTTACAGCATCTATGATTTTATTTGATATATGGACAACCCAAGGAGTAACTTCTGACACAATAGTCGGGTCACTATGCGCCTATCTTCTAATCGGCGCTACTTGGGCTTTTTTGTATTTATTGACAGAAACTTTTATACCTGGCTCTTTTCACTTTACAGCGCTTAAACAGGGGCAGGAAATCGGCAATATTATTCACACCCAGAATTACCCACTTTTTATGTACTATAGTTTTGTAACATTATGCTCGTTAGGTTATGGTGAAATTATACCCATAAAATCGGCTGGGCGCATGCTTGCTACAGGAGAAGTGATCATAGGCCAATTCTATATGGCTGTTTTTGTTGCCAAGTTGATATCTTCATACCTTAATCAGGCACGAAAAACAGATAAGAATTGAAAGTTAGTTTGAGATTTATTGCGGAAGAGTAATACTTTTATTTTTTCGTTATAGGCAAACAAAGAGCAACCGAGCCACTGTTATTGCTAGCTGTATCTATTTTTCACTCGCCTTGTAGATTCCGTATCCTGCCGCGACCAGGCCCGCTATCGTAGTTAATCCGCTTAATGTAGTACACCCGCTTAAAAAAAGAGATGATATTAGAACAACCGCTACAAGGAAATTTTTCATTTTTTACCTTTCTTGAAACCCATGAATATATATGATTCTACGCTATTTATAATCTATTGTCAACTAGCATGCTGTAAAGTGCGTCATATATTGGACTCTTAAAAGTCAGAAAGGGGGAATCAAGCACAAATATTGCTACTGCTGTCTCTTTGGTATATTTTAAAATAATTTTTTTGTTTAAGGAGCCTGCCGTTCTGTTATATTTTTTTCTGTCTTATTGTATTTTGTGAGTAGGTTTTGGGCATGAAAAAAAAGGGGGATGCTAAAAACGCCTTTTTTTGTCGCTGCCTTATAAAAATTATCAGTTACATTCGCACGGTGAGCATGCGCATGGTGAGCACTTGCAATCATCTATGCCGAATGCGTTGGCCGCGTGTGTGCCAAGCCATGCTACAACCACTATGACTAAGCTTATAACAAGATATTTCATTACAATACCTCCTTTTTTTACATTTTTTTCAGCAACTGGAAAACCTCTTTTAGTTTTTTATCTTTTTCTATCGCTGATTTCCCCTTAACCGCGTTAACAACGCAGTTTTCTATATGTCTTTGCAAAATATGCCTTTCTACTCTTTTTAACGCTGCTTCTACTGATTGGATCTGCGTCAGTATATCAACACAATACTTATCTTCCTCTACCATCTTCTGAATGCCTCTAATCTGTCCTTCGACACGCCTTAATGAGACGATATTATCTTTATGCTCAGGATATTTTTTCATCTTTTCCTCCCTTTTGTCTAAAGTATACCATACCCCCCTATGGTATGTCAAGGGGTAAGT
This sequence comes from uncultured Planctomycetia bacterium, assembly GCA_964634945.1. GTDB lineage: Bacteria > Omnitrophota > Gorgyraeia > JABMRG01 > JABMRG01 > JAUVHV01. Next base: position 75,335 of record CAZWMG010000002.1, on the reverse strand, counting down.
AAAAATAATCTTCTTTTTACTCTAAATGCCGCTTGCTCTGATTTATAGGATATTTAATCGATCTGGGCAGATAAAAAACCCTAATAAGGAAAGTCGGTCAAAGTAACACCGATAGATTAGGTGTCTCTTCCGAACTCTTTTGTGCAGAATAATGATTTTAGGTTTTATGTTTATTGCTAATTTATTTCACTGAATTTTGTGCCTGGGACACCGCAAATAGGGCATTTATCCGGGGCTGCCTCTAAGACCGTATTACCACAGACAGGGCATACGAATATCTTAACGGCTTCTAGGTCCTTGCCTGAGTTAAGCGCCTCTGCTGCTTTGCTATATAGGTCATAATGTATTTTTTCTACCGCTATCGCGAACTCAAACGACCTTAGTGCTGCCTGATTATTCTCCTTCTTCGCTTCCTCTATAAAATCTGGGTACATTATATTAAACTCATGTCCTTCACCTTCAATAGCAGCTTTCACATTATCTTGCGTAGTTGCAACGCCACCCATTGCGCGAAGGTGAGCATGTGCGTGAACGGCCTCTGCTTCCGCTGCTGCACGAAAGAGTTTTGCTACCTGTGGTTTTCCATCGACCTCTGCTTGTTTTGCGAACGCTAAATACTTACGATTAGCTTGGCTCTCTCCCGCGAAAGCCTCTTGGAGATTATCAACCGTTGACATATTGTAACTCCTCTCTTTTTAATAGTCAGATTTTTAAAAACCGATTATACCATAGATTGTGTAAGTTTCTAAACATAAAATTTTACTGATACACGGGACAATTAAGTGGCGAACACAACTAGACGCTTTATGTTATTTTATTAAAATCAACACGTTATGTAAGAAATACTCTTGCTTAGACTGCGTCCGCTCCTTCTTGGTAAATAACGTAAATCGTCTGGGTTCATTTCGAAGAGGCCCTGCTTCGATTTTTTATAGCCTATGCAATGTAAAGCTATGCTCTAAAAAATGATAATTTTAAAGCATAGCTTTACATTGGTTTTCTTTTTCTAGAGTATTACAGATTAAGCTTTGTTACCTTTGTTCCCTGGACTCCAAGTCCTGCCATCAATCCTTTTTTGCTGAAGAAAAAGGCATAAATACCTTTTTGTATTGATGTTGTGCTCAATGTTCTTGCAATTCCGGCATCAACTACAACAAGGCTTGGTGCGGTGCCCAGCTCGAATCCATCTGTACGGTCAAGATAGTCCAGACTTTTTTCGCTCATAAAGAAAATAACGTAACCAAACTGTTTTATTCCGGCCTGCAAACCAAAAGACACTGCGGTACTTTTATAGAAGCTATCCACTACTCCACCTTTAATCAAAGCGCCCTGTCCGGACTGTAAGCCAAAGATGAAACCACCCTTCATCATTTTTGGGAAAACTAGAATTCCATTGGCCTCTTCGCCGAGCTCTTTTGCTTTAGGTGAAGTTTTATAGAGCTCTTTAAGTGCCGATATTGCCTCTCTCTCAATCCTCGATGCCCTGTCAGCAAAAGCATCGGCCGTTCCCACCAAAAATACAACCGCTATAGCCATAACTATAATAGCCCCTTTAACGCTAAAAAAATTCTTCACCATTACCTCCTTTTTTTTGTTGAAATAAAAAATACCATTATAATATATTTATTCTACTCCGCAATTTACGCAGAAATCAGGGAATCCAGCATCTCCACAACATCTTGATTGTGTAATTGCTTCGCGATAGGATCGCCAACAAAAGCTATGCCGCCTATTTTATTTTCATACGTCTTAAACAAGGCTGCAAGGTAAATCACATCTTTCCCTTCTTCTTTTCCGGTACCTTCAAACACTATTGCGGGCATGTCGTTAATTTCGGTTTTACTCGCACTGATCAACTTAAGGTCCGTGAGACGGCTGCTCAGTTTCTCCGAGGCATAACTGACAGCTTCTTCCAGATTATTATAATTCTCAAGATACCCCATAGTGAACCACACAAGGCCATCCTGTGAAATCCCCGTCATTTTTTCTCCGTCAAGGGTTATTTCCCATTCATCGGTAAGCATAATCGAAAAAATGCTGTTTCCATCCGGCATATAGGTAATCCAGTATGCCGCTTGATCGAAAGCAAAAGAAAAAGACGAGAAAAGGACCATTGACATTACAGCGATTAAAAGTAATATTTTTTTCATAACACTCCTCCGTTTTTGATCTATTTCAAATCAATATGAACCTTCGTCCATATATCTTCTATCACTTTCATTTCTATAATCAACTCTTTTCCCCTGCTGTCTTCCTTTCTCGTATGCTTCCTTGAGCTCTAATTCACGTAGGCGCTCTTCCTGCTGGATTCTGTCTCTCTCTACAACACCTCTTACGGCTCCCAGTCCGGCTCCCCAAGCGGCTCCCTTGCCAGCCTTACCACCACTCAGCTTACCCATAACAGCGCCGCTAAGAGCTCCTCCGGCTGCCCCTCTCAAAACAGTGTGCTGTTCACCCCTCCGCGCTTCTGCGTTTCCATTAAATGCAAAAACAAGCGCAAGCGCAAAACACACAAGAAGACACGTTTTTTGTGAATTTCGAACCCTAAAAATATTCATCATGACCTCCTTTCCATTTTTTTCAGTTACTTCTTTTTCAATAAAACCACTTATCGACAACTTCTTTTCTCCAACTCAACCAAACTCTCTCAGGATAACGACTCCCTACCTTTAGTAAGCGGCTGATTTCGGAATCTTAATCTTCTTCGCCTCCTTGGCTGACAGAGGCAAAGCAGGCAGCAGCGGATTTGGAAGATGTTTCAGCACCAGCCGTACAGACAAACACTAAAACCTGAATCAATATCAGTGTGGGAACGAAAACTTGGATTGTTTTGGTTTTTATAACTACCCTCCTTTGATTCTATAAATACTAAAAGAAAATTCAGATACTATTACTATTTGGCCTTTCCTCGACACTGTCCCGCAGTCCGGGAGGCATCTTCAACCATTTATAACCGTTAACAGCGTCTTGATAACCTCTGTCAAACAGTTTTCTCATCTGCCGGGGATCAAATTCTTCTTTTTTTTCCGGCCTGAACTCTTTCGGTATAAAAGCGAGATTATAATCATTGCCTCTTTCTTTCATGTGGGTATATATCCTGTACGTATCTCCAACCCCCTGGGCATTAATCATAGTATCGAACATCTGGCCGGTTATCGACGCCAGATCATCCTTGACTACTTTGTAGCCGGGATTAACATAGCCGTTACGTATTATGTAATACTTGCCTTTTATCTTTGATATGTCGACCCCGATCTCTTTGGCATAATCTTCGCTGCCTTCAAGTATCCCGTAAAGCGTAAATACCTGCGTTATCGTGCCTCCGTCGACGTGCATCTCATCGTACTCTATACCGCCTTTTTCCACGTCAATAAAAACCGGCGGGAACACCATCGGGATTGAGGCGGATGCCAGGATGACACTGCTAAAAAGTTTCGCGTCGCCTCTTGATGCAATTGCCCCCATATCCCATACGACAAATCTCTGGGCATCCAGATACGTCGTGCCTGCATATAGCCTGCGTCCGTGCTTATGCTCATAAGCTATTTTTTCCAATATATCGGGCGTAATATACTTCTCAAGCAGTTTCTTAAGGGGCCTGCTGCTGGCAAAGGAATTCCCAAACAAAATATCGAACACCCCCTTCATCTTCATGACATTTTTTGTCGACATGGTCGTATATAATTCTTCTATCATGTCATCGTACTCTTTGCCTAGAAATACGAGCGGCGCAATAATTGCGCCTGTTGAAACGCCTGTAACGGCCTTGAATTTTGGACGGGTGCCTTCTTCCGACCAGCCTTTTAAGAGTCCCGCGCCATAAGCGCCGTTAGCCGCGCCTCCGGAGATAGAGAGCATAGGATAGACCCGCCTGCCTTCAGAATCGACCGGGTAGTCATCTTTGTCCTCTTCTTCAAGAGACCGTATAGCGCTCTTTCTGAGCTCCGGATCCACCATACCCCTCATTATGCGTATATCTGACATATCATTAACCCGAACCATGCCTATCATTTCAGGCGGGACCGGATGCCTTATCGTAGCGCACCCGGAGCAGAAAAACATAATGATAGCGCCCGATAAAATATGAAGTAATTTCCCGCGAAATTCGTTTCCCACAATTTCCATTATTCCTCATAACACGTTTTTCAAGGCTGGCTTATCTCCACTTTCACAATTTCCTTATTATGCACATACATACTCTTAAAAAGAATCCTCGTAAATGATTTAATAACATATAGTTTATATTAATTGAGTTCGATCTCTCCCGGCCGCCACGTTTTATCAAACCAAGGTTCTAAGGGGCCATAGAGACGAAAAATCAGACTCCATCCTTTGCCCGGAACTGTTTGAATCCAGTTACTTGCCTTGCCTTTAGGTGCCTTGGGACCAAAATAAATATCAATCGTGCCATCTTTATTGACCTGCAGACCACGCTGGCTGTTCACACTGGGGAACTGATAGTCTGTCTGCAACATCGAGCGCGTCTGGTTATCATAAACCACGATCGACCAAAAATCTTTTGAGGGTACGTTTTTCGGCAATGTAAGTTTGTAGTTTTTACTGCCATCCAGGTGATTGCCTTCAAAGTCAACCGTTGCACCAGCATACGCGGAGCCGTTTCCCACCATCTTTACCGTCATAGCCGGGGTAATCATCGTAGCATAATAAAAAAACAAGGTGCGTGCATCCAATGATCGCGCATGGTTATCTAAAAAAAGGTGGCTGCCTCCTCCAAATGGAGTCTTCCATGCGCTGTTCTTGTAGAGATAGAATTCCTTGTTACGGGTATCAAATATAATAGTCCGGGCTATACTGTTTCCAATCGCAGCCGCATCAGACAGGATTTTCTTCATCCGATTATCCGGTTTGAATTCCACCCCTTTTTTAATCCCTATCGAGGCCAACTGTCCCAGCAGCTCTGGGTCGCCTGAATCAGCCGGCTCTTCCTGAATTGCGGTATTTACTTCCTCAAAAAATGTATAATCGTTGGCATGTATCGTGTTAAAATACTTGCCTGATAGATTAATGAATTTTTGTTTCGGCGGGTTCTGTATTTCTGCTAGCGGATAAATTCTCGCATTTTTTTTGATGTTTTCTACGCCGGGTCTCGGGTCACCGTCTACCAAAAATCCTCTCCACAGGAGAATATTGTTATTCGTCTGTGACCGAAAAACATGAAAACCCATAGAAGGAATCGGTCCGTCATAATCAGGGCCAATAAATAGAAACTTTCCGCCCCTGCCTTGATCCGGTCCGGCATTACCCATATCAGCAACATAGCGAAACCACATATCATCAACAATGCCCAGCGTGTTTGGCGGGCTCTCAACGACGACAGGGCCTTTGGACAAATCGAGCCATCCACCGGAATAAATGCTTTCTGTGTTTGGAGTAAGAAACAGAGATTTTGAATCCATTAAATCCTCAAAAATCCCGATGGTATTACCGGTAACGCCAACTGACTTAAAGCCCTCGTGCAGCCCTATCATTGAGGCAACCGGAATAGTGTTCAAAAATACATCCACCGCACGCATCGTATCAAGATAGTCATAGCACTTCTGCGTGGTTGCTTCCGTTGGGAATCCGTCAAAATATTCCAGCGTTCCAATGCTGGTCTCAACCTTGTCTGGCGTAAGAATCGATTCCGGCAATAGCGTAGTCATTTTCATCTTCGGTAACGCAGCACATATTGATACCTCAAGGAATATCACTACAGCTATGATGCTCAATATTTTTTTCTCTATTCGTTTCATTTTATATCTCCTTTCTATCAGGTAATCAGCCTCCTTGGCTATGCCCTTTTCATACCGATCTTTTTACAATCTCCTAAGCTGTGGCCTAGCTAAGAACCAGTTTGGCCAAAGTTTCACCAAAACACCCATATAACGTGATTCTGGAGCATTTTTCTACCTGGGCAAGGCATATAAATCCGATATTCATGCAGAATATAATAATGACAGGTAAAGCAAACATTTTTTTGCTGCCATCCTCATCTTGTCTTCATTTTTTAAATACCATGTAACTATAAATTTAATCTAAAAGAAAAATCCTATGCGTACTTCGTTTTCATGGTCGTAGAATTTGTAGTTTTTATCAGCAGCGGCGTCTTGCACTCGGCTAAAATAATCGTTGTCCTGTTAAACATCTTTCCTGCCATTATATCAAATGAAAAAAAACCAACGATTGTGATCCTCCTACTTAACCTTCATCTCCGGAGCAATGGCCATAAACCAGTCTTTGGGCAAGCTTATATTAATGGCCGGCTGTATTACCAAGTAATTAGTTTTAACCAAGACGCTGTTTCCTCCTGCATCAAAGTGATTACGCAATATTAAAAATAAAAAACTCCCCCTACTGATAAGATTAAGGTCGATTTTTGAGCCTACAAGGAGCGCTATTCTCATAGCTGCTACTCTTCATTTTTACGCTTTGCCTGAAACCGCGGCAAGTCCATATCACACTCAAAGGATACGTCTAGCCATAAGAATTTTCAAAGGCTTCTTCGCTTCTCTGCTTACGTTTGATTCTCCCCTCAACTCTCACGCCTCTATATCTTTCATATAGCTACAAATAACTATATATGCCTCTTAGCGCATATGAAATCCTCATGTAATTGGCCTGCCCCCGATAGTTATGCCGCTTCATTGAGGGTTTCCCAAAAACTCTGCGCATAATAATGAAACAGTGCTCGGCAACCTAAGAATGAGGCCCACTTCAGACTATTTTCCCCATTTTACTTTTTTTAGTCTTTTTATAATTTGATCTGTGGTCACTACCTCATGAGCCAGAAATTCATAGTTGGTTAGAGCCGCCTTATACGCAGCATCTCCTGCTGCTGCAGTGGCGTCAGCTACGATAATAACTTCAAAACCATTTTCAATCGCATCCCGAGCGTGAGACTCCACGCACATATTCGCTGACATGCCGTAGAGAATGATGGTTTCGATTCCGAACATCCTTAACTGAAGGGCGGCATCTCCGGTCCAAAAGTTACTGAGCCCTTTATGCGGATTCATAACCACGGTATTGCTGTCTGGTCTTAGTTCAGGATGATAATCATGCCCCCAGGTTCCTTGCACAAACATCTTGTTCTCGAACATCACCTTGTCGATACCGTTAAGAGGCATAGTCGGCCATTGCTTAAGCTCTTTTTGTGTATACATATGAGTAGAGTAAAAAACAGGGATTCCTATCTTTTTTGCGAGTGCTTTTAACGTCTTTTCTTTTTCGACTACTTTATTTCTTATAACAGTCGGTCCGACTAACCCCCAGGCAGGACTTTCTTCTGATAAAAAATCGTTTTGAGGATCCGTAACGAACATAGCTGTTTTTGCAAGATTTATCTCTACCTTTTCTTTCGGCATAAAGGTTTGCTTATAAACGTAGTTATCCGCGTTAGCGGCACCGATTACGCTAAAAAATCCTACAACTGACACTATAAATACTTGTGTAAATCTGTTCATTTTCTATACCTCCTAGTTAAACAATCAAAATAATTTAAAATCTGACGCCTTTTACTAAAACCATTAATGCGTCAAAACTACAACTTTTTTCATAGTCACCCTATTGTCATTTATCACCCCCCTTGTATACACCACTCCACGCTTAAAGGCGCATAAAATAATTATCCATTACACCCTGTCGGTGCATAAAAACTATAGTTAATTCCTGTATCATATAGCACTGGTCTCGCCAGGAAAGCCATAGAGGACTTACATATAAATCTCCAAGGCCGCCGTATCCTCCTGCATGTCCATCTGGGTTGCTCCCGTAAAAGATTTATAATAGAGGACGTTCGGCGTTCTCGTGTTTCACTGTGCAGAGCATATGAATGAGTTCCTGTTTTCATCTTTCATTTTCCTTATCTTTTTCCGCGCCGGCATTGATCAATTCGAACAAGGATAAATCATTGAATGGCTTCTGTAAAAAACCGATCGCTCCATGGTCCATGGCATATTTTCGATCTCCCTCACAGGCATGAGCTGTAATAAAGATGCTATGCAAATGATAATGTAGCTCGCGCAATTTCTCTTGAAGCTCAAAACCGTTCATTTCCGGCATACGGATATCCAGAATAAGACATCCTGCGCTATCGGAAGGAACCGAATCCAAAAAACTTTGCGCAGATTCAAATGCATAAGCAGAATACCCTGCCGATTTCATAAGGTGCTTAAGGGAACTTCTTACGGAGCTGTCGTCATCAACGATATAAACTGTAGGATAAATCATAGGATTCATGGAAGGACAATATCAAAAACTGGGATTTATGTAAATTGGACCTTGGTCCAATACGGGGGATCAGGTCTTTTTAGCAGGTGAGATGCCGCACTTTTGGGTAAGCCGAACAAGTTGGGCTACGGATACAACTTTCATTTTATGCATAACACGGCCACGATGAACTTTAACTGTCTTTTCAGTGGTCCCCAGTTTGCCGGCGATTTGTTTATTAAGCATTCCGGTTATTACCCATTGTAATACCTCATGCTCACGCGGGGTAAGTGAGGAGGTTAAGTGTTTTATTCTTCTTTTTTCTATTTCTTCTTTTAGCGCCATGCTGTCACGATCAATGGCTTGACCGATTGCGTTAAGTAATTCCTTATCATCAAAGGGTTTCTGCAAGAAATCAACCGCACCCTCTTTTATAGCCGCAACACTCATCGGAATATTGCCATGACCGGTAATAAATACTATGGGTAAAATGATAGATCGCTTTTTCAGTTCATTCTGTAAATCAATACCTGTTAATCCGGGCATGCGCACATCAAGGATGAGGCAAGCCGGCCTTCTATGCTTTTTAGCTCTCAGAAATTCTTCGGAACAGGAAAAAACTTCTGTCTGTAATCCTGCAGACTTTATAAGCCTATTAAGGCTTTTACGAACAGACTCATCGTCGTCAACAATATATACTATAGGATAAGGCATTTTTAATCAAGGCCCCTCTTTGCATAACGGTAAGGTGAAAGCGAACGTCGCGCCGGTTTCATCATTATGTTCAGCCCAAATTCGTCCTCCATGTGATTCGATAATGGATTTGCAAATTGGCAACCCCATACCAAGGCCGCCTGGTTTGGTTGTATAAAACATTTCAAATATTTTCGCTGAATTTTCCTTATCTATTCCTTGGCCGTTGTCAGAGACGCTTACTACAACTTCATCGGCATTCGTCTCGGCGATCTTGATCACCATCTTACGTTTATGAGGATCCATAGCCAATAGGCCCTCGGATGCATTAGTTATCAGATTCAGTATTACCTGCTGAATCTGAACAGTATCACATAATACGTTCTTTGCGTTATCCTCAAATAAAACTTTTAATTGGATGCTCTTAAGGAGCATGTCGCCTTTTACCAGTCTCAAGACTTCTTCAACAGTACCTTTTAGATCACATTTGGATAATTCTATTTTTTTCTTTTTTGTAAGGTCTCTCAGCTTGCAGATGATTTCAGCGGCCAGCCTATCATCTTTGACAATGTCTTCAAGGCTTTCGGCTACTTCGTCAAGGTCGGGATTTGCTCTGTTTAAGAATCGTTGCGCTGCCTGGGCATTGCTAAGAATAGCGGTAAGCGGTTGGTTAAGTTCGTGAGCGAGAGATGAACTAAGCGCTCCCAGGGAAATTGCCCGCGTTATATGTATCAGTTCAGCTTTTAAGCTAAGGGCATCTTCTTCCGCTTTTTTGCGCTGAGTAATATCGCGATTTGAAGCGCGGAAGCCTAAAAACACGCCCTTATAATTTGTTACCGATTGGCATACATGCTCAAGCCACACAACACTTCCGTTCTTCTTCCTTATGCGAAACTGGATTTCTCCCGGTTTATACTTTACTTTCGATTCTGCATGATGATTATTCCATATTTCCCGATCTTGCGGCACAATAATATCTTTAAAAAGGTGCAAATTGTCAATAAACTCATTTTGCGTATAACCGGTTATTCTCTTGCAAGAAGGGGAGATATAAATATATTTACCATCCGGAGCCTGCCACCACTCCCAATCATAGGTGAAGTCAGCCACGGTCCTGTAACGCTGTTCGGCATTACTCAGTTTATTTTCCTCTTCTTCTTTTTGCTTTCTAAGAAATAAAGCGAATGGTTGTTTTATTCCGAGTTTAACAATAGCTCTATAAATAAAATAAAATGAGATAATCTTCAAGATATGTCCTAAAAAATTGAAACCCCCATAGACGCCTTTATATAAAGTAAATGCGAGCTCTGATAAAATTGTTGTTACGATTGCTGCTTCAAAAAACCAGGCAATATTTTTTTCTAATGCTTCGCGCTTCCTCATTAGCAAAAGAAGCGCTCCAATGAGAACACAAGAAATAATGTACTCACTAACTACTTTAAAAGGGGTAAGCCCTACCCCTTCACTATAACAGACAGGGAATATCTTCCAGACAAAAATTGAACTTAACAGAACGCCGGTTACCGCGACATAGATAACCAATACAACCTTTGATTTCACCTTTCTACCAATGAATAAAGCAGCGACAAGAATGGAAAAACTCTCCACATACCTTCCAAGGATCCACAATTGGGTAGCCAGATTAGATTCAATCCCCGGGAATATCCCCATTCCCTTATACGCAAGAGTATGAAGCAAATCGATACACCCAACACAGAGGTAGGCAATACCCACAATAGTCAAATAAGGATTGTCAAAATATTTCCTGAGATTCCATATAAGGATAAAACATGTAACGGCAATAACGATGCTAAAGATCTCCGCAATGCTGTGAAAAAGAAGATAGTTGTAAAGGCTGGTTAGGTATAGGCCTACGAGAATCGCTACAGCGATAATAGCAGGGAAGATATAATGTTTTCCTTTTAAAACTTTATTCATCTAAAAGATATCCTATCTTTTCAATTTATTAAAATAGTATCAAGCCTGTTTTCTATTTTCTTTTTTTGACAACAACTGCAGGCTCTGCCCCTACTTTTTTTTGACATCACGATAAATTATCCATTCCACTATTGTTCTCTACTCGATACCTTCTTAAGCGCATTAAGGAACTCAGGATTAACTGTACATCCTAATCTTTCCGCTTCATGCACATCTGCCTAGGCCTTTGCATATTTCTCCTACTGAAAATAAATAATTCCACGGTTGTTGTAGTGACCTTACCCCTTACACTGTACAGATTGTAAGCTGAGAATCTAGTGTTTTCTGTTGTTTTTGCTTCTTCCAGGTATTCGTAAGTTTTTCTGGAGTGAGGCCTTTTAACGGTCAAGCCCCTACTTTTTGCTACTCTAAATAGCCTCCTTTCTTTGAGGTCTTCATTATAACAGATTATTCCCATTTAGAGCAGTCCTATTATAACAGGGTTCGAATAGAAACAATACCAAATGTCCATTGCAGCCGCTACAATACATCCGTTGAGGAACGCCATCTTCAGGATATAAATCTCTATATCTCATTAGGGCCCTATCCTGCTTTGCCTAAAATTTAACTATTAGCTTTTATCCAGTGTATCATAAATATCAAAAAAATTAAAATATGTAAGAAATGTAAAAATGGATAAAAAACTACTCAACCTTTTAGCAACTCTTGAATCGAATGTTTTGCTATTTGCTTTAGCGTAGTTTTGCCCCTTGCTGTTTTAAAGTATCGTTCCCTTTTCATAGCATCTTGCTTTGAAAAATGAGCTTCATAATAAAACATTTTGAGCGGCCGGCGGGATTTAGTGCTTAGATTCTTACCTGAATTGTGGTCTTTTTCCCGACGAGAAACATCTTCGGAATAACCTATATAAAATTTGCGGTCTTTTAAGCTTATAAGTACATAAACATAATGCATATTTCCACCTGCTGTACAGCGAACCCGAGAAAAAATCCAGAAAGACTTTAAATATCCAAGCTAGATGGCGTGCCATGCATCCGAGCTTTGCCCTAAACCACTCACTGCTTCGCAGTTCGGGTTCAGGGCATGCACCATATAAGCAAAGTGAGTGGTGCATGGCGGTGTGTTCTCCGCTTTGTTCGAACCCTGTTTCCGTAACCGCTTGATTTATATTATATTACAAGTGGGAAAAATGTCAACGTGTTAGAATTGTGACAGAAAATTATTGAACATGGCTATTAAGATATTCGAGGTAACTATCTAACCCCTGGCAATAAACATCTTTTGCCAATAGCATATCAGTATCATTTAAGCAAAGAACCCTACTATCTTTAACCACTAATTTTGAAAAATTCTTTTTGAATGCGCCTATATTGGCTGTCATCTTTTTATTTGGAGTTTTTGACAGTTTTATCTCGATAAGTGACAATTTTCTATCAGCATGCTCTATTATCAAGTCTACCTCTAAGCTATTCCTCAGGCGAAAATAATAGAGCTGCGGCTTTAGTCCAAAATTAAAATAATGCTTGATGGTTTCTTGTATATAAAAATTTTCGCATAAGGCGCCCGCCATAGGGCCTTTCAGTAAAGTTTCTTTATCCTTTATCCCTAACAAATAACAAGCTAAAGCATTATCCAAAAAATATACTTTTGGTGTTTTTGTAATTCTTTTTCCAAAATTCTGATAGTACGGCGGCAACAAATATATGATTCTACTTGCCTGAAGAATTGATACCCATCTCTTAATCGTATTAACGCTGGCGCCTATATCATTAGAAAGTGCGGAAAGATTCAATTCCTGCGAACATCGTGATGCTAACAACTGAACAAAAAGCTGAAATTCTCTTAATCGGCCTATATTATAAGTTGTGCTGATATCCCTTTCCAAATAAGTTCTTAAATACGCGCCATACCATGCATTAGAATTGATGCTTTTTGCTGTAACAAGTTCTGGAAATGAGCCAAAAAGACAAGAATCGACAAGGCACTTTTCAGTAGTATCAAGCATCTTGGTTTTTCTTGGAACACGTCGGCTTTCATTAATGCTAAACGGCAAAAGATCCAAAAGCGCGATTCTGCCTGCAAGAGAATCACCCAAATTTTTAATCATCACAAATTGCTGGGAACCGGTAAATATAAACTGCCCTTTTCTTTCTCTATTATTATCTATCACCATTTTAACATAGGATAGTATCTGAGGCGCATATTGAATCTCATCAATAATGACTTTCTCGCCCGCGTTATCTAAAAATAAACGCGGGTCAGATATGGCCTGTTCCCGCACAATAGGGTCATCAAACGTAACATAATTATGTGTTTTTGAAAATAACTCCTTGAGCAATGTAGATTTACCTGACTGCCTAGGGCCAGTTACCGCAACCGCGCAAAACTGTTTTGCGGCTTTCTTAAGGACGCTTTCTATCTGCCTATGTATATATATTTTTCTCATGGCATTAAAAGTATATATTATCCTCGCTTAAAAGTCAAGGAAAATTTGCAATAGAAAAGCAAATTTTCCAAATAGCTAAAACAACTGGCGGAGAGGCAGGGAAACCTCTAAGGGTGCTTTTGTAACTCCTTGCATTTCAACGAATTATGACACAAGTTGTTGATATTGCTATAAGTTACTCGCAGAATTTATGTCCGTTTTTGTCCGCTTAAAAACCTTTGTAGAGCTCTAAAATGGGCAAGATTTGGGCAAGATTTATTTTAATCTTTGCTGTGCGTATTTAGCTAATTTTTTACAATATTCGTCCATTGAATGACAATCTACTCCCGCTTTTTTGTTTTTAGTTATAGTTCTTCTTAAGAGATCAATAGAACGAGTTATTTCACCATAGTTTTTTCGTGTCTTTATTTCTGCTTTGCTTCCCTTTGTTTTTTCTAAAAATTGCACGTGACCCGTATGTTTATAGTGTGACATATATGTAAGGAGTTTTTTAAGCTTTTTACATTTTTTGTTAAAAATTGATAAAACATGCATTATTGGCGTAAAAGGTAAAAAAGGCACTAAATCAACATCATTGACTACCCTATAAATAGGGGGTTTTATCTCGTCATCAAAATCCTCATTCCCTACTTTAGGACTACCAAAAGTGTAACAAGCTGCTATGTTATCTGAATTAAATATTTTAGTCGCTATAAGAGCTAAGGCTCCACCTAAAGAATGACCCGTAATATACAAAGAAAATTCTGGTATTGTTCTAAGATCTGATTGTATATGCTCTCTTACATTTTCGAATGCGTTGAGAAATCCCTTATGAGTTAATACGCCTCTATCGTCTTTATGATATTTAAAAAATAAATCGGTCCATACATCGAGCATTGTTTCTAATGTAAGACCTTCAATCTCCGTCCCCCTAAAAGCTAAAACCGCCATATTGCTATTGATATTTTTAGCTAAATATGCTTGAGTCCCACCTTGATTGTAAATATTCACAAGATCAAGTTCCGCTTCCTTAAGACATGATTCTAATTTTTGCTTTTTATCTACTTCATATTTTAGATAAGCAAGGTAAGAAAGCTCTGCCATCAACCAAGCTGTTCTGTCGCTATACGCTGCTCTTGCAATTGGTGGTTTTAAAAGTTCCTTGTGCTCAAAATACATTATAATTCAACCTTTATTTTACTTAATTAACATATATTTCTATATTAATAAGAAATGCTCGAATAAAAAATTAAGTTTTTCCTGCAAGTTTTTCCGATTCATTGGACTCTGCTATCTTCCTATCATGCAAAGGTGGGGAAATATGTATAATATCTTTTGGCTCAGAAATATTTTTTCTTAAGTTAAGTTTTTGCAAACTTTTTGTAAGTCCATCTAAAAAATTATATAAACATTCTTCCATAAAATTAAGAACTCCACCCTTAATAGTTTTATCTCCTTTAACCATATCCGTAAGCATGGAAAGATATTCCTTTGCTCTAATTACATGATATTTAATTAAATCAGTAATTTTAGCATTTTTCTGTCTATACCCTAATTCTAGGTTTAAATTAATTGCGTCGCCGTAATCTAATAAATCTTTTACTGATAAATCCGCATCATATGAAGATTCTATTTTGGAAACTCTGCTTTGTGTACAACCAATTTTTTCTGCGAGTATTTTTTGAGTTAGATTATGTTCACATCTTAAAAAAAACAAAAACTTAGAAATTGATCTGTTCTCAATTTCTTTTAAAGTTTTTTCTTTTACTTTGCTACTCTTTGATATACTCTTTACTAAATCTGAAACTTTATTATATTGTTTCTGCATTTTATTTTCCTTTATATTTTTTGATACAATTCACTGCAAATTGGATGTCTTTCTTTTGAGTTCTCTTGTCTCCTATTGTTAAAAGCAGTAATGTTTTAGTTTTTACATCAGGATATATATACAGCCTAATTTCTCTTAGTTTTCTATCTGCCTTTGTTTGATCAATCGCGATCATGCCTTTTGTTTCTATATGAATATATCCGCTATTCACCTTTAGGGGATTATCAACGCCTTGCAACGCTTTTAAATAAGCATCTAAGTTATCCCAAGCGGATATTATTTCCTCTTCGTATTTTTCCTCAAACGCCTCATATCTTATTTCAAACTTATCAGTGAGCTTAATATTCCAAAAAGACATAACAATACCTTATATTTATACGTGTACGATAATTTGTGGGCATAATAATATTCCATATAGGAATATTTTACTACAATATATAGATAAGTCAAGCATTTTATACCTCTAGAGTATATTTTGAACGTCCTTTAATTTTTTTCCTTAACGACCATCTTTGAAGCTCTACTCCATTAAACCTTATTTCTTTTCTGTATTTATAATGAGGTATATATCCTATCTGAGCCCAGTGTCTAATGGTTTTTGGACTCATTTGGAATACCATACTTACATCTTTTACTGTTAATAGTTTTTCCATAAATACTGGCTTAGAACTTATAGTTCTTATGTTAAACACTAAGGATCGCTACCATATCTTAGAATACCTGTTTCTTCATTTTTAGCTCTATTGGTTTTTACCTATACATAGGCTGAAGTTCATTATAAATGTTAATGCCACCACTGTTTTGAGCAAAATCTGCAAATCTTTTTACATTATTTTCACTAAAATAATAAAATACACTTATAATAGATATTACGCGATCACCATGGCATACATCGCAATCTGATTCCTTATAGTTTGTATAATCTTTGGTAATAACACCTTCACCATTGCAGTATGTACATGGCACAGGGCCTGAAGTTCCTTTTATATATTCAAAAATATTGCTATAGGTTTCCACTTTTCCAGATGCTATATGTTCATTGAGCCTTTGGGCTATTAAAAGAGCTTGTTTTTCACTAATATCCTTAAAGTCCCAATCATGCGAGCTGTTCAACTGATTTTCTGTTAAAAGATCACTGCAGTTATGAATTAAATAATTCCATAATGGTCTCCACCATAAGATGTTATTCCTAAAATGTCTACCCTTATCAGATTTGGGATTCATGCCATACATATACAGCTCTGTCGGATCGTGCCCCATCGGATCATCATCTTCCATTTCTTCAATGTCTCTCATGATATGCATCTCCCTGGTTAAGAACTTTATATTCTTACTCGATTTAGCATAACCTGTTTATTATAAATATGTTATATGATACCTATATGCCCCTACTGCCCACCTGGTGCCCAATTCACCAGTTTTATAGGATTTGAATGTCACTTTCGTCACACTTGCCTTCGGCATGCATTTTGATAACCCTGCCAAGCTCCCCATCATATTCAATCTCAACATCTGCTGGGATTGCTCCGCAGGCTTGTTTTACCAGGGTTGCTAATGTTCCTTTTATCTTACCTTCTTTGCCTGTTATTGAATTGATACCAAGCATGCAGTCGATTTTATCTAGTTTCTGCTGAATCCTCATACTCTACACCCCTTAGTTTGCAAAGCCTCTTCTATCTTGACCATTCTCTGTTCAATTTTTTCTAGTTCTATAGTTTTTAACACATAATCGATGATGTCCTTAGAGCTAAGCCTGGCTATCTGCTCATTATCAGAGTTAACCAGGCTTACCAACTTAGAAACAGCGCCCACTAAAGAATCTTTAAGTCTGCTTAAGGCCTCTCTAGTGATTTCTTCGCGCTTTTGGGCCAAAAATGAGCTAAAGTTCTCATCCTGCATCCACTTATAGAAGGTTGATCTTGCTATATTAGATTTTTTACATGCCTCATCTACAGAGGGTGCGCTTAAATAATTAAGTGCGGCTTTTATCTGTCTACTACTAAGCTCCTGAGCCATTTTTCTCTAACCTGTTTGAATATGTTTGATTTTGTCATTTTCCACAATTCAGCTTAGTTTTTTAAAAAACTTATTTTCTTCTGGCGGTTACGCCCTGCAATAGGCTGATCTCTATAAAACATCTTGCTGAGATGCATTTTTTGCACAAAAACTAGGCTTTAAATTACCGATGCCTTTCCTATTAGGGTTCTTTCCCATCCTATATAAGTGCAGGGGGCATTCTAGACTTGGGCACAATCTTATATCTTTAGGCCGTCCTGTGCACTCAAGGCGCTTAGCTCTTATAGCCTTTAAAGGGGTTCTGGTCATTTTATTTCACATATCCTTTATCTAGCAAATATCTGTTTAGCTGTTCTTCACCTAATACTTCTCGAAGCTCATTTATTGTCTCTGCGGAAACATCTTCAAGGGTTTTTGTTTTTTCAGTGATTTTTTTTGTTTTAAAAAAAAAGGGAGAAATATAGTTCTCTTCTCTTTTTTCTTTATTTTTTTCTTTTATTATTTCTTTATATGGGGGGACATTTTGTCTACCTCTATATGACAATTTGTCACCCTCTCCGTTCAATTTGTCACCCTTCCCATCCATTTTGTCATTCTCTTTTAATATCCAGTATCTTGTAGCATCTCCTACATGCCTGCCAGGAATAAAATATATAAAACCTTCTTTCTTTAAGATCTCTCGCCATCTCTTAATAGTTTTGCTTGAAACATTTATGTATTCTGCAGCAATTTTATCACTTTTATAAAATGAGCCATCTTCATCTAATCTTGATAATTCCTTAAAATAATTATACTGATTAGATAAATAGTACAAAAAGTTTCTAGGCCCCACCTTGAGCTTTTTCATCATTCTCTATCACTTCCTCAATCAATTTTTTGTATTTTGCTATAATCGCTTCTTGTATAGCAGCCTCTGTTTCTTTATTTATTGGGTGTATGCATGGCAATTGCTTACCAGAAGACAGCTTTTTTGTTGGATAGGTCAAGCGGTACTCACCAGGCTTACTCAAGGATGTATATATCGCTATATTGCCAATGTAAAATTGACCGTTAGTAACACAGGAAGCAAAACCAATTAAACCATTTGTAGGCTTGATCAAAACTATCTGCACTTCTTCAATACCGAGTTTACTTTTCATTTCTATGTCTCCTATTAAAATAAAAAACCCACTAAGATTATGCATCCTAATGGGTCTACAATGAAAAGAGCCCAACTAGGGTACACTATCTCCCTGTGTTGAACTCTATGCTTATATGCGTTATAAGTTAAGCTCTACGCGCTAATTTCTTTGTGCTATGTCGCCATTTGCCAAAGATGGTTTTTTTTGAGGTTCCACGCCTCCTGCTTCAGCATAAAACCGGTAATTATCGCTACCGAAAACGAGTACCGAAACATTTTTATTAGCTTTTTAACTATATAAAGAACTTTACCTATTTAATATAGTATCATAGATTTTCAAAAAAACAAGTAAAAAATGCCAGAAACCACTTTTTAGATCAACTCAAATCTTCCGTTTTATCCCTAAATTGTGCTATGAATCTCGAGAGCTCTTGTTCTTCCGTTATTTCAATACAAGTGCTAAGCTCATCACTATAATTAAATCGCTCTCCATCCCAATTATATACTTGCCATAGGTAATTCAAGTCTGCATAACACCAACCTTCTTTTTCCCAGTTAGCCCTTCCTACCCATATTTGCAAAGGATCTGCATCCTCTTTAATTTCTACTGGACAAGCACTACCATTTACAAATATCCTTCCATAGTCACCATTTCTATATTGGTATATTTCAAGAGCTGTATAATGATTACCACCTGAACCAAAAATAGCTATTGTCTTGCGTGACTTCCCTTGTTTATCCGGTAAATCTATCAGCAATACTTTATCTAAGCGCTCATCTATAGATTTAATAGTTTTAACAATACGGGGATGGCTATCAACATCATCGTATATAATATGGAATACATGCGGAAACTGAATATCGGTATCACCCTCTTCAACAACCCGAAAATTAACTATGGCTTCCTCTTCACCATCTCCATCAAAATCACCATAAACTACACTTTTGTTACGATCGTCCCAAGGAGCAAGATCATATGTTCTACCTTCCCATTCTATTTGTTGAGGAATTAACTCATCTGCCATACATATAGGGACTGCAAAGAAAACTATTACAAAAAAACTGAATAAAATCTTCATATTATTTATCCGCTTCAATATCGGATGGTAAACCTCTTTTTTTTGAATCTTCCTTAATTGCCTTTATGTGATCGTAGTATGGGCCTTTCCAATATTTGCTGCATTCATCAATCAAGTCTCTTATGTCTTTGCCATAAGGCATACCAAAGTGATTACCAGGAACTACAAAATACACTCTGTGATCATCTCCACCAATGTCAATTCGTTGTACTTCATAGTATGGCAATGTATATTTAGAGATATCTAATACATATCGGTCAATCTTATGACTGATTGCTATCCTTTTCCATTGTGTATTTTTAGGAATGTCTAAATGTGCAAATACTTCTGCTTTTTTTACCAACACTATTAAGCTGTCAAAAGTAAGCAACTTTTTAGCATCAGATAAAGAAAGCCATTTATAATCTGCTATTTCGCTACCATCAACTACAATATCTTCACTCGATAACCCAGATGATGTTTCACATAAAAAGTATATAGAATGCTTCTCTATAATCTCTCCTTCGTGCTTGCCTCTATTGCTTTTCGTCTTATATATATCCTCTTCCCTAAAACCATCAACAAATCTTAGGTCAGATATGCCTGTCTCTTCTTTTATCTCCCTCAGCGCTGCTTCTTTTTCACTTTCTTCGGGCTCTATATGTCCTTTTGGAAAACACCATATTTTATTTCTTTTGCTATAAACAAGTAGAAAAAGTGCCCAGTTTTCTGGCTTTCGAAAAATAATAGCTCCTGCCGAAAACTCCTTACCCATTTATTGTCCTTTCAAATAAAAAGCCTCCGCCTTTTGAGCGAAGGTTTTACTTTTTTAAAGTCCGGGTTTCCCCCTTCTAACACGGGACTTATCAAATTTTCATACATATTATATGCCTATAGTTTATTATTGTCAATACCATTTCTATTGTTGTTTGGCTCGTTTTTCTTTATATATCAATATGCCTAGCGCTAAGAAAACAACACCTAATGTAATTATAATTTTATCATGTGTACTGTAATAGTAATAATAGGCATAAGTCGCTTTCCCCCCAAGTTTAAACTCGCAGCCAGAAGAAAAATTTATTATGCCTGAAGTAACCATAAAAGAACCTATTAACGTTAAACACCATTCAATTTTTTGTGTGAATAATAAGATTATTTTTTTCATTGTGTTCTTCTCCTATTTCGCTATGCCTTCTCAATAAAAAAGGGCAAGCATTTTTAAGTCTAAGCCCAACACGCTAGTGAAAGCAAAGACCGCTTGCCCCAAAGCACTTTCGTGCTTGGGACATAGTCCTTTTCTTCTAGCGTGTTGATTTTCGATAAGAAAAGCTACGTTCCTATTAAAATCTTATATTTTTATTATATCACCCCATTTTTATTTTACAAATACTTTTGCACTAGAACTATCTGTTCTTCACCCTTTGCCTGCCTATCTAAACCATACTCTTTTACTTTGCATCTATTTCCCTGCATTGCCTGAGAAAAGGAGGCTTCTTCTTTCCTTTGGCATCTACCATTCCATCGTCTATTATGTAATAATAAGCATCTCTGGGCGATTTTCTTACCTCTTTTGGTATTCCTGCTTCTGGCATAGCTTCTGAAATACCCACTACACTACCTTTTGGTCTCCAAGTAACACCTATTATTTTACCGAGCTTAATACCTCTTAAGAAAGGGGGATTTATATTGTTGTTGTAGGCGTCCTTTCCTACATTATCACAATATATAACATTTGGGTCAGGGCAAATATTTTGCCATTCCTCTGCTTTTACATAGTTAGGTATTGATAAAATAATAACAAGTAAAATTTGAAACAAAATACTCTTTTTCATCTCACGCCTCGCTATTCTTTACTTAAGAACACCTTATCCGTCGCTTATATTTTCAGCCACCTAAATACTTTTTTACTTTTTTTCTTTTCTTATCTCAAGTGTTAATTTGTCTATCGCATTAACAGCACTTGCACCTATTAACAAAATAGCTGCTGATAATAAAGATATAGCTCCTATAATCTGCTGAAATATTGTTGTAGCTGTTATTGTAGCCATAACCCCAGAGAAAAAACTTAATGCACATAATAAAAAAAGAAATATAGCCATTTTTTCACCTCCTAAATATCATTAAAGAACACCTTGTTCTCATTCTTTTCATTGAATTTCAAACTATTTTTTTTCGCTTTCCGTAGTTCGCCTAATCCATACATTAATATATACAGCAAAAACAATAACTAGAAAAGTGTATCCCACAATAATTTCTGAAACAACTAACGCTTTAGACAGAACATTTGTAGGCGCTATGTCTCCATACCCAACTGTGGAAATAGTGATAAAGCTAAAGTACACAGAATCAAATATAGTTAAGCTTTTGGCAAATGTATTATTATTAATATTGAAAATAGAAAAATAAATAGCACCATATGCCAGAATAATAATAAGGAAATCTATGAGAATAGATAATATTCTAATTTTATGTTTTGGCATAACCTCTATTCTCATCTTCCCCTCCTCATCTCGCTTGAAATTGTCTAAAACTTCAGACAACCCTAATATGACCATTAAAAATGCTATAAAAATAGATAAGTAGTAAAATTTACTTACAGCTAAGTAGAAAGAAAAAATAATGATAAAAATGTGCCAAATGTCGTATAAGCTTAACGGTAACCACCAAAGAAATTCTACATTTCCGCATAATAAGACTAAACCCATTTGTATAAAAAATATTGGGGCATTAATCAAGAAGACAACCATCATGCATATGGTATTAAAAAACCGAGCGTAATTTGGTCTAATTCTTGTTAGTTCCTCTATTTTATTTTTAGAAGCAAAATATTTAACTTTCTTAGTTACGTTAAAGACCCAGGCAAGAATCGAGTCTTTAGCAGTACCATTAAAAGTTTTTGCGAATTTCACATATGATAAAACAAGTCTTATTATTCCATATACAATACTAAAAAATCCGGCACCATAAACAAGAAAAATAATCCCATAGAAAAATTGGTTCATTAGTCTACCCCAGTTAACACTTTTTCAATTAAAACTTCAACTTCTTAACTGCTGTATTCATATGCTTATCTGCTAAGATTAATATGTTATACTTTATGTTTCTTATTTAACTATATAGATATTATGTAGTTACATTCATGCTATAGTGTGCAAGAGTAAATTCGAGACACATTAGTACTAATCTATATTTTTTGACATTTTTTTAACCTTCGCAAAACAGGCTTGCTTTTAAATTTCCATACGTCAAATAACTTTTGATACAATTGCTTTGTTACAATGCTCTCCGATGACTCCAAGTTAAATAAGTAGCCTTCATTGTATATTATGTCAAGTAACACTAATTCTAAAAGTATATCATTAAGCCTAGTTATCTGCTTTAAAACTTTTTCTCTTTTTATGTTGAATGGGTGCTTTATCTTGCTTTTGAAATCTATCTTGCCTTTCTTTCTAGTAAATCCTACATACATCGAGTTTTGCTTCTCTGTCTCAAGCTCATTATTGACTATACTTTTAAATAGACGTGATGGTTTCTTCCGTGATTGTAACATTTCAGAAGCAAAATATCGCTGTTTATAACTATGTGAATAAATTTCCTTTAAAACATAATGTTCTAAGTCTTCTCCAAATTCTTTTTTAAGATCTTTATCTTGAACTGCATTATATCTCCCGTCTACTCTAGAGTGCCACACAAAATCAGATAATAAAATAGCTTTGCCAAATTCTTCAAGGGATAGTATTGAAAAATACAACGCCGAAGGATATGACTTACTGTTAAATAGCACTATGGAATCAAAATGTAACCTTAAGCAATTTTTAAAAGCTAGGGCTCCCATCTTATCTATTTTATTTAAATTCACTCCTTTGAACTTCATTTAAAACTCCAGTTTCTCTACTGCTTTATCTACATGCTCATCTGCTAAATGAGAATATATCATTGTTGTTTGTATGTCTGAGTGCCCCATAAGTTTCTTTACTGTGGGCAGATCCACGCTGCTCATAACAAGATGGCTTGCAAAAGTGTGGCGGAGGGTATGTAGTTTTGTCACATCACCAAAACCACACCGCTTTGCTATGCTCATGAGGCGTTTTCTAAGACGGTTGTTTTCGATTTGCTGGCCCCGTTCATCACAGAACACCCATTCGCTCTTTTTCGTGGCCCTGAGGCCTTGCAGAAGCTCTTTGAGGCCATTATTAACAGGTATTTCTCTCTCCGAGGTCTTAGGTACCCAACCTTCTTTGGCCCTTATTTTTATCTTGCCTCTCACAAAATCAACATCATTCCATGTTAAAAAAAGTAACTCGCTTTTTCTCATGCCTGTATAGAGAAAAGCATAAAAAACTGGATATTCCCATTTGTTACATGCGTCTAATAGCTTCTTACACTCATCTTTGGAAAGAAAGCGTGGCTTATCATCCTTTCTAACCTTTAAGAATTTCACACCATCTGTAGGATTTTCTTTGATATAGCCCCATTGCTTAGCAAGTGCAAACATAGCACGAATCGTTCGTAATTCAATGTTGATAGTTTTATTACTCACTTCTTCCTCATAGCGAGAAGTTTTATAATCTTCAAACAGCCTTGTATCCATTTGAGATATTTTTGAAATATGGGGGTAACTCTTAAGAAAACGCCTAAAATTATCTAATATAGCTCTATATCTATTTTGGGTGCCTTGTGAATGGTGGGTTTTGGAATATTTTAGGTAGTCACTAAACAGCTTCTCCAGGACTTCGTCTTTTACAGCATAACCTAACTCTCCTTTGGCAAGATTAACTTCAAACTCTTTCAAAACAAGATCTGCCATTTTCTTAGACTTAGTGGGCACAGTCTTACGTAATCGCTTACCACTTAAGCGATAATCTATAAAATACGTTCCACTTTGATGTTTTCGTAAGGTTGCCATCTTTACTATTTAAACCTTTCTACAAAGATCTTTATAGGAGTTTTGAAATATTCAATAGGACTTAATCTATACTCATAAACAATCATAAGCTTACCTATGCGCCAATCGGGATGGTGCAAATTAAATTCGTGTCGAGATTCAATATAATTATCTTTGACTTCAAAGTCTACGTATTCTTGCCAAGATACTCTTTTTTTTGTTGATTTAGATTCGCACACAATATTTTTTATTTCATGTATTCCGCGTGGGAAATATATTTGCCAATTAATTAAGCCCGGCATCTTCTTTGCCTTAAATCCTTTATCTGGATTGAGAATTAATAAATCAGCATCTACAGTGTAATCGAGTTCTATCAAACCGCTGTTAATTATTGGGCGAGTAAACTCTGTTAGCGAATATGCAAAAGTTAAAATAGTTGCTATTGCAAGCCATATAATTATCACGCGATGATAATTCTTTTTTTCATCAGCAATATCACAAAAAGCTTGATAAGCAGCCCTTAAAATTCCTAACAAACCAAGAATTAACATGAATCCTAATAGCCTGTCAAGTGGGCCTCTATTTTTTCCAAGAAATATAGTTATTAACGCAAAAGCAAAAAGAGTATTTACAATTAAGTCTCTCTTTCTGTGCATTAGTTTAAATAAAAAAGCAATCCTTAGTTGGATTGCTAAAATAATTTTCTTTACTATATTTTTCGGCCACATTATCATCACATCTTCTTTTCTGGGCAACGTTTGGGCAAGCTACCTTTTTAACTAATGTATCACTTTTTTATCTCCTTGTCAACATTAAAGTTATGATGATTAAAAAAACTGTGGCGGAGAGGCAGGGATTCGAACCCTGGATACATTGCTGTATACACGCTTTCCAAGCGTGCTCCTTCAACCAACTCGGACACCTCTCCACAAGGTAATAAATTTAAAAGCTTTATTTTATATCTATATCTCTTAGTTAACGACGGGATCGTATAAAAATAATATACCACTTATTCTATATCTTGTCCATATGCTATTTCTGATAATGAGGCTGTAACCTTTGTAAGTATAGGCGCTCGAACAACAGCCAATAAGGGCAGTCTCTTTGAGTCGGTGCTAAAATAACCACTGGCCCTTCCCTTCTTTACTCTCTTCTTCTTAAGCTTGGCATATGGCTGCATAAAAAAAGCCGCTCTTTTGCCTAACCCCGGCACCTTTATAAAATCTTTTGATTCGATAACCCCTAAAAGTTTATAAATAGCCTCATTATTGCATACAGCATACTCAATTCTTGCCCCTATATCCACTGGTAGCAATCTAAAATAATAAGATGCGCTTAAAGTATCCTGCACATTAGGGGGTATGTCAAAGTCTTTTTCTGAACCATCTAGGAAGTTTTTAAAATGCGCCCTATGCGCTATCTGATCAAAATCCGTAACAGCGTCTTTTTTATACCTACCCTCCCTGCGGTAGACTTCATGGCGTAACGTATACTTTCCTTCAACATCCATGTAAGATAAGAAGCGGTCGTCTATCTTATATATAGCTGAACAGAACGCGTTTGTTTTTACGACTACCTCAAGCAGGTACGCCCTTCTGTTGCGCATAGTTTTTATCCCTTTAATAGAAGCTGTGATATATCCGACAGGTATGCCTAGCCAACGTACCGTATATTTAAGATACTCATACTCCGGTAATTGCGGTTGGGGAGGTTCGATTACAATTTCTTTTTTGACCTTCTCCGCGGCCTTTCTGTTGGAAGTGGTGAAGTTCTGGCCCGCGTAAAGGATCTGAGTAGACAACATAATACAAGCAATAAGCAACGTAATCTTTTTAAGCATATTAGCCCTTTTTTACATATTTTACAGGAACCGTGCCTCGCACAGCGTTTGTAAGAAATATTCTCTGTGCTGTTTTTATATCATTAGGCGTCAATATCTTCTCTTCAATATTTAGTATCTTTTTTGAAATAAGATGTTTCTTATATACGCCATCGAGTAAACCACACATCTTAGGCGGCGTATAATACTTGTTGCCCTTTTTAATAAAAATATTAGATATCGCGCCCTCTGTAACCTCATTATTCCTATTGCAAAATATTACATCAAAAAAACCTTGTTTTTTATATTTCTTATGCTCTCTATCATAGATATTTCTGTTCGTGGTCTTATGAAATAAAAATCTGTCCGAGAAGTCTGTCTTTTTTTCTGAAAAAGTAATTATCTTAGGGCTATTATCTTCTTCAATAACATCATACGTGGCGCTAATTTCTGCGTTTTTACTAAGCAAGAGCCTCACGCGATACGCCCTATTGTCAAAAACCTTGGTGAGCTTGTTAAGAAAGGCTGTCACCATTGCTTTGCTGCAATAGTAATCAAAATATTTCGCTGACGCGGAGAGCCTTTCTAAGTGGAACTTGAGAAGAGGGTAGCCCTTGTTCGGTTCCCACAGCAGGGTTTCGATAAGAGAAAAATCCTTTGTTCTTTCCGTTAAAAATTTCGCCTTTAATATACACTCATCATACTCGTTCTTGGGGTCAGAATCATAGACTATGCCGCTGCCAATACCCATCTCTCCTTTTTTCTTATTCTTATCTATCAGTAATGTGCGTATAGCGACACTAAAAGCGCTTTCTCCTTTAGGGGCCAGGAAGCCTATGCTTCCTGTATATATTTTTCTGGGGCTTTTCTCAAGCTTATCTATTATCTTCATTGAACTTATCTTTGGCGCGCCTGTTACCGAACCTGAGGGAAATGTCGCTTTAAAAAGCTCATACAGAGAGACTCCTCTGCGCACCTTGCTCTCTACTGTGGAGGTCATCTGAAAGAGTGATTCATATTTTTCTATCGAGAAAAATCTCCTGGTCTTTACTGAGCCTTTCCTGGATATCCTGCTTAGATCATTACGCAGGAGATCTACAATCATGATGTTCTCACTTCTGTTCTTTGGGCAGAGGCGCAGCATCTTAGCGTTTTGCGTATCCTCATTAAACAGGCGCCCCCTGCCAATAGTCCCCTTCATCGGTTTTACCCGTATAAAATCTTTATCTTTTTTAAAGAATAATTCCGGAGAGAAAGAGAGTATATATTGTTCGTCAATCTTAACAAGGGCTGAATATGATACGCTCTGCTTTCTTCTAAGATACAGATAAAGGTCAGGAATGGACCCGGTAAAAGAAAAATCGAGCTTAAAGGTGCGGTTTACCTGATACGTATCCCCTTTTTCTATATAAGCCTTTATCTTTTTTATAGAGTTTATGTACTCTTTTTTAGATACCTCCGGCTTCACATCTTTTATCCTGTAGGTACCCTTAGAAATATCGTCATTAAATTGAGTCCTTGAATGGTCAAAGGCTTCCACATCTTTAAATATTCCAAACCAGATAAGCGGAAAACCGCGGCCCACTTTTGCTTTAAGCGCGTCTTCCATTGCAAAGCCTGCCTCATAGGAGAGAAAGCCCGCCGCGAAATAACCTTTCTTTAAAAAAGACTCTATTTTGTCTATTGAGGGCTTTGTTTGACCGGGAGAATCACATGATACGATCTTTAGTGGGTTCTTAAATAGGTAACTGGTTTTGTTGCTCTTATCGGTCCTGCTTGTCTCGAGAAGGATATAATGCTTCTGCTTGGATGCTCTTGACAAGAGATTGTTTAGGGAAATGTTTTGCATGTTGCTAAAGCGGCTTTTAATTAGAATTCTCTTTTGAATTTAGAACCATAGAGTAATTCAGGGCTGTGTGGCTTTTTATCTTCACAGGCACCCTGTCCTTATCTTTGCTTAAATAGAAAGTGAATTTTGGCGGCTGGCTTGAAAAAACATCAACATCATATGTGCCGGATGGGGTCTCTATTGTCTCTTGCCCTGACATATTGATATAGAAATCAAATGTTGGCAATACAATCTTTAATTTGGACATCTCCGCGTTATAGGGATTGGCGCGACAATAGTATGTCAATAATATTGAGTTATAGATAGGAGATTCCTTCTTTATCGTAGTAGTCTTTGAAGATAACCTGCCTTTCTTAGTAATATCTACGCTAAAATCAGACTGATTATATTTTTCCTCTATGTTTTCTGAGAAACCCACTATTTTTTTAATGCGCCTATTTATCTTTATCGGTAAAAAAGTCTCCTTTTCAGCGTATATCTCCTCATAGTCCTTAAAGAGCGGTGATTCCGTTGAAAAACTTATGTGATAGACCTGCGCTCCGTCAAGCTCCTCTTCCCCATGAAAGACCAGAACCGACTTGCCTGTCTTCAACCCCGCGGAATAGAGGTCGAAGACTAGCTTTTCTCCCTTTTTAAACGGTAGCTCACCCTGTGGATCTTTGCTCGAAGAATATATCTGCTCTGCCGATACCCCGTTTAATCCATTTACAAAACGCATTATCTTAAAGCCTTTTTCACAATTGAACCCATAACTACTCTTGTTATTGTTTCTACTGTGGAATAAAATGTCACATTTTTCTGTGCTAAACTGTATATCATAGAAAAATAATGTTACAGCACACGCCATTATTAACAAGATTAGAATAAAATTTAGGGTTTTTCTCATGTTTTGTTCCTAGGATCATAATAAAGATAAGACCAATGCCTTCTTTTTAGCAGGGCATAACCGGCTCACGATAAGATATGAGTGTATAACATCACTCGTTTTTTGTCAAGAAATATAGCTGGGCTATAAAAAGTCAGCCTGAGGCTTACAGCATCAGGCTGCTGAACTACAGAGATCCGGCCTTGATACCTTAAAAGGCTTGGTTCCTGATGAGGATGCTTTTACAAACTCTGCGTCTATTTCGCCATCTCCTATTGCGATAAACAGCTCCAGCAATGATGCTTTCTGAATAGACGGGTCATCTAATATCGATGTTAATTTTTTGAGCACTTCGTCATCGTTCAAATCCAACCCATTCCCCCCTGCTCTTAGAAGCTCTCTGCCTCTTGTTAAGGCGCCTCTTCTTCTATTTAATGCATGTTCTTTTATTTGCTGCTTTGTTCTATCTACAACAACCTTATCCGGTATAGTTAAAAGAATGCACAATTCTGTCTCATCTTTCAAGCCAAGGCCAATTGCCATTTTATCATAAAAACCATTGCTGTTATCATATCCTTTTTTCATATCCTTTCTAAACTTCTTTGCCCTCGGCTCAAAATGCGCAATATTAATAAATCTTGATGCCTCCTCTTCCAAGATACTCTTTCCTTGTACTGCTAATTTATGCATATCCGCTTCAGTAAGACCCATGGTATAAAGTAAAAAATATGTGCGGGGCATTTCCGCGTGTTTTTTTATCGCCTGATATGTATTGGAATTTTTTTTCAAAAAATTATTCCTTACTAAAACGCTTACCACCATACCCGACTTAAGCTTAGCAGCCGGGCTTAGTTCTCTTTCTTGCGATCTGATGACTCTGTTTTGCGTAATATCATAGTATGCTCTATGATGCTTTGCTTTTTCATAGTCTTTATCAAGTGCGTTTATGCTTTTTGCGGCTGCAAAATCAGCAGGAATGCTACCCTTAAAAAACCTTAAAACCTTAAACGCGGTTTTGCCTCCGATATCATCTATCTCTCTCAATACAAATACCCACTTATCCAAATATTCTTTCAGTTTTGAAAAACGCTCGTTAAAATTCTCCGCTTTCTCAATATCGTCAATATCAAAGTTTTGTCCCGTCTCTCTTTTTGCCTTATATGCCCAATGTGCTTTTGTACCATACTTTAGGTCATAAGAATTATTCTCCGTTATCACCTGAAGTTCATAAAGCACGTTATCTGTTTTACTCTTTACGCCTGTGTGCAATGCAGTGGTTTTATGGCTGCCTCTTTTTTTATCAAATTTAATTTCACGTTCGTTTATATTATGCTTTGTAGATATATCTGACGCCAGCCAGAAATCTTCCTCATTATTGCCAACAATTATTTTTACACCAAGTAAATCATCGATTTCGTATATGTATGTGGCAATTTCCTCAATAGACACCTCATCATTTTTTCCATGCCTTTTTCTTCTTAGAGCTTTTATCTTCTCGTAAACGGAATAAATGCTTTTCTGTCTCACCTTAATTCTGGCTGAAATATTTAACTCTTTTAAGTCATGCTTAAGATTGTTTTCTACCTCCGCCAAGTATCCCAATGCCTCTTGGCGATCCATGCCAATCCTTTTTTTCATAGCTTCTACAACTGCATCATACACCTCACCATTGCTAAACTCTAATACCGTATCTCTAAAGTCCCTGGCTAAACCATCCATGCCAAGTCTTTCTGCTAAAGGAGCATAAATATTAAGTGTCTCGCGGTATATATAATCCTGTTGCGTTTTTTCCAGGTTTGGAGCGGCCAAAAGAGTTTTTAACTTATCTGCAAAGACCGAAAACATGCACTCCTTGCTCACTGTCAATTGTATAATCATGTTCATCTTGTTCTGATTTAATCTTAGCCCTGGTTTATCAGGAGGCAGATATGGTAAGCGGATTACCCTGTTCATGCTCTTGACTAAATTTACAATCTTATTGATATCTTTTGTACTTAAGCTTGCTATCTTGCTTATAGTATCTTTTTTGTATTTCGATTCAGATTTTTTCGGCTTATTTTTGTTTTTCTTAGATTTCTTTTTTATATTCTCTATATGTTTTTTAAGGATGTCTATATATTTTTCTAGGTTTTCTATATCTGTTACATGCAACAAGACCGCCGCTATTGTTAACTCATCTATTTTGGGGTTTAACCCTATGAGTGCATCTGCTACTTTGCTTGCGTGTTCAAAATGTGTTTCGCCAAAATCGAATCTTTTATTCCCATAAAGATTTTCGGCGATTTCCATTGCCCATTCCGGTTTTTTGACAGTAGAAAGAGAAAGGGGATCAGCTAATATACGTTTGCTATCATTTAAAAGAGCGCCGCTAGCCGAACTCTTTGCCGCAGAAAGATCGTAAGCAATTGGGCGGAGGGCAAATACGTGAGATTTGGGGATCACACTAATAAGAAATATAATAAGTGATACGCATATATATTTATACGTGTATTTTTTTGCAATATTTGACATAATAATAACCTAAATTTTACGTTATTACTTTTTGATAGTTTAATAAAAGTATATCATAAGTATTAATAAAAGTCAACTACGCGGGCAATTAAATGGTGCAAGAAAATGTGGGCTTTCCGATGCAGATATCAGGCATGGATAAGGTATGAGCGCATAACATGGCGGATTTTTTGTCAAGAAAATTAAGCGCAACAAGGCATTTGCGCGCGCTGGTTATATGCTTAACTCCCCGCCCGCTCTTACCGTAATGGAATTATCCATATACCTCTTTTTGAATATGCCTTCCGCTGCCTTGCCGCTACAATGGGCAGGGCCTACTTTTCTAACTTTCATGGCCTGAAATTCTTCGGTTACATGATTTATCTCATTTTTGCTCTTATCATGTAAATGCAATCCGCCTAAAACCGAATAAAAACTCCCTCAAAGATAAAAAGGATTTAACTCTCTGTAGGATATTAACAATACCGGGGTGGGCACAACCTGTAATTACACTTATGCCCAACTCTGTTTTTACAACAAGTGACTGCTCAGGCATAGACTTACCCTTGTAAGTTCCCGGTATCTCTCCTGTAAGAAATATATTCTTTGATATCTCAAATGGTTTCTCATGCTCTATAAGAGTACCACAGAACGCTTTTGCCTTGTCTTTGAATTCCCGGCTAAAATTAGGACATGCATAGACTTCAAGGCCTTTTTTAATTCTTAATATCTCCCATAAGCCTCCTGTGTGATCCTGATGATCGTGAGAGATAACAATCGAACCTATATCATCAATGCCAACGCCTGCGGTTTTTATATTCTTTAGCAATATTTCAAAACCAGAACCAGTATCGAAAAGAAGGCGACTATCAATGAGGCAGGAAAATCCATGTCCTTCTAAAAATTCGGAGCTAATAGCCTTGTCATTAAAAAGAATCTGAGCCCTCATATCTTATTTTCTGATTACCTTTTTCCCGATAATAGCCCAGTGACTCTTAGAATTGTAACTATCCATATCATAGCCTAATCCATGAAAATAGGAAAATATCTTCCCTTTTGTAGCATCTGTACATTCATGAACTCCACCCTCATGCCTGTGCACACTGTTTACTATCGCCATACCTTTGCTATTGAAATCAGCGAAGACAATCTTCCCGTTCTTACTTAAGACCCTGTCTATTTCTATAAGCATTTTCTCGACGCTATTTATGTGATGGAACACGCTCACGGCGATTATGTTATTAAAACTATTGTTTTTAAATTTTAGCTTCTTGCCATCCATTGCGTGAAACTCAACTAGGGGAAGCAATTTCGCATAGGCGAGGTTTAATGCCGCTATCTTTAGAGCATTTTTGTCCTTATCTATTGATGTAAGCTCATACCCTGCTTTTGCCAAGGCAAGCATAGTATGCCCTGTACCGGTACCTATCTCCAAAATGCTGCCATGTAACGGCTCTGCTTTTTTTAAGACAAACCGCAAGCTTCTGGAAAAATCAAACCCTCTCTTTTTAAAGATTGAAACGCGCTCCATAAAGTGCCGGTGGTTTTCCTCGATACTTTTATGGGTCACTTTTGGAATATATCGCATATACTTACATTCTCCTTTTACTTGGGTGATAGGACAATATAATGTCCCCTATCTTGCATCCAACATGTTGGGCAACAACAGGACATTTTGCCATAAAAAGAAAAAATACCGGCCTCTTAACGCCTGACAATGCCTCAAAGTTGCCTTGCCCCTTACTTATGACCATGTCAGCCTTGTTAAACAAATTCAAAAAACTTTTTTTACATAAGGGCAAAACCGTTCCCGGCGCATCAGAACCTGATGATATTATCTTAGCTGTCTTGTCTATGCCGCAATCTATGGCATCCTTGATAAGCGCGTCATTTATAACGGGGCTCTTCTTTACAACATATGTAATGTTCTTTGCCTTATCAATTCTTTTAATCTCCTCTATCAATACGCGGTCAAAAACCGTCTCTCCCGCGTTATCGCCAAGATAGAGTATCGCACTCGATCGCTTCAAGGCGTGTTTAAAACTCTTATAATCAAATATTGCCTTGCTCTCTTGTTTTATAGATCTATTCTCTTGTGCTAAAATCTTCGCCAGCTCAGCATCAACATTTAATGAATTTTTAACACCATAATCAATTATATTACCGGCAATCGCGAGTTCCACGGCCATCAATAGCCTATCACTTGAATAAGCAACTTTATTCTTTAGCTTTTTATACATCTTAAGCGCGAGCCTGTTACTCTTTGCTTTTATTTGCGCAAAAGGATCCTTCTTTTTGGTAACCTCTTTTACAATACCATAGATAGTCCTGCCTATCTCGGGCGGAGAAGCACTTAAGGAGAATTTCGAAAAGTCCTTAGCGAGCTTATCCAGTATTCTTTTTTGCGTAACCTGGCTTGCTCCCGCGATTTTTCCGGCTTCAAGCGCCTGCTTAAAAAAACATGGTATGCAATCCAGATAAGTCCTCATCCAATAGGCCTGCCTTTTTTATATTTTAAACCCCGTTAAAACTCTTTTTGTAAACGTTCCCAGATAGAGGTGATCTCATCCTTAGCTTTTGAGTCGCCGCATTCAACCACTGTTTTAGAAGATACCATGGCCTCTACTACTGACTTATCGAAACTAACTTTACCGATAATTTCAACGCCTTCTTTTTCGCAATATTGCTCTATCTTTTTGGTCATGTCAAGATTTAGGTCATACTTGTTTATAAGAAGTGTTGTCTTAACCTTAAAATGCTTCGCAACATCAATAACACGGCTGGCATCATGCAGGCCCGAGAGAGTAGGCTCAGTAACAACTATCGCGCAATCCATACCTGAAAGTGAAGCGATTACAGGGCAGCCTATACCCGGCGCCCCGTCGATAATAACCCAATCGCGGTTTTCTTTTTTCGCAAGCTGTTTTGCCTGGTTTCTTACCAGTGAAACAAGTTTTCCGGAATTCTCCTGTGCTGCTCCGAGCTTGGCGTATACCATCGGCCCAAAGCGTGTATCAGATATAAACCACTCCCCGGAAATATTCTCCTTCATTTCTATAGCGCCTTCAGGGCAAACGAAACCGCAAAAACCACAACCTTCACAAGATACAGGGTCTATGATAAAATCACTGCTTATCGCTTCAATGCGGCAAATGCTTAAACATTTGCCGCATTTTTTACAAAGTTCTTTTTTAATAATCGCGGTCTTGCCGCTTCTAAATTCATGCCTCTCTTTTATATCCGGTTGCAGCAAAAGATGGAGATCCGCGGCATCTACGTCGCAATCTGCCATTATTTTATTCTTTGCTAACGCGGCAAATGAGCCCGTAATTACGGTCTTGCCGGTACCGCCTTTTCCGCTGATTATAACTACCTGTTTCATGTCTTATCCCGTCTGCTAATAGTGTCATAGAGCTTCGCAAAATCCTTTTTGTATTCAGGAAAAGCCAAAACTATCGGTATGCCCCTGGAGTAGGCTATAGCTATCTCCTCTTTAAAGGGTATGCGCATAAGTACCTGTATTTTTTCTTCGCGGCAGTAGTTATCTGTCTTGTTATCACCCAAATCCGACCTATTAACCACAACACCAAAAGGGATCTCAAGCTTTCGCAAAACTTCGACCGCCAATATTAGATCGTTTAGTCCAAAAGGAGTGGGTTCTGTCACCAAAATACAGAAATTGCTTT
Organism: uncultured Planctomycetia bacterium; assembly: GCA_964634945.1. Classification (GTDB taxonomy): domain Bacteria; phylum Omnitrophota; class Gorgyraeia; order JABMRG01; family JABMRG01; genus JAUVHV01. The sequence continues at coordinate 40,455 of CAZWMG010000002.1, read as the reverse complement.
TTCTTAAGGACTCGATAACAGGGCACGATGCCCCCGGAGGAGCATCGATAATAACTGTTCCAGTGTAATTAATATACGTTTTAACGTGCCTTATTAAAGGTGGCGCCATGGCTTCGCCTATATTAAGGCGTCCATGAATAAATTGCATGGAACCAACATCACCTATCTCGATAGTACCTATCTCTTTACCTACTTCTTTTATGGCTTTTTGCGGGCAGAAATAAGCGCACGCGCCGCATCCGTGGCATAGGTGAGAAAAGACTAAGATGCTGCCCCTTGTCTCCTCTGTTGCGGGGATAACCATCATAGCGTTATAGGCGCACACTTCTCTGCACTTTCCGCAATAATTACATTTTTTTCTATCTATCTCAGGCACCGGGATAAAACTTTTTTCAATCTTTTTCACGGCAGGTTTTAGAAAAATATGCGCGTTAGGCTCTTCAACATCACAGTCAAGAAATTGCACGCCTCCTGCGATAGAAAGAGCAAGACTTGTAGATACAGTGGTCTTGCCTGTACCGCCTTTTCCGCTGGCAACTGAAATAATCATATCTTTAAAGTGATATCGCCTCTACCGGGCACTGGCTCACACAAGCGCCGCAGTCTATACAATCATCACTTATTACTGCCTTATCGTTCTCTATCTTTATAACATTTACGGGACAGGCACCTACACAGGCTCCGCATCCTGTACATTTTTCTTTATCAATATTTGCCGGCATCTTTGTTTCTCCTTATTTTAATCAGTTTGTTGGCGGTACGCCAAACTTTGAATTTACACTAGGGCCCTCTGCAGGCTTTAGATCGCCTTTTTTGTACTTTTCTATCGCTTCTTCTACGGTACCTGAAACACCGATAATTACATCTACATTCGCAGCTTGTAAGGCCTGAAAGGCATTGGGCCCGACATTACCTGTTATAACCGCCTTTGCCTGTTTTATGGCAACAAACTGGCCCGATTGAATACCCGCGCCGCCCATAGATTCGATATTCGGGTTTTTAATCGCTTCAAAAGCCGAGTTATCGGTATCCGCGATAATAAAATACTGACACCTGCCAAAACGCGGATCTATCGCCGCGTTCATCGTTTCCCCCTGTGAAGTAATACAGATCTTCATAATATCCTCTTTTGTTTAATGACACTCTCCATGATCCCGACATACCCCTAATCCATCTAATGAATTATTTAGGAGCCCTTCCATAGCATCTTTAACCGTACCTTCATAGCCAAAGATATTCACTCCTGCATTAGCAAACTTCTGTTGAGCCCCCATACCCATGCCACCTGATATTACATGCGAAATGTTATATTGTAAAATCTCATCCACTGCAACACATCCGCCGCCACCATGCACAGCTGTGTTAGGCACAACTTTTGAGTTTATGACCTTATTGCCTTCAATGTCAGCAATAAGAAAATACTTACATTGTCCAAAATGGAGTGATACATTACCATCCATGCCCTTCTCGTCTTCTAAAGTTATGCCTAGTTTCATCAACTCCTCCTGTTAATTGTTTTGTGTCTGCATTTTGTTATTTATTTTTTTCTGCGTCTTTTTTTAAAGTTTCTATACGCTCTTGTGTAACCGCAAGCTCCTGCTTTATATTAGCTGCGTAAGCCTTTAGCATATCCAGGTTTTCTTCTTCTGTCTGTGACTGATTTAATTGCATCCGGCCTTGCGAACCAATGGCCCAATTCCGGTTTCCCCAACCTTGACCACCACAACCTCTTCTGAAAAACCTTTTACCAAATGGCCCATTAGAAGTATTTGCAACTGGCATAATACAATATCCCATACCGCTACCTATCATTGGCCCCATTCCTCTTGGCCCTGTTTGATCTCCACCTGGCATGTTAATCACCTCCTTTGAGTATTTTATATATTAATGTTAAACAACTAAGCTTTCTGTTTCTTTTGACATGTGCTGCATAATCCATAAAACTGTATAAGGTGGTTGTTTATCTCAAAATTGTATTTCTTCTCTAGCGCCTTTTCTGTCGTTGTAAGCAGCTCTACCTCTTTATCAATAAAATCCTCGTAATCAATTATGCGCCCACACTCGGTGCACACTAAGTGATGATGATGTTTCTTTCCTTTAGGCCCTTCCGATAACTCGTATCTAGCTCTTTTATCCCCAAAGTCAAATTTATAAACAATCCCCATATGAACGAGCAGCTCCAGGGTACGATAAACCGTTGTCAGGCCTATATTAGGGCATATCTTGTGCACCTCAATATACACATCCTCGGCGCTTAGATGTTCGGATGTCTTGCCCAATACATTCAGAATAATCTGCCTGGGCATTGTTATCCTATAGCCACACCCCTGAAATCTTCCATGCCACCAATGTGGCCCCCTGCCCTGCCTACCTGTAAACCCGTCATCGCGTCTCGGCATAGCATCACCCCTTATTGATAATGATTTCCATTACTAATATACACTACACATGGTGATATGTCAAGGCTTTTACAAAATTTAATTTATCGTGAGATTAATCTATTGGAGGGTATCAAAATAAGGCTTTTTTCAATAAAAAAGGTGCCCAAATATAAAAATATGTGGGCACCTTTTAATCTACAAGCAAGCCTTAATTATCTGGCTTTGTTGCCACGTGG
>CAZWMG010000002.1:0-37738 GCA_964634945.1 uncultured Planctomycetia bacterium | reverse complement strand
TATTAACAGCGGCTTTATTTTTTGGCCCTTTTCCAGGGCCGCCTTTTGGTCCCGGTGGATTACCTCTTCCTTGTTGATACCTTGGGCCTGCGCCTTTGCCGCCTTTTGGTCCCGGGGGGTTGCCGCGTCCCTGATGTTGTACTTCACCTTGTTTGGCTCTTGGCCTGTCTTTCCAATGCTCTATCTCGGTCTGGTCAACCGTACCATCGTTGTTTCTGTCGGCTCTTTTTTCCCATTTGGTATTAACAACAGCTTTGTTTTTCGGGCCTTTTCCCGGTCCGCCTTTTGGTCCCGGTGGATTGCCTCTTCCTTGTTGATACCTTGGGCCTGCGCCTTTTCCACCCTTTGGTCCCGGGGGATTACCTCTGCCTTTTTTATACGCTGGTCCTGCGCCTTTTCCACCCTTTGGTCCCGGGGGATTACCTCTGCCTTTTTTATACGCTGGTCCTGCGCCTTTTCCACCCTTTGGTCCCGGGGGATTAGCTTTCCTAGCATGTGCTCCTGTTGCACCTCTACCACCTTTTACACTCCGAGCACCACTACTCTTTGCTGCTTTACGTCCGCCACCTTTTGCAGCTCGGCGACCACCACCTTTACCTTTAGCATAAACATTCTCTACATCGCTGATAGCAAAGCAAAGAAAGATGCTGATTAATATCAAAAATATCTTTTTCATGCCACCTCCTTTTCATTATTATACTAAATAGTTTACACTGAACAATAAGTAGTTTCAACTTGTTTCTAACAAATATATGAAAATAGTTGTAATACAAAGGTAGTGAAGCCATGAACCTGAGAAAAACCATAAGGTTTTTCGAATGGTTCATGGCGGAGAGAGGAGGCCTCCTTCGCATTTACTACTTAAAAAGCAACCTGGATGCTACGGTGCCCCTTATAGGGCCATAAGCGTAGTGCCTATCAGCCGTAGCCCTCGAGTGATTAATGCGTCATAAGGGCAAAGGCTGATGGCGGGCCGAACGAGACGGTACTCTAACTGCGCAAACCCAATCAATACAACTACTTGTGAAACTCTATAAAAAGCGTTCGATGGGAACTTTGATGTCCCTTGGCCAACCTATTAATACTTAGTTACCTTATCAAAGAGGTATTTTATCAAAAAAACTAGTAAATGCGAGATAAAACCTCGAATTCTTGACGCAGTGCGTCACGAATTGGCTCCTTTGTGTCCCGATAATGTCCCCTTTGTCCCCTTACCTTTTCCCTTACTTTTCACCTTACTTTGTGTGCTATCGTTACGTCCGATAAATGTCCGAAATACTATAACGACCTAATCGTGCAATAATCGTGCAATTCGTGCAATGATCGTGCACTATTTGTGCAATCTATATTTGGATGCTCGTCCTTTGCCTATACGTTCTATTATTTTCTTATCTAATAAATTAGTGAAATCTAAATGCGCCATTCGTGGCGATATCCCGACAAGCTCCACGTACTGTTTACGTGAAATTTCACCATATTCTTTGATATATTTAACCGCCTGTATCTGCCTTTCATTCAATCCAGCCTGTTGAAAATACGCATCCGTATAAATATCCCTTGGCAATATAGTCCTGAACTCACGATTCCTTACGGAAACAAATTCCGGCTCCGGAAGGCCATGCTTCTTGCACTGACGTACTATTTCAGTTGTTCCGGATCCCACTTGTTGAATATAATTTGCTAGATATAAAACACTGGCTAACGTTGTATTGGGCGGGTGTGAAGCGTGTAATTTTTTAAGATCCTCAATCTTTAATGTATCGGGAAGCGTTCCCGCATTCCATATTTCAACGCGATCAAGAAACACCATTACCTGTACAGAAGATGTTGTATTGAAATTTCTGTGCGCGACGGCATTTGTGATTGCTTCTTCTATGGCAAACGTAGGGATTTCTCTAGGACGTGCTACTTGCACTGTATTTTCTTGCTGAATAACCGGAAACTTTATAGCATCCAGAACAAAAGCCACCGCCTTATCAATTTGCTCAAAAAGATTTTCTTCCTCATATATGTGATATGAAGTAAACGGTTTTACAACCTCAGTGCTTGGTAACTGAACGCATTTAATTTTTGCCTGATCAAAGAATTTGCTTGGATTCTTACCGAATAATAGAATAGCGGCATTTGTAAGCTTGTCCTTTTTTATAAGCTTCAAACGCGTAAACACTTCTTCTACCGAGGAATCTTCTCCAAGTGGGAAATTACGTTTTTTTCGGGCAACTTTCAAGAACCATTTAACTTTCGCCTTATCAATGTCGCTGTAGTTAGCACCTTCACATATTCGTTGATCAAAGCCGGCCTTACCGATTTCACCTTGTTCCTTAAGAAAAGATATCAAGCTCTCATAAACAAGGTCTGTCAACTCTCGTGTATCATCAAAACGTCTGTAGCTGTAGCCTGCTTTTGGATCCCTGATTTCCTTGATAAGTTTCTGCACGCCAGCATCTCGATTTTTATCAATTGAATTTTTACCTTTAATGTATATAAGAATCTCTTTGTGTTTCACTCGGGCTTCACGAAACTCCGATTCTGTAGGCGATACTGTACTTTTTCCAGAACCGCCATACTGTTGGCCAAGAACGCCAATATAAATATCACTTTCCCTGACCTCATCTATGTAAGCTTTTTGTGCTGATTTTCCCTTAGCAGGGGAATCCTCAAATAGAAACACTTCGAAATATTCTGACAGAAGAATATCTTTTGTTATGAAATCTTTTACAGCTCGGCGCTCAACTTTAAGTTCTTTTTGAACTCCGCTTATGAATATTTTGTATTTTTTCATTATCCGATACCTATGTTTTTCTCTTTAAAACTAAAAAATCCATTTCCACCAATAATAATATGATCAAGCAGGGCGATATCCACAGTCTTAAGTGCCTCTTTTATCGTCTTCGTAATGTCTCGATCCTCTCGTGAAGGCTCCAGCGCTCCTGACGGATGATTATGGGCGACAATAACACTAACGGCGTGATGATATAATGCTCGTTCAACAATTTTCCGAGGAAACACCACTGCACGATTCACCGTGCCTGTTTTTAACGTTTCTATCTCAATCAATTGATTCCGACCGTCCAAGAAAAGCATGCAGAATTCTTCATCAGACAAACCCTTAAGCGCAACCTTCAAATAATCACAAACAACCTTCGGAGATGAAAGTAAATCTCTATCGTGAAGCCCTTTTTCCATATAAAGAACGGCTACATCTTTCAATAATTTTAAAAACAATGCTGAATGTTTCGATATCCCTCTAATACTCTGCAAATCTTTTCTATCAGCATCAAGCACTCCATCCAACGTCTTAAATTTGCCAAGCAAATCCTTGGCAATACACTTTGTATCTTTGCGAGCAATAGCATATGACAATACCAGCTCTAGAACTTCATAATCATGCCATCCCTGCAAACCCGATTTCTCATACTTCTCTTTTATTCTTACTCTGTGACCAACATAAGTTGGCTTTGAAAGTTCAACCATCTTGCCTCATTTGCTATTCTGTGAACATCTTGCAATAATTTTCGAGAATTTCTTCTACTGTGCCAAAATCAGTAATTACTTGAGCATGCAAACTGACCACTTTATTATCGGTCTCCGTCAATGAATGAACAAAAAATGGTGAAGGAGTTCCAATATTATCTTCTTCTTTTTGCAAATTATCCATTAGAGAAAAATCTCTGTCTTTAATAGCTTTGTTTCTTTTTTCTTCAATATCGGCTACCTGCTTTTGTTGATCAGGGGTTAAGCTTTTAGGCGGTACATACAAAGGAATCCTATGCGCTAACGCATCCCGATAATTTTTTAAATATTCGTCATGCCATTTTTTCATTCTATCCGAGTTCAAGTATTGCTTAAAGTCATCACTTAAGATTTCCTGGGTTGTACTTTTATACAAACCAACATCCTTTTTATTAATCCCTTTCCGTCTATTTCTTTCATACACAGCCACCCAAGCCATATTGTCCAGCAAGCCAAATATATTCACAAAAAAGGCGTGCAGATTAATACCAACATCTTTCAATTCATCCCAATCCAATAATTGTTCTCGCTGTACTGGAAAAACGGAATAAATATTCTCAACACAACGCTCTATAACGCCAAGCCTTCGCGCAACACCATGCAATAAATATTCTTTAGCTTTTTCATTTTTTAGAATAGTCACTATTTTATGTACACTAGTTACCAGACTCGAATAACGGCTTTTCAGCAATACCAGTTTTTCTTCAATTATATTCACATCTTCATCTTTTAATATTTGTGCCATGTCTATCCTTCGAATGCTTCTTTTAAAACCGACTGCATGAGCATTTCAGATTGTTTCTTGCGTCCAATAACTTGACTTCCCAGATCGGCCATCATCCCCATTAATTCATCCACTCGTCTTACTATTTCTTTTTGTTCAAAAATGCTTGGCAAGGGAGTGGGAAAAGACCTAATTCGCCCTAGATTGAAGTTCCCAGCCGATCCACCCCCACTCGAAATATTCCCTTTTGCGTATCGGACACCGTAGGGAGAATTAAAAACAATCGCTAAATAGTCTGAATCGGTTTCGTGTTTAAAGGTCTTAACTAAGCCCAAACTAACGTAAATGGCAAAATCTAAGTCTTGGTCAACAACAGCAGTCTCACCAATGCCCGCACCTACTCTGCCTAACAATAAGTCGCCTTTTGCAACTTTTCTATTTTTAACATAATCTTGGTAATCCTTTTCTGAAACATATTTATGTTCCTCTGGCATAAACTTAAAGGGTTTGACATTCTGCGCGGATAAAAACATTCTACCTTTGGAGACATACGTTGGTGTTTGGTGTGTGCCATCAGTTGTATATTGACTAATATCATCCAAGTCTGGAAGCATCCACTCTTTTGGAATGCTTATATTGAACGCACCATCGACAGGTGGTTGTTTTTTTCCTTTTCGCACTACTTTTTTCTGTATTAGCCCTTCTTTCTTCGTTTTAAGTTTTCCCACTAACATTGCTGCACTATTTTTATCACCAATAAGTTTTGGATTTTGCATACGCCATTCTGCTGTGAGTTTTCCCTCAATAGCTTCTTGTAAAATTTGCTGGCGGAGTGTTCTAATAAACTCAAGCTGCTCATTGAGCCCGAGAGAAAAGTTTTCACAAATATCATTAATTCTTTCCATTTTATCTCTAAAAAGCAATTGATGGTCATAATCAAAATACGGAAGCTTATATGAACCAAAGTTTGTGCGATTGATTGCTAGTTTTGATGTTCCTGTTGCGGTTTTCTTTACAATATCAGAACGCAAAAAGCCAAAAAGGCGATAATAAAAAGTTAAATCAAGCTTTAACGCCTTTTTAGGTGTTAAAATGAAACACAAATCACTAGAAATAAATTTTCCTTTCACATAATGAGTTCTTCCGAGAGACCCTGAAGCAGCCATTGCGAATATCAAAGCCTCGCAATCATGCGTATAATCACTATGGGTTTTCCAATCTTCAGCCGCAGTAATAAAAGTATACTTGCCTAAAGTACATTTCGAACTTTGCAATGTGCCTTTTTCAAAATCGAAAAGTTCCTTAATTGGTTTCCATTCAGCCATTCTTTAACTCATCCTTTAATTTTCCCAAAAGCTCGTCGCTTTTTCTAAACGAATCATGAAGCATTATTACCAATTCTTCGCTTGAATATTCTTGTTCTTCCTCTGCAATATGCGGATTTTTAATATCCAGATTGTAGCCATTTGAAATAATGGTATCGAGCGAAACCTTCCATGCCTGATCATTTTCTTTGCGCTTATTCCACCATTTTTTCAGATTATCAAATTCATTTCTCTTGATCGGTTTCGTCTTACTATATGCTTTTGCGCCTTCTGGAAGTTTATGCTCCCAATACCATATTTTTTTAGTCGGATTGCCTTTTTCAAAGAAAAGCAGGTTAGTGGCCACACTGGCATATGGCTGAAATACCGAATTGGGTAAACGGACAATTGTATGTAAATTACAATTTTCTAGAAGGTGCTGGCGTATCCGCTGTTTAACGCCATCACCTGTAAGCGAACCATCCGGCAACACGATACCGGCACGACCTCCGTTTTTAAGATAGCGTACCATAAGCATAAGAAACAGATCTGCGCTTTCTGCTGTTCGGAAATTCTGCGGAAAATTTGTCTCCACGCCGTCAGTAACAGATGCTCCGAAAGGGGGATTGGCAAGAATTACGTCAACCCGGTCTTTCTGCCCAATAGTTGTATATTCACGATTCAGACTGTCTGTATAATCCACATTCGGAACTTCAATATCATGCAAAATTAGATTGGTAACACAAAGCATAAAAGGCAAAGGCTTAAACTCCAAACCGTGAATGGTTTTCTCCAAGGTTTTAAGATCTCTTACGCCTTTAACATCCTGCTGTCTGATATTTTCTATCGCGCTAGTTAAAAACCCTCCTGTCCCGCAAGCAGGGTCTAATATCTTCTCGCCAAGCCGTGGATTAACCATCTCCGTCATAAACTCAGTAAGCGCCCGAGGCGTATAAAATTCTCCATAATTTCCAGCACTCTGTAGATCTTTTAAGATCGTTTCATATATATCACCAAAAACATGCCTGTCTTCTGCCTTGTTAAAATCAATGTGGTTTAGCTCATTGATTACCTGACGAAGAATTGTACCGTTTTTCATGTAGTTATTTGTACCGTCAAATATCTCACGGATAATGAGCGCGCGCTTGTTACCGGTACTAACATCCAAATCTTTAAGCCGCGGTATCAACTCTCCATCGACAAACTTTTTTAAATCATCGCCTGTCATGCCTTCATCGTCAGCTGCCCAACTGCGCCATTGTAAATCCTTCGGCATAACAGATACATATTTATCATTAAGAAGTTCTATTTCCTGATCCTTATCATCCAGAATCTTAAGGCTAATCATCCATCCCAATTGTTCAATACGCTGAGCGTCACCGGAAACACCGGGATCTTTACGCATAATGTTCTGTAATGTTTTTATAATATTTCCGAAATTTCTCATTATTTATACCACCTCGTATAATTCGTTTTCTAGTTCTTCGATTGCATGCAAATATCCATCTTTCCCCCCAAATATCCGCACAATTTCTGACGGTGTTCCGATTTGATTGAACGGATCGATGCGTAAAACAGATAGATCCTCGATATTCTCGATACCCTCACTGGCATATTTATCCAACAATGCATTAATAATTTCCCTAGCTTGTTCTCCATATCTTGTAAAATAATTGCGTTTCTTAACATTATCAGCGCGCTCTTTGCGTGTAAGAGGTGGTTTGTCCCACGCTATGTGACAAATAAGGTCAAAGACGTCTAAATCCTTTTTTGCCTCATCAAGAAGATTTTCAACCATGATGCCATGAGATTCTAACTCCTCAACAACTGCTTTCTTTTTATGCGCGCTGTTCCAGTGAGCAAGAAAATCATCAAGTGTTCTGAACTCCTGCAAGATACTTTTTTTGGTATAATCTTTGAGTGTTTCTATAATGAGTTTGCCATTAGCATCAAGATGCTGAACTCTTTCATTAAGCACTGAAACATCAACGCCAGCTACATATACTTTCGGACATGGCTCGGCTGTTATAGGGCCGGCCGTGACAATCTCAGGCTGCGTAGGATAAACATCTGTATTGCTTCCGTCAAAATCAACAGGCTTTTCTGTTTCAGGATCAATAACCACGTGTGATTCTTCAGGATTGATGTCTTGCTCGGTTAATTCATTTTCAGCCTTGACTTGTTTAATCATGACAGGATCCCCATCAAAAGCCGAATCGGCAAAAAGATCGGTCACATTACGAAAATCCATAATAGCAAAAAATGTCTTACCATACTCCTCATTGATACGCGTTCCCCTCCCAATAATCTGCTTAAATTCTGTCATGGATTTGATATTTGAATCCAAAACAATCAATTTACATGTTTGTGCGTCAACACCGGTTGACATCAGCTTTGATGTTGTAGCAACAACGGGATATCGTTCTTCGGGATTAATAAAATTGTCTACTTCACGTTTTCCTTCTTCATCGTCACCAGTGATTTTCATGACATATTTGTAGTTTTCTAAAACCAAATCTGAATTTTCGAGCGCTATCGCATGACGCATACGGTTTGCATGCTCAATATCTACACAAAATACAATTGTTTTATCAAAGCGGTCTGTTTTTTTGAGATACTCTGTAACTTTCTTGGCAACTACTTTTGTTCTCTCATCAATGACAAGATTTTTGTCAAAATCTTTTGTGTTATAAATTCGATCTTCAATCTCGTTGCCGTCTTTGTCTTTTTTACCTGCCTCAGGGCGCCAGCCTTCAAGGTCTGTGTTAATCCCAATGCGGATAACTTTGTACGGCGCCAAAAAACCATCCTCAATGCCCTGTTTAAGTGTATAGGTGTAAACCGGATCACCAAAGTATTCAATATTCGAAATATCCTTTGTTTCCCTTGGGGTGGCGGTAAGACCGATATGAGTTGCGGAACTAAAATAATCAAGTATCGCTCTCCACGCACTGTCAGCATCCGCACTTCCCCTATGACACTCATCAACAACGACAAGATCAAAAAAGTCACGACTGAATTCTTTATAGGCGTCTTTGTCCTCATTATAGTTGGTTAACCCTTGATAAAGGGCAAGATAAATTTCAAAGGCTTTATCAATCTTTTTCTTTTTGATAACTGTCATGCGATCTTTGAAATGCTTAAAATCATTGCGTTTGGTCTGATCAATGAGAACATTACGATCTGCTAAGAAAAGAATGCGCTTTTTCCTGCCATTCCTCCAAAGCCGATATATCGTTTGAAAAGCAGTATAGGTTTTTCCGGTTCCGGTTGCCATAACAAGCAATATTCGATTATCGCCACGCGCAATCGCCTCAACCGTTCTGTTTATAGCTATTTGCTGATAATAGCGCGGTGTCCGACCTGAACCATCGAAAAAATAATCAAACGAAGCAATTTCTTCCTGCTCCGAAGTTTCGATATTTTTATATTTTCTATACATTTGCCAAATTTCATCAGGGGAGGGAAAACTGTCTAAAGAAATTTCTTTCTCAACAGTTTGAGAAAACCCAGAGCGATCATGCATGATAAATCCATCACCGTTAGAACTGAAAGCAACCGGAATATCAAGTATTTCCGCATATCCTAAAGCTTGCTGTAACCCAGCACCCACGGAATGATTGTTATCCTTGGCTTCAATAACTGCAATAGGAATATTTGGCTTTAGATATAAAATGAAATCAGCACGTTTACGCTTTCCTCGAGCAGTCTTATTGCCTTTGACAAAAATGCGTCCATCGGTAAAAAACACTTCTTCGCGCACTTGCTTCTCCACATTCCATCCTGATTTAACAAGAGAAGGCAATATGAACTGTGTGCAAATATCCCGTTCTGATAGCTCTTTTTTATTTGTCATTTTCTTGATCCGGTTTTTTTGAGTTTTCTTCATCTTTTTTATCAGCGATAAGTACCAACCACCATTGAGGACGCTTGAAATAATTTTCAGCCGTATCTCCGTTTTCCAATCGTTTCACATAACCTTCTAATGAGCCAACTAGTCGTCTGTTTAGTGGGCGACAAGTTGTAGCTTGCCAAACAATTTTAAAGAATTCTGCTTTTTTAACTAGTGCAACAACATCTTCATGCGAAACCCATCCCAGATTTCCTTCTGTCGCATAATAAAATAACATTCTGATTAATTCTACGAAATTTTTTTGTGTTTCTATGGTATCTTTTGCTTTATCAGCGATAGCTTGCAACCTAACGTATGATTCCCCTGAATGAAAAGAAGAATCACTCTCAAATAAAATTGTTTTTTCCGTTCCAAACATGTCTCCCGGCCACAGTTCCTTTATCCCATCAGTTCTATTAAAGCGGTCTAGCAGAACCTCCGTTAACTGCTTTCCCAAAACATCGGTTATTTCTTTTGCAATGTCAACGAAAGCCTTTCCTGAATCCATAAATGAACGATCTCTTAATTTGTCGCGCAACCACTCAGACACCTCGGAAACACGAAACAAATTTTTATTAATCACTTTTAATAATAATACTTTTTCGCTAGCACGAAGTGCTTCATATAAATCTTTTGGCTCATTAAAATGAAACCATTTTGATAAAAATCCAAACCATTCTTCAAAAGTTGCTTTGTCAAAAATTGGCACCTTACCAGTATAAATTTCAGGCATATCAATAAGTAACTCGCAAACGTGCATAATCTTGTTAACTTCACCGATCTGCGTTTTCATCTCATCTTCCGAGTGTAAATCAATGAGGTTACTCCAAATCTGCTCTCGTTCCCGTAACAACATTTTAATAAACTCCCGAACCCTCTCGACATCCTTGCTTTTTGTGTTATCTGTAATAAATGTTTTTAATGCACCTTTAATGCCTACGTCATCTTTAGTGAGCAGACTGTTCTTGAAACCGTAATACTCACTCCATGTCATCAATTCGGGCACTTCTATTACGAGCAAATGATTTTTTACGCGCTCGGGTGAAGTGAAACCACCACATTCGCGAAGCGCTTCGTAAATATCAAAAAAACGGCGCCTATCTACATCTTGGTATTTCTTAATCTTATCTTCAATCTTAGTTTTCCACTCCGGAGTGTCTTCTTTTTTGTCAGATCCATAAGCACGACGTGTAACATCTTTTTGCTTATCCCAAAGCCTGCCAGTGGCGATATCATCAATAATTTCATTATTCTGCATAAAATCCTTAAAGACATCTGGAAATTCTAACCGCAGAAGCTGAGCAAGGTATAACATTTTCCAATCAAGCTCCTCGTCGCTAAATCGAGACAGGAAGCCTTTATGAAGGCTATTGAGATATCTTAAATAATGCTTAAATTTTCGAGGATTTTTAGGCAGGGTATTAAGGATTCCCGAAACAGCATCTTTTTTAATATTTGATGCGATACCATTTATTTCTTTATCCAACAGGGATTCCCAATCATAAGACAATGGAATAGGCAACTCAAACGGCCAATTGATAATCTTATCGATAAAGTCTTTTGGATTAATATAACCTAGTTTATTGCGCAGAACATCAGAAACAGTTTTGATATCCAAGCCAATGATATACACACACTGACTTATATCAAATATTTCGTTAAGCAACATCAGCATGTCATAAACTATTTCGGGTTCCGCGCGATCTAAATCATCGATAAAAACATAGAATCGTTTATCTCCTAATATTCTTTTGAGATCTTTCGTAACGTTATTTTTGCTTTCTTCTAATAAATTTTCCAAAGGCGCTAAAATAAGTTCACCGATAGCTTTCCCAATTTTGGTGTCTGCAATCTCTGCAAGCTGTCTTGCTTTGCCAGAGATATCTTTAATGGCTTTTTTGCGCCTAAAATTTCCAAATGGCAAATCTTTCCATGAAGCGAGCCCTTTATCTAGGCTAGAAACAAATCCCTTCCATGCTTCTTCGCGAGAATGAAATTGCCAAGGATGAAAAATAGCTACCGGATGACCTTTTCCCACGCAATGACATTTAATGAAATTCATCGCTGTTGTTTTTCCACTACCCCAATCACCCAAGATGCCAATTCGCAAATGAGAATCAAGTGGTGTTGTATCAATAAGAGTAAAAATTCTTTCTGCGAATTTACTACGATCAAGGCAATCATCTAAAGGATTATGTAACGGATCGTCAACGCCTTTAATTGGAACTGATTCGACTTTTTTTGTCTTGCGTCTAAACATTACCTTCCTCAACGTTATACCTACTTTTTATAAAACGATCCAAATCTTCCGGCTTGATCTTCCACTGCCCGATCTTTACCGCTTTTATTTCTTTCTTACGTATTAAATCTCGAATCCATTCATCGGTAAGTCCGAGTTTTTCGGCAACTTCAGGCACGGTAAAATATTCTTTTATGTTTTCCATATTTCTTACACCTCGTGGAGTTATTGACCATGTATTACCACATTCAAAACTGTAATAGTCCCTATTTTAGTACTATTAAACCTTATGGTCAAGCAAATACTTATAAACACTTAAATTATCAATAATACCGAAAGCCATCTGATATACTCAAAATGTCAAATTGTGCAACCAATTAACAATCCAGCACTTATGATGTACCATTTCATGCTCCTAAATCCTCAAAATAATCGATATTTGCGGGAATTAAGTCTATTTCGGCATATTTTGAACCTGAAACACCCCAAAATAGTTCTTTATTATCATTTAGGCTCGTAAATGATAATAAGAGATTTTCATATTATCACTTCCTTACAATATTTGTGATGGAAATAGGCTCACGCTCAAGTATCTACACAAACCTTATAACCCCCAAAATACGACAACACGACATGACCAATGTCCGGTTTTGGGGCTATTTTCGAGCCTTGCTACACCTTAAAAATCGTCATAACTCCAATAAATACAGCATATTACGCTGATTTTACCGATTTTCTTGTTTTGCCTTACGACCACGACATCGATTTTTTATTTTAAGGTCACTGAGAGAATGCGCCTCGCCCGACCCTCGGCAAACCCCCATGGTAAGGACCCATTTCTTTATGGCACTCGGAGTTATGTTGAGCTTAAGCTTAACCTCATGCCCATCGAGTGATTTAATCGTCACAATCGTCCAGAAGCCGGGCTTCCATTTTTTGTTTTTACGTTTATATCTGTACCATCCCATAATCACACCTTCCAAATTGAAGACGTGGAGCAGGGCGGGAAACATAGGAGGAATCCAAAACCCGCCCTTTTTAAAGCTCCACGTTGGTTTTTCATTTCATCTTTTTTCTTTGAGCTTCAAGCTTTGCCTCAAACTCCTTTTCTAAGTCATGCTCTCGATACCATTGGCACTGGTACTCATATTCCGTTTTCTTTTCATGATAGGTCGGATGTTTAATTGAGCTCTGTGCTTTGCCATATTCATCCTCAAAAACATGATGAGTCTCACCACTGAATCGAAAAAGTCTGCCGTCTTTCATATAAACGTCCGCTAAACTGCCAAGAATAGTTTCTGCGAAAGCTAAAAATCTGGCATGATATCTAGCAAGTTCTTCATCCAACATTTTACGTTCAGCACAAAGCACTTTATTCTTTCTCCCTGCATCAATGCGACTGGCTTCTTTTTCATCTTCCAACGCATCTGTAAGTTTTTCTTTGAGCTTTGTGACGCTTTCGGTAATAGCCTCTACTGTGAGATCCATATCTTTAACCAACATATCGGCTTCTTTTATCTGAGCGTCGCTTATTGTCTCTCCACATAGTTTGCGTTGACGAAGCTCTTTTGCGGATTCTTTCAACTTTGTTTTTTCTTTCTCCACATCCAAGAGCTTCCTTTCCAAAAGAACTATCTGTTCAGCTATATCGTTCGATGGACTTTTCTGTTTTAATACATTCAAAAAATTGAGTTTCATTTTTTTATTCCTCCTGTTTTTTTGTTTATCCACATTAAAAATATCCTTAGTTTTCAGTTTGTAATTACATCATTTTCACCCCCTTTTCTGATGATCGTGAGCGTTGTGAACGTCGATTCCACTACTTTCTAAATGCCTCTCTATACCTTTTTTTCACCCCTTTTTTGTGACTTTTATGCCTTTTCCCTTATATTTTTCTTTTTTTTAGAACAGAGAGGTTTTTACGTTCACAATGTTCACAAATCACATAACTCCTTGTAGATTATAAAGTTAACCCCTGAGCGTAGGTGTGACCGTAGATCTCGGACGTTCACAACGTTCACACTTTTCAGTACGGTCTCGGATCCTCACGGTCACAACGCTCACCTACGTTCACACCGACGCTCACACCATTTTCAAAGAGCGAATTGCCCTTAGTTTTTCGTAAAATAAACAGCTTCCTGCCTGTTCCAGATTCACGTTTATTACTGCGTAAAATATCAATCCCCACACTTCTCATAACAGGGGCAATACGCATAAGCTCAGAAGCTAACGCCCTAGCATTAGCGGGAATTGTTTTATCAAATCCAGTTTCCGGCTGAATCTTCTCAAGAAGCGTGGTCGCTGATCCTGCCCATTCACCGTCGTTTGATTCCACAAGATAGGTAAGGCGTTGAGCAAGCGTGCTTTCTTCGGCAGTATCTTCCCATTTATGATCAACTGATTCCTGATACTTCTGTAAGAACTCCTCCTGTGAAAAACCCAAATAGCCTGACAAGCCGGATCCCCACTTAGCAAAATCCGACATCCTGAAACGTTCATGTCCTGACACTCTGTCGACCATACCCATTGCTTTTGAAAGGGCGGTAAAGAACCCGCCAAGAATACCCGGCAAAGAAGCCCGCCATTCATCAGCAATTTGCTTCTCCGGTCTTGTTTCTTTTAAGATAGGAATATCGAATATTATTGAACGATCTAAAAGGTCAGGTCGGCAAATAGAACTGCCTATGCCGTTTAAAACAAAACATCTTCGATACGTCCTTATAAATTCTTCGTCATTGGTGTAGAGCGAACGTTTCATGTCGCCTTCGCCGGTTACCGCACGGCACAAAAAATCACTAAACCATTCAGATACACGAGAGAGATTATCAAAATTATTCACCCAATGTTTATCAGCGATCATCTGTGCCTGCTCTAAATCCTTTGGCGCTGAAATTGACATTACCTTTGACGGATCGCACAGGCCCTTAATCAGCCTTGAATTATTAGACTTACCGGTTCCTTGCTCGCCAAGCTGAACAGGGATAACGTGGGGAATATCGGGGATAAAGAACGTGGCAATAACCGTCATAAAAAGACAGGCATCATCTTTATTGATATTGCAGAAGTCTAAAAGTTTTATCGGATCATACCCTTTAACCGGCATAACCTGTTCAGACTGGTGCGGGTATCGTTTAAAAATGGGCGGGAGAAAAACAATCTCCCAACCATCTTTTGTGATGACAACTCCACGCCAGTCTTTAGTCGTAAGATCATAATAAATCGCTCCGTTATACCAACCCACACGGTTATACAGCTCAATCTGCCGACCTGCTTCACATTGTGCCTCAACTTGGATACGTGCCTGTTTTAATGCTTCATTGCCCGGAGGATGACCGAAATCCCTGCGGTATCGCATAGCAAAACAATTCCTGAACCGTGAACTGCTTGTTTGGCAGACTTCAAGGTGCTTATCAAAAGGAAGAACAACATAAGGGTTGCCTTGCTGATCAGAAAAATATTCCGTGATTATTTCTTCGCAATCCCGAGTAATTACCTCGCCTTGAGTAAGTTTCTTTTGTTTAGGAGCTTTTGACCCAATGAATTCGTCTTTAGTATCTTGAATCGCCTTCTCAATTACCGAATCGCCGTAAGTTTTGCCGTCACTGAAATGCTTCTCATCCCATTTAGTACGCATAAGACCAGATTGACGGAATAACGAATCCATAACCGAAGAATCTTTGCCAGTCCAAAAAGCGAGCTTGTTGCATAAAGCAAGATCCGCTTCAGATTGAGAAGGATAATCGGATTTCCAGTTGCCTTCATACAAAGAAAAGAAAACATCAGCGTCTTTGCTTTTCTTAATTCGTGAGAGAACTAATTTTATTTGCTTCTTATCCGCATCCAGGGTCTCAAGATGTTCGTATAAGCCTTTTAGCTTATCGGAGCGTTCTGCGATTTTGTTATTACAGCCATTGACTATGTTTCCCGTTGTAATAAGGAACCGGTTCCCCGAATACATCTCAACATTAAACGAGCTGAACTTGCGGTCGCGGGGAAACGTGCCTTTGCAAATGGTATGAAGCCCTGTGCCGCTAACGGAATATTCTGTGTAACTGTTAAGCTCGGATATTATTTTTTGAGCGAAAGGCGAGATGTCGCCGTCTTTAACACAGTTATCAAAATCTATTCCCGCATTTGGCGATCTAAGGGCAAAACCGATAGCGTCAAATTTCAAAATTTCCGCTTTGGATAAAACCACATCCAACGTACACCATGTTTTTGGATTATTTGATTGGGCATGTCCGCCAGTAAGAGCATTGATAGGTTCTTTCCGTGGTTTTTTATCTTTTTGAGGAACAAACCGGAACCCTACCCATATAGGCTGATCCCTTAATTCCTGCGGTATATTCTCTACATACCATTTCTTCACTTTTCTTCCCTCTTTCTTCATTGTTATGCTCCGTTCTGAAATATAAAGTCTTTAACCTTCCTGTAATATTGAAATAACTGCTCCTCTTTGGAGTTATTGAAAAACTTATCCGCCAGCTTGCGGGTTTTTTCGGCATCATTGAATAATATGCGTTTCTGCCTGCCGGATCCGTATAAACCTTTCATCTCGCACCCCTGTGATACGAGGTACGTGGCTAGATAAATATTTCCTGCTTCAAAATAGTTTTCTTCCATAATTCTTTCCTTTTCTTTGCCTACACTTGGTACATACAACTTTTTTGGGCGATTTGTTGCACCCTTTATGCATATATACAGATTTTCTATCCAAAATGTCGCACACAACTTTCAGTTTTTTGTTCCCACAGGGTATATACGACGACTTTTCCTATTTTGTCCCTCTGCAAGATATCTTTACCCCTCACTATATACATACAGATTTTTTTTCAAAAGTGTCCCCCCTCAGAGCGTATATACGTAAAAAATCTTTAAAATGTTGCAGGCTTTTTTTAATTTTTCATAATCTGCTACCCCCCAAAAGGTATATACGGATAAAAATCCCAAAGTGTCTCACTAAAAATCAAAATATCTGTCTCATAGCGTATATTCCCCGCAATCTTCAAAAGTGTCGGAAATATTTTCTTTCCAAAGCGTATATACCGGGTTTTTCCAAAAAGTGTCGGAACTTTTTTATTTTTCCTGCAACAAATCAGGAAAAAAAGTCGTATATACGTATTGAGAGTGCGACACTTTCAAAGAAAATCCGGTATATACATAGTGGAAGTGGGACACTTTCACGAAAAAAACTGTATATACGTAGTAGGAAGACAATTTTTTTAAAGAAAATCCCGACACTTTCGGCATTTTTACGGAATATACATATAAAGGGTATTAGCTTGACTTGTCTCGAGGAGTGTTATAGGGGTGTTGTATAAGGAGGTTTTAAGAATGAGTGCAGAGAAAAAAAGAAAAAAGTTCGTTATTTACACACGCTGTTCAACCGATGATCAGGCAAAGGGAGATTTCACCACGCTTGACGCACAGGCTCACCATTGCCGGAATATGCTTGAAGCATTCGGCTACGAAATGGCTGATTTCGGGGATAAAGGCATTGTCAACGATGACGGTTATTCAGGCAAAGACCTGAACCGTCCCGGCATTCAATCTATTCTTAAAGACATCCAATCCAAAAAGTCGTTTGACGGAATCATATTCTTCAGGCTTGATAGGCTCACCAGAAACCCACGTGACCTTTACGGCATGATAGACACCTTCAAAGCTGAAGATATAGCCTTTTTATCGGTCAGGGAGAATCTGGACAGCACAACAGCCATAGGCAGAGTTGTAATTGGTATCATCGGCTTATTATCAGCCTTTGAGCGTGAACTAACAGGCAAGCGTGTAAAAGCTTCGGCTATCGCTAGAGCAAGACAAGGTAAATGGGTAGCGGGCAAACCGCCTTATGGATACATTCAAGTTAAAGACGGCGAAAGATTATCCAATGGTAGACAACCACACAAAATTGAACTCGACAAAAACCTCGCTCCGTATTTTAAGATGATCTTTGAAATGGCGGCTGACAACCACTCGCTCTCAACAATCGGTAACGAACTTATCAAAAGAGAAGTTCCCACAGCAAATGGCAACCTCTGGCGTAAACAGACTATCGCTAAAATAATAAAGAATCCATTTTATAAAGGAATGATCAAATACTCAGGTGAGATAAATAAGGGCTTGCATGAAGCAGTTGTGGATGAAGAATTATGGAACAAAGCAAATAAGATAATATCCGCAAGCCTGCCCGGACACAGGTTCTTAAAAACAACTCTGGACTACAGTCATCTATTGAAAGGCATTCTGTTCTGCGGTAAATGCGGGAGTTATTTCGTATCAACCCATGCCAGAGGTAAGATGGGTAATAAGTTTTATTATTACGAGTGTAGCAGAGCGAGACAAAAACTCGGTTGCGATACCAAACGCATATCAGCAACATCATTCGATCAGGCGGTTATTGATTTTCTAGGCAGAGCGTCGAAAGATCAGAACATTATTATCAACGCTATAGGCAACGCTGTAAAACACTCATCAACCCAACTCGACAAATATGACAAACAAATACAGAAGTTAAAAAAGAAACTCGAAAAAGTGAAAGAATCAGCAGATAAACTTATTACCCTCGCCATAGAAAAAATTATTCCAAAAGGACGAACATATTCCGAGAAGATGGATTCTTTAGAAAACGAAATAACCGCACTTGAAGATCAGCTTGAAAAAGCTCAAGCCCGAAGAAAAGCCGCTGAAATGACCGCCAACTCGAACGAATACCTTCATTCAAACCTACAGCTTGCCATGAAATACCTCGATAAAGCCCCGCCAGACGCCCAAATTGCCCTTTTAAAGGCACTTATCAAGGTGATCAAGGTCTACGACGACAATGTGAAGATGGAGATGTTTATACACGGATCGGACGGCGACATCGTGCAGAACCTACCACTGAAAGAGCCCCAAAAACAGCGAACCCCGCTCCTTCATGAGGAACAGGGTTCGACTGAGCGTCAACAATGGCGGTGTGTTCTTTCCTTTGTTCGAACGTTCTTCAAGGGTTCCCTTGAAGAAAAAACTTAAAACTGTGTCATTCTGACCCTGAGCAAAGCGAAGGGGAAGAATCTAGCATTTCCCCAAGCGGTAGGCTCGGCACGGCCGCAGGCCGCCCGCACCCGGCCTGCGGCCGTATGCGTTCTCGCCATATACGAAGTAGCTTATAAGTGTTGTTTAACATCAGGGGCTCGTCCGCCTGCTGTCTTTTAAGGCTAAAACCAGTGAATGGCAGCAGTGCCGAGCTATCAACAGCAAAAAAAGCTTAACAAAGGACAAATTTTGCCCCCACCCAAAATTTGTCCTAATTGACATTGTTTGGGAATTATGTAAATTGGAAAAATGGCAGGGTGGCCTTGCTTAGGGAAAGGGTAGTGGGGCAATCAACTATTGCGTAAGCCCAATTTACGTATTCGCTCTATTTAAAAAACTCTTCTAGTTCTACAATTAATGTTTTGAATCCAAAAAATGCTTTATCTCGCACCTCTCCCTTTAATCGAATAACATAATTAGAAAAATTTTTCTTATTCTCATCGCTCACTTTTTTTAAATAAAGTTTTTCTTCATCTGTTACGCTTAAGCTATCACAGAAATCTTGGAAACTTCTATCTATAGATTTAAAATTATTATTTTCTAGCATATCTTGTTTATCTTCAAGCCATCCTTGTTCTTCTGCATGCTTCCAAATAAAGATGGGGAATAGTTCTTCGATAGAAAACGAAATATTTATTCCTTTTTTAAAAATTGACACTATATGGCTCGCTTTTGGTAGCAAAATAGTTTTAAGCACTTTATCCTTTTTTGCTTTTTGAACTTTCTTGTGGCTATCTACTTCATTTTTTGCTTCTCTTGCTTGTTTATCGAAATCAAAGAGCCCTGCTGCTTTAATTGTCTTTCCTGAAAAAGCCCAAGCAAATAAGCTATCTTTTACATAATTATATCCTGCGGATTTCTTAGTTTGTATTTTAATCTTTTTTAGCAACTGTGGTGAAATTAAAGATATTGCTCTTTTTAGTGTTTGCCTATCTGTTTGCCCCTCAACAAAAAGAGTAGGCTTTATCTCATTTTTAATTTTCTCTTTTGCCTCTTCCAGTTCTTTTTTGGTTTGCTTATTTTTCTCTAATTCCTCTTGCACATAAGGTGTTATAATTGGCAATAATCCCATTTCGCTATCTAGATTTGAAATTTCGCTGGTACTTATACTTTTAATGCGCGAAATAAGCTGACTAGCATCCAAGTTGACAAAAAAGCTATTCACTTGTTCGCTTTCATTTTTTCCAACAGAGTAAAATGCCGGGGAATGTGTTGTGGCAAATATTTGTATTTTTTTTGAATATTCATGTAACTCATTTGCCAAACTGAAAGCTTTTGTTAATTCTAAATTATTTTCTGGTTCTTCATATCCCCAAATTGTATCACTTCTTACAGCTCCTCTGCTATGGTATAGTTTTTCATGGTCTGCTAAAAATTTCAAAATTATTGGTACGTACCTTACCTTTACCCCATCTCCTCTTTGTTGCAATGAAATTTTTGCTTTTCCTTGTTTAGTTTGAAAATCAAGAGTAGAAAATAAATCACCTAAGTCTGTTGGTAATTGAATACTACTTTCAACTTTAAGTTTTTCCAATAAATCTTTGCTGATTTTGTTAGTATGTTCTTCTATGTTTTTTACAAAATTTTCTCCTGCTTTTTTAAGCTGGCTTTCAATTGTTAAATAGAGCACATCGTGCATATCCCGAAGTAATTCTGCAAAATACTTATTGCTTTTTATAGCAGGTACATATTTATAAACTAATCTTTTCAGCCAAACTTTCACCCTTGAGCGGGCAGGGATATCTGCTTTATCTTTATATTGAATCTTCTCTGTAAAGAATCCTTCTTTTCTCCATACTTTTTTCCAGATAATATTTTTTCCCTTATTATAATTAATAGGTGGCTGAAAAGTAATCTCTATTATTATTTCTTTCGCTTTTCTTCTTCTTGGTATTGCAAAAACACAATAATCTATGTCGAAATCAAAATCTTGCCCTATGTCTGTTTGGTTATTAAAAAAAAGATTTAATGCTTTAAGAAAGTTTGATTTGCCTACATCGTTGTTTCCTACTATTATATTTAGATCTTTCGCGTCAAGATTCTCATGCAATATAGATCTAAAGTTTTTTATGATAATATTTTTAATATACATGTTTTTTCTTTACTTAGTTTATTATAAATAGTTTCTTCAAGTTCCAAAGATATTTAACAATTGAATATTATTGTTTTTGTAATTGTTTAATATGCTCTGTATTGCTTTCTTATTTTTATTATCAATCACAAAAAAATATTTGCTTTTAACATTTGAGGAAAGCAGCTTAGCAATGTCTTCTTTTATTTTTGTGCGCTGCTGGCTTCCAAGGTTTTCTTTTTTTGCCCTGAATGTTGTTTTAATTTCAGCGGCTACAAGCACTTCCCCTTTACGGTTCCTGCCTACAATATCAATGCCACTGCCATACTTTTCTGACATTTCCCAGTCAGTTATATTTGGATATTTCTCTGAAAGGTAAACTTTTGCAGTCTTAACTGCTAAACTATGTATATGGCCGTGCAAATCACCAATTGCTGTTTTCAGTTTTTTGAAGTATTCTATCTCGCTTTTTAGCAAATCCACTATTTCGCTCATAACGCTCCTAAGTTAAATAGTAGCTGTCCTTATTTATTTAGCCCTGTCTCCACCATCCCTTGAGCCAAAAGACAAGAGATAGGTTTCTTCATAAAAATAGGGACGGGTTTCCGATTAAATTTTGAAACGGTCTATGATTAATGCCAAATCTTACCTTATATATTAATATACAAACAAAAATCAAAAGATATGTTTTGTTGTGAGTTGGCTCCTGTTCAGAGTATTTATTTTTCCCATATACTATTAATTTTGTTTGATTTGTTGCTATCTGTCTCTTTTATTTTTTTCATATATTCTTTTTTGTTTTTTTCAATAGATTCAATATCTTCGAGTATCTTTTTTTGTGTTTCTATTGAAGGAACTGGGATTAATATATTCTTTAGTTCTTTGCCGGGCCTCATGTTTTTAATCGCCGCACCAATTGATTGCTTAATCATTTCTGCTTGCATTATTTCGCTTTCTAAAACAATTTTTAAATATTCTGGCAATAAATCCTTTATTATTCTCAACCTCATTAAAACAGAATTTATAATGCCTTTCTCTATATTTCTTGGAACAACAAC
This sequence comes from uncultured Planctomycetia bacterium, assembly GCA_964634945.1. GTDB lineage: Bacteria > Omnitrophota > Gorgyraeia > JABMRG01 > JABMRG01 > JAUVHV01. The sequence goes on along the minus strand of CAZWMG010000002.1, from coordinate 15,863 downwards.
AATTTTACCTAATGTACCAGCACAAGTTATTAGAACATCGTTTTCTTGTATTTCAAATTTCCGTAATTCATTAAACTTATTTTCGTCAAGGTAATATTTTCCAATATTAAAATCGTTATTTATTACATTTTTTTGTTCGTACAATTTATACCCACTTTTTACACATACGGATTTTTTTATACTGCTACCAAACGGCCCCCTTAATAAGACAACCATATCTCCTAATTTTTTCATTTTGTATTTTGATTTATATTTTGTCTTAAATAAATATTTTAATCCAACCAAATTAAAATCGTTACTTATTACATCAGATATGTCTATTTTATTTATACCTAATTTTATTAACTGCTTTTTTTGCGAATATAAGCCTTCTCTTTCTGAAACAATAACTTCTAAATCATTGTCACCATCAATTTTTTCTCTGTGATTATTTAAAGTAAATCCATCATTTTTGACTTCAAAATACCAATAATATTTGTTTTTCTTGTTTTGATTAATGTTATCCAAAAATAATATATTAGTTTTAATATTATTATAGGGAAGGAAGACACCCGAGGGCAATGATATGATACTTCTAATGTTGCTGATTTTCAAAATAAACTCTCTTGTCTTTTTGTATTTTTTGTCAAACAAAAAACCTTCCGGAACAATAATAGCCAGCCGCCCCCCGCTTATGCATGACTTCAAACAATGTTGAACGCAAATACTGTCGCCATTTTTTGATCCGGCCATTGGAATATCATATAAGTTATATGATTCTGTATTCTGTGAAAATGGCATATTAGTTATTACAACATCAAATTCATTTTCTTTTGGATTTGCTAAACTATCAATTCTTTCAATATTATTATGCCCATCCCCCATTAATATCATATTCATTTTAGCTATTCTTGATGTTTTAGTTATATCTCTACCATAAACAGTATTATTCCTTAACGTTTTTTCGGTACTAGTGTTTTTAGGCATACTTTTATGTATATGCTTAAAAGATTCTGTCAACATTCCACCGGTGCCACAAAATGGATCATATATTTTTTCGCCAAATTTAGGATTCAATAGCTTAACCATAGTTTTTACGATGTGCCTTGGTGTAAAATATTCGCCCAAATCTTTATTTCCGGCATTGTATGATCTTAAAAAATATTCAAAAGCATCGCCTTTAATATCTGCGTTAATGTCGGTAAGTTGCAAATCATTTAGGTTATTAATAATTTTTTCTAGTGTTTTCGGGTTTCTTATTTCTAAATTTTGAAAAATAGTATTATCTTCATATTTTGTGCGAAACTCATTTAAGACAATTCTGTTTACATAATCAAGCAATTCATCGCCTTTTTTATTTTTAAAAAAGTCCCATCTAAAGCGTTTTAGAATATTTGAATTTTGGTTTAATTCATCTTTTATGTCTTCCAATTCACTTATAAGTTTAAGAAATAAAATATTAGAAAATTCGGTAAATCTTTCTATCCCAGCAGAAATGCCCTCACCTCTCAACAAACCGTTTGCTGATGAAAATATACTTATTAATTCTGCTCTCGATTTTACGACTATTTTATTCAGTGTATTTACTTCACTTGTTTTAATATATTGTAAAGCCAATACTTCTCTAATAAATTCATCTATCTCCTCGCCGTTTAATATTAACGGTTTATTCTCTTTTATGTGTATAGTTTTAACAAAAACACCATCTGTAGCATAAACAATGGGGGTATTTAGTTTTCTCGCATAATTTATCCCTTGTTTTATTGCCTTATCAATGCTTTCCCCAACCCTTTTGGCCTCAATAATGATTAATGGATCATCAGAATTGGAAGGATATAAAACATAGTCTGGATATTTGCCTTCTAATAATTTCTGCTGTTTTTTTGTTTTAGGGTGTTGAAAAAATACATTTCTTTTAGGACTTTTTGCATCTAAGACCCATTTTAAGTTTTTCAACTGGTTATTGATTGAGTATTCGGTATCTTTTTCTATCGGCTTTGTATACATTTTATTTCCTTCGTTTATCCATCCCCTAAATTATGTTGCCCTCAACTCAAATTATTAATTAATTTTTATTAACCGCCCTATGGGAACATTTAAAGCCTTTGCTATTTTTTCAAGGTTTACAAGACCAATGTTTTTCTCTCCTCTTTCAATCTGCCCAATATATGCCCTGTGAAGATTTGATTCGAAGGCAAGCTGTTCCTGGGAGAAATCTTTTTTCCTGCGATGTTTTCTTATATTCATGCCAACTTTTTTATTTATCTCAGCCATAGTGATTATTATATAAAAATGCTACTCATAAGTCGACTACTTATAAGCACCATTTTTACTTGACAAATATGCTACCTATAGGTATCATTACTATATACCTTTTGAAACGAGCATAGCAAGGAAAGATTATCATGTGTCAGTATTTCAGATATTATAGCAGATTAATTGCAACTGGGATAATAATATTTTTAACTTTTAGCATAATCTTGCTAGTTGTAGAGGGTGTTAAATTAATAATTGCATTTTTCCAATTTACATAATTCCCAAACAATGTCAATTAGGACAAATTTTGGGTGGGGGCAAAATTTGTCCTTTGTTAAGCTTTTTTTGCTGTTGATAGCTCGGCACTGCTGCCATTCACTGGTTTTAGCCTTAAAAGACAGCAGGCGGACGAGCCCCTGATGTTAAACAACACTTATAAGCTACTTCGTATATGGCGAGAACGCATACGGCCGCAGGCCGGGTGCGGGCGGCCTGCGGCCGTGCCGAGCCTACCGCTTGGGGAAATGCTAGATTCTTCCCCTTCGCTTTGCTCAGGGTCAGAATGACACAGTTTTAAGTTTTTTCTTCAAGGGAACCCTTGAAGAACGTTCGAACAAAGGAAAGAACACACCGCCAGTCTTGATAGGGAGTATCTTTTAAATAGTGTTGGAAGGTACCTTCCAACGAGAAATTTAACCGGCGCTCTTGCAATAATAAAGTTCGGTGAAAGGAGCTTTGCCCTTATATGAGATACTTTATCTATGCCCGTAAGTCAACAGATGATGAAGATAGACAAATACTGTCTATTGAGGCTCAACTTGTAGAGCTTCGCCAGTATGCTACAAGAGAAAACTTAAACGTAATGCATGAGTATATAGAGGCCAAGACAGCTAAGAAACCGGGCAGGCCTATATTTAATGATATGTTATCAAGGATACAACATAATGAGGCAGAGGGCATACTGGCGTGGCACCCTGATAGGCTAGCACGTAACAGCGTGGATGGTGGTAAGATAATATACTTAATAGATAAGGGCATAATTAAAGACTTGCGCTTTCCTACTTACCGCTTTGATAATAACGCGCAGGGTAAGTTTGTGCTCTCTATCTCTTTCGGGCAGAGCAAATACTATGTTGACGCGTTATCAGAAAATATCAAACGAGGCATACGCTTAAAACTAAGTAAGGGCATATGGCCACAATGGGCTCCAATAGGTTATATAAATGACCACGCTACACGGACTATTGTTAAGGATAAAGGCAAAGCTCCTTTCATAATGAAATCTTTCGCCTTTTACGCTACAGGCAGATACTCACTCCACGAACTACGCAATAAGATTAACTCTATGGGCTTTAGAGGACGTAAGAATAAACCTCTTAGTGCTACGCAGTATCAACACATACTCAAGAACCCTCTCTACTATGGCATGTTTCGCTATAATGGCGAAGTATATGAGGGAACACACGAACCAATTATCACAAAGAAACTTTTTGATAAGTGTCAGGATGTTATGAATAGACGCTCAAAGCCAAAGAAGACTAAAAAGACTTTTGCTTTACGCGGTCTTATGCGCTGTGGTGAATGCAGCCGTATGATAACCGCTGAAATACAGAAAGGCCATACCTATTACAGATGCACGAAACGATTTACTAACTGCACTCAAAAGTATATACGAGAAGAAGAGCTTGTTAAGCAAGTAGGGCTCTTTCTTAAAAAAGTTTCTTTGTGTGATGACTGGACAGCTAAGATTTTAAGAGAACTTGAGAAGGGCAAGAATGAGGCTGTCCAGTCATCACGTCCTGTCCGCCAAAAAATCGAGCGGAATATAGCCAGTATAGATGATAAGGTTAATAAGCTTATAGACCTGTATCTTGAGAATAACATATCGGTTGAGGAATATAGGAAAAAGAAAGAAGAATTACTTAATAAGAAGAGAGCTTTGCAGGAGAGCTTGTCATCTTCTGGCGGACAGGACAATAATTGGTTCGAACAGGCGAAAGATTTCGTAACCGATTTAAATAAAGCAAGTTATATACTTCAGGAAGGAAAACTTGGGGCACAACGCGAATATCTCGAGAAAATCGGTTCGAACTTTATTTTGCAAGAGCGCCGGTTAAATTTCTCGTTGGAAGGTACCTTCCAACACTATTTAAAAGATACTCCCTATCAAGACTGGCGGAGAGAGGAGGATTCGAACCCCCGGTACCTTGCGGCACAACCGCTTTCGAGGCGGCCCCGATAAACCAGACTCTGGCATCTCTCCTTAATCCATTAACCTCATTATCTTGATCTTTGAATGATGCAGTACGCAACCATGGCTCTTTTTATGTTTTAACACCTCGGGAGCGTCTTCTACTTCCTTAAAACCAAATGGCGCTAAAAAACCGGGCCTGTGAGTAACGCCAAAAATAGGCTTACCAGGATAAAGCTCTTTTGCTTTCTCTATTAAAAACTTGAGCAAACTCTTGCCTACACCTTTTTTGCGCTGGTAATAATCTACTCCCATAGATGCCAACTCCACAGCCTCGCCACGATCTATTATCCTTGTGAAAGCAACTGTCTTGTCATTAAGCTTAGCAACAAAAAACTGATGCCATTGGGCATCAGTACCGTCTAAAACATATTTTTTAAGCTTCTCTTTTATATATGGCCAGTCACATTCCTGGGCCTTTTCTATCTTTATATCTGTCATAATCTCCTTTTTAAGCGGCTTGTTGACATGGTTTCTCAATACCTGTTAAGTAAGTACCTTTATATCAAAAAATAGCCCAAAAAGCAATACAATTGCGCCTTTTGGGCATAACTTATAGGGCAATTCAACACTATATACGTAAGATTCTAATTAGAAAACTGTGCCTCATTAAACTTCTACCAGAGGCCAAGGCCTGTCTCTGGGTCATGTTTTCTATGGAGTTCTCCGCCTAAAAGTTCCGTAATAGAATATTCAGCGGCAAATATAGAAGAACCTGACATAAGATGGCCCCCATAACAATGTCCTTCATGATCAGCCAATGTTATATGCGCGTGTACAAAAACTTCAGAATCTTTTAATGATATATTACCTATGCAGGCCGCTATTTCCAAGGTCTTATCTAAACTAACGCAGTCGACATACTTCTTAACGTCCTGTTTATAATAACCTAGTTTTGCACCCTTTAAAGCGCCTATAACTGAAAATGTGCCCAATCTTATATTCTCTTTTTTGCAGAGCTCTACTATGGATGCTAAGAGATCCGCCTTGAACTCAAATCTTCCAATAAATGTTCTGCCCTTTTCTACCTGCATATCTGTCCTCTCCAATTAAGTATCGTGTCCTCTTTTTAATCAATACAAATAAAAAAGCCGTAACTGGTTAAATCTAAAATCAGTTACGACTCAGTAACTGATTTATAGCCAGTTACAATTATGATATGTCTATGCTATTCCTGCTTCGTTAATCCTGACAACATCTTAGAATCGAAATTTGACCGAATCAAAAATCTGTTTCTGCTATTTCAACCCTTAATTTTTGATTCTTTGCCATCCGCCACTTTCAGTGGCGAGATGGCGGAGGAGGTAGGCCCCCTTCGCATTTACTACTTGAAAAATAACTTGCATGCTACGGTGCCCCTTATGGGGCCATCAGCCTTCTCTTAAGGAACGTCTTACCTGAGCCGCTCTTGAGATATTTCTCAAACCGCATAGCTAATTGTTGACTGGTAAACGCGATGTGTGTTTCAATATTCCAAGGGGCATAACGTTTTGTATATATATTCATACTATCGTTATGCTCTTTTAACCTTCTGTCTAAATCAGCTGTGTAACCAATATAGAATTTTGTCTTGTCTTTCTTGCTTCTTAATATATAAACGTAGTACATAATCGTATCATAATCAGCCGTAGCCCTCAAGTGATTAACGCGTCACAAGGGCGAAGGCTGATGGCGGAGGAGGTAGGATTCGAACCCACGGTGAGTTGCCCCACAACGGTTTTCAAGACCGCCGCATTCAACCAGACTCTGCCACTCCTCCGCTTGATTTCTAATGATATAATATACCATTAGAAGAAACTATTGTCAATCATAGTGCTTTACTACAAGAATAACTGGCCTAATATGCCTACATATATATCCTTTGACCTAACATAGGCATCTGCTAAGAACCCTGTAAATGTCACTCCCGCAAAGAGCAGGCTGAATATCAGTCCTATGACTATGAGATTTACTATATATATAAGGCATATCGAAAAGAAATACCCCGCATGCATAAGATCGGTCTGCCTTATCTTTAAAAAATCCACGGTGAGTATGATATGAAAAGCCAGCGTAAATCCTATGGCAAATAAAAATGGATTATAATCTATGCTGCTCTTAAGAAAGAACTTTGCCGCGAAAAATACAATGGTTACAACTATCGTATAGAATGGAAAAAAGTAAGGTGCCAACGCTATGAAGAGGTTACTCTTTGTAACTGCTACACTGCCTCCTTTGGGAGAGACCTTAAATGCCGTGACCTTACCACCTGATAGCCACGTGGCTATGGCATGCATGAACTCATGGCTGAAGATATACAGATACGCGGGCTTAAATATCAGGGCATGGACAACAAGATAGGCAATTATGCCTATGGCAAAATATTTTTGATGATAATATGATATGACCTTTATCCGGCTTAACTGTTCGTAAAGCCCGAAAGAAACGCCTACGCAGACAGGCGTTATAAGGATACCTAAGAGTAGTTTTATCGCTCTTTTAAACATAAAGGAATAGCATGGTTATTTTGAAACCGGCTTTATTATCTTTTTACCGCCCATGTAGGGTTGTAATGCCTTGGGAATCTCCACAAAACCTTCTTTTGTCTGGTAATTCTCGACTATCGCGATAATAAGCCTGGCAAATGCCACCCCTGAACCGTTTAAGGTGTGGACATATGAGAGTTTTCCTGTTTCCTTGTTCTTAAATTTTATATTGCCACGGCGTGCCTGAAAGCCTTCAAAATTAGAACAACTTGAGACCTCAAGCCAGGAGGCGCATCCGGCTGACCATAACTCTATATCATAGCATTTGCTCGCGGCAAAACTGATATCCCCTGTTGAAAGAACCTGCACCCTATAAGGAAGCTTGAGAAGCTGTAATACCTCTTCCGCATTGGCAAGTAATGACTCGAGTTCATCATATGAAGTTTCAGGCCTTACAAACTTTACCATCTCCACCTTGTCAAACTGGTGGACCCTCGAGAGGCCCTTTGTATCCTTACCATATGAACCTGCCTCTCTTCTAAAGCACGGTGTATAGGCAGTATAATATACAGGAAGGGCATCCTCTTCAAAGGTATCGTCTCTGTGTATATTTGTTACAGGTACCTCAGCTGTAGGGATAAGATAGAGGTCATCGTCTTTTAGCTTATACATATCCTCTTCAAATTTAGGGAGCTGGCCGGTAGTTGTCATGCTCTTGTTGTTTACTAATACCGGGGGCCAGACTTCTTTGTAGCCATGCTTTTTAACATGGAGTTCTATCATAAAATTTATAAGCGCCCTTGCCATCTTGGCGCCGTCACCCATAAAGAATGGAAATCCTGAGCCAGAGAGCTTGGTAGCTGTAGGAAAATCCATAATACCGAGTTTTGCGCCTATCTCTATGTGATTTAAGGGTTTAAAGCTAAAATTAGGCAGTTTGCCCCATTCTTTTACTATCTGATTTGATGTCGCGTCTTTGCCAATAGGTATGCTAGAATGTGGAATATTTGGGACAAGTAATGCTATATCGCTGATTTTCTTGTTAATCTCACCCACTTTTACGTCTATTTCCTTAATTTCTTGGGACACTGCCTTCATTTCACTCATCTTTGAGCTAGCATCCTTGCCTTCTTTCTTAAGTATGGCTATCTCATTTGACTCTGTATTGCGCTTATTCTTCAACTTCTCTACTTCAACAAGCATATTCCTTCGCTCAACATCCAGGTTAAGGAGCTCATCAATATCAAGTTTTGAATTTTTATTCTTTAGGGCCTCTCTTACCTTATCAGGATTCTCTCGTATAAATCTGATATCCAGCATATTATTCACCTTTTCCCTTTATGGAGATTGTGTTTTATCCTTTTAATACACCTAACGGCCTGAATCTACAAACCTTCTTTGATATACCTGCGCCATTGACCGCGTCAACTACATCATCTATATCTTTATAGGCCCCGGGGGCCTCTTCTGTAATGGTGGATTTCCCTGCTGCCATAAGGACAATGCCTTTTTTATCAAGCTCTTTCTTAACCTGTGCAGGTGTATAGTCATGTGACGCTGCTTTTCGAGAAAGGCGCCTTCCCGCTCCGTGACAGGTTGTACCGAATGTCTCATCCATGGCGGCCTGCGTACCAAGAAGAAGATATGATCCTGTTCCCATGTCACCGGGAATAATAACAGGCTGGCCTATATGCTTATATCTTTCAGGCAAGGCAATATTGCCCGGGCCAAAGGCGCGTGTTGCCCCTTTTCGATGCACGCATAAAGTCTTTTCCTTGCCATCTACAATATGCTCTTCAAGCTTGGCTATATTGTGCGCAAGGTCATATATAAGCGATATGCCAAGAGCTTGCGAGCTCTGTTCAAATACACTCTCAAAGACCTGCCTTACCAGGTGCATAAGGCATTGCCTGTTATTCCACGCGTAGTTCGCGGCGCATTTCATGGCACCGAAATAGAGCTTACCTTCATCGGAATTAAAAGGAACGCAGGCAAGCTGCCTATCAGAAACATTTATGTCATACTTTGAAAGGGTATGAACCATCTTTTTCGCGTAGTCATCACATATCTGATAGCCAAGCCCTCTCGAACCTGAATGGATCATGACCACGACCTGATCCTTTAAAAGACCGAATACATCCGCCGCGTTCTCGTCATAGATCTCGTCTACTGCCTGGATCTCTATAAAATGATTTCCCGAACCTAATGTTCCGGACTGCCTTCTACCGCGCTCATGCGCCCTATCAGAGATTGCGTCGGGATTAGCGCCTTCCATAGCACCCTTCTCCTCGGTATGCTCTATATCTGACTCTGTGGCGAAGCCCTTGGAAAGCGCCCACTTTGCACCTTGCGTTAATATCTTTTCCTGCTCTTTTTTGCTTATCCTTATATCGCCCTTGGCACCGATACCCGCAGGCACATTGTGGTAAAGACCATAAACAATCTCTTTTAGCCTGGGGATTATATCTTTTTCCAGGATATTGGTTCTTAGCAGCCTGACACCGCAATTTATATCATAACCGACTCCTCCGGGTGAGATCACGCCGCCTTGTTCAATGTCCGTAGCAGCCATACCGCCTATTGGAAAACCATAACCCCAATGGATATCGGGCATAGCAAAAGAGTGCCTTGTTATACCCGGAAGCGTGGCGACATTCGCCACCTGCTGTAAAGCGCTATCGTGTATTATCGAATCAATGAGCTTGTCATTAGCATATATCATGCCATCAACGCGCATACTATCCATGAAATGTGACGGTATGCGCCAATGATAATTATCTATTCTCTCTAAAGGACCTGTATAAGGACTTGTCATAATGCCTATTTATATCTTCTATATATCAAAGATTATATCTGTAGATAACTGATTACCTGTTTTATGTATGTTTAAGGCGTGAAAGGTAACTGCCTTTATATCATTTTTTAAGCTATGCCGCGGACGCTGAAGGTTTTCTCCTGTCGCGACTGATGAAATTATATTGTCATCTAATATCTTAATATCAAACTTACTAAAGAGCGTCTCCTTGACGTGAAAATAATATAGCAACTCAGAAAGCCAGTTCTTTAACAGCTCATCCCTATCTTGCGCCTGAACCTTAATCTCAACAGATATAACAGGTTTTATAGTATTAATATCCGCTATAAGATCAGACATGGCCCTCGCGGAATTGATAAAGACAGATTCGATATCTTCTTCTGAAACCCGTATACCTAAATCCGCGGTATGTTCAAGTAATTGATAAAAACCCATTTTATATAAGTATATCCAAAAATCAGGCTCAAGTCAATAAGAACACCTTGTCATGTCAAGACCGGTTCTCAAGCACGACCGATCGTGCTTGAGAACCGGTCTTGAATTATTTGGATGAAATGCTGTGTTGGATCAAGGTAAGTTTTTTCTGACGTGATAAACGCTTAATTTGGGCCTCGCGCTTAAGGGCATCGGATCTATTTTTACATGTTTCTTTATAAGCCAGTTCTACGGGTAGGCGTGCCCTGGTGCAAGCTCCGCCGTTTCCCGCGTTGTGCTCTGATACCCTGCGGATAATATCAGTAGTTATTCCTGTGTAAAGAGAGTTGTCCTTGCAACGGAGGATGTATGTATACCACATTATTTTTCCTTTTTGCCCCTCGACGCGCTCCTTGCCTCGTTCGTCGCTTGCTCGGGACATGGTAAACAAGTAAAAGCCTCTCTTATTATAACATAAGAGAGGCTTTTTTAATCGCGAATTTGGTACCCCGCGTTGGATTCGAACCAACGACTCACGCCTTAAAAGGGCGTTACTCTGCCAACTGAGTTAGCGGGGCAAATTTTTTACTTATACCTCCAATAACTCCTTATCCTTTGTATCAAGGATCGAATCTATCTCTTTAATATATTTATCTGTAATCTTCTGTATATCATCGTGTGATTTAAAAAGCTCATCCTCTGTCGCGAGCTTATCTTTCTCAATCTTTTTCGCGTGCTCATTCGCGTCGCGGCGTACGGTTCTTATTGAAACGCGGCCATCTTCCGCCATCTTCTTGGTTATCTTTATTAGCTCTTCGCGCCGCTCTTCTGAAAGGGGCGGTATGCTTACGCGTATCACCTTGCCATCATTAGTAGGCATAGCGCCTATATTTGACTGCTGTATGGCCTTTTCTATCTCTCCGAGACTTGATGGGTCCCATGGCTGTATTACTATAAGCTTTACATCCGGAGCGGATATATTGGCAAGTTGTTTAAGCGGGGTCTGCGTTCCATAATAATCTACATGCATACCCTCTACCAGGGATGTAGACGCCCTTCCGGTTCGTACAGAAGCAAACTCTCTCTTTGTCGCTTCTACGACCTTCTTCATTCTTTCCTCTGTATTGCGCGTTACTTCCTGTATTGAATTCATTTTATTTTACCCCCTCTTACTATGGTGCCTATATTCTTTCCCTCTACAGCCCTCTTTAGGTTTCCTTTGCGAAACAAATCAAAGACAACAATAGGGATATTATTATCCATGCACAGGCTCACGGCGGTCGCGTCCATAACCTTGAGCTGCCTATTTAATAGATTTATGTATTTTAGGCTCTTATATCTTTTCGCGTATTTGTCTTTAAAGGGGTCCGCGGAATATACGCCATCTACCTTAGTAGCCTTTAAAATAATATCGGCGCCGATCTCTGCCGCTCTTAACGCCGCCGTAGTATCAGTTGTAAAATAGGGATTTCCTATACCGCAGACAAAGATAACTACTCTTTTCTTCTCAAGATGGCGTATCGCCCTTCGCCTGATATAGGGCTCGGCGATCTGCCTCATCTCTATAGCTGTCTGCAGGCGCGTGAAGACACCTTCTTTTTCAAGCGCGTCCTGGAGCGCCATACCATTTATCGCCGTGGCAAGCATGCCCATGTAATCCGCTGTAGACTTATCTATACCGTTTTTTGCCGCCTCGCTGCCACGGAGTATGTTACCGCCTCCTATTACAATTGCTATCTCGACGCGCATCTTATGTATCTGCTTGATCTGCGCAGCTATTGAGCGGGCAACCATAATATCAATACCATAACCGCTCTTGCCTTGCAAGGACTCACCGCTTAATTTTAAGACGATTCTTTTATATACCGGTTTCTTGGGGAGTCTTGTTGCGGTTTTTTTCATGCAGTTTCGCCCAGCTGGTAACGTGTAAACCTGGTTATAACTATATTTTCACCTGTCTTGGCTATTACACCCGTCAAGAGATCGGTAATAGATACCTTGGGATCCTTGATATAGGGCTGCTCAAGAAGACATATGTCCTGATAATAACTTTTCAATTTACCTTCCATTATCTTTTTCAGGGCGTGCTCAGGCTTATTCTTGTTCTGCTCTTTTATAATCTCTCTCTCCCTTGCCAAATCCTCAGGAGTAACCTCATCCTTTGTAATATAAGTAGGATTGGCCGCGGCTATCTGCATAGTAAGCTCTTTAGCGAATTTTATAAATTCCTCGTTGCGTGCCACGAAATCGGTTTCGCAATTTAGCTCAAGTAAGACACCTATCTTGTTGTTCATGTGAATATATGAAGTTATCATGCCCTCTTTAGCTGTGCGAGATGACTTCTTGCTCGCCAGGCTTACACCTTTTTTACGAAGTATGTCAATGGCCTTTTCTATGTCGCCATCCGCTTCTTTCAGCGCTACTTTACAATTCATTACACCCGCGTTTGTCTTCTCTCGTAATTCTTTAACCTTGTCTAACATCTCTTGTATATTCCTCTCTTAAATTATATTTTTAAAATTTTTATTCTTCTTTTTCTTGCTCTTTTTCCTCGCTCTTTCCACCGGCGAATTTCTTACGGCCCTCTAAAACACCATCTGCCAAAGTAGAAAGGACCAGTTTTATCGCCCTTATAGCATCGTCATTGCCCGGGATGGGATAATCGATTACATCCGGATCAGAATTTGTATCTATCAACGCGACGACGGGGATATTCAGCTTTTTTGCCTCTTTGGTCGCTGTATCTTCTTTCTTTGGATCAACTATAACAACAACGCCGGGCAGCTTTTGCATCTCTGCCACACCGGCAAGGTTCTTATGTAACTTTGCCCATTCCTTATCAAGCGCCGCTCTCTCTTTTTTGGTGAGCACATCAACGCTACCGTCTTCCTTCATCTGTTCCAGCTCTTTCATGCGCTTGACACTGGCGCGTATCGTGCTGAAATTTGTCATAAGGCCCCCGAGCCATCTCTCTGTCACTGAGAACATATTGCATCGCTGGGATTCTTCTATGACCGCGTCTTTTGCCTGTTTCTTGGTACCTACAAACAGGACAGAACTCCCCTTTGAGGCTATATCTCTTAAAAAATCACAGGCCGCTTCAAGTCTGGCAGCTGTCTTTTCCAGGTTGATTATATAGATACCATTGCGCTGTCCAAATATGAATTGCGCCATCTTTGGATTCCATCTCTTGGTCTGATGCCCGAAATGGACCCCTGCTTCTAAAAGCTGTTTCATTAAGTCACTAACCAATTTAATTCCTCCTTTTAAGTTCGAAATAATACAAAAGCATACAACTAAAGTACTCTCCAGCCTAACTTATATCAGCAACGGTTCTTTCTTTGATAACGTGATACTGTTAAAAGCCTGTCACCAAAGGCTATAATCCTTAGCTGATATAAATATAGCGTTGCAGTATATAGGTAATCATAGATTATATCATAAAAATTGCAACTTGCAAGTAAATTATTGCTATTATATATTAATAGCGATCTTTAGGGATTATGCGGTTAAAAGCTCTCAAATTGCATGGTATATAGCTTCTTGTAGAGTCCGCCTCTTGCCAGGAGCTCATCATGGCCACCCATATCTATTATCTTCCCATTTTCCATAACTACAATAGTATCAGCATGTTTAATAGTAGAAAGTCTATGCGCGATAACAAATACTGTTCTGCCTTCCATGAGCCTGTCTATCGCCTCTTGTACCAGCTTTTCTGACTTGGAATCGAGCTGAGAAGTGGCTTCATCAAATATAAGAATGGGTGGGTTCTTAAATACAGCGCGCGCTATAGCGAGTCGTTGCCTTTCGCCGCCTGAAAGCTTAAAACCCCGCTCTCCTATAATAGTATTATACTGTTGCGGCATCTTCATTATAAAATCATGGGCATTTGCTGTCTTAGCTGACTCAATCACCTTGTTGATATCAATATTCTTATTGCCATAAGCTATATTCGCGGAGACTGTGTCATTAAAAAGAACCGTCTCTTGCGTAACAATGCCTATCTGATTGCGCAAAGACTGCAATTCAACATCCCTTATATCAGCGCCATCTATCTTAACGTTGCCTTTTGTAGGGTCATAAAAACGCGCTATCAGACTTATGAGTGTGGTCTTTCCCGCGCCACTGGGGCCTACAAATGCCATAACGCCGCCTGCCTTCGCGTTAAAAGATATATTATTTAAGACCTCTGTATCCGTATACTTAAAACTCACATCAGAGAAAACGATATTGTTCTTAACAGAAGGGATCTTCTTGGCGCCCGGTTTCTCTTCTATAGCGACCTCTTCATCCAGCATCTCAAAGATGCGTGACGCGGCCGCAAGGGCCTGCTGATTTACATTGTGCACCCTACTCAGCCTGTTAATAGGCCTTGATAGAGAAAGAACCGAAAGAGAAAAGACTGTAAGCGTTCCCATGGTCATGGCGCCTGAGATAACCTGCTGTCCGCCAAGCCAGAGAATAACCATAGCCGATATCATGGTAACCAACTCTGTCAACGGGCTAACGGCAAGTATTCTCTTATTAGACTTCATGACCATATTCTTAAAATGGCTATTTTGCTCTTCAAATTTCTGTTTTTCGTAATTCTCCATGCAAAATGCCTTGATAATTCTTATGCCGCTGACAGATTCATAGAGTATATTGTTTATGCCTGCCATAGACTCCTGGGACTTTTTGCTTATCTGCCTTAATCGCTTACCTATCTGCACTAAAGGCACAACAATAAGCGGAGTTACGACTAACGCGATAAATATGAACATTACGTTTATACGGAAAAAGACAGCGATGCAGATAACCATTCCAAGAGAGAATATAAACTGAGAAGACTGCCATATCAAGTCTGTCAACCCCTCTGATACAGCATCCTGTATTATAGTAGTATCATATGTAATGCGGGAAACTAAGGTACCTGTTCTGGAATGGGAATAAAAGTTCATTGAAAGCTTTAAGAGCTTTTCATAAAGGAGGTTTCGCATGTCGCGTACAACCCTCTGGCTGACCTCTCTCATAAGGAATTGCTGGCAATACATCAGGAGGGCCCGCAGGCTGAATAAAATAATATAAAACGTGATAAATATACCCAGCAACTTTACCCTTGGCATGCTGTTTATCTTCGCGACAAGATCCAATATAAAGCCTGGCACATTGTGGCTCGGTATTACGACGTCTTTTCCTATCATTACCTTATCAATAAAGGGAATAAAACCGCCTAGGGATATGGGTTGTAGTATTGATGTAAATATCATGAATGCCGCCGCGAGAGCCAATACCCATAAATGGGCCTTTACATACCCTATAAGTCTCAAATAGTTTTTCATTTTTCTCCTTAAACGCAAATTTTGTGTTCTTATTGTATCATAAGCATTCTGCGTTGTCGAGCGCAAAACAATATGAACTCAGAAATGGCAAGATATATAGCGTCCCTCCTGTTTAAGATAAAGGGTTTCATAGTAGCTTATACAGAAAGTCGAATTCCCACACGCTTCGGGGTGATTATAGCGGGGCCTTTTTGTTGCGAATGGCAAGGTTTTTCCGCATTATTTAGCTTATGTTAATGAGCGACAAAACGGAGTGAAAAAACCTCGCTGGGGTTTTTGAACGCTCCTGCGAAAATTACCCCGAAGTGTGTGGTAATACAGTTCTCTGGAATGGGTAATATATAAGTAGGTTTGCACTAAAT
>CAZWMG010000001.1:0-194467 GCA_964634945.1 uncultured Planctomycetia bacterium | reverse complement strand
ACCTTCTTGCCAATGACTTTGACGCAGCCGCAATCGTAGCCCTTGCTAAATCAGGACTTACTAAGGCACAAGTTGATGGACTTGTTGCTACAGAGGGCATTGACTGCGCGGATGTAGCAACGCTTGTCAAGGCAGGCCTCACAGCTACCTTACTTGCTGACCTTGGTACAGCAAATTTTGATTACGCAGCCATAGCAAGCCTTCTTTCCAATGACTTTGACGCAGCCGCAATCGTAGCCCTTGCTAAATCAGGCCTTACTAAAGATGATTTAGTAGGTTTGTATGGTGACGGCACTGTAATCGCATGGAAAGATATCGCAAATCTTGTAAAAGCCGGCCTTACAGCTACCTTACTTGCTGATCTTGGAGAAGCACAATTTGATTACGCTGCTATAGCAAGCCTTCTTGCAAATGACTTTGACGCAGCTGCAATCGTAGCCCTTGCTAAATCAGGACTTACTAAAGATGATTTAGTAGGTTTGTATGGTGACGGCACTGTAATCGCATGGAAAGATATCGCAAATCTTGTAAAAGCCGGCCTTACAGCTACTCTGCTTGCTGATCTTGGAGAAGCAAAATTTGATTACGCTGCCATAGCAAGCCTTCTTGCCAATGACTTTGACGCAGCCGCTATCGTAGCACTTGCCAAATCAGGGCTTACAGCAGATGATCTAGTAGGTTTATATGGTGACGGCACTGTAATCGGATGGAAAGATATCGCTAACCTTGTCAAGGCAGGCCTTACAGCTACTCTGCTTGCTGATCTTGGAGAAGCAAAATTTGATTACGCTGCTATAGCAAGCCTTCTTGCCAATGACTTTGACGCAGCCGCTATAGTATCACTTGCTAAATCAGGACTTACTAAGACACAAGTTGATGGACTTGACGCTACAGAGGGTATTGACTACGCAGATGTAGCAGCACTTGTCAAGGCAGGCCTTACAGCTACTCTGCTTGCTGATCTTGGTACGGCAAATTTCGATTATGCAGCCATAGCGAACCTACTTGCCAATGACTTTGACGCAACTGCTATCGTATCGCTTGCTAAATCAGGGCTTACTAAGACACAAGTTGATGGACTTGTTGCTACAGAGGGCATTGACTACACGGATGTAGCAATGCTTGTTAAAGCAGGCCTTACAGCTACCTTACTTGCTGACCTTGGTACAGCAAATTTCGATTACGCTGCCATAGCAAACCTACTTGCCAAGGGCTTTGACGCAGCTTCTATCGTATCGCTTGCTAAATCAAAGCTTACTAAGGCAGAAGTTGATGGACTTGTTGCTACAGAGGGCATTGACTACACGGATGTAGCAGCACTTGTCAAGGCCGGCCTTACAGCTACCTTACTTGCTGATCTTGGAGAAGCACAATTTGATTACGCAGCCATAGCTAATCTACTTGCCAAGGGCTTTGACGCAGCTGCAATCGTAGCCCTTGCTAAATCAGGCCTTACTAAGGCACAAGTCGATGGACTTGTCGCTACAGAGGGCATTGACTACACGGATGTAGCAACGCTTGTAAAAGCAGGTCTTACGGATGAATTGCTTGCCAAGCTTCTTGATCCGGAAAAGGGTGGCTACACATATGAAAGTTTAGCAGCATTGATGAATACGCATGGCTTTGACGCAGCTGCTATCGTATCGCTTGCTAAATCAGGACTTACTAAGACACAAGTTGATGGACTTGTCGCTACAGAGGGCATTGACTACGCGGATGTAGCAGCACTTGTCAAGGCAGGACTCACAGATAAAAACCTACAGGCCTTCAAGGACGCAGGGTTTATATATAAGGATATAGCGGATTATCTTGCAAAAGGTTTTACTGCTAAAACCATTGTAAAGCTTGCTGATTCAGGCCTCAAAAAGACAGAAATAGAGGCCCTACTTGCTTCTGACATAAGCTTGGATAGTGTGATAGAGCTTATTGATGCAGGACTTACAGGTTCAATGCTTCGCAAGCTTCTTGACCCAGCAAAAGGAGGCTACACATATGAAAGTTTAGCAAGGCTGATTAATGAGTATGAATTCGATGCTAAAGCTATTGTAAAACTTGCGGGTTCATCTCTCACTATGAAGGATATAGATGCTCTTTATGAAGCAGGTATCGGTTATAAGGATATTTCAGATCTTATTGGTGCAGGCATGACCTCTGAGTTGCTTCTCGCGCTTGGAAATACGGAATTTACATATGAAGATATTAAAAACTATCTTGCAGGTGGGATTACTGCAGAGACAATTGTAAACATTGCTAAATCAGGTCTTACCAGAACACAGATAAAGGCCCTGCTTAATGTTATAGGTGTTGATGATATGGTAGACCTACTCAACGCCGGCTTCACCGCAGAGATGCTTACAAAGCTTCTTGCTGATGGAAAATATAAGCTTGAAGATATCGCGGCCTTGTTTGGATATGGATTTGATGGAGCTACTATTGTCAGGCTTACATCATCAGGTCTTGCGATGACAGACATAATAAAGCTAGGAGAGAGCATTATAGGTTGGGAAGATACCGCAGCACTCGTAAAGGCAGGCCTTACTCTTGATACTCTTACAGCACTTTACATAGCAGAGTTCTCACTCGATGCGATCGACTTTCTGCTTGATAATGGTTTTGATGCGGAAGCCATTGTAATGCTTGCCTCATCTGGATTTACCCCTGATGAGCTTGCTAGCTTTATATCAGGAGATATTACTTATGAGGTAATGGGCAATCTGATCCGCGCTGGATTTACGCCGGAGAAGATTGCGGCTCTTGGTGAACAAGGTATTACCACAGCGACGTTGAATACATTGGTCAAGGCAGGATTTGATGCCAAGGCTATAAACGCGCTTGTTGGGGTAGGATATGATACCGATAAGTTCCTTGAGTTGATAGACACAAGCAACGGTGATGTTAAATTTACAATAATAGATGAAGAGTATGATAAAGATGGCAATCTAATCAGCGGAGGCACGCGCACCTTCATAGTCGATGGCATAACCAGCGAGATGAAGTGGGAAGGTTTCAACGGAAGGATCAGTGCTGTTGTCGATGAGAATGGCAGGGTCGTTTCAGCAGTAGATGTCTCATGGGAAAAGTCAAATGGTGAATATACAGCTTATACAGAACAGCATTCTTATAACATAAAGTATGACGCCGATGGCAAGTTAGCGTCGCAGGATATTGCTACATATAGTTTCGCGGGTAACACGCCTGATGGCGCGCCAAAATTAGTAAGTGTACAGACAATAGAGATACTTGGAAGAGATGAAGATGGCAGGCCTACAGCTAAGACCATAACTACCTATAGCGATTTAGGTAAGACCAATATGGTGAGTAAGCAAGAGATCACAGGTATGACATATGATGATAATGACTCACTATTGTCTCAAACTGTCAAGACATACGATGCTTATGGAGCCCTTGTTAATACGATAACTCTTACATCAGACACTTTTGATGATGCAGGCAGGGCAACGTCACAAACCATTGTAACATATAATGCTGATGGCTCAATTAATAATACCGTAAAGATTACTGATATTACATACGGCTATGCGAACAGATTGGAAAGCAAGCGTGTCTCTGTCTACGATGAAAATGGCGTATTGACAAGCATGGAAGATATTACCATAAACAGCTATAACGGCAGAGGTCAGGTTACAAGTCAGACAACAACAACATACAATCCGGATGGTTCTGTAATAGGCGTTCAGACAGTAAGTAATATGCTCTATGACGCTCGTGGTAATGTAATAGCTTATGATTCAAAATCTTACGATGCCAACGGTGATTTTGTAGATGGCCAGAGGATTGCGGTGCAATATGATGGCGAAGGCAGGGTTGTGTATCAGAAGGTCGAGTCATTCAAAGATGCCGCGTTTACTGTTTCTTCAGGCTCTGAGATAAGAGATGGTTTCAAATATGATTCCGCTGGCAATATAGCTTCGTATAGAATTCGTAGCTTTGACTCTTTGGGTGAGTTTAAGTCAGGTCAGAGAATTACAGCAGAATACGATTCTGAGGGTAGGATCATAAAGCAGACAATAGAAGGTTTTACGGATGAAGAGTTTACTAAATCATCAGGTACTGAGATAAAGGACAACTTTGTTTATGATTTAAATGACAATGTGCTCTCTTACGACCTAAAGACTTACAACGCGGATGGCATCTTCAAGACAGGCCAGAGAGTAGAATTGGAATACGATAAGAACGGCAATGTAATAAAGCAGTCTGTAGAAGGTTTCTCTGATGAGATGTTTAAGAACTCAACAGGAAAAGTCGTAAAGAATAATTTTGTTTATGATGCTAGTGGTAACGCTATATCATATGAGAGCAGAAGCTATGGAGCTGACGGTAGCTTTAAGAGTGGCGCAAGAGTTACGTTAACATATGATGGAAATAACAGAGTGAGCAAGCAGATCACAGAAGGTTTTACAGATGAAGAGTTTGCAAAATCATCAGGCACTGAGGTAAAGAATAACTTTAGGTATGACGCAAGCGGTAATGTCATAGCTTATGACTCAAGAGTTTACAGCGCAAGCGGCGTATTTAGCAGTGGAAAACGGGTTACTATCGAATATGATGCTCAGGGAGATGTAGCTAAGCAGACAATAGAAAGCTTCAAGGATGAGGGCTTTACTAATTATTTAGGTAAAGAGGTAAGAGAAAACTTTACTTATGATTTTAATGGTAACGTACTATCCTATGAGTCAAGGACCTATAACCCTGACAATACGTTCAAAGAAGGTGAAAAGATATCGCTTGAGTATGACGATAAGGACAGGGTCTCCAGGCAGACGACGCAGAGCTTTAGTGACGAATCTCTTACAGTGACATCGGGTACAGAGATTAAGGATAACTTTATATATGATGCCAATGGTAATGTACTATCCTATGAATCAAAGATGTATAACGCTGATGGCACATTCAATAAGGGTGGAAGATTTACAATAGTATATGATGCTGAAAACAGAGTCATAAAGCAGACAGTAGAGGGTTTCTCTGATGAAGAGTTTACAAAATCATCCGGAATAGAGGTAAAGGATAACTTTGTTTATGACTCAGATGGTAATGTGCTTTCTTATGATTCCAGGATATATAACGCGGACGGCACTTTTAAAGAAGGCCAAAATATTAGCTACGCATATGACAATAAGAACAGGGTAATCAGCCAGATCACTCAAAATTATTCCGATGAGAAGTTTAAAGACAAGGCTGAGCGAGAAGAAAAGACTAATTTCGCCTATGATGTAAATGGTAATGTCCTCTCATATGATTCAAAAACATTCAATTCAAATGGCACATTCAAGAGCGGACAGAGCGTTGAGTTTGAGTATGACAAAAATGGAAGGGTAATCAGCCAGGTTATTCAAGGCTATGAGGATGAAGGGTTTACACTTAAAGGAGAAAGAGAGGAAAAAACAAACTTTAAGTATGACGCGAATGGTAATCTTTTATCCTATGAATCCAGGACCTATAATATAGACCAGACCTTTAAAGACGGCCAAAAAATTACATTCGAATATAATGCCGCAGGTCAAGTTACTAAACAGATAATCCAGGATTTTAAAGACAAAGAGTTTACAGAAAAGGGAGAGAAGGAAGAAAAGACAGGCTTTGAGTATGATGCCAATGGTAATGTCCTTTCTTACGAATCAAGGATCTATAATGCCAGCGGTAGTTTTAAGAAAGGGCAAGTGGTTACATTCAAATATGATAATCAAGGCAGAATACTTGAACAGGTTATTCAAAATTATGATGATGAGAAGTTTACTAAAAAAGGCGAAAGAGAAGAGAATTCAGGCTTCATATATGATGCCAATGGTAATGTAAAGTATTATGAATCAAGGACCTACAACGCTGATGGAACATTCAAGGAAGGTCATAGTATTACATTTGAATACAATGATAAAGGCCAGATTAGCAGACAGGTTACACAGAATTACACGGATAAAGAATTTACAGAAGCAAATACTGGCAAAAAAGAGGAAAAGAAGAATTTCAAATATAATGAAGCCGGCGATGTATTGAGCTATGAATCAAGGACGTATAATGCTGATGGCACATTCAACAAAGGTGAATTAATAACAAATGAATATGAGAATGGTAAGTTATCTAAACAGACTATTCAAAAGTATGAAGGCGCGGAATTTACAGACGCGAACAAGGGCGAAAAGGAAGAGAAGAGTAAATTCAAATATGATGCTAATGGTAATGTAACATCCTTTGAATCAAGGACCTATGATAAAGAAGGGACCTTCTACAAGGGCCAGAGGGTCGCATATGAGTACAACGAAGACGGCACCATAAAGAGCCAGACCATAGAGGACTTTGAGGATAAAGGATTTGAAGTCTGTATTGGCAAAGAAGAAAACAAGGACTTTAAATATGATGCCGATGGCAATGTCCTTTTCTATGCCTCTAATATATATGATGAGAACGGTTTGATTGTAAGTAAGGATATTGAGACAGAGTATGATAATCAAGGAAATGTAATAAAACAGACCGTAACAACATATGAGGATGCAGAGCATACAAAGAAGATAAAGACAGAAGTAAAGAATGGCATGAAATATGATGAGCGCGGAAATCTGATTTCCTTTACGTTGACAACTACTGATGCGGATGGCAAGAAGACCAAAAAAGAGGTTGAAACAAAATATGATGAGAATAATAGGATTACTGAGCAGGCAGTAAAGAGTTATGTTAGCAGTACTAGTATGTGGTCAGATGAGATGGTATTGGTGGGAATATCAATAAGAACAGATATTGTATATGATGAAAAGGGCAGGATAGTCAGCCAGACAGTTGTGAACCTAGGAGATGGGGTTACCCCCCTATCTCTTTACTATGAAGAAGAGAGCGATAGTGAGTATCTTAGCGGTGGGAGTGAATACCTCGGCTCAAAAGGTTTTGATCTGGATCCAAACAGTGAAAACCACTGGCAGTATTTTGATAGCTGGTCAAAAGATGAAGAAACTTATATATATAATGACGATGGCAGCATAACAAAGAAGATAAGCAGAACCGGTAAGAGTGATATATATGGTGAAATCAATGAAGGTGAATATGAGATAACATATGAGATACCTGCCAGTGCTATTGATGAAGATGGCAACATTATTTATGATACATACACGGGTGAGCCAATAGAGTTTGTCAAGACAGAGCATATTACAACAGGTCAAAATGATTTTACAAGGACAACAACAAGAACCAACGCAAAGACAAAGACAATAAACGGACAGATATATCTTATAAGTTATGATGAAACAGTAACTATACAGGGAAGCGTTTATAATCCGTATACATGGAAAAATGACAAGGTAGATAGCTCACATGTATATACGCATGAAAGAGAGTTTGATCATGATGGTAATTGTACCTATGATAACAGCACAGACACCTTTAAGGATTCAGATGGAATAGAAGTAACTCACACAACGACTATCACAAGAGAGTATGAAGCAGGCAAGTTAATAAAGCAGACTACAGATAGCACCTCACCTGGAGCAAGAGAGTATATTGATGATGATCTGTGGAATCTTTATAACTCAGATACAGAGACAGGTAAGGCTCTAAGGGCTAATTTTAACGCTGATGGTAGTGGTAAAGAGGGTAGCTATTGGGAAGGGAGTACATTAGTTGATTGGGCTCTAACTAATTGGGAAGAGCATGGCTTAACCTCTTACGGGCCCAGAGGAGATACGATAACTACGACAAGTACGCAGACAGATTTCAGCACGGGCGGCTATATTTTAACAAACACCGGTAGCGGTGAATATATGAGTATGGGGTATGTGTATGACCCAAGCTTAGTAAACTATACTGAAACATCATATTCTTATCATCTGGATGCAGATGGGAACAAGGTTATTACATCATCAGGGAGAACAGAGGTGCGAAATGAGAAACGCAACTCCATGGGCTCTCCTCTGTCAAGACAGACAAGGTCATCAGGCGTTGATGTAACAGGAAAGTCCACATCCAGTTCTTTATGGATGGATGAGACATTTACCTATAATGTATTGGGCTGGATTGTATTTAAGGCAACCTGGGGTGATGTTGAAGATTCTGAAGGGTCACAAGGCTCAAACACAGACTTTACTTATGACGCGCAGGGCAATATCACAAGCACCCATGTAGAACAGTGGCAGAATAACGGTTGCGGTAGTAATATCTATAAAAATAATAAAACATATGACGCCAATGGCGGGCTCGTTTCTCACGGAACATACAAATATGATGTGGAAGGTAGTTTCTGGAACTCTACAATAGGAAAGGTTGTAGGCATAGTGGTTAAGGTAATTGTGGCGGTTGTAGTCGCGATTATGTGTATTGCAAGCTACGGTACAGCTACACCAGGTGCTGTACTCATGGGTGCAGCAGTCTTTGCCGCAATAAATGCGGCATTTAGCACAGTATTTGATATGATTGTGCAGTATATGACTTACGGACAGGTTGATTGGGGTTCTGCACTGTTAGGATTCGCGATATCATTTGTTACAAGTTTCTTAACATACTACCTTAGCACAATAGCGGCTGTGGGCAGTGGTGCAGATGCTGTTACTGAAGGCGCAATTGCAGATGCATACCAATTTGGAGGAACAGTCTTTGATGGAGCAATGGCAGTAACGCCAAGCATTGGAACAGTTGCGGCTAAGGAAGGCGCGGTAAGTTCTGTATGGTCTACGGTCATGAGCACAATAAATAACGCATGGCAGGTGGTTAAAGAAGTTCTTAGCAATATGTTCAGCTTTGTAGCAAAGGCATATAATTATATAGCAAAAGCCATTAAGAGCTTTATCACAGAATATATAATTAATCCATTAACTTCTCTATCCGGAGTAGCTGCTAAATCAGGCGCAGAGGCAGCCATGCAAAGTATTATCACTACGCAACTACAGTCCATGGCATTCCAAGTTATTAATGAGGTCTTTTCTGATAGTATTTATGATTTCTGTAAGTCTATCGGTTTAAACGACAGCTGGGCAATCCTGATATCCAATGTCGCCGTATCTATTATATCGGCCATATTAACAGGTAGCTGGGTAGATACTGCAAAGAAAGCTCCTATGTCAGTAGCAAGTGCGTGGTGGGTAAAGGCATTCCAGGTAGTCAGTTTAGATTTTGTTGGATTGGCTTCTGCTGTTGGGTTTGTATCATTTGTATTTAATTCCGCTAAAGATTTTATGTGGGATAAGATCCAGCAATGGCTCGGAGTTGTTGTTTGGGATGAAGCTCAGGAGAAGTGGGTAAGTAATCCTGACAGAGACGGCTGGGCATGGCAGACATGGCTCACGTCAATCGTACCACAGCTTGGTGATTGGGCCAGTAAAGTAGAACAGATAAGCAGGATCCGTGCCGCTGTTGAGATTCTTGCGGCACATAATAACAAAGGACTTGGCAGTGCTAAGATGTATAACTTGCTTACGCAGGTAGGCCAGGGGACCCTCGTTCTTGATGTAGATGAAGAAGGAAACATAACATTCATGCTTTATGAAAATGTAGAAAAGATACAGGATGGCATAGAGCGAAAAGCAAATTATAGCTTTGATGAAGAATTAGGGGTTTATCTGCATGATGGTACATATACATACACCTTTGATAATTTAAGTGAGACTGATGTGGCAACTCTTAGAGCTTTAGGTCTTAGCGTTGATAAAGATGGAAAACTTACATTTGACCCTTCATCGTCCACGTTCAATCAGGAACAGGCAGATGCCATCAATTCTCTTCTTGGTGAAGGAATAGAGATAAATGGCAAATTATATACCCTAGGCTCATACACAGTTCAGTTGGAAAACGGTACCACCAAAGAGGTAATAGCCTTCCAGAATATTGAACATAAGGATAGCTATAGCGTTGAACTGAATGGGTATGGCTCGATAGAGCTGCCGGAAGGAGATTTGATTCTGTTGGATTCAGGACAGCTTCTCTACAGGCTTAGTGATAAGAACGCCAAGATAGACCTAGGCGATGGCAAGACACTAATCTTTTTACGCAATTCGGATATAGCGATAAATGCTGATGGAAAGATTGCAAATGCGTTGGTCAGTATTGATGGTACGCCTTATCTTATAGGAAGCGATGGTACATTACAAAAAGTAAGAATAGTTGACGATATACTCTATATTCCTGAAAAATACACTGATGTTAAAGGTAAGGTTATAGATATCCTAGATAAGAATGGCAATAAGATAGATGTTGAGAGAGCTATTGATATGAAAGAGAATAAGGAGATAGGATACTTTATACGAAATGAAGATGGTGATTTAGTTCAAGGCCAGATAGAAAGATGGGCTGATGTAGTAATATTCTTAGCAAAAGGCGATAAAGCTACGATGAAGGTACTTGGGATGGATGCTACAGTCGCTAATATCGGCAATAATGAATCGCTAATATACACATTTATAGTTGATGGAAAAGAATTGAAGATGAGCCACGATAGAGCAACGAAGCTCTTTACGCGTTGTGATTTAGATGGTAAGGAAGTCTTTGATGCAATAATGCGTGTTATAAAAGAGAGCGGTATTAAAGGAATTGAACAGGAGTTGACAGCTCTATCTAGCGCATTATTATTCATAATCAAGGAATCCGCTCTTGTTAGCTTAGATCAGGCTGAAGAGTATGCTAAAGCCATACTTGATGGAGTGATGAATATTGACGGTGTATTCAATGCTAAAGATGCTGCTCTTATGCTAAAGTCTATGTCAAACTTTATTGTTAAAGCCATACAGTTCGGCATTGTTAGCACGACTACTATAGCCGGTGCTATTGAAACAATAGGCGATATGGTGATGCATTTGAGAGTAGTTAGATTAGACGTGAATGCGGCTTCTATGCTTATGAGTCAACTCTCACCATTTATAGAGCAATTAATAGAATCCAGAACAGGATTAGGCCTTTATATTAATGACGTCGTATCATTTATAGAGAATATTACAACATCTATTATGGATATGGAGTTTGTAGCTAATATCGAAGATGCTTGCAGGGTATTAAACGCCCTTAAGCGTCCGGTTATTGAAGCTATTAAGGCAGGCGTATTGACAGATGGCAATGTCGCGCGATTTGTAACGGATATAGTTATGTGTATAAGCAATATGGAGGGCATAAATGGAAATATAGATGCTATAGAGGCTTTATTAACAGCAATGGCGCCTGTAATAGAGTCTGTAGTTAATATAGATGGTATAAGAGTAGAGGATGTAGCGGCATATGTAAGTGCTGTGGCTGATATCGCAATGGATGCTGCGGACAATGATTATAAGTTAGCCGCAAAGGTAGCAAGCGAAGTAGCCCCTCTTATAGGTAAATTAATAGAGTTTAATATGACAGTTAATGATATTAAGGAAGTTACAGCAAAGATTATAAACACCATAAGCATTTTTGCAGAGGGCGATCTATCGGAAACGCTTCGTATGTTAATACCAACATTACTTAAGGATATCGATTCTATCAAATTAGATAGCATTGACGTTTATGTCAAGGAGTTACTAATGCAGCTCAGTGAAACCCCTGAAAAGTTCGAGTCAATAAGAGCAGCATTTGAACAGAAGACAAGAAAGAAAGAAGCTGAGGAAAATAGAAATACTTTATCGAAATTTGAAAACGAAAAACACAAGTTATTTGGCGAGGATATACCTGACGCGATTAAAAACCACAATCTCGATATACTCGGCAAATTTATCAAACAGATTAGAGGTTCAAGTTTTGCTGTCGTAAAGCAGCTTGGAAACTTCTTAAAAGATTTCAATATAAATAATTTAGAGAATATGGAAGATTTCCTATTTATAACAAAAGATGGCAGGGTATATTTACAGCTTGCATCTGATAAAGAGTTAGGACTAGGTTACTTAGGCGAAGCAAAGATTACAGGCATATACCTTAATCCGGAAGGCAATATAGTTATGATGGTTGAAGGGAGACAATTTATTGATGAGCAGCAGTCAAAACCTGGTCAGGCAGGCAGTGCCAAGCAAAGTAGCACTATAAGCAATTACGTCGTTAATGCGGATGGAAGCATAACAGGTACTGTTGAGTATATGTTTAGTGGTGAAGGCTGGAAGTCAATGGCATTGAACGCAGGCTACCAGGCATATGATGAGTCATATAACAGCACGTCTTATGTAGGCATACTTGGAAAGTTTGCAAAGGTTGATGATCTAAAAGACTCTCTTAAAGCACGCGCTATTGCTGAGGATATTGCTGCTGTTTTGGGTATTGATAGTACCAATATAGAGATAAAGATAGAAGGCAATGAAATTAAATATATTTATACATTAGAAAAATCAATGGAGATAAAAGAAGGAAAATTCAGAATTGGTAATGATGTCGTCGAATTTACTAAAGAGAGCAGTGATTACATAGCAGGCGATAAGATCGTATTTGATCCTATTACCGGTGAGATATCGCTTTTGGCGAAGGCTTATAAAGAAAAAGGCGACTGGGTAGATATGCCGGCATCTGGAGGAATTGGCGGCGTAAATCTATACTCCCTAATCGATCTTAACAATGCAGAAACGTATTTGAAGATAGGGGAAGATGGAACCGCCTCAATAAGCGGAAATATGGTCATGTTGATTTCCATGTCCAGAGATGCCAATGGCAAACTGACGCCGGCAAAGGATGAAAATAGTATTTGCCAAGCTACGGTATCCCCGTTTGGTGAGAACTTTAATATATCAATAGATATAAAAACAGGTGAAGAATTCAAATATGGTGAATACACGTTTATTAACCAAGGCGTAAAAATAACAACTATCAACTGGACAAAGGACGGCTTCAAGGTAAATGGACCTGGCCAGGTAAGATATGATTACATACTTGTCGCGTCAGAAGACATGAAATCTGTAAGCCTAGCAAATGGCGATACATTAGGTATAAGCGGCATTAAAAAAGATATTATTGTCCATGTAACAATAACCGAGAAAGGTACATCACAGGCAATAGATAATATGAGTGACTTAGCAGGGTTAACAGTGACTCTGACCCATGATGGGAAGGCATATACTGGTGAAACAGTATATGACGCGGAAACAGATTCAATATACGCTGTATTTGAAAACCAGCCGGAAGCGAAGCTATGGTATAAAGAGACAAAAGGCGGCACTCCGGATAATGCGAAAGTTATAAGCTCTGAATTCAAGGCAATATCAAGCACAAAAGACGGTGTAACCCTAATAGGCGCCTCAGCTAGCGGAACGTTAAAGTTCAAGCTTGATATATTATCCGGTGGAGTAATAACTCTGTTTGGCCAGGGCATGAACATGAGTATCGCCGCAGGCTGTGTTGTAACATATGATAAATACACCTTTGACAATTCAAAATCCACTAAAACCACAAGTGTAAGCTGGACAAAGGACGGCTTCAAGCCTACCGGACTTGGCCAGGTAAGATATGATTACATACTTGTCGCGTCAGAAGACATGAAATCTGTAAGCCTAGCAAATGGCGATACATTAGGTATAAGCGGCATTAAAAAAGATATTATTGTCCATGTAACAATAACCGAGAAAGGTACATCACAGGCAATAGATAATATGAGTGACTTAGCAGGGTTAACAGTGACTCTGACCCATGATGGGAAGGCATATACTGGTGAAACAGTATATGACGCGGAAACAGATTCAATATACGCTGTATTTGAAAACCAGCCGGAAGCGAAGCTATGGTATAAAGAGACAAAAGGCGGCACTCCGGATAATGCGAAAGTTATAAGCTCTGAATTCAAGGCAATATCAAGCACAAAAGACGGTGTAACCCTAATAGGCGCCTCAGCTAGCGGAACGTTAAAGTTCAAGCTTGATATATTATCCGGTGGAGTAATAACTCTGTTTGGCCAGGGCATGAACATGAGTATCGCCGCAGGCTGTGTTGTAACATATGATAAATACACCTTTGACAATTCAAAATCCACTAAAACCACAAGTGTAAGCTGGACAAAGGACGGCTTCAAGCCTACCGGACTTGGCCAGATTAGCTACGATACAAAACTTACAAGCCAGAAGATAATTTCACAATTCCTTGGTTCTGATGACTCATTAGAATTAGATGTGAACGGACAGGATATAACAGTTCATATAACAATAACTGAAAATGGTACGTTCCAGACAATAGACCAAGCGGATATTTTAAAGATAGCCGAGTGTACTCTAAAATTGAATGGCGTAGAAGGTAAATTTGTAATAGATGATACCGGTATATACGCCCAGTTTGGTAAAGAAGCGGAGTTTACATATGTTCCCAAGGTAGAAGGTGGCAGTAAGGATCTTAACGCAAAAGATATAAACTCACAATTCCATGTTATAAATAAGCTATCTGATGGAAGCCTGCGTATCGGTGCGTATATAGATAAGGAGTCAGGCGAGGCAACAATACTTAAGTTTAAGCTAGATATTTCAACTGGCCAGATTAGCTTATTCGGGCAGGGCATGAAGATGAGCATAGCAGGCGGCGTAGAGTTTAGGTCTGGCTCACTTACTTTTAAGAATGACTCAGGCATGGTGCAACATGTATCCTGGGACGCGGATATTGATGGAGCGATTAATATTATTACTAGTGATGATTCAAAAATGCATGTATTCCTTGAGATGATTAATGTCAAGTCAACACTAGAGGGTGGTGACAGCTTGGTAGTCAGGTCAAAGATAAACGGCCCTGACAGCGAAAAACATATTGAACGAGGCGTGCTGGATAATAACGGAAACTTTACACCATTAGAGAAGCTGAATATAGCAGAAAATATGAACTTTACCGCAAAGATTGCAGGCAGAGAATTTAATGTAACACTAACAACAGGCAAGAGAATATTGTTTACGACGAAGCTTGATAAGAATTCAAAAGACAATCTTAAGGTTATATTTGACGGAAAAGAGGTTAATTTTGCAGATAATTTATCTAGCCTCACAATAGAGCTTAATAAGCAAGGAAGATTTGTACTTGCCGAAGATTTGAAATCAGGTGGTTACGTATTATCAGCGGGTGTTACGCAGATAGAGATGAAAGATGGAGATATCTCAATAGGATTAGGCACCGGATATAATGAAAATACAAATAAGATATTTATTGTAAAAGATAACCTGGATGTTACCTCTGAAATATCTTATCAAGGGGCTAAAATAACATTACAGCAGTGGCATAATGAAAGCATGTCACTATCAGATTTTGTTCTCGGCTACAATAAAGCTACAAAAACTATCATTACGTTTGTGTCAAAACAGAAGCTTCAAGAGTATCTCAATGACATCAATATATCAGCATCTGCTAAGAAGCTGATAACGATGCTTATCGAGCTTTCAACGACTATCATGTATGGTAAAGATGGCGATAACGATCTGATAGCTGTTCAGGCAGTGGATTCTTCTAAAATCATACCATATAGTGTGCTAATAGAAAAACTTGAGGATAGGCTCTCGCAGATAGAAGTTGATTTAATGGTTAAGGAGGACTGGCTTATGGGAGCAGATTCAGATGAGCTATCAGATGCCCAGAGAGCCGCTTATGCACAAGAAAAGGTGGAGATTTTAGCGACTATAGATAAATATAAAAATACCACAGACAAGGATTCAGAGAAATATGAGCAGAGCTTTGTTGTGATGCCTATACTTTGCAATCCCGCAGATCAGAAGATATCAGGAACAATAGGCGCTTTATTCGCTCTTCTTGCAGGTGGTATTGCGCAGGGCAAGCTTGATGAAAGCGACATAAACGCTTTTCTTAATACGCTTACAGAACAGGGGCTTATTGATATTGAAAATGGCCAAGGTTTGGCTGATATGAATCCGGCCCAGCTTGCAAAGCTTAGCGTTTATATGCAGAGCCTGGTTAATGCTTCTACAAAACTTTTTGAAGAGTATGAATCTCAAAAAGGAATCGGTAGCTGGTTTACGGATGATCCTGACAATCCTTATGAATTTGTAAGCGAATCATTAGCTAATAATAAAGTTAATGCGGAGGATAAAGGTCTCTGGTCAGCCTATAAAATCGCCGCATGTATGAATCAAATATTTTTAGAGAATTTAGAAGCGGAAGTCGATGCCTTAACAGATGAGATCAAAGGCTTATTGCAGATGGTGACCCTGATAGATAGCGACTTTTATGATAAAGATCAGATAGCGGATTGTAAGGCACGCATCGATGCAAAGAAGCAAAATATGCAAGATGGTTTTGGCAAGTATCTGAATAATATACAGAACTCAGAAGTATCATATAATATTCAATTCCAGACAGCAAGAGAAAAAGGTGCGGGTATTGTCTCTGATAAGGATGGTTTGAGCGTAACTATAAACTTCATATCAGATAGCCCTGATAGCCTAATGGCACTATCAGTTCTTAGTGGTGGGCACACAATTAAGATAACAGATTTTACATATACTGGCAAAGAGTATAGACTATCAATAAATCTAAGCACACCTAACGTGACTTTAAGTGCGCTAGGTTTGACAATAGGAGAGCTCAACGAGAAAGATAGCGCTACAATAGTCCCTGCTCTTCAAAGGACAATTGCGGAAGTATATGTTGATGCTACTTATGATTGCATGCTAACAGGACAAGATAGACAGGATCAAATAGATAAGGTCAGCACAGAACTATTAAGTGGTATGAATGCGTTGCAGTTACTGGAACAAGCAGATGTTCTTGGTATGTACATAGATGAGAATATTGCGGTTACAACATATTCATCATCAGGCGAAACAACCGGTGACGTTGCTATGCAGGCAGATATTGCTATACCTAATGATATTATTAACGTAACTGTAAATTCTGTTTCATCGTCAACCGGCGTTATAACCTCGTCAGGAATGCTAAAGAGCTACACATATATAAGAGATGGCGTGCTTATAACAGCTTCGCAGACTTTAACTGATATGCAGGGCAATCAGGAGCTTGTTACAGCAACAAGAACATCTGATGATAGCTTTATTATTACAAGTGGCCAGGATAATGCCAATATCAGTTATGATGCCGATACATCCATATTACGTCTAAGCATAGAGACAAAGTACTGGTATCAGCATATTACAGGTAATAACGAAACTATATATCAGATGACATCTATCGATATTAGTACAGGCCAGCAATCCGTATTGGATTCAGCTAGCGAAGGCGCCTTATTCGCATATAGGATGGGCGCTGCTGTTTCCTGGGCAGTATATCATCTTGGTTCTGCTATTGGCTATGTTGCTGCCTCAGTTGCTTCGTTGCTTAACGGAGAAAGTTTTGATGTAGATTTTACTGTAACGAGCATAGATGATATGTATAAGATACAAAATGATAGCACTTACAAGTATACATTGGCAGGAGCAGAGATGTTAATTGATATAGCGCTTCTTGCTGCGGGAGGGATCATATTAAGAGGCATTAAATCTGTTTTAAACATAGCGCTAAAAGCTACTACCTCTATAGCTCGTACAATTGGTAGCATTAAGTCTATTGAGGCTGTTGCAAAAATCCTCAATATAGCGGCAAAACCACTTACCTATGTTGGCTCAAAGATAACTACAGCATCAACAAAGGTAGCTTCTGCAGTAACAAAGGCAGCTGCCGGTGAAGGCATAATGGCTGCAGCCTCTCAGAGGCTGATTGCGGCATCAAAAGTAGTCGCAAGCCTTTCAACTAAATGGGCAAAACATATGTACAAACATGGTATAGCTACTGTCTGGAACCTGACATATGGCATGAGCATATCATTACATTTAGCAGGTTCAATGGCAAGCGCTGGGCTTAACACGTTTGGCATAACAGATGATTTTGTAGCCAATATGAGGCCAGGTGCCTTAAAAACCATCTATGGAACGATGCGACAGATGGGTAAAGGTTCGGTGCTTAACGCCTTAGCTGAAAACCTGAATCCGCAAAGAATACTCTTTACAGCGGTATTTACTGCTCTTTCCCCTGCCCTAGTTGCACTGGGTCATAGGATAGCGAACTTTACATCAAATAGAGTATCAGGCCCATTTAAGGATGTTGCAGCAAGGACAAGTTCATCTTGGGCAATGAAGTTTAGTATCACAGCAGATTCCACTCTTAAAAGTGCGATAAGTGGCGGAAGCTTTCTTAACGGCGCGCTTAATGCCATTACTTTTCTAACACTAGTTAGGTTACCTCAGACCATAGGCAGGATTATCGCGAAATCATTTAGCGCTGTATCAAGCTTTATACAGGGTAAGCTTGCTTATTTGGCTGAGGCACCAGAAGCAACTATGTTGGGAAAATTGGGAGGCTTTTCAAGTAGAATAGTAGGCGGCATATATGAAGAGGCAATAAAAGAGGTCATACTGGCAAGATTGTTTTTAAGTTGGATGCCTGAAGGTTTGCAGGAGTTTGTAGTTGAGATTTCAGATGTGCTTGATGGTAAATCAGTTGGTGTTTCAGTTAAGCAGTTTACAGATAGCGCTACCAGGGTGGCTAATAATATTACAAAGCTGTGTGAATCTATTAATAAGGCATCAAAGAAAAGCATAGCAGGTGTATATGAGGATTATGCTGCTCAGGAGACCTTTGCAGGCGAGCTTACGCAGGCAAGAACAGTGGGCATGGTAAAGGTTGCTGTTAAACAGGTTGCGGCTCAGGCAAAAGCTATAGACTCACAGACAGCAACTAAGGCGCAGCAAATAGAACTGGTTGACGCTGCTGCAAAGATGGAGCTAGCATTATCAACATTAGAGCAGGCCTTGCCTCAAATGAAGCAGAAGCTCGATGCATCAGCATCAGACATAAAGACACTAAAAGTAGATATCGATAATACGCGCACAGGCTTAAGAAGCATATTCGCGAATACCACTTTAAACATGACTACCTCTGTAGAGGATAGCGGCCAAGATGTTGAGCTATCTCCACAGTACAATGCGCGTTTCGCGACTTCAGCAGCCGGTGTCATAGGTAACGTAGCAAAGGCAGCAAAAGATATTAAGCATAACGCAGCCAGGGCATCTTTAGCTGAATCTGTCAAAAATATAGTGCAAGCTGCGGATATTGCGGTAGAAAAGATATCAAAGATCAATTTAGACACAGCAGAGATTGAATTTGGCGGGTTAGCGTCTCTGGTTGAGTTAAAACAGCTCACTGAAGAGATCGTATTGAATAAGAAAGATCTTAAATCGCTTGTTGATTCTGATGCGCTTGATCGTATAGACATGTTGGAGCAAGCGTTATTAAGCGGTACATTAAAAGACGTTGACTCAGAGATAGCTTCAAAACAGGCTCTGGAAACAGTTACGCAAATTGAAGAAGAGACACAAGAGATCGTTGCTAGAGCTAGCAGGCTATTGGTAGATAGCTTTAAAGCTAATGGCGAAACCAAGAAGGAGCTAGAGCTTGAGTCATTTGAAGAATATGTGCAGGTTATCAAAAATAATCCAAGAGCTACATCAGCCATACTGAAGTCTATAATAGATAATGCAGCAGCTGTTCAGGCAGCCTCGCCTGCAAATGATATTAATATAAATTCAGCGCTCGATTCATTCCTCGATTTTGCCAGATTAGATACCTATGTTAAGAACATACTACGTCAGGCCCTTTACGAGGCAATGATACATACAGAATCCGGACAGGATGACTTTGATTATATAGTAGCAGGCCTAACCAATAATGAAGATGAGCAGAAAACGATAATTGAAAAGAGAAGATTCTATCAGCAATTTAACAACAAGTTCATAAAACAGATGCTGAGAAAACTTGAGCTAACAAGAACCTTAACACCGGAGCAGAACGATTTTGTGGAAAAAGCAGGAGAGGCTATTGTGAATGCAGTGCAGAAAGAAGCCTCCGGCGCAATGGAATTGCTTGATGTAGCAGACAGCAAACATAGTGAGTCAAGAGTGAAGATAGTATTGTTCAAAGATCAGATGGCAGACATGGCAAAGGGTATAAGCGAATTAACTGCCAGTTTTGATGAATTGCAAAAAGAGATAATAAGCGCAAGGAACGATGGCAATAAGACACTGCAAAAGGCGAAAGAGAAAGAAGCTGCAACTTTGCAGAATCAGATCAATGAGAGAAGGTCTGAGCTGAATGAAAAACAGGTTGAATACGAAAATCTTACAGAGGGCTCAGGAGATGCGTATAAGGCTTTTGTTGATCGCGTAAAAGATATCGCAACAGGCCTAAGCGTGACAATAACAAAGACAGATATAAAAGGCAATAGAAATGAGGTTGAAGAAGCTTGTCTTGAACTAGATGAAACAGAACACGCGACTGATGATGTTCAGGCGCTGGCATTTGGACTTGCTATCGCTAATTTACTTGCTGCCAGAGAGTCAGCGTTAAGCAACAAGGAGATCGGATTACGTGCAAAGCAACAGAAGTTTATCAAGAGTCTATTTGAAGGAAAATTCGGTGCTTTATCAATGGCAGGCGGTAAAACATATGCTTTTGCAGCAGAGATGTGTATAGAGAGTCTGATAAAAGGCAACGATCTCGCTGGCATGGTGATATTAGAAAGCCCGCAGGCAGTTGATAAGTATTTAAATCCACTATCTGATAAGGATGATGGAAATAAAGGCTTAGAGCATTCACAATATACCTTGTTGCATGGTTTTGGCCTTAAGATGGTAAGCGGCGACAAGCTGATAGATGATTTCAAAAATGCATCCGCAGAAGGAAAAGCAGGAAAGAGGGCCGCGTATAAGAAGGTAACAGAGGCGTTTAATGATCCTAATCAGGTAGTGATAATAAGCCGTGAAGCAAGAGGCCATTTACAGAATACTATAGCGCATGCGGAAAATGATGAGTTGTTTAACGCTGTTGCTAAGACAAACATCTTAAGGATTGATGAATTTGATAGCGTGCTGAAAGTTCGAGATACATTTATTGAAGGTGGTCTTGCTGAAAAAGAGGTTACAGCTGAGAAATTAGAGGCTATCGAGAAAATATTTAAGATATTTAAAGGAGGCGTGTTAGAGACAAAGAAAGGTAAGAAGTTAAATATAAGAGATTTAAAAGGAGATGTCGAGTTATTTAAAAGCAACTACAGGAATACAGGTATGGCGGTATGCTATGACAGAGAGTTTGATGCTGTTTATGCGTCAAGAGAACTTCAGAACGAGCTTACCAAGGAAGGCATTAAACTGTCTGAGGTTGAGAGCGTGTTAAGGGCTCTCAACCATCGTATTGGGCAGGATTACCTTGTAACAGCTGATAAGAAGATTGTACCTGTTGGGCAAGGCAGGGCAAAGTATTCATCTATGTTTCAGGATATGGGTTATGTTATAGCAATAGCATTACAGCATAATAAATACATAAATGATACAGATGACGATAGTGCTATAGCAGAACTACACAGGCAGATAACAGATAATGAAGAGATCTTAGTAACAGGCCTTACCTACAACGCGACAAACATGCAGTCAACTTTGCGCGAGATATTTGGTATGAATTCAAGAGCGCATGTTGCCGGCGGCTCAGGAACGTTCTTTGAGGTAATTGCTATGCTTCCTGCGGTAACAGGAATTGAGATTGATTTCGAGCGCTCTGAGATACCGGTATTTACGAAAGATAGTGATGGAAATGATATAGTTTATAAGATGATTGACCTTGTCGGTGTTGATGATTCCGCGCTTCCAGGCGCGATAGCTAGTGCAAATGAAAAAATGAGCGAATATAGAGAGTTAGAGATAGATAATAAGACTTTTGGTAGGATACATCCTAGCCATATGCTTTGTAAATATGCTGATGAAAAAGTATTGATTGCCCAGATTGTAAGCGGTGCTATAGAGTCGCTTCGCACTCAAGGTGGTGTCGCGATATATACAGCTAACGAAGATATGAGAAAGCGTACTCAGGAAGAGCTTGAAAGACGTATTAAGGGGGATGACATATTAAGAAAGAGATTAAGAGATGCTATATATAAAAAGCTGCAACGCATTATAGATGAGCAGAATTCTGTGATAGAAAAACTTGATAAGAATGATCCAAACATGAAACGAAAGGAAGAGAACATAAAAGATCTGATAGAAGCCCTAGGCGCTGATCAGAATAGGCTGGATAAAGATATTGTTAAATACATTGTGAAAGATGAGAATAACATAGTAGCATCTAATGAGGATGGCGATGTAAATGAGATAGCAAAACAGGCTCAAAGAGGACACGCTGTATTCATAAATGAAGGTGGCCTGATAGGATTAAACTATAACGGTGATGTTGATATACATATAGTTGCTGATGAGCTTGCGGAAGATCTGTTACTACAGGGGCTCTATCGTGTGCAACGTTCAGAATCAGATATAGCGACAAGAGTAATCTATGTAAATAAAGAATCTCTTAAAAAGCGCCTTGAGTACTTAAGGGGCAACCTTACTCAGTTAAGCAATATGATATCACCGGAACAGTACAGGCAGAATGATGAATTTAAGAATACAAAGACTCTTCTGGATAAGTTCGCGTCTTCTAAGGATGATATAGATGGGTTTATTGAGAATGATTTTCAGTCCGCTACCCAGCTTATGCTTAAGGTTGTAGGCGCTATACAAATGTCAAAATCAAATGCCTACATTATAACAGATGTTGCCCAAGGTTATCTTGTTGAGGCAGCTAAAAATCTACTTAGAAAATACGGAAGCGAAAACCCGGAGACTGCGCAAACATCAGAAGGAAAGGTCCTTGAGAAGCATCTGCTTAAGCTACTTGATAAGCAGTCTGATCAGCGCAGTGCGGCACTCGACCTATTGGATAAGCCTATGGATGCAGAGGCCCTGATAACTGAGATATTCAATACTAACGCAAGCATTGGGGTCGAATTTATAAAGTCTCTTATGGAGGATATGGAATCTGTTAAGACAGCAGAATCAATAAGGATTGTCGAAAGAGAACTAAAGCCATTGTTATCGGAATACGAGGGTGTGATACTGAGAAAGTCGTCCGGGCAGGCATATGAGAGTACATTTAAGGATGCTGAAACGTATTCAGAGCTTTATAATGCCGCAAGAAGATTTATCCCTTATGTACTGCCATCGTTCTCAGGCGATGTTGCCGGAGCGTTTAGGCAGACCCTGACAGCTGCCCAGGCACGTACAGCAAGAACTCTGGAAGCACAGGATGAAGATGTTGAGGAAAGAACACTTACAGTAGATGAGGTTGAGATCGCTCTTAAAACAGCTATAAAAGATGCTCAGGATGATATAGAGAGCGCGAAAGGTGAAGGGACTGTTAATGCTAGCGTAGATGCTAATGCTGCAGTTGGGCAATTAGTAAGATTTATGAGAGATAACGATATGGTGGATAATGATAACAATCTTACAGTAAGAGGCATGATGGTGCTTGAGGTAGCTATAAAAATTATATCTCTTAAGATGGCGCTTCCGCCGGAAGAGTTTCAGCAGATAGTTAAGATGCTTAAGGATAACGACCGCAGCATAAAGGATGATTCTGAGGCCTCTATTGCAGTATCCGTAATAGGCCTAATAGGAACAAGCAACTCCTTAAAAGATTTTGACGCTAATGGCTTATATGAGATTGCTAAAGAGTATAATGCTTTGAAGAAAAAGTTCCCGGGCTTAGAATTTACTCAAACAAACCTTAAGAAGGCATTGTTAAATACAGAAGAACCTTTAGCAGCAAGGCGAGAATTCGCAAAGGCATTGGTAATTGCGTATAACAAAGGCGATATAAAGAGCAATGAAAAGTTCCTTAAATATTTAAGAAGAAAGGTCGCTATAGATGATTTAGAGGAACGCATAGCAATCACGCAGTATAGGATAGCGGAGCAGAAGAAAGAGTCTAAGAAGAAGGAGCTTAAAAAGACTCTACGTATGCTCAAGAACAGATTTAGAGCTAAACAAATAATGTTTAAGGTCGCAAAGCCCTCCGATGAGAAGATAGACATAATGGTAAGCGATATAGCGGGAGATGATGTTATGACTCATCTGGCGATAAAGGCAGCGATATCTATTGAATTTGCCCAGGATATTGATAATACAAGGATGCTTACAGAAGATAGCTATGCCTTCGCGGATAATGACCAATTATTTGACATGGCAAATGCAACGCTTAAGTACGCAAGAGCAAAGACAAAACTTGAGAAAAAAAGAGAGCGCTTGTTGTTTGCGTCAAAGATATACCGCATTAAGAGAGAGAAGAAGTCACTAGAAGAAGAGTTGCAGGCCCTTGATTTAGATGATGATGTTGATAAGAAGAGATCCATGGTAATAAAGGCTAAAATATTAAAGCTCAATAAACAACTAGAATTGATTGTGGAACCCCTACTGAAGAAGAATCAGGAACTTAATGAAGCGGCAACCTCTTATGCTAAAGCATATATTAGTATACACAATCTGAATGTTAAAGATATAAACGCTAGGATTACAAGTTTCTTAAAGGCAAGAAGTTCAAGCGCTAATGAAGCGGATATTGAGGCTAATCTAACAGAGTTGTATCATGATATAAAATTGGACAAGGTTAACAACCAGGATGCTTATATAGATGAGTTTATGAAAAAACATCTCGCTAACCTGGATATGAAATCAGGATTTTATGAAGAGGTCCAAAAGGTCTACAGGGACTTTGCGCAGACAGCAACTGATTCTGTGCTAGTAAAGTGGGCAGGTGATAAGCTGACAATATCTTCTAATTCAGCAAGAAGAGATATAAAGGAGCTTATTAACGCATTAAATGTTGCCTTCAGTTCTATGGATAGTATAAAAGATTACTTATCAAAAAAAGGCAACGGTGAAGAGCTTACACAGTTATTTGATGTGCTAATGGATGCAGCTAAGAATGGCTCTCCGGATGGTGTTGTGGTTAGAATGGTTAAGAAGACAGCAGGCGGTTCAGTAGCTGAAAAGGCTCAGGCAGAGCGCGTAGTAATATTTAGCGAAGAAGGCAACATAGTAGCGCGGCCAACAATAGCTCTATCAAGAGACTTTATAAAATTCGCAAAAGCAGCGATAGACCATGATGCAACCAGCGGTAAGATTGCATCCGGCTGGCTAATACTGGAGCAGATGCTGCATGAACTTTCACATTTTAATGATGAGATATCATGGCTCACTACTTCTCTGTCTAAAGATTTAGCGGATGAAATAAAGAATAAGATAATTGTAGATGGGCTTATGTCAAAGATATTATACGATAGCCCTGAGTTCCTTGAGACTGTAGATTATTTAAGAGAAAAGACCGTTAACTCGATGGGCGGTGCCAAAGGCCATTACGCATACAGATTAAATACATTTACTAACGTGAATGAAGAAGGCATTAGAACCAGAAAGACCTTTGATGAGATAATTGAGGAGGTTGTTGAGCAGTCCATAGAGCAGTTTGAAGATCAGGCAGTCTCAGGTAATGCTTCTGATGAATATAAGGAAGCTGTAGAGACCCTTAAAAATAGTCAGGAGAAGATCGCAAATGGTATAAAAGATGTAAAAGGTGAGTATAAGTATAGTCCTGAGCAAATGAGAACAGCGATTACATCTCTGCTCTCAGATATTCTTAACATAAAACCAAGCTACGATATGAAAGAGCATAAGGCATCTATTAAAGCAAGACAGGCTATTGTGCCACAGCTTGTAGCCGCAGGATTATTAGACAAAACAAGCCAAGGTAATCCAAAAGCAGTTGATGGGGCTTTCAATAGGTTCATTAAGTTATCAAAAGCCGCAGAAAAGGTTAGCAAGGCTTATGAAGCAGCATTAAAGGATTTACCAGTAGAAGATGGATTAGAGGATGCTAAGGCGCAATCAACACAGCAGGCAGCGGCAAGAGCAAAAGCTGAGCCTGTAGCGCAGAGAGAGGTATTAAGGCTCAAAAAAGAAGGGGTGCTAAAACAAAAGCAGTTTGTTAGAGATGTGCCTTTATCCGTTCAGCTAATTAATATGAATAATTTCATAATGCAGGCATATATCGAGGCATTAGATGTTGCTGCAGGCAAAGAGCAGGGAGAAGACGCACAGCAGCCAGCGGCTACATCAGGTAGTAAGGAACCGGTATCTCAAACAACAACGACCGATGCTCCTAAGATTAGTCCGGAAGAGAAGCCATCGCCAGATATATTGAAACAGTCTTCTTCAGGCCTCATTGAAAAGGGCCTATCATATACACAGACCGGTTCAGAGCCTGTGTCGGATTCAAAGAGCGCGTCTGCCGGCATCATTATTGACGTTTCGGAATTTGGCCTTGATACAGCGCAAACAGCGGTAAATATTGTTAACACAGTTACTACACAAGGTTACAAGCTGCCTATAACAGCAGGACAGGCTCTTGTACTGGAATCAGATACAGTTACAGATATGCTTGCTGAGACATTAGGTGTTATAATAAATAAGATGCCTAATAATGTAAAGGAGACTGTATCTATATCAGTATATGGCGATAATAGTGCCCAGGCAGTAAGTAAACTTAAGGAGCACGGCATAACAGTAACAACCGGCCTCAAGAAAGCAAGTACTGCTACTATTGTCTATCGTTACAATAAGCCTGCATCCATTACCGCTGATCAGACAAGATTCGTACAGGTTGAACAATCTGCTGGTACGGCAAATAATATAGTGACAGCATCACAGGTAGTATTGGCAATATTCCGCGTGCCATTTAAACAACTTGCCGCGTTTATGAACGAGAGAGGTATTGAAATTGGTATATCGAATGAAAACTGGGAATCAATGTTTGGGAATTCAGGCTCAGGGACAATAAGGATTAAGCCTATAGACAATGATGAGATTAAGAGAATAAATGATCTCGTTGCACAGAACGCGTAATACTATGACGAAGTATTGCTATGGATATTCAACCGAAGGGGGGGTATGTCATGGAGGAGAAGAGAAAACATAGGAGGATAGAGAGAAGTTTTATGTCATGGTTTAGGACTGTAAGCTTTGTTTTCATCAGGAGATGTTTTAGTAAGTGGGATATAGTAACAGTGCGTAACCTCAGCGCCGGCGGCATGTTATTTACTTACGATGATGATTTAACAACAGGTATGCGGGTTAATTTTAAAATTATATTTCCTTTTTCCGCGCATACGATAAGATGTATCGGCAGGGTAATCCGCAATAAGAAACCACAAAAAGATTCCTATCCGAAGATATGTTTTATAGCAACGCAGTTCGAAAAGATAAAAAAAAGAGACAGGGATCTTATCGATAAGATAGCGGATAAGGCCTATTAATTGTTCTTTTGTCTGCGGCTTATTTTTTCTTATATCAATAG
The DNA here is from genome assembly GCA_964634945.1 of uncultured Planctomycetia bacterium. Taxonomy (GTDB): domain Bacteria; phylum Omnitrophota; class Gorgyraeia; order JABMRG01; family JABMRG01; genus JAUVHV01. The sequence continues at coordinate 167,341 of CAZWMG010000001.1, read as the reverse complement.
AAATACCGCTTGATATAATCTATATTATACTGTATATTTATAATTAATTACTTATTATAGAAACGCCAATAAATGGGGGATATATGAATAACGAAGAATTAAAGATTAGACGCAAAGGAAGGTCCGCAGGCGTTGTATTTTTTGCGTTATCCATACTAATCATAAGTATATTTAGGCTTTTAGGAACAGGTAGCATACAGGCTGGTTTTTCTCAGATCTTGCCGCGAGCGGCCCTTATTCTTATTATAGTCTATTCAATAATTAGCAATATTTCATTTATAATAGGTTCGGTAAACATGTTCAGGCTAAGAGATTGGGCAAGAAGACTGGTCTTGCTCCTTACAGTTATACAATTGCTCTATATGGCTCTAATCTCTATACCGTTAAGTAATAAATCTATAGAATATATGAGGACAGCACCTGATTCACAAGAGAGGATATGGGCCGGCTATACAGCTATTCCTGAACAGTTGAGGCTGGATAATGATCTTACAGAAGAAGAGTATGCCGCATTAGTATATAAGAAGTTGTATCAGACAGCTCTAATTGTAAGAATAAGCTCTTTACTTTATCTTTTACTGGTAATATTTTTCTTTACACGGGTGAGAGTAAAAAAGCAGTTTCTATCTGCCCGTGCTTTGTCTGATGAAGCGGGTAAATAGGAAATATGTATCCATATATTGTTATAGGCAGTTCTAATATACACGCGTGGACGCTCTGTTTGAATCTTAGTTATATAATATCTATATTATGCGCTGTCTATTTTAGGCCTAAAGATTTTGCTCTCTCGCGCTTGCAGCTATTTATTGTCGGAGCGTTGTTTGCGATATTTGGTGTTTTTGGAGCAAGGGCATTTGGCGTATTGGTAAACTATATAAACTATCCCACAGCCCCCCTAGATACCATTATAAGTAGGTCTGGTATGGCGTATTTAGGAGTACCATTATTAGGATTCATAAGCCTATGGATCTTTTCAGCTATAACAATGACATCTTTTTTAAAGAACGCGGATTACATAGCGCCTTTTCTCATGCTCAGTCGTGGAATAGGACGTATCGGATGCCTATTAAATGGGTGTTGTTTCGGGCTTCGATGTAATCTGCCATGGGCAGTTAATGTTTATTCAAGGCCGGGATTCAGACATCCTACGCAAGTTTACGCGGCGATCGCCGCGCTTGCTATTTTTATTACAATGTTTATCCAATACAAGAAGTTAAGGCAGTACAAAGGCGCTACTTTTTTCTGTGTGATAGCATTGTACTCTTTTATGCGATTCTTCAATGAATTTTTAAGAGCTGATAGCTTTTCGGTTTTCGGTGTAATAAAGCTTTCAAATATTGTTATGCTATTTATTTTTGCTCTAGCGTTAATAGGCCTATTCAATTCACTTAAAGGCATGAAAGACAAAAAGCCTATTTTACAAAGCACGTTATTTTACTTGTTATCTTCACTCTTCTGGATATCATTTATTGCTCTTGGAATACTTACCTCTATAAAGGTGACAGGTTTTACGCCGTCAATTTCACGCCACCAAGGTGTTATAACAAAACAGGCCCCTTCCCAATAAATATAATTTTCTCTTATCTCATTCGCGTAAATTATGCAAGCTTGAGATCCTTCGGATGCTTTGCATCCTCAGGATATAATTTTTGCATATAATTTACTCTCATTCCTTTCGCGTAAATTATGCAAAAATAATACTTGACAAGTTCAGAAAATCTGGTAATATACACTTTCTTCAAACAAAATCCCATTTTTCAAAGGGAAATGATAGCAAAAACTAATTAGCACTCATTAGATAAGAGTGCTAACAAAAGCCTAAAAATACATAAGGAGGTGTAGGCATGGCTAAAGTACAACCATTAGGGGACAGAGTGCTCTTACAGCCGTTAGAAGCTGAAGAGAAGACAGCGGGTGGCATCATTGTACCGGACAGCGCAAAAGAAAAGCCACAGGAAGGCAAGATAGTGGCAGTTGGCAAAGGTAAGGTAGAGAATGGCAAGACAGTAGCAATGGAAGTAAAGGTTGGCGATAAAGTTCTATATGGCAAGTATTCCGGGACTGAAATCAGGGTAGAAGGCGAAGATATGCTTATAGTTAAGGAAGAGGATATACTGGCAGTACTTAAGAAATAAGGTTGAAATGCTAACATATCGTATTTATGCGATAAGGAGGAGTAAAACAAATGGCTAAACAGATTTCATATAGCGATGAGGCAAGACGCAAGATCCTTGCGGGCCTTGACAAGCTTGCAGATGCTGTAAAGGTGACTTTAGGTCCAAAAGGTCGTAATGTAGTACTTGATAAGAAGTTCGGTTCTCCTACCATAACAAAGGATGGCGTAACAGTAGCAAAAGAGATAGAGCTTGAAGATGCATATGAAAATATGGGTGCGGAGCTTGTAAAAGAGGTAGCGTCAAAGACTTCAGATATCGCGGGTGATGGCACAACAACAGCTACTATACTTGCTCAGGCTATATATCGGGAAGGCTTAAAGAACGTAACCGCTGGGGCAAATCCCATGTCATTAAAGAGGGGCATTGAAAAGGCAGTTGCTGTAGTTGTTGAGCATATCAATTCCATAGCAAAGCCTGTAAAGGGACATACTGAAATATCACAGGTTGCTACTATCTCCGCAAATGGGGATAATGCCGTTGGAAAGCTTATCGCTGACGCGATGGAAAAAGTAGGCAAGGACGGTGTAATTACTGTTGAAGAAGCAAAGTCAATGGTAACTTCACTTGATGTTGTTGAGGGTATGCAGTTTGACCAGGGATATCTTTCACCTTATTTTGTAACTGATGCAGATAAGATGGAAGCGTCTTTAGAAGACCCTTATATACTTATACACGAAAAGAAGATATCTGTTATGAAAGATATGCTTCCTTTACTTGAGAAGATAGCAAGGACAGGAAAGCCATTGCTTATTATCGCGGAAGATATAGATGGTGAAGCATTAGCTACGCTGGTAGTTAATAAGCTACGTGGTACATTTACATGTGCCGCTGTAAAGGCTCCTGGTTATGGCGACAGAAGAAAGGCTATGCTTGATGATATAGCGATCCTTACGAATGGAAAGGCTATAACAGAAGATTTAGGCATTAAGCTTGAAAATATCACATTAGATGACCTCGGAAACGCGAAGAGAGTATCTATCGATAAAGAGAATACTACTATAGTTGAGGGTGCCGGCAAACAGTCAGATATTCAGGCAAGGATCAACCAGTTAAAGCGCCAGATTGAGGATACTGATTCTGATTATGATAAAGAGAAGCTTCAGGAGCGCCTAGCTAAGATAGCCGGTGGTGTAGCTGTAATAAACGTAGGTGCCGCTACAGAGACAGAGATGAAAGAGAAGAAAGCACGCGTTGAGGATGCCCTTCATGCGACAAGAGCCGCAAGCGAAGAGGGTATCGTTGCGGGAGGCGGAGTTGCGCTTCTTCGCGCGATAGCAAAGCTTGAGGAGCTTAAGCTTAAAGGCGAAGAGAAGGTAGGCTCTAGCATTATCAAAAGAGCTCTTGAAGAGCCGATTCGTAAGATCGTTGAGAATGCCGGTGCCGAAGGTTCTGTTGTTGTCGAGAAAGTAAAAGGCGAGAAGCAGAACATAGGATATGATGCCCAGAAGGGTGAATATATAGATATGGTAGCAGAAGGCATTATAGATCCTGCTAAAGTTACCAGGACAGCGCTTCAGAACGCGGCGAGCATAGCGGCATTATTGCTTACAACAGAGGCGCTTATAACCGATTTACCCGATAAGAATCCTGCACCTCCAATGCCACCAATGCCAGGCGGTGGAATGGGCGGCATGGGAGGCGGAATGGGGATGATGTAGTGTCATCTTACGTTCTTAAAAAACAAAGAACATCCAAAATGGGGCACAGAGCATTGTGCCCCATTTTGCTTTTTACGTTAGTTCTTAGCGTTATCGCTTTTACGCCTTTACCTGCTTTTTCTTCTATAGCCGATGATTTTAACCGAAAAGGCATAGAAAAGATGCGAGAGAAGAATTACCGGGAGGCGATAATCTACTTTGAATCCGCACATAAGAACGATCCGGAGAACATGGTTATTAAGAAAAACCTGAGTGTCTCTTATCATAATATGGCGGCATCTTATTCATTGAAGAATGAATTATCCAATGCTATTCACAGTGAGAAGCAGGCATTAAGATATGATCCTGAAAATGAAATATTTAGAGAGCAGCTTGCCACATTTTACAATAATTATGGATTGCGATACGCCTCTTCAAATGAATATAATTCCGCTATAGACAATCTTGAGTATGCTTTGGATTATTCGCCTCATTCAAGACCTTTAAATAAAAATCTTTACAACGTGATGCTTCAATGCGCGGACTCTTTGCAAAAGAAGAAAAATTATCGTAAGGCACTGCGCCTATCAAAAGACGCTATTGAGCTTTTTCCCGAGATGCCATCAGCCTATGTCTTCACAGGTAATATCTATTACAATCAGGATAATTTTTACGATGCCTTGGAATATTGGTTCATGGCGCTAGAGCGTGATCCGGAGAATGATAATCTAAAAGAACGTATAGAAAAACTAAAAAGAGAAAGTAGCATAGAGAACGGCTTTGGAACAAAAAGAAAGAGTCGCTTTAGGATACGCTTTGACAAGGAGCTCGATTCAGATTATGTAGCACTGATCTCAGATATGCTGGAAGACGCGCGCGCCAGCTTAAGAAGGGAGTTTAATCTGTATCTGGATGAGGTTGTGCCCGTTGTGGTCTATGCTGATGATCAATTTGAAGTGGCGACAGAGCAGCCGCATTGGACTCAAGGGCTATACGATGGAAAGATCCGTGTTAAAAGCCAGGATATATCTCGAGGGGATGAGACATTAAGAAGGATTCTTTTTCATGAATACGCGCACGCGATTATATTTATTAATTACGGTAATAATATCCCTATTTGGTTACACGAGGGTTTTGCGCAATATAATGAACCGGGTCCGAACATTAGTCCCGCGGATATAAAGTTCCTGTCAGCATACATTGAAAGAAACGGGCAATTTTCAATAGAAGCACTTAGTGTTATGTTTGATAATAAGACCAACCAGGACGATAGCAGGGCGGCATATATACAGGCACGATTATTCTTTACCTATCTGATGGAAAGCTATACAAAATATAAAATAAAGAGACTATTAAAGGAGCTTGAAGAAGGCAGCGCCTGGCAGGAGGCGTTGAAAGAGGTCTATCACAGGAATATTAACAGGATAGATAAGGATTTCAATAGTTACTTAGGCGGCGCACTGAAATAGATTCAAGACCGGTTCTCAAGCACAAGTACCCGTGCTTGAGAACCGGTCTTGAAAAAAGGTTTTGAAAAACCAGCCGTTAAAAACTGTCTTGACAATTTACATCTCATTGGTTAATATATGGTGCAATGTAGGTCAATTTAAAAAGGGTAAATGTATCGGTGAAGGTAAAATTTTTAGAAAGTCTAAAATCTTTGCCTCTACCTTTACCTGTACCTATTCATTAAGGAGATAATAATGGGCGAGTGGATTGGAAAAGATAGAAAAGCAAGGCGATGTTATGGGTTTGATGAGATAGCGCTTGTACCTGGCGATGTTACTGTAAATCCTAATGAGGTTGATACGACCTGGCAGTTAGGAAATATTAAATTCAAGGTACCGATAATAGCCGCGGCCATGGATGGCGTAGTTGATGTGAAGTTTGCTATAGAATTTGGTAAACTCGGTGGATTTGCGGTATTAAATTTAGAGGGCGTGCAGACTAGATACGCTAATCCTAATCAGGTTCTTGATAAGATAGCCAAGGCAACACCCCAGAAGGCTACAGAACTTGTACAATCTTTATATACAACACCGATAAAAGAAGAGCTTATCGAGAAAAGAATAAAAGAGATAAAGAAAGCAAACGTGCCCGCTGTTGTAAGTGCTATACCGCAAAGGGCTACACGCTTCGGTGAGATCGCGCAAAAGGCCGGAGCGGATATCTTTATTGTTCAGTCTACGGTTACTACTGTTAAGCACATGACAAAAGAGTATAAAGTGCTTGATTTTAAAAAGTTTTGCAAGAAGATGCGTATACCTGTAATGGTAGGTAACACGTGCAGTTACAAGACCGCCCTTGAGTTAATGGACACAGGTATAGAAGGCCTATTAGTAGGCATAGGCCCCGGTGCCGCTTGCACAACGCGAGGCGTTCTTGGCATAGGCGTTCCGCAGGTGACAGCAACAGCGGATTGTGCCGCGGCGAGAGATTTTTATTTTAAGAGGAAGGGACGCTATGTATCTATTGTAACAGATGGTGGAATGTCGCGTGGTGGCGAGATATGCAAGGCATTCGCGTCAGGAGCGGACGCTGTAATGGTAGGTTCCGCCTTCGCGCGCGCGAAAGAGGCCCCGGGCAGAGGCTATCATTGGGGCATGGCGACACCACACGCGAATCTTCCGCGCGGGACCAGGATACATGTAGGAACAACAGGTACACTTAAAGAGATTCTCTATGGCCCGGCGAAACTGGATGATGGTTCACAGAATCTCATGGGCGCCTTAACAACATCTATGGGCAGTCTTGGAGCAAAGGATATAAAAGAGATGAATCTGGTAGAGATTATTATCGCGCCATCTATACAGACTGAAGGCAAGGTATTTCAACAGGCCCAAGGTATAGGCATGGGAAAATAAGCGTAGTATAGTTTATATTGATATGTATGAATGAGCGCGCCTAATAAAAATAGGCCCGCCCATTATTTTTTATTGACAACCCAGTTTTGTAGTAGTAGGCTGTTATTGGAAAGGAATATCATGCGCTGGGTAAAGATTTTATCATTACTGATCCTAATATTCGTATCTTTTTTAGGTATCTCAAACGCGCAACAGGGCTTAATCCTATCAGGTTTTTCTGGGCCGGAGACCTTGTGGCCCTTAAATAATGAGATAATTACTGATTTTAATCTAATTGATTACCAGAGGTTCAGTATCCAGCTAGAGCCCCCTGCCAAAGTGACGCTCAAGCTTCATACGATTGCCGGTATGCAGAAAGCAATAGATAGTTCAGCATAAACAGATTAAGCGGTTTCTTTTCCTTGACAAAAATCCTACCTTAGTATAATATTTAGTATCCTATGAAACATTCCAATTTTGTACACCTTCATAACCATACTCAATATAGCCTGCTTGATGGGGCTAGCCTGCTTGCGGAGCTTGTTAATCTTGCGCATGTATATAATATGCCTTCCGTTGCGATTACTGATCACGGAAATATGTTTGGCGCTATAGAATTTTATATGCTCTGTAAGAAAATAGGCATAAAACCTATCATAGGTTGTGAGGTCTATATTGCGCCGGAGAGCAGATTTGACAAATCGAGCCATGGAATTCAGGAGGCAACATACCACCTGATCCTGTTAGCAAAGGATCAGCAGGGTTATCATAATCTTATGAAGCTTGTAAGTATAGGTTATACCGAAGGGTTTTATTACAAGCCGCGTATTGATAAAGAGGTCCTAAGCGCTCATTCTCAAGGCCTTATATGTTCTAGCGCGTGTCTAAAAGGCGAGATAGCCCATCTTATAATGTCAGATCGTCTTGACCAGGCTTACCGCAGCGCGGGAGAGTTTGCTGAGCTATTTGGCAAGAAAAATTTCTATCTTGAGATGATGGACCATGGTATACCTGAACAGAAACAGGTAAACAACGCTCTTGTAAAGATGGGAAAAGACCTTGATATCGGTTTGGTCGCGACTAATGATTGCCATTATCTTCAGCAACCCCATGCCAAGGCACAGGAGGCCCTGCTTTGTATTCAGACACAGACAACTCTCGATGCCCCCAATCGCATGCGCATGCAGACTGATGAATTTTATTTTAAGACCCATGATGAGATGTTAAGTGTATTCAAAGATGTTCCCGAGGCTCTTAAGAACACCGTAGCTATTGCTGAGAAATGCAATCTAGAGCTTGATTTAAAAAGTACGCATCTGCCGCATTTTACCCCGCCAAAAGGAAAGACTCGAGAAGTTTTTTTTAAGGAGCTTATTGACGAAGGGGCCGAGAGTAGGTATGCCCAGATCGATGAATCCGTAAAATCGAGGATCGAAAAAGAACTTAAGGTAATTCAGGAGAGCGGTTTTTTGAGCTACTTCCTAATAGTGTGGGATTTTATAAGATACGCTAAGGATAATAATATACCCGTTGGTCCTGGTAGAGGTTCTGCCGCTGGTAGTGTAATAAGCTACTGCTTAGGGATAACGGATCTCGATCCATTGCGCTATGGCCTACTATTTGAGAGATTCTTAAATCCGGATAGAATAAGCTTGCCTGATATTGACATAGATTTTTGTTATGAGAGAAGAGACGAAGTTATTAATTATGTAAGGCAAAAATATGGTATTGAAAATGTCGCGCAGATCATAACATTTGGCACTATGTTGGCCAAAGGCGTTATAAGGGATGTTGCCAGGGTTATGGGCTTTCCGTATCAGGATGCCGATAAGATAGCTAAGCTTGTGCCGAATGATCTTAATATAACACTCGCAAAGGCTATCGAGCAGGAGCCTGAGCTTATGCAGCTTTACAAAAATGATAAGCGGGTTACGCAGCTTATGGATACAGCCGCGGTCTTAGAGGGTGTAACACGACATGCTTCAACCCATGCCGCAGGTGTTGTTATAAGCGAAAAAGGCCTTTCAAATTATATCCCATTATTTAAATCAAGTGATAACCAGATTTCTACCGGATACCCCATGTCTTCTCTGGAGAAGATAGGCCTTTTAAAGATGGATTTTTTAGGCCTAAAGACCCTTACAGTTATCGATGAGGCAGTCAAGATAATAAAGCGCACACAAGCCAAAGAGATCGATATAGGATCTCTGCCTTTAGATGATAAGAAGACTTATGAGTTACTTCAGAAAGCGGAGTCATTAGGCGTCTTCCAGGTAGAAAGCCATGGCATGAGAGACCTTTTGCGGAAGTTAAAGCCCACTGCCTTTGAGGACTTAATAGCGTTGCTTGCCCTATATAGACCGGGCCCTATCGGAAGTGGCATGGTGGATGACTTCATAAGCAGAAAGCATGGCCGCATGAGAGTAAAATACGACCACCCGCTACTTGAGGCTATACTTAAAGATACTCATGGCATTATATTGTACCAGGAGCAGGTAATGCAGATAGTCAACACACTGGCTGGTTTTACATTGAGCCAAGCGGATCTCTTACGGCGCGCGATAAGCAAAAAGAATCCGGAGGTAATTCAGCAACAACGCCAGCACTTTGTCGAAGGATGTCAAAAGAACGATATAGATAGAAGCGTATCAGATAAGGTGTTTAGCCTCATTGAATACTTTTCAAATTATGGTTTTAACAAAAGCCATTCAGCGGCATACGCGCTCATATCTTTCCGTACGGCATATCTTAAGGCGCACTTTCCCGTCGAATTTATGGCAGCGCTTCTTACCAGTGAGCGCGACAATACAGACAAGGTCGCCCAATATATAGAAGAGAGCCGCCGCATGGGCATAGATATCTTGCCGCCGGATACTAATGAAAGTTTCGCTAATTTTACAGTAGTTAAAAACTCTATCCGTTTTGGCTTGGCAGCGGTAAAAAATATAGGCGCTGGAGCTATCGATTCCATTGTTATGGCGAGAAAAGAACATGGCAATTTTAACAGCATTTATGATTTTACAGAACATGTTGACTTAAGGTTAGTCAATAGAAAGGTAGTAGAGAGTCTTATAAAATGCGGCGCTATGGATAGCTTCAAGCTCAGGCGCTCACAGATGATGACCATGTTGGATCATGCCTTGGACGTAGCAAGTGTTTTGCAGAAGGACAGATTAAGCGGCCAATATTCCCTATTTGATGATTTTAAAGCGGACAATAAGTTTAAGTCGCATTTTCAGAAAGTTCCTGATATAAAAGAGTGGCCTGAGCCGCAACTTTTGGCATTTGAGAAAGAGCTCCTAGGTTTTTATATATCATCTCACCCACTTGCTAGATATGAGAAATCACTAAAACTTTATACGACATCTACAACAAAGACACTAAATCAGGTTCATGATGGAAACGAGGTTTCAATGGGCGGTATTATTACAAAGGCGAGATATACATTTACAAAAAAGACAGGTGAGAAGATGGCTATTTTAAGATTAGAGGACTTAAAGGGCACTATCGATGTGCTAGTTTTTCCAAGAAGCTTTAAGACCGCTGAGAAAAATATAGCCGAAGATGCCATGGTCTTCGTTAAGGGCAGGGTAAATCTTCGCGAAGATACCCCAAAGATAATCGCCGAAGAGATCCTGCCTCTTGAAGACGCGCGTAACAAATACACACAAGCGCTTTCCGTAGAGCTCATTACAACGGGCCTAGAGAAGGATATACTGGCAAAGTTGAGCGAGATACTTATGAAGCATAAGGGTAGCACGCCCGTATATATTAATTTTATGACCCCCGAAAAAAAGAAAGTACAGATGGCAGCCGGAAAAAGGCTCTCCGTAGTCCCGACAGACGAGTTAATATCGGAGATAGAAACCCTTATCGGTGAAGGGGTAGTAAGCGTTACGGTATAGATATATATTGACATGAAAATTCTTATATGTTAAAGTATAAAAACAAGTTATGTAAAAAATACCGCAGAGAACGTATTTTACTTTCACGTAGTAATAATAATATTACTATGTATAATATGCGAGGAAAAAAGCGTGGAGAATAGAAAAGAATCTATCGCAAAGACAAAAGATTTTTTAGAGCTCTGGAAAAAGTTTGACCATATATGTAAGGATGCGATGAAGAAAACCTCTATTACTGAAGCAGAGGAAGACCTTTTTTTAGATACAAAGTCTATTGTTGCCCGAAAACTTCAGATACTGGTAGATTCTTTACCTGTTGAAAGGACAACAGTAGATCGCGCATTTGATATAATTAATAAGATCATATCACTAAAATCTATAGCTATGCTTTCAGAAGAGGCCCTGCGAAAGATAAATAATGATTGGCATCAGACATACATATCTCTTAACAGGCTCCTTGGGCATCTTGAAGCGCAAAATGATTCTGATCTGCAACATGGACCCACAGCCATGAAAGAAGGCCCTGCCTCGAAAGGCAGGTTCGCGGCCTATTTTGTTATTATAATTGTGTTTGCTTTAGCCATATTCTTTCTTGCCCGCATATTAGGCATATTACAATAGATGTATAAAAAGAATACTCCGCGCCTAGAAACCACCACAAAATTTCAATATTAAAACAGTTAAGAGATAGGAGAATATATATGACAAAAAAAGAGATAGCAATAAAAATCGCAGATGAGACAGGTATTAAACAGATCGTAGTAAAAGAGGTCGTCCAGAAAACTATTGACGCGATGATAGAATCGCTGGCAAAGGGTGAGACCCTTGAGCTTAGAAATTTCGGTGTTTTTAAGGTAAAAGAGCGCAAGGCGCGTACTGGTAGAAACCCTAGAACGGGCGAGACTGTTTCAGTGCCACCTAAGAAAGTTGTTACGTTTAAGCCGGGTCTTGTAATGAAACAGAGCGTGCGATAGACGCTTTATGCAATGAATTTCGTATTGTGTTGTGCGTAGCGCGTATTGCGTTTAATTCTTATTGCAATACCCAATATGCATGATGAGTAACAGAACAATGCTATAAATTATGTTACAACGGTAAGGTATGACTAAATTATGAATATTAAGAGATTAAAAGGGACACAGGATATCCTGCCGACAGAATCTGGCTTGTGGCAGTCAGTGGAGCGAATATCACGCCAGGTCTTTTCTTCGTATGGCTATAAGGAGATACGTACACCGATCATAGAAGAGACGCGCCTTTTTACGCGTAGCGTAGGACAAGAGACAGATATTGTAAAGAAACAGATGTATTCATTTCTGGATCAGGGCAATCGCGATATATCTCTCCGTCCTGAGGAGACAGCTTCTGTAGTAAGGGCTTATATTGAAAATAGGCTTGATAATACAGAGGGTTTTGTAAAGCTTTACTATATGGGTCCGATGTTTCGAAGCGAGAGGCCTCAGGCCGGTAGATTCAGGCAGTTTAACCAGATTGGGGTTGAGGCGATAGGCTCATGCTCAACCTATCTTGACGCTGAGACCATAATATTACTTGATAACCTCCTAAGAAAGTTGGGATTAGCCAAATATAGTTTTTATATAAACTCATTAGGTTGCGAAAAAGATAAATCCAACATAACCAATATATTAAAAAAAGAATTAAAAAATAGGATATCTGAACTCTGCGATGATTGTAAGACGCGATACGATACTAATATATTGCGCGTACTTGATTGTAAATGTGATGGTTGTAAAAAAGTGGTTAAGGCTATTTCGATCAAAGGTATATTGTGTCAAGACTGCGAGAAAGACTTTTCATCTCTACAGGAGATACTTGAGTCCAATGGTGTAGAATTTAGGGTAATGGACACATTGGTTAGGGGGTTAGACTATTATACCGGTTTAGTCTTTGAGGTCTCAGCAAGTTCACTTGGCGCTCAAGACGCAATTGCGGCTGGTGGACGATATGATAACCTTGTTTCAGATCTGGGCGGCCCAAAACAGGGCGCTATAGGTTTTGCGATAGGGCTGGAAAGGATCATACGGTTATTATCGGAGGTAAAGCCCCCTAGCGCGCTTAATAAAGGGGTGTCGGTTTTTGTTATTACTATAGGTGAGCAGGCATATGGAGTCGGTTTCGATATCTTATACAAGCTTAGGCGCGCGGATATCTCATCAGATATTGATTATCAGAATAAATCCTTGAAAGCTCAGATGCGATATGCCGATAGGGTAAAAGCAGAATATGTGCTCATAATAGGTGAGGATGAACTTAAGCAAGGTAAGGCGAGCTTGAAGAATATGAGTGATGGGTCGCAGGCAGAAGTCAGGTTGGATAATATTGTTGAAGAAGTTGAAAAAGAATTAAGTATTAAGAATTAAGGATTACGTAGTATAATTTAAGTAGAACTCAATTCTTATAACTTACAACTTACTACTTAATGCTTTAATATTTATAAACTAGGGATAAAGGATAAATAATGTTAAGAACACATACATGCGGTGAACTTAGTAGTAAGGATCTCGATAACGATATAGTATTGGCTGGCTGGGTAGCAACGCGCAGAGACCATGGAAATCTTATCTTTATCGATCTAAGAGACAGAGAAGGCATAACTCAGGTTGTATTCAATCCTGAGATTGACAATGCCTTGCATAAAGAGGCAGAGGCATTAAGAGATGAATATGTTGTTCAGGTGAAAGGTAAGGTGCGGATGCGGCCTGAAGGCACAATGAATAAGAAAATACCAACCGGTGAGATTGAGGTTGTCGTTTCAGAGCTTGTCATTTTGAATACTTCCCAACCCCCTGTTTTTGAGATCGCGGATGACGCTGATATCTCAGAGGATGTTCGCTATGCTTATCGCTATCTTGACTTGAGGCGGCCCAAGATGCAGAAGAACCTTTTATTGCGTCACAGGGTATGCAAGGTCATGAGAGATTATTTTGATGAAAAAGGATTTATCGAGGTCGAGACCCCTATTCTTACAAAGTCAACGCCTGAGGGCGCGCGCGACTATCTCGTGCCAAGCCGCGTAAATATCGGTAAATTCTTTGCTCTTCCACAATCCCCGCAGCTTTTTAAGCAGATACTGATGATTAGTGGCATTGATAAGTATTTTCAGATAGCAAAGTGCTTTAGGGATGAAGACTTGCGCGCGGACCGACAGCCAGAATTCACGCAATTGGATATCGAGCTATCATTTGTAGATGAAAAAGATATATTTTCATTGATAGAAGAGGTAATGCAGAGGATACTTAAAGAGACTCTTAAGATCGATATGAAGATGCCTTTTGATGTTTTGAGCCACCATGACGCTATGGCAAGGTTTGGCTGTGATAAGCCCGATAGAAGATATGCATTGGAGCTTATAGATTTTACAGATGAATTAAAGGAATGCGGATTTAAGGTCTTTAGCGATGTAATCGCTAACGATGGTATAGTCAAGGCTATTAATCTAAAGAAACCTAAGGATATGCCACGAAGTAGAATAGATGCCCTGACTGAATTCGCGAAATCCACAGGACTTAAGGGTCTTGCTTATATCAAGATGGGCGCAAAAGGCCCGGAAGGGCCTGTAGCAAAGTTTTTTTCAGCCCAAGAGCAGGCGATTATCGTAAAGAAAGCTAACGCGGCAGAGGGTGACTATATCTTTTTTGCAGCATCAGATAAGCTATTATGCAATGACGCCCTGTCTAAATTGCGTACTAAACTCGCTCAAGATGAAGGTTTAATAGATGATACAAAATTGGACTTTCTGTGGGTAAATGATTTCCCGTTGTTTAAGTATAACCAGGAAGAGAAGAGATGGGACTCTGAGCACCATCCTTTTACAGCTCCGTGCGATGAAGATATGCAATATTTCTCAACAGACCCGGGTAAGATAAGATCGCGTTCTTATGACCTTGTGCTAAATGGTGTTGAGCTTGGAAGCGGAAGCATCAGAATACACAGCAAGGATATACAGGCGAAAATATTTGACACGATCGGCATTGATAATAAGGAGGCCCAGGAGAGGTTTGGTTTTTTAACAAAGGCGCTCAGCTATGGTGCGCCACCACATGGTGGCTTTGCTGCTGGCCTGGATAGGCTTGTGGCAATATTGTGTGGGTGTGGTTCTATCAGAGAGGTAATAGCTTTTCCTAAGACACAAAGAGCGATATCCCCTTTGACCCAGGCGCCGTCTCTTATCTCAGAGAGGCAGCTGAATGAATTAGGGCTGAAAATAAAAGAATGAGAACAATAGAAACAGGAGGTTGCAGATGAAAAGAAACATTATCGTATTGTTGGTAGCGGTAGCTTCAATATCGCTCACAGGTTGCGTTACCGTAAAGAAGGTTGTCAGAGAGAGGGTTGACCAGAATGTATCCGGCAACCAGGGTTATCTGACAGGCAATAGTGGCGATACTGCTCAAGAGCCAAGGCCTGCTGACAGAGAATATATTGATATAAAAATTGAATTACCTACATGGGAAGAGATCCATGCCAAGCCTGCGAAAGAGGATAGTAAGCCAAAGCCGCCAGCCCGCAAAAGAATTACAAGCGACACTGATATGACAGGAAATCAGGGCTATCTGACCAGCACCAGTAATGTTAATGAGCAAGACCTGCCTGTATATGACAATATAACAACCGATGCGGTGATGGCCTATGAGTATGAAGAGGTCGAGGCAGAGGTTGTCAGCGATGATGAAGTAGTATTATATGAAGAAGAGGCCATTCGCCCTGCATACAAGGAGTATACGGTTAAGAGAGGTGATACGCTTTCACATATTGCCAAAGCTTTTTATGATAAGGCATCCAAATGGACAGTTATATATGAGGCAAACGCTGATAAACTTAAAGACCCCAGCACTGTATTGCCCGGAACGGTTCTAATTATACCGGATCTTGAGGAAGCGGAATCAAAATATATCAAATAAATGAGCACATAAGTTACGCCCGCCTGCCGGCGAGGCAGGGAGCTTTAGCGACGTAACTTATAAGTGCGAATTTATCCTGAGGATACAAAGTATCCGAAGGATTCAGACTTAGATTCTTCCCGCCGTAGGCGGGCAGGCGGCATTACGTGACCAGAATGACATAAGCGAATTTACCCTGAGTTCCGCCACTGAAAGTGGCGCGACGAAGGATCTAATTTTGTTGGCTAAGATTTCTCACTTTTTTCGAAATGGTATAGGGACTATGTTATTTAAAAAGCATACAAGGAGTTAGGCGTAAAAGATGACCCCACTTATAAAAAAAGCATTATTTAGGATCAGAAATTTAGGTAATTCATTAAATACAGGACAACAGCAAAAACAGCAGATGGTTTCAAAGGCCATAAAAAGAGTCCTGATCGCTGTTTTTATCGTCTTTATCATTATATGTATTATGTATTCCGCAAAACTTCCTATCAGGAGAGCTCTTAATGAGGGCGATATCGCGGTAGCGGATATATATGCCCCGTTTGATTTTCAGTACCAATCAGGAGTCGATGAAGAGAAGACAAAGGCATATCAGGACGCGGCTGAAGCTAAGATAATTCCTGTATATAGCATTGATGACAAGGTGCTTAAATCCGCTGAGTCAGAGGCAAAGGAATTTTTTATACTCCTAGACTCTTATAGAAAACTGGTATCTGTTACGGAAGAAGAACATGATACAGCCGAACTGGAGCAGTTGCTTAATAAGATTAAGGAAAACCTTGACAAGGACGAGACAGATATATTATTAGGGTCAGGTAAGACGCCTAAACTTCAGTCATATGCCTTAGAGACATTGCAGACAATATATTCGTACCCTATTATTTCGCAAGAGATGAAAAAGGCTCTACGCGTAGAGGGAAGCGAACATATTATAATATACAATAGGCTTACTAGAAAAAAGAGTGATGAGAAGGTAGCTAGCATAAGTACCGATGGGTCCATACTTGATAAGATAGAGCCTTTGCTCTTAAGCGATGGCATGCAAGGGAAAAAGCAGGTAAATGTCCTGTACAAGCTTATTTCGAATTGGGTAAAACCTAACCTTGCGCTTAACCAGGATGAGACAAATTCCGCGAAACGCGATGCCATTTCCGCGGTTACGCCTATCTATATTACAGAATCTAGGTCGAAGGGCGAGATAGTTGTGAGAAGAGGACAGAGGATCGCTAAAGAGCACATTGCCCAGATTGATGTAGTCAGTACTATGGCTGCCGCAAGTGATAACTTCTCCCAATTTTGGGGCATGGTTACTCTTATGTGTTTATTGATATTTATACTATATATTTATCTGAAAAAATTTGAGCGTTGCATATTTTCACAAGATAAGCTTTTGTTATTGATGAGCTTGTTGATAGTCTTTGTAGCCTTATCCGCGCGTCTCATAGTCTCTTCCCCACTGCCTAGTTATTTTATACCTGTTGCTGTAGTCTCTATGCTTATTACGCTGCTTGTAAATGGTAGGGTAGCGGCGATTGTGGTTGTTGTTGCCGCTGTAATAGTAACCTTGATAGCTGGTATAAAATTCAGCATATTCTTTGTCTCCATGATTGGAGGCATCTTCGCAATCTGTACTATTTTTAACGCGAGGTCACGCAGCCATATTATAAGATCAGGGCTCTATGTTGGGGTAATTAATTTTATAGCTATCTCAGCCATAGGAATAATATCCAATTTTGAACCTAATATATTCCTAAAGCAAGGCCTGTGGGGTATCGCCAATGGTATTGTCTCAGCGGCGATTGTAATGATATTTCTTCCTGTGTTGGAGTATCTATTTAAGCTTACTACGGATATAAAATTGCTTGAACTCGCTGATTTGAATCACCCCTTATTAAGGGATATGGTAACCAAGGCTCCTGGCACATACCACCATAGTATAATTGTTGGAAACCTTGCTGAAACCGCCGCAAATGCTATTGGCGCGAACTCACTCCTTTGCCGCATAAGCTCATACTACCATGATATCGGTAAGATTGAAAAAGGAGAATATTTTGCTGAGAATAAGAAGGAACTTAAGGATATGCATAAAGGACTTTCTCCGTCAATGAGTTCGCTTGTCATAACTAACCATGTCAAAGATGGTGTTGAGCTTGCGGAGAAATATAAACTAGGCAATTCCATAAAAGATATAATACAACAACACCATGGCGCCAGCGTTGTAACGTATTTTTATCATCAGGCGCTCGAAAAGAGGCGTCAGGATGAATCTATCAGTAAGGAGGCATTTAGATATGCCGGCCCCAAACCGCAGACGAAAGAATCGGCAATAGTCATGTTGGCGGATTCCGCGGAGGCCGCTTCGCGTGTTTTACAGAATCCAACACCACAACATTTCAAGGAGTTAGTGCGGAAAATTGTTAATAATAAATTTATCGATCGTCAGCTTGATGAATGCAATCTTACGCTTAGAGATATTGATAAAATCGCCGAAAGTTTTGTAAGGGTTCTTACGGCTACCTATCATTCACGCATAGAGTATCCTGATAGTAAGCTTAAAAAATATGAGAATAATAATAACAGACGCTCAAAAAAAGATTAAGCTTAATAAAAAAAAGATCGAGCTTATCTCTTTTAAGGCGCTTCAAGCTCTTGGGCAGCCCGAAGAGACACAGGTAGCTTTAAGTTTTGTTACAAGATACAGAATTAAAAAAGCAAACAGCAGGTATTTTTGTAAGGATCGCGTAACGGATGTTATAGCCTTAGGCTATGATGATTCCATGACCAGCGATATACACAAGGGCTATCTAGGCGACATCTTAATTTGCCCCTCTGAAGCATTTGAGAATGCCAGACGTTACGGAAATACTTTTTTTATTGAATTGTCACTTTATATTATACATGGCATATTGCATCTATTGGGCTATGATGATACGTCTTCTAGGTCTGCGCTTAAGATGCGAAAAAAGGAGCAGGAGATATTAAAAAGGATATGCGGGTAAAGAATAAGCATAATCTGGTAGACAGCTTTAATGCTGCGATAGAAGGTTTTCTCTTTGTCATAAAGACACAGCGTAATATGCGCATACATTTTTTGCTTGCGTTACTTGTTTTGATCTTTGGTATATATCTTGATTTTACTAGGACAGAGCTAATCATGCTTCTGCTGACCTGCAGCAGTGTGCTTATCATAGAGATGATAAATACGTCCATAGAGATTGTTATGGATTATGTTGAGATCTCACATTCGAGCTGGGTCAAAGTGGTAAAAGATGTTACCGCAGGTGCCGTACTTGTAGCGTCTATAAATGCTGTTATTGTAGGTTACTTTCTTTTTTTTAGGGATAACATTTTTTCCGTTGTATTCAAGCGTGAGTTTTTTAAGTTAAGCCAATCGGATTGGCATATATCGTTTCTTATTTTAATTGTTCTTCTTGGTGTTGTTATAATGTCTAAGGCGTTATTTCATAGGGGCAAGCCTTTAAGAGGCGGTATGCCGAGCGGGCATTCCGCTGTTGCTTTTTCTGTCTGGATGCTGATATCCTTACTTACGCATAATTTACTTGTTATATGCGCGGTCTTTGTTTTAGCTTTTATGATAGCGCAGAGTAGGATAAGCCGTAATTATCATACGGTATGGGAAGTAATCGCCGGTTCTGTTCTTGGCTGTTTTATGACTTTGGTTATATATCGCTTAATCGTGGGTTAGTTTAGAATGAATAATTAGCAAAACTAATATTTAAAAAAGGCAGGAAGAAGATGATTAAAAAGATAGCGAAGTTCTTAAGAGATAACTTTTTAGCGGGTATAGTGGTTATATTGCCGATAACTATTACAGCATTTATAATCCGTTTCTTAGTCGTAAGCTTAAACAGCATAATGCTTAACCCTTTGGCGATACGTTTAAAACCATATTTATTGCAGGAACAGCAAAGACTGTTTCTCGCCAAGGTAGTTGTCTTTGCGGCAGCTATGATAATTATTATATTGATAGGCCTCATGACCAGAGTTATCATTGTAAGGAGAACATTTTCGTTTTTTGAGAGTTTTTTATATAAGCTCCCTATGGTCAATAAAGTATACGGCGCCTTAAAAGAGATAAGCAACGCACTTTTTTCCAAAAGAAAGTCAAGCTTTAAAAAGGTTATACTGGCAGAGTATCCGAGCAAAGGTATCTACACGATAGGTTTTATTACATCTGAGGCAAAAGGTGGCTTACAGGATTCCGCGGGAGACCAGGATCTGATAAGTGTATATATACCGACAACGCCTAATCCTACTAGCGGATTATTTGTGCTCTTGAATAAAAATGAGGTAAAGCCTTTATCATTAAGCGTGGAAGAGGCGTTTAAAGTGGTAATATCAGCAGGCTCTATTACTCCGCCGTCAAATTCAGAAACAAAAGAGAGTATTCGGTAGTGGCGATACAGAAATCCGAAGCGATATTACTTTCAAAGAGAGAGCTGAGAGAAACAAGCTCTATGGTGCAGTTTTACGCAAAGGATTTCGGCAAGATAAAAGGAGTCATAAAAGGTATACGTGGACCGCAGGCTATAATGGGGTCATACTTACATGAATTCGCTAAATATGATATAGTATTCTATGATAAGCGTAAGTCAGATGTTTTTATGATAACCCAGTGTGATCTAATAGATCCTTATTTAACGATCGCAGAGGATCTAGATAAAAGAGTCAAAGCTTTTTACGTAGTCGAGCTGGTAGATAAATTCACGCCTCTTGCGGATAAATCCATTGCGTTATACCAGTTACTCGAATGGATATTAGATTTTTTTTCGAATGAGAGGTTTATTGATAGGGCCATTATAATATTTCAATTGAAATTGCTTGATAATGCGGGTTTTTTGCCGCACTTTGAGACTTGCGTTAATTGTTCCGGCAGGATTGTTAAGGACGCATGTTTTAGCTTTAGGCTTTCCGGGCTCTTGTGCGCTGGCTGCCGTGACGCTGATATGCAGGCAAGTCCTATATCAAGAGGGGCAATCTCTTCGGTAAATATGATTATACGGCAAAGAAGAGAGAAATTGCGCAGTCTGATGATAGCAAATTCTATTTCTATGGAACTCAACAGGTTGCTCGAGAAGCTTATTGCTTATCACCTTGGCGAGCATTTAAAAACAACTGATTTTATGAGGCAGATTACACTATGATATATTTTCAGGACATAATAGAGAGGCTGAATAAATTTTGGAACGCTGAAGGCGCTGTCATAGCGTCAGGCTATGATGTTGAAGTCGGCGCAGGCACGTTTCATCCCCTAACTTTTTTTAAGTGCCTCGATAATAAGCCATGGAAGGTTGGGTATGTTCAGCCTTCGCGTAGGCCAGCGGATGGCAGATATGCTGATAACCCGCTTAGGATGCAACGATATTATCAGTACCAGGTTATTGTTAAGCCCGCGCCAAAGGATGTTCAGGATCTCTACATTAGAAGTCTCAAGGCAATAGGAATAAACCCAAAAGCGCATGATATACGTTTTGTAGAGGACGATTGGGAATCTCCTACGCTTGGTGCGAGTGGGCTAGGTTGGGAGGTGTGGCTTGACAGTCTTGAGATTACGCAATTTACATACTTTCAACAGGTAGGAGGGTTTGAGCTTAAGGTTATTCCATGTGAAATAACCTATGGTTTGGAGCGAATAGCCATGTTTTTACAGGATAAGGATAACGCGTTTGATCTCCAATGGAATAAAGATACAACTTACGGACAGCTTCATACGGAGGGAGAAAAGGAATCTTCAGAGTATAACTTTGAGGCACTTGATCCGAAAATGGCGACATCCCTTTTTGATATGTATGAAAGAGAGTCACAGCGCTTAATTAAAGATGAACTTATTTTACCGGCGTATGAATATATGCTAAAATTATCCCATGTCTTTAACATGCTGGATGCGCGAGGAGTGATAAGTGTTACAGAGCGAGCTGCTTATATCGGCAGGGTGAGAGATATCGCAAAGGCATGCGCAAAGGCTTACATGAAGAGGCAAGGCCTGCTTAATGAGTAATGTTAAGTATTTAAAGATTAAAAAAGCTAGCGTTTATAATATATAACCGAGAACCGAAAATATGAGTACACAAGACTTGTTGATGGAAATTGGCACTGAGGAGATACCCTCAGGCTATTTTAGCCATGTACTGGAGCTTCTATCCTGTAGAGACAAGGGAGCCATACGGGGCTTGTTTGAAGCCCAAAACATAGGCCTGCATCAAGTCTTCTCCTATAGCACTCCACGCAGGCTCATACTTCACATTAAAGACATACCTGTTACTCAGGATGTTTCTATATTGGGGCCACCTTCAAGAATAGCATATGATGGTGACAAGAGACCGACTAAGGCGCTCTCAGCTTTTTTAAATAAGAATAAAGCGACAGCAAAGGACATCTCTGTTGATGAAAGCGGGCAGGAAGCAAGGGTCATGCTGCACAAGAAGGATGTGTCAAACGTTGAGATATTATCTAAGGTATTGCCGGAGGTTATCAGTATAATAGATTTTCCAAAGACTATGCGTTGGGATGAGTCTGGTTTTGTATTCGCTCGTCCAATAAGGTGGATTATGGCTATCTTTGGCGAAAAGGTTGTGGATTTTGAATTTGCTGGTTTGCGATCATCGCCCATTACATACGGGCATAGATTTTTAGGGTATAAAAAAATTAAGGTTAAAAGCCCTGAAAATTATTTTAAATTACTCGATAAGAATTACGTGGCATGGAATAATGAAGCTCGCAAGGTAAAGATATTGTCATACCTTGAGAAGAGGAGATGGCGCGAGAACAAGTATCTTTTAAACGAGGTAAATAACCTTGTAGAGTTCCCGGTTTTTATAGAGGGCGTTTTTAAGGAGGAGTATCTGACGATACCAAGCGAAGTTCTTTTGGCAAGCATGTCTAAGCATCAAAGGGTATTTTGCCTGGAGGATAAGTCAAAAGGCCTTACAAATAGATTCGTTGGTGTGATAAACGGAAATTATGGAAATCGAAGACAGATTATAAAAAATTTCGAAAATGTACTCGACGCGCGGCTTAAAGACGCACTTTTCTTTTATAAAGCAGATACAAAAAAGCCGTTGCAACTTTGGGCCGAAGGTTTAGATGGCTTAGTCTTTCACAAGAAGCTGGGTACTGTAGCTGAAAAAGTTGATCGTCTGAAGAAAATAGCGCAGTTTTTGTTAAAAGCAAGCAGGTTTGACGATTGCGACAAGAGAGATCTCTTGCGCGTAATATCTCTCTGTAAGGCGGATCTTTTAACGCAAATGGTAGGCGAGTTTCCAAGTTTGCAGGGCGTTATAGGTCGATATTACGCGCTTGACTCCAAGGAACCTACGCAAGTAGCGGATGCCATTGGTGAGCACTATCTCCCAAGATTTGCGGATGATGTACTGCCGGTTACCAGCATCGGAGTTCTGACATCATTAGCTGATAAGATAGATAATATCATATGTTATTTCAAAATAGGTAAATTCCCAAAGGGTGGGCGTGATGTATACGCGCTCAGGCGTCAGGCTATCGCGGTCATATCAATACTACAGAATAAAAAACTCAAGGTATCGCTATCGGATCTATTTGATTATGCTTACCCAATCTGCCCAGGTGATTTTGATGGCAATAAGCTTAAAGATATCTTTCTTGATTTCTTTAAAGATAGATTTGTATATTTTTGCAAGATACGGTTTGGTTATCGCCATGATATCATAGAGGCCGTGACCGATTTGAGTGTTGATGATATCTGCAATTCGTTCTTGAAATTGGAGGCATTAAATAGTATAATTGATGAATGTAATTTTGAACAGTCTTGCTCTATAGTTGAAAGAACATATAATATAGTAAAAGCGTCGAAGGATAATAGCTACACTCTTGAGCCGGTATTACTACAGGAGCCGGAAGAAAAAGCGCTCTACAAGGCGCTTAAAGAGATGGAGCCGGTTTTTAAACAGTTTTGTGCGGACAAGAAATATATTGAGGCGACTAAACTTTTTAGTGAATCGCTTTCAGAAGTGTTGCATGATTTCTTTGATAAGGTGATGGTTAATGTTGATAAGAAGGATTTGAGGATTAATCGCTTAGGCCTGCTTTCATGTATAAACAGGCTTTATATAGATAATATAGCAGATTTATCAAAAATTGTATTCAAGGGCAAAACTTAAAAAGGAGGAGTAGCAATATGGTAGCAGCAGCGGCGAAGAAGAAGTCAAAGGGTAAAACAGTTAAAAAAAATAAATTTAAATATGTATATTTCTTCGGAGGTGGTAAGAGCGAAGGAAATACAAAAATGAAAAATCTTCTTGGTGGAAAGGGTTCTAATCTTGCGGAGATGGCAAAGCTAGGCATACCTGTACCTGCCGGGTTTACTATAACAACAGAGGCCTGCATCAAGTTTTATGAGAATAAAAAAAAGTACCCTCAGTTCATGATGGAGCAGATCGAGAACAATCTTAAGAAGCTTGAGGATGTAATGGGTAAGAAGCTGGGCGATAATTTGGATCCTCTGCTAGTTTCTGTTCGCTCCGGCGCAAGGGTTTCTATGCCGGGCATGATGGACACAGTGCTTAACCTCGGTCTAAACGATGTATCGGTAAAGGGGCTCGCTGAAAAATCAGGCAATGAACGTTTTGCTTATGATGCGTATCGCAGATTTTGCCAGATGTTCGGTGATGTAGTATTAGGTGTTGAGCATGCCGATTTTGAGCACATACTTAATCAGAAAAAACAGAAAAAAAAGATAAAGCTTGATACCGAATTGGATGCGGAAGACCTGAAAGCAATTGTAGAAGAATATAAAAAGCTGATAAAGAAGAAGAAGGGCTTTTCTTTTCCTCAGGATCCCATGAAGCAGCTTAAGATGGCGATCGACGCGGTATTCAGTTCATGGAATAACGAGCGTGCGAGAAAGTATAGGAACTTAAATTCCATCCCGCATGATTGGGGTACGGCTGTGAATATTCAAGCCATGGTATTTGGCAATCTAGGTGAAGAGTCAGGAACCGGAGTTGCTTTTACCAGAGACCCAGGTACAGGTGAAAAGAAATTTTATGGTGAGTACCTTATGAACGCGCAGGGTGAAGATGTTGTCGCGGGCATAAGGACGCCTTTACCTATCAGTGATCTTAAAGATAATATGCCGAGAGTATACCTTGAACTTGTATCAATATATAAGAGACTTGAGAAGCATTACAGGGATATGCAGGATCTTGAGTTTACTATACAGGATAAGAAACTCTACCTTCTTCAGACCAGGACAGGAAAACGTACTGCGCATGCTGCTATTAAGATTGCGGTAGATATGGCAGGCGAAGGTCTTATTACTGCAGAAGAAGCGATCTTAAGGGTTGAGCCGCATCAGCTCGATCAATTGCTACACCCTATGATAAATACAAAAGCAAAGTTATCTGTAGTTGCTAAAGGGTTACCTGCCTCACCAGGCGCGGCCGTAGGAAAAGTAGTCTTTACCGCGGATAAGGCTGAGGTTATGGCTACAAAGGGCGAGAAGGTTATCCTCGTAAGGCTGGAGACATCGCCGGAGGATATTGGCGGTATGGCAGCTGCTCAGGGTATCCTAACAGCATTTGGTGGCATGACTTCCCATGCAGCTGTGGTCGGACGTGGAATGGGAAAATGTTGCGTTGTTGGCTGCAGTGAAATAACTGTAAACGCGAATGATAAAAACTTCGTTGTCAAGGGCAAGAAGATAAAGGAAGGTGATGTTATTACCTTAAATGGAAATACCGGAGAAGTAATCCTCGGAGAAGTTGATCTTATTAAACCTGAAGTAACAGGAAGCTTTAGAACCTTGATGAGTTGGGCTGATAAGGTAAGAAAACTTAAGGTTAGAACGAATGCTGATACTCCTCATGACGCGAATGTGGCAATAGGCTTTGGCGCGGAGGGTATAGGTTTATGCCGAACAGAGCATATGTTTTTCGGTAAAGACCGTTTACCCCTTGTAAGAACAATGATACTTGCCGAGAACACCGCTGCACGTGAAAAGGCACTTGCTAAATTACTTCCTCTCCAGAAGAAGGATTTCAAGGGCATATTTAAGGTTATGAAAGGTAAGCCGGTCACGATAAGGCTGCTTGACCCGCCCTTACATGAGTTCTTACCTCATACCGATAAAGAAAAGCAGGAGATGGCAAAGATGATGAAGGTTGATAGAAAGAAGATTTCAGACCTTTGTCAAAATCTGCATGAATTAAACCCCATGCTAGGACATCGCGGCTGCAGGCTTGGCATTACGTATCCTGAGATATACAGGATGCAGGTGAAAGCGATTATGAGTGCGGCTTGTGAACTTGCCAAAAAAGGTCAAAAGATAATACCAGAGATAATGATACCTTTAGTGGGCCATATAAATGAGCTTGTCTTTACTAAAAATCATGCTGTTGAGGTCTGTGAAGAGGTTCTTAAGAAATACAAGGTGCGCATGAAGTATCTTATCGGCACTATGATCGAGATTCCACGTGCCGCGCTTACAGCAGACAAGATAGCTTCAGAGGCGGAGTTCTTTAGTTTTGGCACCAACGATCTTACGCAACTTGGATTTGGATTCTCGAGAGATGACATAGGCAAATTTCTGCCTTCATATATAGAGGATGGCATTCTTGAGAATGACCCGTTTGCTACTATTGATCAGGATGGCATAGGCCAGTTGATTAAGATGGGCGTTGAAAAGGGGCGAAGCGTAAAGCCTGATTTGAAGATAGGTATATGTGGAGAACATGGTGGTGATCCTGAGAGTGTAAAGTTCTGTCATAGGGTAGGGCTTGATTATGTAAGTTGTTCGCCCTTCAGGGTCCCTATAGCTAGGCTCGCGGCAGCACATGCGTCAATTAAAAAATAAAATAATTACGGGGACGGTCCTAAAGGGGGCACCCCTGAGTACATAGTTATCCTAATTTTTAGTGTTTTCATAAAATGTCTTTCAGGAATTTATAAATTTTGTTTTTTTATAATTTTCAGGGGCGCTCCCTTTAGGACCGTCCCCTTTAGACAAAAAGGAGTAGACAGTAGCTATGTTTAATAAGAATGTTCTGATGCTCTATTTTAAGGACATAGAGGCCTTTCCGCTTTTAAGCCATGAGGAAGAGATAAGACTGGCTGGACGGATAAAGAGGAAGGACTCGCGTGCGTCCAAGATTATGGTCCAATCAAATCTTAGGTTGGTAGTCAACATAGCCAAGAGGTATGCTTATACCGGCCTTCCTATGCTTGATATAATCGAAGAGGGAAATATCGGCCTTATGAAAGCCGTTAAAAAATATGACCCCGATAGAGGCTACAGATTTTCAACCTATGCGGCATGGTGGATACGTCAATATATTATGCGAGCTATCGCTAATCAGGGAAAGACTATCAGGGTGCCTGTATACATGGTAGAAACGATTATTAGGTATAAGAAGGTTATTGAGGAGCTAAAGCATAAATATAAAAGAGACCCCGCTACCAGTGAAATTGCCAAGAGGATGAAACTTTCCGCAAGGAAGATTGGTCAGATAGCGCAGGCGGCACAGTCGCAACCAACATCTATGGAGACGCCTATTGGTGAGGAGCAGGGAGGTAAATTTCTTGAATTGATCGAGGACGAATCCGCGCAATTACCTGACGAGAGGATGTCGGATGCTCTTAGAGACGAGAGCATCAGGAAGCTATTGGATGAGCTGGATCCAAGAGACAAGAAGGTGCTTATGTTCCGATTTGGGCTGGATAAGAAGAAAATCCTTACTCTCCAGGAGATCGCAAAGAAGCTCAAAATAACAAAGGAGCGCGTTAGGCAGATAGAAAAAAGAGCCATAGATAAGCTAAAAAAGCTTGTGGTTGATCAGTCCATAAAAGAAGGCATAAAAGCAGGAGATATATTATGAGTATAAATTTAAAAGATCACATAAGGGATGTTCAGGATTTTCCGAAAAAGGGTATTGTCTTTAAAGATATTACTACCCTATTAGGTGACAAGCAAGCATTTCAAAAGGTTATTGATATCTTTGTAGACAGGTATAAAAATATGCCGATAGATAAGGTGGTAGCGGCTGATGCGCGCGGTTTTATTCTTGGTAGCGTACTTGCTTATAAGCTTGGCGCTGGGTTTGTCCCTGTCAGAAAAAAGGGCAAACTTCCATACAAAACTATAGAGGCTTCATATGAGTTAGAGTACGGAAGCGACACTCTTTATATGCACGAAGATGCTATACGCGAAAATGAGTCAATCCTAATTGTAGATGACCTGTTAGCGACTGGTGGTACCGCAGAGGCTATGTGTGAACTGGTTAAACAGCAGAAGGGTAAGATAATTGAAATTGCCCTGATGATAGAATTAGCGTTTTTAAATGGCCGCGATAAGTTAAAAGGTTATAAGATATTTTCACAAGTTGTATATTGATATAAGGTTTCACATCAATTGTGCAGGGATGTTTAGGAATTCTTAAGATAAGAGTTCTCCGTTCTGTTTTTTTATCATTCTTCCAACTGTTAGATGAAACCTTCTGACTTCAGGCTCTTTATAATATAATTTTGCTTTATGGATTAGTTGCCTATTAAAATCGTGTGCCCCTATAGCTCAGATGGATAGAGCAGTGGTTTCCTAAACCATGTGGCCGTGTTCGAGTCGCGGTAGGGGCACCATGTACCACTCATGGGTACATGGGAGTTAATAGAAAAAATAAGGACTATTAAAATAATATGGAAGAAAAAAGATACCCTTTATCAGTTGTTACGATGACAAAAAACTCAGCTGATAAGATCATAGATTGCCTAGAGAGCGTTAAGTGGTGTGATGATATCGTTATAGTAGATGATTTCAGCAAAGATAACACTCTAGAAGTTGTGCGTGGTTACACTGGTAATATCCATCAGCGAAAATGGGAGAATGAGGGGATCCAGCGAAATTTTGCGTATTCAAAAGCGAAGAATGAATATATATTAAGTTTAGATAGCGATGAAAGAGTCACCCCGGAATTAAGGGATGAGATCATAGCGCTAGTTAAAAACGGCTTTACGCACAATGGGTACAACATCCCTCATCGAAATTATATCGGTACACGTTGGATTCAGCATGGCGGATGGTACCCTAATGCTAAGCTTAAACTTTTTAAGAAGAGCGAGTTTAGATACGCGGAAGAGGAGTATCACCCTCCCGCGATAATGGAGGGAGACCGGATAACATTAAGTGCGGAAATAATCCACCTTGCTTATAAGGATTTAGCGGATATGGTCAGCAAGGTGAACCACCAGACGAATTTTGAATCTCGAAAATGGCTTCGCGATAATAGAAAGATGTCTCTCTCTCGCGCCATAAGAAAAACTATAGATAGGTTCCTGAAGGCTTTTATATTGAAACAGGGCTTCCGTGACGGTTTCTTAGGTTTTATGATGGCAGGCTTAGGCGGATTCTACCAGATACTATCATATGCTAAACTCGTTGAGCTAAAAGATCGGAAAGATGATGAAAACAGATAATCCGCTAATAGACCTGCACACACACAGCTTGTTAAGTGACGGATGCCTTTTACCAAGTGAGCTTGTCAGAAGATACGAGGTTGCCGGTTTTGATGCGGTCGCGATAACTGATCATGCGGATTCATCTAATATCGATTTTATTATAGAATCTCTGATTAAGGTTTCCAAAGAGCTCAACAAATACTGGAAGATTAAAACTATTCCGGGTGTCGAGCTTACACATATTCCGCTACAACAGTTTTCACCTCTCGTAAAGCATGCGCGTAAAAAAGGCGCCGGGATTATAGTGGCTCATGGTGAGTCACCTGTAGAGCCGGTCATAGAAGGCACAAATAGAGCCGCGATACAAGCAGGCGTTGACATCTTAGCGCATCCCGGAACGATTACAAAAGATGATGTTCTTCTGGCGGTAAAAAATAATATCTGTATTGAGATTACAACGCGAAAGGGTCATTCAACAACAAACGCGCACGTTGCTAATATGGCAAAAGAATATTCAGCGATGATCACAATAGATTCTGATTCGCATTCACCGGAAAATATCCCATCGGATGAGATATTTAGAAAGGTAGCTGTATCAGCAGGCCTTTCCAGTGCTGACGTAGCTCAGGCATATAGAAACTCAAAAGCACTTATTCAAAAAGTGCGTTAAGCTGCGGTATTATCTTGACGTCTGTGCTGTTCTTTACTATTATATATAAAAAGGAGGTAAATATGTTTTTTAGAAAATTGTTTACTATATTAATTAGTTCATTATTATTAGCTGGTTGTGCGACATCCGGCACTGTTACAGATGATGATATTAAGACTCAAAAAGCATTGGATGTTTCAACAGCGTTAAAATTCGTTGACGTACCGGTGCCATCAGGATTTAAGATGATCACAGCGCAGTCATTTACATTTGAAAATGATGTTTTGCGTGTAGGCATATTAAAATACAAAGGAAGGTCAAGCGGAGATCAGGTTGTCAACTTTTTCAAGAACCAGATGCCGTTATATAATTGGCGCTTTACAAATATGCTAGAATATGGCAGAAGGATATTAAATTTTGAAAGAGAAGACCAGAATTGTATTATAGTGATTGAACCCCAAGGGATGAGCACTTTCGTGACAATAACTGTTGCCCCAAAGTCAGGCAGGGCAACAACTTATAAGTCAATACAGAAAGAAGATTAAAAAAAGTCGATTTTTCTACATTTTGATTGACACGGCACTGTTAATTTGATATTATTTAACCATATAATATGTATTTAAACACCATAGATGATTCAAATAAGGCAAAGCTAGGAGGTGAAAAAAATAGAGCCACGAATTATCAAGATATGGTGAGTAACATAGAAAGCAAGAGGTGTTGTGTGAGAGTGCACATCACTATTAAATTAGATTAAACGTATTAAAAGGAGAATAAATAATGAGATTTTTAACAGGAATATGCGTAGCAGCGCTGTTAGTTGCTTTTGCAGTTCCAGCCTTCGCTGAAACACAGAACATAAAGGTTTCTGGTGATATCAAAGTTGCATATATATATCAAAATGATATAGATTATGAAAACAGTGATAGCGATAACCAGAATTTCTTTATCAATCAGGTTGGTTTGAACGTAGAAGCAGATCTAACAGACAACGTATCAACATACATCCGTCTTATCAATGAGAGAGATTGGAATGCTGAAAATAGTAATGGTGGTGCAAGCGCCCAGTTTGATATCAAGCTTGATGAGGCTTATGTAACATTGAAGGAGATGTTATATGCTCCTTTAACACTGCAAATCGGTCGCCAGAACATGTGGCTTGGTAAGGGTTTGGTTATTGGTAATGCCGGTATCAGAATATGGGATGAAGGCGGTCTACCAGTGACAGTAAGAGAAATGAGTGACATGACAGCATTTGATGCTATCAGAGCTACTCTTGATTATGATCCATGGACCATCGATTTGATCTATTCAAAGATAGATTCTGATAATAATGCTAATGCTACTAACAACAATGATGATACAGATCTATATGTAGCAAATGTTGGTTATGATTTCACAAAGTATGATGCTGAAGCAGAAGCTTACTATATCTTTAAGCATGATAGAGTTGCTACTGCAGCAGGAACAGGTCCAAAATCTGTTGATGAGGTTCACACTATTGGTTTAAGAGGAAGCTTAGTTCCTTTTGAGTCCATGAACCTATTTGCTGAAGGCGCTGTTCAGTTTGGTGACTACAGAAACGAGCCTGCAGCAGGTAAAGATCGTGAAGCATATGCATTAAACATTGGTGGTGATTATACATTCGCTGATGTTAAGTGGACACCAGTACTTGGTGGAGAGTTTCTCTATCTTTCCGGTAACAACGCAGATGCAACAGGTGACGGTAAGTGGGAAGCATGGGACCCTATATATCGCGGCAAGTTTGATAATTACCTAGGCGATTTTAGGAACATATCAAAGGTTACCGCTTATGATATAGCAAATGGTACAAACGCCAATGGAAATAATAATGGCTTAACTAACCAGAGCTCATTAGCTGGTTTTGTATCAGCAGATCCTATGACTGATATAAACGTTAATCTAAGATATACTTATTTCTGGTTTGATGAAACACCTGTTGCAGGTGGTGACGATGCAATCGGTATGGAACTTGATGCTAAGTTAGCATATGACTATACTGAAGATGTAGCATTCACAGTGTGTGGTGGAGTATTCTGGCCAGGTGATTTCTACTCAAAGGGTGATAATTCACAGGATAAGACAGCAGCGCAGATAGTAGCAGCTACAACAATCGACTTCTAATTTATCAGAAGATAGGTTGTACAAAAAGAAAGCCTCCGATTTTTTCGGGGGCTTTCTTTTTGCAATTGACATTATATATATATAGTATTATAATAAGTTTTATAAAAAAGGAGCGTTTCACATGAGATATGTAATGATCCTATGCATTGTAATCAGTATGCTTGGAGCAGGTTGTGCTGGAATTGAGGCACCATCCCCAGAGCGGCTGATACCACCGTGGAATGGCGCGTCACCTCTTCATCTTGGCGATAGCAAAGATTTCGTGCTCGATAAGTGGGGGGAGCCTGATCGGATAGTACAGATAGGGGTTGATGATGTTGGGCTCGTGCAGGAAGAATGGATATATGATGGCACATATCCTGTACTAGAGATAGAGTCAAAGATACTTACAAAGAGTGAGAGTCTTATCTTTACAGGTAATGCGCTTACAGGCTATAAGCCAAAGAAGTAGGTAGCTTTACAACAAGGATACGAATATGCACAGTATATTGTCATTCGTTATCGCTATAGTTATCTTATCTTGTGTAGCATTTATGCTTTGGAGACACAGGACAAGAAGTTTGGCGCATGTTTCCGCGAGACTTGATAGCTATTGGGATACGCTAAAAGAGAGACGCAAGACCGCTCGTTTTGAAAAGCAGATTGATGTAGAATGTAGTATACCCGGAAAGGCGGATGATGTTTATCATGCTTTTAGCCAAAATATTTCCGGTGAGGGCATATGTTTAAAAGTGCCGGAGATAATGCCTGACAAAAGCCATGTTCTGTTGAACATTAAAATACCGGATATGAGGCCTATAGTGGTTAAAGGAGAAGTCGCTTGGGTCAATGAAGTGGAGCGAGATTCCACAAGTTCAGAAAGAATCTTTAAGATAGGCGTAAAATTTCTAAAGATAGACACGAGAGATAAGGATTTATTAAACAGATTCATCAGTCAGATTGACCAAGAGAGTGCTTAGAATAAAAAGAAGGAGGTGTTGAGGATGAATGAGACTGTCGCAACCTTTAACAAGAACAAGTTCGAGGAGATTAGGATCGGCGTAAAAGAGTACAAAGGGTTCGATCTAATTGATCTTAGGGTATGGGTTGATTCAAAAGAGGCGGGAAGCAAGGTTCCTACGGCTAAGGGACTTTCACTTAACGTTGAATTATTCCCGCAGTTCAAAAAAGCTGTATTAGAACTTGAAAATACTCTGAAAAAGAATAATCTTTTACCTGAGTAAAATGCGGAAATAGTTTTATTTAATGAGTGATAAAGGTAACAACTGCGACCGGGAGCTTCTTAGGCTTTGCATCCTTGGCGATGAAGAGGCTTGGATATCTCTTGTCAAAAAGTTCTCATGCTTGGTGCGCAGGGCAATAAGATATAAGGTCATAAAGCTCTTTTCACATGTAAGCCAAAATGACCTTGATGAAATATTCCAGCAAACATTTGCGCATATATGGTGCAATAATGTTCTTAGCAAGATAACAAACCCCCGCTCGATATCAGCTTATCTTACGATTGTGGCACAGAATGTCGCTTCCGATTTTCTTAGGAATAAGAAGAGGCTTAATCGTTTAGGCAGTCCTTATAGAGATCACCATTGTGAGAGCATGCAGACAGATAGATCGCGCTCAGAAATAGACAGCAGACAACTCAATAATGTGATCAGCGAACTCGTTAAAAATTTTACATTAAAGGAAGAGCGCATTATAACACTTGATCTATTGTATGATTTGAAGCATCGTGAAATAGCGCAGATAATGGACATGTCGATAAATTCTGTCTCTACTGTTATTTTTCGCGTTAAGAAGTTACTTAGAGAGAAATTAAAGGAAAGAGGGTATAATGCCTGAATCCGGACTCGATGTTTCATTAAGAGCCGCATTGCGATATAAAAAGTCTAACCAAGCCCTGTTTGATACATGCCCATTGGATAGTAGATTAGCGGATTATGTAAGTGGGGCGATTTCTGCTGGATGCGAGAAAGAGGTTATCGCTACTCACATCGCGAAGTGTGATAAATGTTTTAAAAAGGTAGCGTCCTGTTTTTCTGCTTTGTCCGCACCAGATAAGAACATTGAGAGAGACCTAAATGACCGAAATCTAAAAGAGGTGCTATCGATGCCTAAAAAATATCCCAGAACGCGTCCTAAGGACGGTTATATTAAGCGCAATAAATACCTTTTTGTAGCGGGTGGGTTTTTTTTATTATCCTTCACATTTAAATTATATTTTATACAATTTTTAGCGGCGGCATTGATTTTTGGGGTGAAATGGATAATGGATACCGGCAGCACGAAAGCACTTATCATGATATATGAAACTTGGAAACAAAATAGAGAATCAGAAGGTGATGTTGATGATCACGATGTTATTAAAAAGAGGCGTATGTAACGATGAAAGCTGATATTATCAAGATATTGAAATGTCCGATCTGTGGAGGCAGGCCCTTTAAAATAGATTCAGTAACAGGGCTATACGATGAGTATAGAGACGGCGCCATTCTTTGTAGTACATGCAAGTATTCTTTTCCACTTGACCAAGGGGTAACTGATTTTCTAGCTGAGCCGTCACCTGAAATAGTAAAAGAGCAAAAAGCTAGTTCTGACGAGCCTCGTATTAGGACAGAGAAAGGTGATGAGTTTTTTGTAAATCCTGAGTCGATAGAGAAATTCAGCAGTCTTTTTATGTCATTGCCCAAGGGAGATGGGAGTTATTTCTTTAAAAAGGGAGGCTCATTTCAGAATTTTGCTGAGGGCTCACATCGTTTTTTTGACTTAATCGATAATTGGTCCATTGAACCAGAGATGAAGGTCTTAGAATTAGGCGCTGCTTTTTGCTGGGCGTCACGTGAATTCGCTAAAAAGGGTTGTGATGTTGTAGCTGTCGATATTACAGACTACTTAAAGGTAGCGGACCTTTACTTAAGGGATGGCCTCTATTTCGAGAGAATTTATGCGGACATGGATAGGCTCCCATTTGAAAGCGGTTCTTTTGATATAATTTTTGCCGCTGCTACTATTCATCATAGTTCAGATTTGAATAGGACTTTTAAAGAACTTAACCGCGTCCTTAAGAAAGGTGGCAGGGCAATCTTAATGAACGAGTGCTTTGTAGGTGTTTTTGAGAAGCCTCAACAGCATCCTGATGATTTTGGTTATAACGACCACTACTATCCGGTATGGCAGTGGCAAAGGGCTATTAAAAATAGCGGTTTTGACAAAATAAAGGTTACTTATTTATCTTTTTTAAAGGATTATGTAGCGCGCAAAGAATCGAGAGGCCTTAAATCGGGCTTTAAGTTAACATTAGCGAAAGCTATTATAAGGGCCCCTCTTATTGATAAGTTATTTTCGTTTCTACTTATTCCACACCGAATATTATTCCGGCCAAGAAGCGTCCTAATTGAAGCAACAAAATAAAGGGACACTCTTTTTAACTGCTTATTTCATAGATAGTTATGAACTAAGTAATCTACTAATTTTTGAATGAACGTCTTGCCTTTTTTGCAACTAGACGACCATTAATTTTCAATAAGCCTTTTATAAAATCTTCATTTCCTACAGGTCTATCCATGTTGACAAAACTCCGATTCTCCCCACTCATTAACCATGTCCTATATTCGCTTTGTCGAGATTCTATAGCTATTGTGTTTGAAAAGGAATTATAACCAGGGTTTGTCGTTGTTATAGAATCCGATATTCCTAATGAGTACAATTTACAACTAGAATATTGATAATCCCATGGAAGCTTAACTATCTTGGCGCGCATTGGATTCCTTTCTATATATCTTCCGCACTCAAAGAAATATCTATCATTTTGAATCGGTTGACTCTTAAATCTTCCTTGCCATAACCTACCTGCGCTATTCCATTTTTTGTGATGATACTGTGTATATGCTTGCTGCAGTCCCCCCAAGCATTTGGATAAAAATTTTGGATTATTAATGCATGCTAAAAAATGAAAATGATTTTTCATTAAGACCCAATTGTATATATATAAATTAAATCTATCTTCATAGGTCTTTATGAGCCCAATAAAATAATCACAATCCTTATTATCATGAAAAACATCCAGCTTGGCATTACCTCTATTGAATATGTGGTAGGTAAGAGTGTCTTGAATTTGGTCTTTGCGTGGAATACGAATCATTGTAAATCCTTTAATATAGGTCGATTATTAAATTAATTAGTGTATAACATATTGCAAATAGATGTGTTGCGAAGAGTGTCCCTTAGAGCCAGGCCTTAGTATCAAGGCAGCGGTAACTTATGGCCTCTGAGACCTGTTCAGCTCCGATTATTGGTTTATTGTCAAGATCCGCTATTGTTCTTGAGACCCTAAGGATCTTATCATAGGCACGGGCGCTTATGAATAATTCAGACATGGCCATTCTTAGTAGTTCAGATGCCTCATCAGAAACTTTACAATAGTTCTCAATGTCTCTATGCGGTAGCTTTCCATTGCATTTGTATCTGTGGTTTTTGTAGCGTTCATTTTGCACGCATCTGGCGTTTTTGGCACGCGTCTTTATTATTGCTGAAGTTGTTTCGCATGTCCTTTCAATCATCTGCTCGTATTTAATGGGCTGAATTTCAATATGCATATCTATCCGGTCTAATAGAGGCCCGGAGATTTTCGACAGATATCTTTGAACCTGCCCCGGCGAACAAGAGCAGACCTTTTTTGGATGCGTCAAAAAGCCACACGGGCATGGGTTCATGGCTGCTACTAGCATAAAGCGGCATGGGTAGCTCAAGGAGGCATTTGCTCTGGATATCCTTATCAAGCCCTGCTCAATAGGCTGCCGTAGCGCCTCCAGCACATTCCGCTTGAACTCAGGTAGTTCATCCAGAAAAAGCACCCCATTATGGGCAAGGCTTACCTCACCTGGGCGTATATGATGTGAGCCCCCACCAAGCATGCCGGCATCAGATACAGAGTGGTGTAAGTCTCTAAAAGGGGGCGTTGATATCAGTTCCTTGTCTGACAAAAGACCACAAATGCTGTAAATCTTACTTGTTTCTATGGATTCCTCTGTACTTAGCTTGCCCATTATTGTTGGTAGTCGTTTTGCCAACATGGTTTTTCCGGCCCCGGGTGAGCCTATTAGTAAAATGTTGTGCCCACCAGCGACAGCTATCTCCATCGCGCGCTTGGCGCTATAATTACCCTTTATATCTGAATAGTCATGGGAATCAATGCTTGATAGGGACACCTTACTTTTATGAGTTGTTTTTTGAATTGGGGCTGTGCCGCTAGAAAGGTACTCTACAACCTCAGAGAGCGAGGAGGCTGCGACGAAATGCAGGCCTTTGGCAGCATTTGCCTCAGATATATTTTGTGAGGGTATGATTAGCTCTATATTCTTATGCTTTTTTAAGTCATCAGCAACGCATAGAATCCCTTTTACCGGTCTTAAGGTGCCATCAAGCGAGAGCTCGCCGCAAAATACTTTATTACCAAGTCGTTCTTTTTCAATTATATTCAAGGCGGCAAGTATGGTCACAGCTATGGCCAGGTCATGCATAGCGCCTTCTTTTCGCAGGTGTGCAGGAGCAAGATTTACAGTAATGCGCAGGCTTGGTAGCTTAAAGCCAGAGTTTTTAAGCGCCGCTATTACTCTTTGGGCAGACTCACGGCATGCGGTATCCGGGAGCCCAACTATAATAAAACACCTAACCCCTGACGTGATATCAATCTCCACGTCGACCTCGCGTGAAGCCACGCCAAAAATAGTCCTTGATTTACTATTTGCAAGCATATTAATATACCCCTTTTTCGCTAAAAAGCGTCTTTTATATGTCTTATTATAGTATTGTTTCCTGCATTGAAAACAACTGTAATGATATCAAGCCTTACAAAGGCATCCTCTTGATTATGGCAATTAAGCCATATTTGCGCTAATACCCTTAATCTTCTGATTTTTAATGGCGTAAAGGAACAGAGAGGGTCATGAAAAGAATAATTAGTGCTGCTTCTTACTTCTATAATAGTTATATAGTTATTATCTTTAGCTATTATATCTATCTCTCCGGACCTACACCTGAAGTTTCTATCAATAATTTTAAAGCCCTTATTCTTGAGTAGTTTACAAGCAAGTGATTCAGCCTTGTTGCCCAATCTTTTTTTGTCCAATGCCTTTCCTCCAGCGGGACAGTAAGATGTAGGCCAGCTTACTGTCCCGCCATGCGTTATTAGCTATCAAAAGCAGAGAGTATGAGCCCGGAAAGCTTATCTTTGACAGCCTCGTCAACAAGTGAGACCCTGTTGTGCCATTTACCGTCTTTACCAAGCTGTTGTGGCATACCAACAAAGAGCCCATTTTTACCGGCTACAATACGTAAGCCCTTGACAATAAAGCACCCGCTTACAGATATGTCAGCAAATCCTTTTAATGAGCTATCCGTGTCAAGTTTGTGTATCCGCTCAACCTTGATTTCGATTCCGCTATTCATTTAAATCACCCCCTTTCATATGTTTAAAAGCTATTATGTGGAATTGATATTTATATTTTTAGAAAAACGGATATTGATCGATTGAAAACTTTATGCCCTCACTATATTAGACGTTCTAAATGGGGGTTTTCTTTCACATTATCACAAAAAAGTCAAAAAAAAGTGGCAATAAGGAAAAGCAAGGAACCTCACTGAGGCGATGTCCTGCAATGAGCAATTACTTGCCTCTAAAGAGAGATAAAAGCAAAAGGAGCCAGTATGTTTTTGCCAAGGATTTGACGTTGTTTTACTATCATAACCTATTGTAGTAGAATAAGTTAAGTTAGATAAATTATCACTTGACTATCCAAAAAGATATGCTATACTTATTATATAATATAAGTATTATAAAAGTACATAGTAACTCTATTCGGATGAATAGGCAAAAAGGCACTATTATGAAGATATTTAATATATTTTTATTTATTATAATCATGTTTCTGCTGCTAATCGCTGGTACCGAGCCCTCTTTTGCTGAGAGTGGCGGTCATTCAGATATTAGAAGTGCTTCATTGCGCAAGAACGACCGCATGTACAACAAGATGGCTATAGATCTGGTAAATGGCAAATCACGTCATGTCTCTATCGATAGGATGATACGACTTCTAAAAAAATACAATGTAGTGGAATTTGGATTTGCTCATATGGATCCGACAAAGGATCTGATTATTCGAGAGGTCGCGTTTCGCATGCTTAAGGATCACTATCTCCCACGAGCCAGTGACAGGATAAAGGTTCACAGGCAGTCTAATGATTTTTTCAAGGAGGCAGGTGTGCATTTTTCTAATAAGAGCACTTTTCAGCCTAAACTTGAACTATCAGTTGGTGTCGCTACCATCAAAGAGAATAAAAAGATGGATACCCTATATTGGGCCGATGTAGCATCTCAAATATCTTTGGCAGTGGAGATGCTATGGGCAAACAGGATAAATAGCACAAGCACTCAAGCCTCAGACGACAATAAGAGATTGTTAATCGAGGTCCTAGAGCTTCTTAATAATAAATACCTGCTTGAGAAGGAGAAGCCCCTAAATAAAATTAAGGCGACAGAAAAGGCATCGACTAAGGGTATAATCAAGGCAATAGATGAGGTCCTAAATAGATGGAATGCAGAAGGAATTATTTCTGATAAGGAGATACCTGTCTTAGCATTGCTTATTAAACAATACGTGCTTTTGAATATTTCAAGTGACCCCGCTGTTATAGCCAGACAGATAAAGGATATGAAAGATATTGATGTTTTACGTGATCTCCTGCTAGAGAGGATAAATATTGTTACTCAATCTATCAAGATCAGCAATCCTTCAGATTACGCCGCCTTTGCCATGCTTAATAGCCTTCTATCTGAGATCTCAGATCACATCTATGATTTATCAAAAAAATCCACTGTAGGTTCATCACAACTTAAGGCCCAACTAGAAAAGCCGCGTTACTCCGCTTGATCCCTTATAACCTATAATTTTTCATGTTTTAATACAGCCTGGTAGTCTTCTGCTATTTCATTTTGGTCTTGTAAATTATTTTCTCACGAGTTATAATACATAAAAAAACAAGGGAGTTATAATGCCTAAGCTCAAAGCGGTTGATTTTACACAGGAAGATCCATGGCGCATTTTCAGGATTATGAGCGAGTTTGTAGATGGGTTTGAGTCGCTCTCAGACATAGGTCCGGCAGTTACAATATTCGGTTCTGCTCGTTCCAAGCCGAAGGACGGATCCTACAAACTGGCTGAAACAATAGCATTCAAACTGGCAAAGGCAAAATACGCTGTTATTACAGGTGCCGGTACGGGTATAATGGAGGCGGCAAACAAGGGCGCAAAAAAAGCAGGGGGCAAATCAATAGGCCTTAACATAGATATTCCTGTTGTGCAGAATCCGAACTCGTACGTGACAGATTTAATTGATTTTCGATATTTCTTTTGCCGCAAAGTCATGTTTGTAAAGTATGCGTCGGCATTTGTGGTACTGCCAGGTGGCTTCGGCACTATGGATGAGTTCTTTGAGTCTATTACGCTAATTCAGACGCAGAGGATAGAGCCGTTTCCGGTTATTTTAATTGGTAAGGAATATTGGAAAGGGTTGATATCCTGGATGAAGAATACCATGTTTAAGGATGGCCTTGTCAGTAAAAAAGATCTCGCTCTCTATAAAATCACAGACAGTCCCGATGATGTTTTGCGTATCATTAAAAATTTCTATAAGTAGTAACTAATGAAGGTTATGGCTGAGAAGAGGCTTAAGCAGGGTAAAAAATTAACATCGAGGCTGCTTGAGGTATTTAGTATCCTCTATAAGATGTACGGGCCTCAGCATTGGTGGCCTGCGGATTCTTTTTTTGAAGTTGTAGTTGGCGCAATCCTTACTCAGAACACGAACTGGTCCAATGTTGAAAAGGCAATTCTCAACCTTAAGAGAGAAGATCTCTTACACCCATTAAAACTGCACAATATTAGCGCAAATAAACTCGCCGCATTGATACGCCCAAGTGGTTACTATAATATAAAAGCAAAAAGACTGAAGAACTTTCTTGATTTCCTTTTTTTCAAATATAATGGAAAGTTATTCAGGATGAAGTGCACCCCGCTTTCAACCTTGCGAGAAGAAATTTTAAGCGTAAATGGCATAGGCCCCGAGACAGCGGATTCCATATTATTGTACGCGTTAGATAAGCCTATTTTTGTCATTGACGCGTATACGCGTAGAATTACCAAGTGTTTAGGGTTAACCCGCGGCAAAAGTAAATATGACGATTTGCAGGCCCTCTTTATGCAAAATCTACCACACGACACGAGCCTGTTTAACGAATACCACGCTCTAATTGTGGCCCATTCCAAGGGCGTATGCAGGATAAGTCCGGATTGCGAAAAGTGTGTTTTTCACAATGACAAAAAGGGGGCAAGATGACTGTTTCAACAGCTTATATAGAGCTTAATACCAAAGGAAGAACCGATATTGTGGATATAACGCCGCAGGTTAATGATATCCTCAAAAAGAAAAAGGCCTCATCTGGTATAGTCACAGTATTTGTTATCGGTTCAACAGGTGCGGTTACGACAATAGAATATGAGCCGGCATTGGAGTCAGATATAAAGAAATTCTTTGAGAAGATAATCCCATCCTCTGAGCGCTATGAGCATGATGCTACATGGGGAGATGCGAATGGTCATTCACATCTAAGGGCTTCTCTGCTTGGCCCATCCTTGACAGTGCCATTCAATGATAACCAGATGTCTCTAGGCACTTGGCAGCAGATTATATTTATCGATTTTGATAACCGCCCGCGTAAACGAAAGCTCCTCTTGCAGTTTATAGGTAAATAATATGGATAGCTTTAAGGAGTGTTACAAAAAATTAAATTCTAGCCAAAAAGCCGCTGCCGATGCCTTAAGCGGCCCGCTTCTTGTGCTAGCTGGTCCTGGCACAGGTAAGACAGAGCTGCTCTCTGTGCGTGCCGCGAATATAATATATTCAAAAGAAGCAAGTCCTGAGAATATCTTGATCCTTACCTATACAAACGCCGCTTCAAAGGCCATGAAAGAACGCCTAGTAAAGATATTAGGGCCTGATGGGTATGATATTGAAACAGGTACCTTCCATAGTTTTTCAAATTCCATATTACTTGATTCAGAAGATGCCGCAAACTATGTTCGGGATAAGATACAGATAACAGACATAGAAAGGGTCAAGGCATTTGAGTATATACTTGATAATACAGATGGCATAGATCCGATTAGGCCGTTCAGGGCGCCATATATTTATCGCAACGCGATAGAGAGTAAGATCAGTGAACTAAAAAAAGAGGGCATAGGGCCAAAAGAATTTGAGAGAATCGCTACTTCCATAAAGCCTGATGGGGTTTATATCGAAGAAAAACATCTGCCCAGAATCAAAGCCCTGGCGATTGTCTATAAGCTTTATGAGGAGTACAAGGCAGGCAAGAATAGGGATCTTTTTGATGATCGCGGAAGATATGATTTTGATGACATGATAATCTTTGCCCTTGAGGCGATTAGAAAAGAGAAAGGGATTAGGGATGCCTTGTGTCAGAAGTACACATTTAT
The DNA here is from genome assembly GCA_964634945.1 of uncultured Planctomycetia bacterium. Lineage (GTDB taxonomy): Bacteria > Omnitrophota > Gorgyraeia > JABMRG01 > JABMRG01 > JAUVHV01. The sequence continues at coordinate 125,088 of CAZWMG010000001.1, read as the reverse complement.
AATGGTAGATGAGTTTCAGGATACAAATGGGGCACAGCTAGAGTTATTGTTCGAGCTTGCAAGGAGCAAGGATCCAAATCTTTGTTGCGTAGGAGACGATGACCAGTCTATCTATCGTTTTCAAGGGGCGTCCGTAGGAAATTTCAAGCTTCTTGAATCACGTTTTCCAAAATTGAAGACAATATCGTTAAAAGATAATTATAGATCTACCAAAAACATAATAATGATATCCGATAAGATAATAGGCAACCTTCCTGACGCGGAGAGGATGACTTTAAAAGAGCTTACGCCTAAGAAAGATTATAGTGATAAAAGAATAGAGTTCCACGAGCTTACGACAGAGGCGGAGGAGCTTATTTTTTTAGCGAATAAGGTAAAGGAGATTAAGGCCCGCATTGTATCCTCAAGCGAGGTCTCTGATGATGATAAGGCGCACCCTTACAACAATATAGCGATACTAGTACGCAAGAGAAAAGAGATCTTAAAGGTTATAGACACATTCTTAAAGGCGGGTATACCATATGCAACCGATGGAAAAGAGGATATAACGCCAGAAAAAAGGGTCAGGCAGATGCTTGATGTCCTAGCTCTTTCCGACACCCGAAACATTACCGCGATATCGGAAAAGGACGCCTTGTTGTATAGGGTGCTCATTAGCGATTATTTTCAGATCCCCATGAGAGATGTACTGGAATTTATCAGGCATCTCCAGCGCAAGAGAATGCGCAATAAAGAGGATAAGCGCTCAAATGAGATAACATTATTTCAAGAGTTTCTAAGTTGTTTTGATTCGCTTGATACGAAAGCGGAGCTATTAAATAAGGATATCAGGTTATTACCTATATGTAAAAGCTCAAGCTTTAAGGACCCATGCGCAATCGCAAAAGCGGCATGGGCCATAAGGAGGCTACTGGAGTCCATTAGCACACGTCCTGTTCACGCCGCGCTTTTACAATATGTTGAAGACGCGGGGATATACAAGTATATTCTCAAGGCATACAAGGATGACGCTATCTTAAAGATAAGGGATCTTCGCGCGTTAACATCATTTATTAATATGATAAAGGTTTCAGATCTCAATAGTCCCGCTTTAACGCTTTCCGATCTTATGGATGAGCTGGATATGAAGAGAGAACATGGCATACCTCTTCAGGGAGATCTTGTTACGATGAGCCAGGATGGAGTAAGGATTTTTACGGCACATGGCTCGAAGGGGCTAGAGTTCCATTCTGTTATTATACCGTTTTGTTTGCAGGATAAGAATTGGCCTATGCGCTTAAAATCAGACCTGATACCATTGCCCCCAGAAATATTCAAGACAAAAGATAAGGCGCCTGACAAAAATAAGGTCAAGATCATGAATTTTTATGACGAAACAAGACTCTTTTATGTGGCGTCAACCCGCGCGAAAGCAAACCTGCTATATACAGCCAGCCCAAAGCCAGGGACGATAAGCAGTTCATATCTTTCCTTAGTGGGGCTAGAGAGTGTCGCGAGTAAGTCTTTAGTTAAGGAGGATATTGTTCTTGCGGACGCGCTTGCCTGTACAAACAAGAAGGATCCTTTTATCGGCACAGAGGCTGTATTGAGTGATATGATATCCAATCTTACGCTGAATCCTACAAGCTTGAATAGCTATATAAATTGCAAGAGAAAATTTCTCTATACTGATGTACTGCGATTGCCTTCCCAGAAAAAGCTAGGCCTTACCTTTGGAAACTGTGTTCACAAGGCATTAGAAGATGTATATAGATACTTCATGGACAAAGATAAATTCCCGGATTTTAAATTTTTTAAGGCATCGTTCCTAGATGAACTAAGATATCAGGGTGTCGAGAAGGCGATTGAACTCTCCTGTCGCAGGCAGGTCGATACACTTAGAGGGTGGTTTAAGGCAGAATCAGTAGCACCCGTGAAACCGATTGGCCTTGAGAAGAAGCTAATTGTCACGCTTGATGACGACTTGATCTTTACCGGTAAATATGATAAGACTGAATTGGTGGACGAAAGATCCCCATACGTACGAGTAGTTGATTATAAAACAGGAAAACCGGATGACCATATTAAAAATATGACTTCCAAAACACAGGAACTCGGAGACAGTGATTGTGAAGGCTATTTTAGGCAGCTGGTCGCTTATAAGCTCTTATTTGATAGGGATAGTTCCGCGAGAGGTTATGTGATCACTGAAGGGCTGCTTGTCTTTATTGAGCCCGTAAAACTGAGTGTAATAAAATATGGATTAAAAAAAGGTGATTTTATCAATAAACGGGTTACTATTAGCGATAAAAAGGTTAACGAGCTTGAGGCCCTGATAAGAGGCTGCTGGAAATCTATCAAGAATCTTGATTTCTCAAGACTCCAAGAATATGATGATAGCGTAAAAAGATGCGGAAGATGCGATTATAAAAATATATGTTGGCAGTAACAACTTTGACTTGTAGGCCAATATTTATATGGTAGAATGATTATGAGCATAGTTTTTTATTTACTTTTTTTAAAAGATTGTAAACGATAACCGTAAGCCTGTGACTAAATGTCTAAACTATCGGGGGTGAATGATGATATTCAATTTCTTTAAGAAGCAAAAATCAGTAAAGAAAGCTCAAAGGAAAAAACCCGAAGGTAAGCCAATAGGAAGCATAACGCATTACTTTAGCCGATGTAGGGCAGGGGTTATAAAACTTAAAACACCTTTATCCGCGGGTGATACAGTTCATATTCAAGGCCACACCACAGATTTTAAGCAGAAGTTAAGTTCTCTTCAGATAGATAACAAGGATGTAGAAAAAGCAAAAAAAGGCAGTGAGGTAGGTTTTATAGCAAAAAAGAGAGTAAGAAGTAATGACTTGGTCTATAAGGTATGACGAGTTGTTTTTTATTGGCAAACACATATAAATTGTAAGGTATAAAAACAGTGACAGCTAGATATAAATCAGGTTTTGTGACTATTGTAGGAAAACCAAATGTGGGCAAATCTACCCTGTTGAATGCCTTTCTTAACCAAAAATTAGCCATAGTCTCGAACAAGCCTGAGACAACGAGAGATAACATCCTTGGCATACTTACAACTGCGCATGAACAGGCGATCTTTGTCGATACGCCCGGCATACATAAGCCGCATCTGCTGCTTGGCAGATTGATGGTTAACAAGGCTTCAAACTCACTTCTTGGCGCAGACCTCGTTATTTTTTTGATTGAGATGACCTCAGGCCTTTCAGAGGCGGACCGTATCATACTGGAGAAGATAAAAGAGGCTAAAAAGCCGGTAATCGTTGTTCTTAATAAGATAGATATTGCCAAAAAGTCAAAACTCCTACCTGTTATTGATGAGCTAAGAAGCGAGTACGCGTTTAGTGAATTCATACCGATATCCGCGCTAACAGGTGACAATATCGAGGTTCTAAAGGAGAAAATATTTAATCTCTTGCCAATGGGAGAGAAGCATTATCCTGACGAGCAGGTTACGGATAAGAGCGATATCTTTTCATCAGCAGAGATCATAAGAGAGAAAGTCCTTCAATTGACAAGGGAAGAGGTTCCTCACTCCGTAGCAGTGGTTATTGAAAGATTTCAAAAGCGCGAAACAAAAGAAATTCTTGATATTGACGCTACAATTTATGTTGAGCGTGAATCGCAAAAAGCGATTATAGTAGGGCAGAAAGGTTCTATGGCCAAGGAGATAGCGACCTTAAGCAGGGTTGAGCTAGAAGAGAGGTTTAGTGCAAAAATTTTTATGCAAGTATGGGTAAAGGTTTTAAAGAACTGGCGTAAAAATGAAATCTCTCTAAAAAAGCTTGGTATAGAATAAGTAAAAATAAGGGGACAGGACTTGGATAGCCGTGAAGATAAAACAAAGCTATATTCAGTTGGTAAACGTAAAATAGCAGTTTCCGAATGGGTCCTGACCATTCTCTTTTTCACTGGTCTATTTTTTAGCGGCGGTTCTGAATTCTTGATCTCTCTTGCGCTTATGGTATCGCAGAACCCTTACATAGTAGCCGCAATATATATAGCTATCGCAGGTAGCTTTTTGCAGATCATTCTCTTGCCGCTTGACTATACCGCATCCTTTCGAATGGAGCATGATTTTGGCCTATCAAGGCAGACTTTATCGTCATGGTTAATGGATTACATTAAAAAGGTTTTATTTTCCGGACTGCTTTCTATGATCATGATCTTATCTCTTTATCTTTTTTTAAGGATCTCACCGGTTTTTTGGTGGCTATATTCAGGTGTCGCGTATTTTTTTATGAGTGTAATAATCGCGAAGATATTTCCACAGATAGTTATCCCGCTTTTTTACAAACTTACAATAATCACTGACAAGCTATTGAAGGAGAGGCTTACTAAATTAGCCGATAGCATGGACATTGAGATCGTTGATGTCTACACAATAGGCCTTGGCGCGAAAACTTCCAAGGCCAATGCCGCGGTTTGCGGCATTGGAAAGAGCAAGCGAATTCTTCTTTCGGATACACTGCTTGAAAATTATACTCCCGATGAGATAGAGGCTACGCTTGCTCATGAACTGGCCCATCACAAGCATATGCATTTTTGGAGGCTGAATATATTGCATTTTTTATCGATCCTGCTAAATCTCCTAATAATTAATTTTATTTTGGATTTTGCTATATCAGCTAGGTTTATTTCTGCGCAATACAGCATAGAAGCATTTCCGATAATAGCGATTGTCTTCACTCTATACAGTATATGTTCTCTCCCGATATTAAACTCGATCTCCAGAAAATATGAGACACAGGCTGATAAAGACGCTATCGTTATAACCGGTAAGCCTTTTGTATTTTCCGATCTTATAGAAAAGCTCACTCTGCAAAATCTATCAGATCCAACTCCTGGAATGCTCGCTAAGCATTTCTTTTATGATCATCCCCCCGCATCCGAGAGGATAGATCTGATAAAAAGCTAAACAATAAAAACACGAATAAAAAATACTTTTTGCTTGCGCCTGTTTTTCATTTATGCTATGATAAAAAAAATGAGGAGGTGAATGAAGTGAAAAAGTCATTAATAGTTGCAATATTGGCTTGTGTCGCGATCAGTACATTATCTCTATCAGCCCTAGCGCAGGATAAAGAGCAGGATAAGCTCCAGAACACAACTGGTAACGTGCTATTGGGCTGGACAGAAATACCAAAGGCTGTAGCGGCGGTAACGAAGGATTCAGATAACCCGTTTCTTGGCATAACAGTTGGCCTGCTTAAGGGTATAGCAAATGCCTTTGCAAGGACAGTCTCAGGCGTTGCGGATGTAGCTACTCTGCATAAGACAGGACAGGAAGAGGTTGTAAAGCCTTCTATGGTACCTATTCCGGATACATCGACAAAATAGTTTTACGAAATTCTTTACTTAGCTTTAATCAGCACAAAGGGGCTGTCCAAGGACAGTCCCTTTTATTTTTAGCTGTTAAATTACGCGATTTACTTATGAAATTATTGTTACTTTGTTTTTTTATATCGCTTTTATGCGGATGCGCAGGCAATAGGGTTTATATTGATTCTTCCGAGGTTCAGGGGCTGGGCGCTGTAGTAGAGTTCCCCGTAGGGAAGATAGTGCCGATTACTGTTGATGATGTTATCTCAGGTAACGTTATTAAGCTTACAAATAATGAGTTAGCCGCATATATAGGTATTTATATACCGGACATAAACGCGATACCTGAATCTGCAGCAAGGTTAAATGAGGACCTGATTCTTGACAGTGATATTCGACTGGAGTTCGACCTGATGGAGCGCGATTCTAAAGGAAGGCTTTTAGTCTATGTCTTTACACCTGATGCAAGGCTTGTTAACGCGGAGATCGTAAGGTCAGGCTTGGCCAAGGTGCTTATAGTTCCACCTAATGATAAATACAGAGAAGAACTTTTGCAGGCTGAAAAGCAAGCGTATGAGAATAAAAGAGGGTTATGGTCTGAGGATATTGACGATAGGCAACGATCAAAGCCCGATGCCGTAAGAGCGGCACTATAAGAATTTTTGAATTCAATAACAGAAAAGAGAGAGGCCTTTTAATGAGTGTATTTGTGTTCATCGCTATTATTGTTGTAGTGTATTTCGTAATTAAAATCGGTGCTGCCGCTTTTGAACTTACAGGACTCAATTCTGATCAGGCAAACTTTCAGTCTGTATCAGCTTTTACAGGAACAGGTTTTACAACAAGAGAAGCTGAGCTGGTAACAGCGCATAAGGACAGGCGTAAAGTAGCTTCCGTGCTTATGATACTGGGTAATGCGGGGTTTGTTACTTTGATAGCCACTCTTGTTACAACAATCAATACCAGTGGTCCTGTGACGCCTATTATTCCTGTTCTCGAAAGGTTCGTGCCTAGATCCTCTATGCAGTATGCCAATTTAAGCATTGTGCTTATCCTGCTTTTTTTGATTTATAAAATATTCCATTCGAGCAGGTTTTTGAACCTCCTTATGAGTAAGATCCAGGAGCAGATGATTGACAAAAAGCTGTTGCAGCGTGCCAGATTTGAAGAACTTCTCTTAAACGCTAAGGGGTATGGAATTTCACAGATTGAGCTTACTAAGAAAAACCCTCTAAGCGGAAAAACCCTTTCTGAATCAAAATTGCGCTCTAATGACATTCTGGTGCTTTCTGTGGAAAGGGACCGGGAGAATATAATAAATCCTATCGCTTCTACAAGGTTAAAGCCTCATGATACCCTTGTCTGTTTTGGCAAATTGGAGAATATCAGAGCGATAGCGTATGAGGACGATAAATAACAGGGGTAGCCTAATCGTAACTATAACACTTTAAGAAATGATCCCTATGGGATTAGCCTGTGCGTAAAAAAGTAACGTACAGGCTAAGTTTATGTGGACACGCACTATTATTGGGTATATATTAAATATTCAATCACTTTTTAACAAGGCGCCTATATGAGTGACAAACCATTTATTTCAATAATAATACCTATCCGAGATTTTGAGCGAACGGTCAATAAGAGCTTTGAGCATCTTTTGCAGATCGATTATCCCCATAAAAACTGGGAGATTATTCTGGTTGATGGAGGCTCAAAGGATAAGACCCTCGATATTATTAAATCATGGCAGAAAAGATATGATTTTATAAGGCTTTTAGAGTTGCCTGGCTGCCCGACACCTGCTTTTGCAAGAAATAAGGCACTAGAAAGCGTAAAGGGTGATTATATTTTTTTCACTGACGCTGATTGTGCTCCGTGCAAGGATTGGGTCAATATCATGCTTGCCAAATTTGCCAAGGATCCAAAGATAGGCGCTGTTGGAGGTGAGGTGTATACACTAAAGGTAGATAAAGATAACCTTACTGAGGCCTATTGCGAGCATTTTAGGTTCAATATGGTCTCTCCACGGTATGGTTTTATTGAAGAAGGCGAGTTTCCACCCTTGTCTGACAGGGGCCCAACGCAGATAGCGGGCCATAGGGCATATTTTTTTATTACCGCAAACGTGGCTTACAGAAAAAAAGCCATTGATGAGGTAAACGCGAGATTTTGGGCCCATCCTACCGGCGAAGACATGGATATGTGCCTACAGATTGAGGATAAGGGGTGGAAACTCTATTTTGCGCCGGAGGCAACAGTAGATCATATGCACAGATCGAGCTTTTCAGCGCTTGAGAAGGTTTGGGCCAGTTATGCCGCTGCGCACCCCCCACTGATTAAGAAATACGCGTCTAATCATATTGAATTGGTCTTCCAGTTTATCGGTAGCTATCCTAATAATCCTGTGCTAAAGATCCCATCACCGATTAAAGGGTTTCTCTATTTAGGAAACTTTCATCTGCTACATATCTTTGCGTTCGCATTCATAATAAGCCTTATAACCTTAGTATTTAATCCTCCAGGCCCGCGCTTAGCTTTTTTTGTATGTACGTCTTTTTTGCTTGCAGCATATTTCTCGTATAAATTTTTCTACTGGTGCTGGTTTATGAAGCCCCGTAAATATTTTTTCACATGGTGTAAAATGAAATATATGACGAATGCGAGCTTTATCTCAGGGGGCTTAAAAAAATCAAAACGATATAGAGCCCTATGCATAGAGCCTAGTTTTTAGAAAAGTAAGTCGGCACGGCGGCTTACCTTTCTTTTAAGAGATAAGAAGAATAAAAAATGGATATATGTAATGAAAGAAGAGATGCAATATAAAAAGTTTATCGAGAATCTCGCTAAAGACGCAGGTGTGTTTCTTAAAAAACATTTAGGAAGGATTGAAAAAATATCCTATAAGGGTAGGGTAAATCTTGTAACAGATGTTGACAATAAGTGCGAATCTCTGATACTAAAGAGGATTAAAAAGGCCTATCCTGAACACAGGATACTCTCAGAGGAATCAGGTAAGTCCGGCGCGAATAAGTCCGGATATCTTTGGTTGATAGACCCCTTAGACGGTACGACAAATTATGTACATGGATTCAATTTTTTCTGTGTTTCAATCGCTCTTATGAGGGATGATGTACCAATCGCCGGTGCTGTTTATGACCCTATGCGCGATGAGCTTTTCTTCGCCGCGAAGGAGAGAGGTGCGTTTTTGAATAGAAAGAGGATTAAGGTCTCAGGTGTAAGTAAACTTGATAAAGCGCTGCTGACAACGGGCTTTCCATATAGGTTTGGTAATGCCATGAGGCAGAATATAGATAATTTTGTGAAGTTTATGATGAAGTCCCAAGCGGTGCGTAGGCCCGGCTCAGCCGCGCTGGATCTCTGTTATGTTGCCAGCGGAAGGTTTGACGGTTTTTGGGAGATGGAACTTCATCCTTGGGATACCGCTGCGGGGGTATTGATAGTAAAAGAAGCGGGAGGAGAAGTAAGTAATTTTAAAAATGAGCTATATACCCCTTTCATGAACCAGATTCTAGCTACAAATAAGCGCCTTCACAAAAAGATGTTAGGTATTCTTAAAAAGAAACCGGTTAAAAGTTAATTAAGATAGGGGCAGCCCCTAAGATGAAAAAGATAATTAAAAAACCTGTGTTAGTAAAAAATGCCCCCTTAAGACGCATAAAGATATTGGGCGTAGCCGCAAGCCCGCGCAGGCACGCAAATACAGAGTCACTACTGGATAGCGTGTTAAAGGGCGCGAGAGACAGAGGTGCTCAGACAGAGAAGGTCGTATTGAATTCGCTTAAGATTAAGCCCTGTCAGGGCTGTGGGAGATGTTCAAAAACCGGCACATGCTATATAGCGGATGATATGCGCGCCTTACTTGCAAAACTTAAAGCTTGTGATGGGTTGATAATTGCATCACCGGTTTATTTTGGCACAGTTACCGCGCAACTAAAAATAATGATAGACCGCTGCCAGCCTGTTTGGGCCCAGAAGTATATCCTGAAAAAACGCGCCCTAAAAAAAAGAGTCGGTATGTTTATATCAGTGAGCCATTATGATAATAAGAATTTTTTCAGGAATTCAAAAGAGGTAATTAGCATACTATATACTGTTCTTGGTATTAAATTATCATCAGAGCTATATATACCATGCCTGGAAAATAGCACTGATGTATGCAGCAATCCCTTGTTGCGTAAAAAAGCGTTTCGATACGGAAAAAATTTCGCGAAGTCCGTTATTCTTGACGTGCAGGACCGCAAATTAAGATGTGGATAGTATTATCCCTTCTAAGCGCGTTTTTCACGGCTACAACCGCCGCTTTTTCAAAATTAGCCCTAAGGGATAATGATGAATATATCGTTGGCTGGATGCGCTGTGTTGTAAGTCTACCTATTTTCTTATCTCTACTTTTTTTTATAAAAATCCCGCATCTTGATCTTAAATTTTTTTACATTATGGCTATCCTTCTACCACTTGAGATAATAGGTTACCTTCTTTATCTAAAGGCTCTAAAGCTTTCACCACTTTCGCTTACAATACCATTTATGGCCCTTACTCCGGTATTTATGATTCTTACATCAAGGGTTATTTTAGGCGAGCATATAGCCCCTATGGGTGTGGCGGGAATATTCTTCGTATTCGCAGGCGCTTATATATTAAATTTGAAGGGCCGCAAAGACAACATATTGGGCCCTATCCGCTCATTAATAAAGGAGAGGGGCTCTGTGTATATGATTATAGTCGCCTTTATTTACAGTATAACCGCGGTTCTTGGCAAGCTTGCTATAGAGCGCTCAAGTTCCGTATTTATAGTCGCGGTCTATTTTCCTGTTATAACTATTCTAATAACGCCAGTTATCGTCACGAGATACAGGCGCGGAAAGATAAATATGAACAGAATAAAGAGTCAGAGTAAATTATTCGTTTTTATAGGGGTTTTATTCTCGATAACGGTCTTAGTTCATTTTCTTGCTCTTGATATCTCTTCCGCGGCATTCATGATAGCGCTAAAGCGTCTGAGCATGGTCTTCGGCGTTTTTTATGGATGGTTATTATTTAAGGAGCAGGATCTTATAAGCAGGCTTTTAGGTACAGGCGTTATGATACTTGGTGTCGTGCTGATATCACTCGCTTAAGCGGTAAAAGTATATTCGCTTTGAACGCAATAAAGATTCTTTTTTTAAAGGGTGTCCATCATATGGACCGTGTAAGGATTTTTGTTTGAATCACAGCTTAAGTGAAAATATTTATCGTAACGAAAAATAGGCTTGCTTTATCAATGATTTATAATTATAATTGGTATAAATATAAATAATAGAAAAATTTTCATATGCGTATTACATATATAATTATCCCCCTGCTGCTTATTGCCGGATGCAGCGGCATCAATGTTTCTTCCGCGCCTTATCAGGAATGGGCGCCCCCTGAATATTATAAACCCGACACATTAGAAGACGGATCCGCAAGTTTTATACGTTCAAATGTGGTGGATTTTAATGAACCACTTACCCTCGCGGCACTTTTAGATATAGCACTTAAAAACAATCCTACGACACGTCAGGCATGGGAGCAAAGCCGCGCTAAGCAGGCTATACTTAGGCAGGAACAGAGCCAGCTCTTTCCGAAGGTTACAATAAACGCTGATGGCACTCGGGAGAAATCTGTGGCAACCGCTCAATCCGGCAATATAAACGATTTAAAATATGGGCCATCGGGGAAAGCGGAGCTGCTACTTTTTGATTTTGGCGGCAGAGATGCCGAGATCGAGGCCGCGTATCAGGACATGATCTCTTCAGGTTTTCAATTTAATCAATCTCTTCAGGATCTGATCCTTGATGTCCAGCAGAACTATTACGGATTACACTCCGCGGTTTCAAGCCTAGAGGCGGCTGAGTCGGATGTAGTTGACTCAAAGGCGTCATTTGAAGCGGCTAAGCTCAGGTTTCAGGTAGGCCTTGTTTCAAAGCTTGACCAACTTCAGGCTGAGGCAAGCTATGATGATTCCTTGTATAATTTAGAAGAGGCAAAATACGATCTCAAGACAGCGAGAGCGGACCTGTCTGTCACGCTAGGCTATAGTGCGGATACCACGATTGATATCATAAATCCCGATAATGAGGCACCTATTGGTATAGGCAAGCAGGATGTAACGGAGATGATAGATGAGGCGTTGTTGATAAGGCCGGATATACAAGCGGCCCGCGCGGACTTAAAATCAAAAGAAGCATCTGTAAAGGATGCTAAATCTTCTCTTTTTCCGCACGTAAATCTTGGCGGAACTATGGGGCAGAACTGGTATAAATATTACAATGAAAAGGAGCCGCGTGATAATGATTACGAGTATACGGGTTATCTTAGTCTTGGATGGGATATCTTCGATGGTTTCTATAGCATGAATAAAAAGTATGAGGCTGAAGCCCAAGAGTCTGCTCAACGCGCTAAGCTTGTAGAACTTGAACTTGAGGCAAGTGCGGATGTCTGGTCGAAATTCTATAATTATTCCGCTGCTGTAAGCAAACTTAAATATAGCCAGGCGTTTCTTAAGAGCTCAAAGGCATCGTATGATCTGGCCTTCGAAGGCTATGGTGCCGGACTAAAAGATATACTCGATCTCTTGCAGACGCAGAGCGCTCTTTCAGACGCACGAGCGAAACTTGTCGCTTCAAGAACAGATCTTTTTATTTCGGTTGCCCAGCTCGCTCACGCGACAGGCACACTTAAAGTAAGCCCAATAAAAGAACCAGAGGAGTAGAATAACATGAAATTTATTAATTACAAAGATATCTTAAGCCGTGTAAAGAGGTTTAATTATAAGGATACGTTAAGCCGTGTAAAGGAGTTTAATTACAAGGACCCTAACGCGTACATCCTATTATTAAAAGACCCTAAATTTTTAAGAGCCTTTATTGCGGTAGCTATTTTTTTCATAGCGCTTGCTTTTTTAAAGAGCTGTATATTCAAACCAAAGCAGGTACCTATCCCGCCAAGGCCTGTGCAGACAGCATTAGTCATTAAAAAAGACGTCCCAATATATATAGAATCATTCGGCACGTTATCGGCGATGGAGGACGTAGATATACAGTCACAGGTAACGGGAAAAATAACATCAGTCAATTTTACAGAGGGTGACGAGGTATCTAAAGGAGACACCCTTTTCGTAATAGACACTAGTGAATATATCGCTAAGCTTCAGAAGGCAGAGGCGTCTCTGGCGCAGGATATGGCGGAGCTAAAGTTAAATACCGATAACCTTAAGCGAAATAAGGCCCTAGTTGAAAAAGACCTTATATCAAAACAGGACTTTGAATCCTTTCAGACCGAAGTCGAAGCTAGCAAGGCCACCGTTGAACTGGATAAGGCAAATGTAGATCTTGCAAAAATAGATCTGGGCTACTGTTATGTGCAGTCACCTATTGACGGATTGACAGGAAAACGTCAGGTTGATCCCGGTAATATCGTAACAGCTAATAGCGGCTCGATTTTAGTAAACATTAAAAGCGTAGATCCTTATTATCTGGATTTTACAATATCTGAAAGATCGCTTGCCGACTTGCTTGACGCAAAATCAAAAGGTGCCTTAAAAGTAGTTGTGAGGCCGGAAGGCATTCAAGATAATGAGGTTGAGGGTGAGCTTGTATTTCTTGATAACACGGTAGACGATGCGACAGGAACTATATTTTTACGCGCGATAATTTCAAATAAAGACAGAAAACTCTGGGCAGGACAATTTGTTACTGTCCATCTGATTCTCAAAATAGATAAGGACGCTATTTTAGCGCCTTACGCGGCTGTAAGGATCGGGCAGAAGGGGCATTATCTCTTTGCGGTTACAAATGAGAATAAAGCTGATCTGAGACTGCTTACGGTCGGCATGCGTGAAGATGATTATATTATCGTTGACGATGGCGTAAAAGAAGGTGAAAAGGTGGTTACTGTCGGTGAGATCGGACTTTCGCCAGGGGTGCCTGTTATTGATGTAACCAAAAAAAATACTGATATTAAAGAGAGTAAATGAGCTTTTCTGAGATTTTTATAAAGAAACCTATCATGACAACCCTTGTTATGATAGCCATAATCGCGTTTGGTGTATCCGCGTATTTTAAATTGCCGGTAAGTGATCTTCCTACCGTAGATTACCCTGTTATTACAATTAGTGTGGCTTATCCGGGCGCAAGCCCTGAGATGATGGCATCTACGGTCGCTAAGCCGCTTGAAGATGAATGTATGCAGATACAGGGGTTGCAGACAATTCTCTCGGACAATACAGAGAGCCAGTCACAGATTACGCTAAGTTTTGATCTGAGCGTAGATGTTGACCTTGCGGCACCTGATGTTCAGGCAGCGATTCAGCGCGCAACATCAAATTTACCCAGTGATTTACCACAGCCCCCTACATACCAAAAGACTAATCCATCAGACAAGCCTATTGTCCATATATCAGTAACATCCGATACCCTTACAAAAGGACAGCTCTATGATTACGGTAATACCTCCATAGGCCAGCGCCTTAGCATGATAGAGGGCGTTTCAAAGGTAGATGTCTGGGGGGCGGAGACCGCTGTAAGAATACAGGTCGATCCAAATAGGCTGGCATCGCTTAACATAGGTATTGATGAGGTTGCGCAGGCGATACAGGAGGGAACTGTTATTATTCCGGCGGGAAGTCTAAACGGTGCTTATCATACATTTTCTATTGAACCGCAAGGCCAGTTATTAGAGGCCGCTGATTATGAAAAGCTTATCGTAACTTATCGCAATGACGCGCCCGTGTATCTGCGCGATATAGCTACATGCCTAGACAGCACACAGAATGATGTTATAAGGGTTCTATCTTTTACGCGCGGAGATGGCTGGAAAGATACTTATGTCCATATCGCCGTAACAAAAGAGAGCGGCGCTAATACTGTGGCACTTGCGAAATCAGTAAGAGATACACTTCATGAGTTAGAGGGCGAGCTTCCCGGTTCTGTCAAATTGGATATCTTTTTCGACCAGTCAACATCAATAATTGAATCAGTAAACGATGTAAGAAATACTATTTTTATAGCGCTTATTTTAGTCATAATGGTTATTTTTCTTTTTCTTGGCAGAATCTCAGATACAATTATACCGAGTATTACACTGCCCATAACTATCATCGGTACATTCGCGATTATGTTTATCGCGGGGTTTAGCCTTGACAATCTTTCGCTTATGGGGCTTACGTTATCCGTGGGTTTTCTTGTGGATGACGCTATCGTTGTCTTAGAAAATACTGTAAGGCACGTGGAAAGCGGCATAAAGCCGTTAAAGGCTGCCGTAAAGAGCATGAGAGAGATAACAGGCACCGTTATCTCAACAAGTATCGCCCTTATTATAGTTTTTGTCCCGTTAGTATTTATGAGCGGCGTTGTCGGTAAATTTTTCCAGGAGCTTGCGCTGACTGTTATTGCCGCTATAGCGTGTTCAACCGTTATTGCGCTCACATTGACCCCTATGATGTGCGCGCGCATGCTCAAGGTAAAAACAGGACTCGATAACAAGGCCCCTGATAAGACCAAGTTTCAGATGATGACCGATAAGTATGAAACATTGTTAAAAGATAAATACGCGGTTATGCTTAAATGGGTGCTTGCGCATAAGATCGTTTCGGTTATCATGTGGGTAATATGTATAGCAGGTACATTGTGGTTTATCCAGTTATTACCTAAAACTTTTATACCTGAGGGTGATAGTGGCGCTGTTATGGGGCTTATGCAGGCATCTCTTGGAACTTCATCAGATCAGATGAGTAAGTTCCAGGACAAGGTCGATGATGTTCTTGCGGGCAATCAATGCATTGATAAGGTTGTAACAGCTACAGGATTGCAGACAGGCGCGGATCAGTCAACTGGGCTTTTCTATGCTATACTAAAGCCGCTCAATGAAAAGGGAAGGTTGCCGATAGAAAAGGTGATTGGTCAATTGCGCCCTGAAATGGCTAAGATATCCAATGGTTTTGTATTTATGGAGGCGATCCCCGCGCTTTCTATCAGTACCGGTGGTGAGAGTACGGCTCAAGGCGCTAAATACTCATATGTAATGCGTGGAGATAATAGAGATAGCCTCTACAAGGCAGCGATGGACCTTGAGCAGAAGATGAAAGCCCTGCGCGGTTTTGTAGGTGTGCAAAATAGTGTAAAACTTGATATGCCCCAATTGAACATAAAGATCTTAAGGGACAGGGCATCGACTCTTGGGATTACCGCTACGGACATAGAATATGGTTTAAGCCTGGCATACGCACAGGGCAAGGTAACTCTATATAAAAATGATGTTGATCAATATTGGGTTATCGTAGAGTTAGATAAAAAATATCAGCGTGACCCTTTGAACCTTTGCTCCATATATATAAGATCTAAGACAACGGGAAAACTAGTGCCTTTAGATTCTATAATTGAATGGACAGAGGGGGTTGGCCCGCAGGATGTGCCCCATTACAATCAGCTCAATTCCGCGACCCTTTCATTTAATCTTATTGATGGTATCCCCCTCGGCGACGCTACTAAGGACCTGGAGGATGCTGCCAGCATGATCCTTCCACCGGGCGCTACAGGTGCTTTTCAGGGTGAGGCTCAGGAATTTCAGGATGCCGTTAGTAGCATGGCCGCATTGTTAATTATCGCGGTCTTTTTGATGTATATTGTACTTGGCATATTGTATGAGAGCTATATACACCCATTTACCATATTAACTACCCTTCCGGTCGCTGCCTTCGGCGGACTATTGACACTTTTGCTATTCAGGTCTGAGCTTTCTATGTACGCGTATATAGGAATATTTATGCTCCTTGGGATAGTCTCAAAAAATGGTATTATCATGGTAGATTTCGCGAAACAGAACATGGATGAAGGGGCCGCCTCCAGTACGGATGCTATATATAACGCCTGCCTCGTCCGCTTCAGGCCGATTCTTATGACAGGGGCCTCGACCATTATGGGTGCGATGCCGATCGCGCTCGGTTATGGCGCCGATGGCGCGTCAAGGCGTCCGCTTGGCCTTATAATAGTTGGTGGGCTTTTGTTTGCGCAAGTAGTAACGCTGTTTGTAACCCCCGGAATATATCTGTACATGGAAAGCTTTCAACAGAAATATCTCGATAGATGGGAATTGTCTCGTTCCACCTCATCACGAAAAGCTGAAGAAGCGGATGAAAACGATCCGATTAGTTAAGGCCGCACTCTTTAGTTAAAAAAACAACAAAAATCCCTATATAATAAAAAATAGCCATAAGAACGAGGAAATTTTTATTTTTCTTGTCCGATATGCTTAAATCTGATATAATCATATCCTAATAATACAATAAGTAAAGAAAGGTGAAAAAGATGAATAAGTATATATTAATTGCCGCAATGTTTATATCAGTTCTATCGCCAGTTAGAGCATCTATGGCTATCACCCCAAAAGAACCTGAGTCAATGCCGTTTTATGTCTATACTGAGGACAATTCCAAATATAATCATTTTGTTCCTTCAGGTGGGATGGGTGATCATGGAGCTGTCAAGATTATGCAGGATTGCAGAGAGACACCATATTCAGGTGGTACATGCATAAAGATAGATTATTCAGGTGAACTTACACAGGGTTCCGGTTGGGTCGGTTTTTACTGGCAGAATCCTGAAAACAATTGGGGTTCAAAGGATGGTGGATTTAATCTTTCAAGCGCGAAAAAAGTTACCTTTTACGCTCGCGGCGAAAAAGGTGGTGAGCAGCTGGAGTTTAAGATAGGAGGCATAACAGGGCAATACGCGGATTCCGATATGATAGGCATAGGTCCTGTAGCGCTTACACCGCAATGGCAGGAGTATACTATAGATCTCGCAGGCACAGAGCTTTTTTATATAAGCGGTGGTTTTGTTTTTGCGGCGAGCCGTATGGATAACCCCAATGGTTTTGTAATTTATCTGGATGAGATAAAGTATGACTAATAGACAAAGGAGTATTTATGCGTAAGTTTTTGATAATTTTTGTAATACTGCTTATTATCTTAGGCGCTGGTGGCTATCTTTACTATCAGCAATCCTCAAAACCGGTCAAAGAGCAGGTAGCGCAAAAAAATGAAGCATTCTATATCACAGGTGATGTCTTGTGTATGCGCTCCGGTTCTGATGAGTGGTCAGGCCTTGATCGTGATGCCTGTCTGACTGACGGCGACAGAATAGAGACCTCTAAGAATTCCAGTGTTGAAATAAAATTCGGCAAGGGCATGAAGAATATTATATCCGCGCGGGAAGATACCGCCGTCAAACTCGATGCGATAGCAGCGACCGGGGATAAGCAGATAACATTGGCAAGGGGTAAGTTTTTAGCTGATCTTGAGGAGCTTGATTCTGGTTCAAAGTTTGAGGTAAGAACACCTACAGCTGTCTGCGGTGTTCTTGGCACAGGGTTTGAAACAGTCGCAAATCAGGATAACACTATTGTAAAGGTCTATGATGGCCAGGTACATGTAAAGAGCGCCGGTATGCGAGGCCTGATAAATAGGCCTGTAGTAGTTTCGCAAGGCAGCCAGACAGTGATACCAAAATCCAAGGCTCCTCAACAGCCTGTTCCGCTTGATGAAAAGGATATGGAAAAATGGCATACCTGGAAAGGTGATATTACTGAACACATGTTTCGCACATTCTATGTATACCTGGATGAGGCCAGTCCTGAAAATCATTACTCTCCATCAGGTTGGTTAGGTGATTATGACGCGATAAGGCGTATAACCTGGGATGTAAATCCACATTCAGGTAAGGATTGTATGCGTTTTCGTTATACAGGAAGGACGCCTCAGGGCGCTGGATGGGCAGGCGTATATTGGTTAAATCCTGTCAACAACTGGGGTGATGTAAAAGGAGGATTCAATCTTAAAGGCGCTAAGAAGCTTACCTTTTGGGCTCGCGGTGAAAAAGGCGGCGAACGTATTGTAAGGTTTGGCATGGGCGGCATAAGCGGTCAGTATCCGGATTCTTGTAAAGCAGAGATAGATTCCGTTGTCCTTACAAGAGAGTGGAAGAAATATTCTATAGACCTTCTAGGCAAGGACCTCTCTTACATAAGTGGCGGGTTTTACTGGATGACTGATAAAACCTCCAACCCGGATGGCGCGGTTATGTATCTAGATGATATTATGTACGAATAAAGAAAATTGTTTTTAGGAGCCTAAAAGAGTGAAAAGATTATTTATAGTATTTTTAATGACAACGGTTTTTCCGCTAACGTTTTTAGGTATTAGTTATGCCGGTTCCAATAAGACATGGTCCAATATTGGCAAAGGCCTAGCTATTTATGAAGGCGCTAAGGTGCTTACAGGTAGCCAAGGCAATATCATAGATGATGTTACAGGTGGCCTACGGCCAAGAAATAATTCTTCTAAGCCCACTGTTGGACCGACATATCAGGATGGCTATGATGCAGGGTATAAATCCGGTTATGATACAGGATTTAATGCGGGTTTTCGGCGGGGTGCCGAGCAAAAGTAGGATATGCGGTTCTTTTTACAGCAAGACTGTTTGGCTTAAGTTTTTTTAATTTTTTTCTTGCATTATCATTGAAAATATGTTATATTTTTTTGTACTACAAAGTTTACATAGCCCACCGAGAAGGGCCTGTTGGCAATAGAAATTCTTATTCCGATGGGTCCTTTTTTAATGAGCCCATAATTTATGGATACTAAAATACACTCGTGACGTAAATTGTATGGGCGAATTTCCGCTGTAGGCGGATCAGCCTTTGGCTGAAATCCCGAGCTTAAAATATGCTTACAAAAACAGACCCAGACATAATTAGTGCTTTTCTTGAGGATTACTCGAATATCAAAGGTGGTTTCTGTAGTGAGGTAATCTTTCCGGAAACAGAGGACGATCTGATTTGGGTGCTTGAAAATTCATCAATAGAAGGAACACCTATTACTGTATCAGGAGCCGGAACAGGTGTAACCGGTGGCAGAATACCTTTTGGCGGAAGGGTTGTATCTCTCGAGAAGTTAAACAGGATAAGGCATATAAAGTTACTTGCTAGTAACAAAGCAGAAGCATTAGTTGAGGCTGGAGTAGCCGTAGATGATTTTATAAGGTTGGTTGAGAAAGAGGGGTTTTTCTACCCGCCAGGGCCTACAGAGAAGGCTTCGTTTATAGGTGGCAACGCGGCTACGTCCGCTTCAGGCGCTAGAAGTTTCAAATATGGCGCTACAAGAGACTTTATCTTAGGCATGAGAGTCGTCTTAGCTGATGGTGAGGTATTGGAGCTTGAGAGAGGAAAGCAGATAGCGAAGAAAAGACAGCTATCCCTTACTACCGTATCAGGCAAAACGATTGTCCTAGATTTACCTAAATACGCAATGCCTATGGCAAAAAACGCGTCTGGATATTTTGTTAAGGACGACATGGACGCGATAGATCTTTTTATAGGGCAGGAAGGTACATTAGGCGTTATATCAGAGGTAAGGCTAAAGCTCTTGAAAAAGCCCGAAGGCATATTGGATTGTTACGCGTTTTTTAATGATGAAAAAGACGCTGTTGGCTTTGTTCATGACTCAAAGGAAAAGAGTTTAGAGGCCTTAGATCCTATCAGCGCTTCATCTTTGGAATATCTGGATAGATACGCGTTAGAGCTTTTAAGCGAAAAACATAAAAATATACCGCACAGCGCGAAAGCAGCTATTTATTTTGAGCAAGAGTATTCTATTGGGCAAGATAGCGCTATTATCGATAGCTGGGCATCTCTTATAGTGAAATGGGGTGGCTCACTTGAGAATACATGGTTTGCTCAAACAGTGCCGGAAAGAGAAAAGCTCGCAGAGATAAGACACGACATACCGGATATGGTCAATGAGCGCGTTAAAAGAAATAACTTTTCCAAAATAGGTACGGATATTGCCGTAGAAGATAAAAGCTTAAATTTTATGCTCGATTACTATGGTTCGACCTTAACTAGCGCGGGCTTGCAATATCTGACATTTGGCCATATCGGGCAATCCCATATGCACGTTAATATACTTCCCAAAAACGAAGCAGAGCATAAGAGGGCCATAGAAGCATACGAGGTACTCGTAAAGAAGGCTATCTCGCTTGGTGGCACACCTTCAGCGGAACATGGTATCGGCAAAGGAAAACACAGATATCTGGAATTGCTTTATGGCAAAAAAGGTTTATTAGAGATGGCGCGATTAAAAAAACAGCTCGATCCTTCCTTAATCCTTGGTCTGGATAATATTTTCTCAAAAGAACTTTTAGTTAGCTGAATCGCAAAACGTTACTTGTAATCTCTCATGTCACTTTAAGATGAGAGTTTCAGCACAACTTCTGCAAGAGCGTGAAATTTTCCAAGGCTAAGGAAATTTCACTCCGAGTTGGCGCTCGCTCCCCCTGCTGTATTACTTCGTAAAACAAAACGCAGGGGGCCATGCCCGCTCGTAGCACCAAGGTCTTGCTCCAGCTGCACTGAAACTCTCCCATAATTAGCAAAGCTCATAAGGCTTTTTATAGAGAACTATTTAAATAAGACTAAATGCATTTTATTCGCTTGAGTTAAACCTGTATTTAATATATAATTATTGATTATACATTGCAGAACTAACCAAGGAGGGGTTATGAATGCCTTGATAACCACTGAAAAACTCGCTACGGATGTCTCTAAAAAGATTACTCCCTACATGGAAGAGATGCTGAAGATCCATGGCGCGTCGATCGTATCGATTTTTCTTTACGGAAGCGCCTGTTACGATGATTATATAAAAGGCGTTTCAGATATAAATAGCGCGATTATACTCAGAGAGTTAAGTCTCAAGGACTTAAAAAAGAGCCTTAATATTGTAAACAAAGGTATACGAAAAAGGATAGCAGCGCCTCTATTTCTTACGAAGGAACATATCATGACTTCAGCGGACACTTTCCCTATTGAGTTTGCCCAGATGAAGGAGAGGCATATCCTTGTTTATGGTGAAGATGTTCTTAAGATGGCGGTCATAGAGCATAAGCACATTCGCTTTATATGCGAGCAACAGCTTAAAGGCAAACTTATAAGAATACGCCAGGCATATCTTGAGATAGGCCTGAGGAAGAAAGGGTTAGAATTATTAATAAAAGACTCCCTTGCAAGCCTCTTTCCGGTATTTCGAGGGCTCTTGATGCTAAAAGGCATAAGCCCTTCTCGGAATAAGCAGGAGACCCTAAGATTGCTTGCAGAGACATTCAATATAGATACGGGTGTTTTTACGGCTATATTAGATGACAGAAAAAACGATGAAAAGATCGGCGGCCATGACATAGAGGTATTCTTGTCCCGATATATAGAACAGATCGAAAAGCTTGCCTTAATCGCTGATAAACTATAATAATATGATTAAAAAAATATTATTGATATTTTTTATTGCCGCTATTATACTGTCTTTGTCATCGCTATCATATTCACAAGATATAGATTTTCCTGAATATCGCGGGTATGCTAATGATTTTGCCCACATATTGAATGCGGATACGATAAACGCGATAGATTCAATCTGCAGTCAGGTAGAAGACAAGACAACGGCCCAGATAGCGGTAGTTACTGTCGCGACTACCGCGGATGTTACAATTGAAGAGTATGCGGTAAGGCTCTTTGAAAAATGGGGGATTGGATTAAAAGACAAGGATAATGGCGTTCTTATCCTTATGGCAGTTAGCGATAAGAAGGTCAGGATAGAGACAGGTTATGGCTTAGAGGGTGCTCTTCCCGATGCTTTTTCCAGTCAGATAATCTACCAGGTTATGGTCCCTGCTTTTAAACAAGGGGACTTTCAGGCAGGACTTATACTTGGAACAATTGCTGTTGCTGAATCCATAGCAAAAGAGTATAATGTGGAATTAGTAATGGCAGAAGGCGCGCCTAGAAACCTTATGCGCTCAAAAAAGAACCAGGCGGGTAAGGCGATAATATATCTTATTCTTTTTATATTGATGTTTGGTATGCGCTCTGGGTTATTGTTTTTTTGGATACTCGGGCCGACCGGCAGGAGAAGGGGCGGTTACTGGTATGGTTCAGGTTCATCTGCATCCGGAGGTGGTTTTGGAGGAGGTTTCGGTGGTTTTGGCGGCGGTTTTTCAGGTGGCGGTGGAGCTTCAGGGGGATGGTAGCTAGCACCTTTACCTTGACCTTTGCCTTTACCTATACATAAAGGAGGATATAAGATGAAACCGGTATGGATAGTTTTAATTGTTATAGGTTTGATTATTTTAATGTTAGGCGGCTGGTTTATAGGTGGTTTAAATCGCGTGGTAATTCTGGATGAGAGCGTTAATGCGGCATGGAGCCAGGTTGAGAATCAGCTACAGAGACGCAATGATCTCATTCCAAATTTAGTAAACACGGTTAAGGGTTACGCGACACACGAAAAAGGCCTTTTCACGGAAGTGGCAAGATTGCGTAGCCAGTGGGCAAATGCCGATAACAAACAATCTAAGATGCGGGCAGCAGAGTCCATGGGAGGCGTATTATCGAGGCTTCTTCTTGTTAGTGAAAATTACCCTCAACTTAAGGCAAATCAGAATTTTTTAAGTTTGCAGGCACAACTGGAAGGCACTGAGAATCGCGTAGCTGTAGAGCGCAACAGGTATAATCGCGCGGTTAAGACATACAATAGTTATATACGCACTATAGCAGGATCCATATTCGCTACCCTAAGGGGCATAAATCGTCCCGCTGAATATTTTGAGGTTGACGCGGCAGCAAAAGCAGTGCCAAGGGTCGAGTTTTAAAGATATGAAAAAGCTTAATATTGCCCATATGCATTGGGGTTTTCCGCCTATTATAGGTGGCGTGGAAACACATCTGACCATACTTATGCCTGAACTTGCGAAAAAGGGACATACTGTTTCACTCTTAACAGGGTCCGCGGAAGGCTACCGGGATGAATCGGAGTATAGACGTTCAAAAATCTTTCGTACTCCGATTATGGATCTTAACTGGCTTGGAAAGAGAGGGCTCGTAGGCATTGAGGATGAATTTGAGAAAGTCTGTGAGGACTTTGTAAATAAGGTTAAGCCTGATATTATCCACGCTCATAATATGAATTATTTTAGCAAGCCTCACGCGCTTGTATTGGATGCGCTTTCCAGAAAAAAAGGCATACCACTAATTCTTACCGCGCATAACGCATGGGACAAGGCGCTCTTTCTTGATCTTACGGCAAATATAAATTGGAGTCACATAATAGCTGTCAGCCATTACATCAAGCTTGAGGTAATGGGGATCGGTTTTGATGATAAGAAGGTTACGGTGGTTCATCATGGCATTGACACAAAGAGATTCTATCCACACAAAAAAGTCAAGATAGCCAGTAAGCATGAACAGCTAAGGGGTAAAAGGATAGTATTTCACCCAGCCAGAATGGGGCTTGCCAAGGGTTGTGATATCAGTGTTAAGGCGATGAAATATGTAAAAGAGGTTGTCCCTGACGCTGTTCTTGTCCTTGCCGGCACAAAAAACATAATCGACTGGGATATAAGTCAGCAGAAGGATATCGCTTATATATTATATCTTATAGATGTCTTCGGGTTAAAGGATAGCACCTTTATCGATGTCTTTTCGCTTGATGAGATGGTATCGCTATACTCTATGGCGGATGTCTGCCTTTACCCATCATCCAATTCCGAGCCTTTTGGCCTTACAATGCTAGAGTCTTTAGCATCAGCAAAACCTATAATAGTAACCAATTCAGGTGGAATGCCCGAGGTTATAAGAGACGGTGTAAATGGATTTGTTGTAAATGTACGGGACTATGAGGCTCTTGGTTCAAGGATTGCTCAAATTCTTCTTAACGATCGCTTAAGGGAGAGACTTGGTTATACGGGCAAAGAGATAGTAGGGAATGGTTTTACAAAAGAGATAATGACAAAAAATACATTAAAGGTTTATGAAAGGGTGCTTAGATAATGTCAAAAATATTTATATTAGATACAAATGTCCTCATACATAATTCCGACGCGCTTACGTCATTTGCTGATAACGAGGTTGTCTTGCCTATTGAGGTTATTGAGGAGCTTGATGTATTTAAAAAAGATAACGATGAAAAGGGCCGTAATGCGCGAGAGGTTATCAGGATGCTTGATAATTTTCGCAGAAAAGGTAAGCTAGGTAACGGCGTAGAGACTGAAAACGGCGGAAAGATAAGGATTATTACCAATATTGATCTATCTGAGGCAGGTGAACTTGGGCTTTCTACAAAAATAGCTGACAATCGAATACTGATGACCGCCTATATTTTACAGAAAAAACAGTCAAGAGTAATATTTGTGTCTAAGGATATAAACGCCAGGGTTAAGGCCGATGCCATAGGCTTAAGAGCTATGGATTTTGAAAAGGGCAAGGTGAACTTTGATAAACTCTATAAGGGGTGGAAGAAAGTGATCCAGCCAAAAGAGACGATAGATAGTTTTTACGCGAAAAAGATGCTTAAAGTTGAAAATGATACTGCTTATGAGCCTAATGAATTCGCCCTTTTAACTGATAGGTCCAATAAAAAACATACTGCCCTAGCGCGTTATAACGCCGAAAAAAAGAAGCTTGTGCAGATGAAATATGGCGGCAAGGAGATCTGGGGGGTTAAGCCGCGCAATAAAGAGCAGGTTATGGCGCAGGAGCTTTTATGCGATGATAAGATACGTTTAGTTACGCTTGTAGGTCAGGCTGGCACAGGAAAGACGCTACTCGCCTTGGCCGCGGGCCTAAAGAAGGTATTGCAGGACGTGTCTTATGATAAACTGCTTATATCACGTCCTATAATGCCCTTAGGCAGGGATATCGGTTATCTTCCTGGAACAAAGGAGGAGAAGCTAGAGAACTGGATGGAGCCTATTTTTGATAATCTTGATTATATACTGACTATGAACAAGCAGAAGCAGCGTGGTAAATTCAAGACTGCGGAGGATCTTTTAGATACAGGACTTTTGCAACTAGAGGCCCTTACATATATGCGCGGCAGGAGCATACCAAAGCAATTTATTATCATTGATGAGGCACAGAACCTGACCCCTCATGAAATAAAAACAGTTATAACGAGAACGGGAAGTTACGCTAAGATGGTCCTTACAGGGGATCCTTACCAAATAGATAATCCTTACCTTGATTCCGCGAGTAACGGGCTTACATATTGCGTTGAAAAAATGAAGCACCAGCCCATGTTTGGGCATATGACATTAGTAAACAGCGAAAGAAGCGCATTGGCATCGATCGCCGCTGAAGTGCTATAAAAAAATGCGGTAAACGAGCCGCATATTTATAATATGTAATCATAACTAATAACGGAGAAGATATGAAATTGGATACAAAGTATTTAAATGGGTTTATTCTAAAAAAAGAGCTAGAACCCATAAGGGAAGAGTTAAAAGACGCGCATGATATGCTCGAAAAAGGTACGGGCCTTGGAAATTCATTTTTAGGCTGGTTGCATCTTCCTTCGACTACTACAAAGAAGTACCTTAAAGAGATAAAAAGCATCGCTCAAGGCGTAAGAGAAAGCTCCGACATCTTTATCGTAATAGGTATAGGCGGTTCATATCTTGGTTCTAGGGCAGGGATAGAGTTTTTCGGGGTAGAAAAACGCGATGGCTCTAAACCGGAGATCGCCTTTGCGGGTAATAGCATCGACCCTGATTACCTATCCAGCCTAATTTCGCATATTAAGGATAAAGAGATCAGTGTAAATGTTATATCCAAATCCGGTACTACTATTGAACCCGCATCCGCGTTTAGGATCATAAAGAGTCTCATGAAAAAGCGCTATACTAATTCCGAGCTTAAAAAGCGCATAATTTGCACAACGACTAAAGGAAAAGGCGCCTTGTATGAGATGGCAAAGAAGAGTGGCTACAGATCTCTTTATATACCGGAAGATGTAGGCGGCCGATTTTCAGTTTTGACCGCGGTTGGCCTTCTGCCAATGGCTGTCGCGGGCATAGATATTGAAGAAGTGATCAAAGGTGCCGCTGATATCGAGAAGAGGTCATCTTCCGCTGATATCGATAAGAATATTTCATATCATTACGCGGCATTGCGCAATCTTCTGTATAGAAATGGTAAAAAGATTGAGATAGGTTGCAGCTTTCATGTCTCGCTTCTTTCAATACTGGAATGGTGGAAGCAGCTTTTTGCGGAGACTGAAGGAAAAGATGGCAAGGGCATTTTTCCGCAGGCGGCGATATTCTCAACAGATCTTCATGCCAATGGCCAGCTTATTCAGCAGGGCGAGAGAAATCTCTTTGAGACCTTTATCAGGATCAAGAAAAAAAGCGCGGACTTAATATTGCCACGTGAGGAAGAAGACATAGACAAGCTTAACTATATCTCAGGCAAGGGCTTGAACTTTATAAATAATATGGCGTATGAAGGCACTGCCCAGGCTCATGCCGATGGCGGTGTCCCTAATATGGCCTTGATCATAGATGAGCGCTCCGCATTCTGTCTTGGCCAGCTCTTTTATTTTTTTCAGCGTGCGGTTGGAGTGTCAGGTTATCTTCTAAGGGTCAATCCGTTTGACCAGCCGGGCGTACAGGCGTATAAAGAGAACATGTTTCGCTTACTTGGCAGGCCGTAAAATCGGGGACGGTCCTAAAGGGGACACCCCTAAGCACAAATAATGCAAAAATTTGCCCATTTTTAAAATATGCCTGACAAAAATAAAAACACAAAATTTACAAATTTTATAAATGGACGCAGTAAAAACATAAAAAAAGAGAGTAATGGCATGCTTAGAAGTGCCCCCTCAACATGCGGTATGCTGTGATAATAAAACCGCTTAAATCCTTTCTGCTTCTGTTGTTCCTGTTTTCACTCTCAGGTTGTGCCACTACTTATAACCCCGCTACAGGTAGGAACGAAGTAATATTTATAAATTCCGCGTCTGAAACAGTGATCGGCAAAAGCGCGGCTGCGCAGATATCTGAAAAATATAAGCTCATTGAAAGCGGTGAGGACTTTGACAGGCTTAACAGGATAGGGAAAAGAATCGCCTCTGTCTCAGATCGTAAGGATATTGAATATAGGTTTTATTTAATCGATAGTAAAGAGCTTAACGCCTTTACCGTTCCAGGAGGCCATGTTTATATATTTAAAGGCCTATATGACAAGCTTGATGATGATGAGCTTGCCGCTGTAATGGCGCACGAGATAGGCCATGTGGCGGCGCGCCATATCGTAAAGAAGATGCAGGCAGGACTCGGCTATCAGCTTTTATCGACCATAGCCTTAATAGCTTATACGAGTAATGCCGATGATGACAAGAGGAAGCAGGCTGGTTATGCCGCGTACGCCGGAGCGACGGCTTTTAATCTTGTCGCGCTTGGTTACAGCAGAAAAGATGAGTTTCAGGCAGATGAGCTTTCAGTCAAGTATACATCAAGCGCGGGTTTTGATCCCCATGGCATGATAGGCGCGCTTGAGAAACTTGACGATCAGAATAAGAAAGGTATTTCAGTGCCTTATATTTTAAGGTCTCACCCATATATTGATCAGCGTATTTCCCGCATCGATGAACAGATAGAAGATGGTAACCGATAAAGCTTTTTACGAACTGTTCGAATATATTTATTAATAAAACCAGCATTAGTACTTGCATTGGCTTGCCCCAGCTGTTATAATTTTTATTATGGAATTTAAAGCCGCTATATTTGATTTAGATGGAGTAATCGTCGATACCGTGCCGCTGCATTTTAACGCGTGGCAAAAAATGTTCAATGATTACGGCAAAAAATTCGATTACAATGATTACAAACAAAAGGTTGATGGCATACCGCGCATCGATGGGTGCAAAGCTATACTTACAGACCTTTCTGACGAAGAGATAGAGCAGGCGAGTGAAAAAAAGCAGAGTTACTATATAGAATCTCTGAATGCGGATGGAGTCAAGGTCTACGAGACAACCGTATCCCTGATCAAAGATATTATTGCCGCTGGTATTCATACAGCTGTTGTGTCTTCTAGTAAAAATCTCCCTATGATATTGGAAAAGGTAGGGTTGACGGATAAGTTTGAAGTAAGGCTTAGTGGCAGCGATATTACTAAGGGTAAGCCTGATCCTCAGATATTTCTCATGGCCGCGGAGAGGTTAAAGGTCGTGCCTGAGGAATCCGTTGTTTTTGAAGACGCTACATTAGGCGTAGAAGGCGCTAAACGCGCAAATATGCGTTGTGTCGGTATCGACAGAAGCAACAGGCCCGATTTATTCAAGAAGGCCGATATTGTTGTAAACGACTTAGGCGAGGTAGGCCTCGTTCGCCTACGGTCCTTGTTTGCTTGCTAGTAAAATCAACATGCAAGGGATCTCACTTGCGTGAATCTTAACACTAACGATTCCCTAATAAGCGATGAAATCATTTTTTAAAGACATACTTTCTTCGGAGAAATGGCTTATACATGAAAGAGGCTTCAACGCCTCTATTATGCAGGAGTATGAAAGCCTTTTTACTCTCGGAAATGGCTACATGGGTTCAAGAGGAATATTGGAAGAGATCCCTTATGATTCCGCACCGGGTACCTATATCGCCGGTGTTTTTGACAAGTCTATTTCGCAAGTATCGGAGATTGTAAATGCCCCTAATCCTATCGATCTACGCATAATTGCCGAAGGCGAGAAGATAGATATTAAGGGCATGTATCTACATAGCCATAATCGTATCCTTGATATGAAACATGGATTGCTATTTCGTCATACGATATTAGCTAACAGCAGAAAAGAGAGATTTGATTATAAGTCACTTCGTTTTATATCGAGTGATCACAGGCAATTAGGCGCTATGAGGATATGGATTACCCCGCTTGACGCAAAGACCATACTTACTATTCAGGATAATATTAATACCTCCGTTCGCAATAAGGGGGTTCTTACCGAGGGCAGAAAAAAGCATTTTCAGGTTAATGAAGTTAGGAGTGAAAAATCAATAAACTATCTATGCGCGAAGACGCAGGACACATCTATACTGCTTGCCTGCGCTACACACCTCAATGTTTCATACGGTGAAAGAGAATATTCTGCGCCCGACCAATCCTTCGACATACGCCTAAAAAAAGGTGAGACATTAACCTTAACAAAGACTTTTTATGGACGAACCTCACGTCACTTGAGCCAGCGCCTTTTAAGGGACAAGACCGTAAAATCTATTAAAAAATATGCCAGGCTCGGCTTTGACAGATTACTTAAGAGACAGATAAAGTCTTTTTCCGGGTTGTGGCAATTTTCCGATATAAAGATATCCGGCGATACCGATGCCCAGAAGACCCTTAGATTTAATATTTATCATATGCTTATCGCCAGTAATGCCTATGATAGCGACATCAGTATTGGCGCGCGGGCCTTGACAGGTGAAGGGTATAGAGGCCACGTATTTTGGGATACTGAGATTTTCCTACTACCTTTTTATATATACGCATATCCTGATATCGCTAAAAATCTCTTAATATACAGGTATAACAGGCTTGATGCCGCGAGAAAGATCGCTAAACAAAAAAAGTTTAAGGGCGTGCTCTTTCCATGGGAAAGCGCGGATACCGGTGAGGACGAAACACCACATTGGCATAAGGATTTTGACGGGACTATTATAGAAATCAGCACACAGGATTACGAACACCATATAGTCGCTGATGTAGCCTTTGGCCTGTGGCATTATTACACTGTTACGGGCGATAATAAGTTCATGATCCGATATGGCGCTGAGATGCTATTTGAGACCGCTCGTTTCTGGGCATCCAGGGTGATAAAGAATAAGAAAAAGGATAGATTTGAGATCCATGGTGTTATGGGGCCTGATGAATTTCATTCTAATGTCAATAACAGCGCGTATACAAATGGCTTGGCCCAGTTTAATCTTAAGGTTGCGGCGGAGTTTTGTTCTAATTTTATCAAGAAGTATCCCGCTGGGTTCAAGGCTGTATCAGAAAAGATAGGACTTAAGTTAAGTGAGTGCAAAAAATGGTCAAATATCGCCGAGAAGTTATATATCCCTCTGAATACAAAGAATAATGTTATTGAGGAATTTGATGGATATTTCAGAAAGCAAGATGTAGCTATACGAACCCATGACAAATATATGATGCCTGAATTTCCGCCGAATGTCCCTCTATCAAAGGTCGCCCAGACTCAACTTGTCAAGCAGCTCGATTCCTGCATGCTGCTCTATCTTTTGCCAGATAAATTTGATAGCAAGACATTTAAGTCTACGCACGCTTACTACGAACAAAGGACGGTCCATAAGTCCTCGCTAAGCCCTTCTATAAACGCTATTATCAATCTAAGGGCCGGTAATATGGTAAAGGCATACCAATATTTTCTCTACTCCCTTGGCGCGGACTTAAAGATGAACCAGTCCAATGTTGCCGAAGGGGTGCACGCTGCGTCGTTGGGCGGCTCCTGGCAGTCTGTTGTCAATGGTTTTGGCGGAATGAGGATCAAGAACACGCACCTTAGCTTCGAGCCGCAACTCCCTGAATATTGGCACAATCTTGAGTTTTATCTGCTCTTCCGTGGTGAGAGGCTTTGCGTAAAGATAGACCATAATAAGATATCTATCGGGGTCAAGCCGTTAAAAAGTAATCGGCCTGTTATGGTAGAGATTTTTGGTAACTTATACAAGATTGCTTCAGGCAAAGACGTTGTAGTATCAATAAATACAAAAAAATAGGATAATCAATGTTTAAAGCTGTTACATCAGCCCGGATGAGAATGATAGATAAATTTAATATAGAGCGTGTTGGCGTGCCCTCTATAGTGCTTATGGAAAGAGCGGGTAGAGAAGTAGCAAAAGAAGTACTCATCGCCGCGAGTTGCTTGAAATATAAAAAACAGTCAGTGCGTGTAGCGATATTCTGCGGCAAAGGAAATAATGGCGGTGATGGGCTTGTCTGCGCGCGATATTTATTGAGCAAGGGGATAAGCGTAAAGATATATCTATTATGCGAGTTTAACCTATTGACAAGCGGGCCTGTTTCAAGCGCACAGGCACTTAAACATAAAGGTGTCACAATATCTGAGATTAACACAATAGCTGATTTTAGGCGCCTGAAAAAAACATTCAACGCGAATATTATCGTTGACAGCATATTTGGCATAGGGTTTAAGGGTAGGCCCAACCGCTTATATCATGATGTAATAGAATTTTTAAATTGTCAAAGAGCCCGCATTATCTCCGTTGATGTCCCTTCCGGGCTTGATGCTACAACAGGCCTCGCAAACTCCGCCGCTGTAATAGCGGATCAGACTGTTACATTTGGATTTGCTAAAAAAGGTTTCTATGAAAATGACGGACCCTTATATTGCGGTAAGATAGATATAGCGGATATAGGTTTAAAAAGATAATACTGAAAATATAAATCCTAAATTCTAATATCGAAACACTAAACAAATTCAAAATTACAATTTCTTAAAATTTCAGGCTTCGGTTTTATCCGTTTGAATTTTTGCTATTTAACATTGTTTAGGATTTAAAGCTGAACGACTAATAGGAGGTTGTATGAATAGCGTTACAGTTACTCAACCAACTGAAGAAGAACTTCTTAAGTTGAATATTAGTTCATGGAATCCCTGGGAATGCGAGGAGTCCGAGTTTGACTGGCAATATGATCAGGAAGAATGGTGTTATCTTTTTGATGGCAGGGCGATGATAAAGACTGAGACGGGCGAAAAAATAGAGATAAAAAAAGGCGATCTGGTAAAATTTTCTAAGGGCCTCAAGTGTAAATGGAATATCAGCAATAGGGTGCGCAAGGTCTATATATTTCTCTAAAATGGGAATAATCCCCCCTCATATGTGTTATATATGTAGGAGGGATTAATCTTATGAGATACGAGTGCCAGATATGCAAGAAGGTTGTTGAAGAAAGGCCCCCTGAGTGGTGCCCTGAATGTGGTGGACACAGGGTCATATTTAAGCGTATTGCCTTAAACAGTAGAACCCTTGACATCGCTTCATAAGAATTATAGATATAACTAAGAGCTCATTTATTTAAAAAGCCTGTCCTAAAAAAACAGGCTTTTTATGTAATTACGCAAGGAGGTCGCATGGGAACAGTCATATTGTATATAGCGTTAGGGTTATTAGCGGGTATAAGTAGTGGTTTTTTTGGCATCGGCGGAGCGGTTATTATTATACCGGCGCTTGTTTTATTGAGCGGCTTTACACAGCATCAGGCACAGGGAACAACACTTGCTCTTATGGTGCCCCCTATAGGGATCCTGGCGGCGATGCGATATTATCAAGATGGGAATGTGAATATAAGAGCTGCCCTATTTATATGCGCTGGGTTTATAATAGGTGGGTTCGTAGGCGCGAAATTTGCTAGTTCTGTACCTGTTCCGGTACTTAAAAAGGTCTTTGCCGGTTTGCTTATGGTTATAAGTATCAAGATGTTATTTTAAAAATCTATTTGAATATATCCGTATTTTGTGTATAATGCTTAGTGGAGGAAGAGAGAATGAAAAGTAAAGACGCGCGCAGGAAAGTTATTCTAAAAAAACTTGAACACGAGATGAAGAAGGACAAGGCTAATCCGCAGAGAGTATCCAATTGGCTTAAGGTTGTGGAGAGCAAGAGAAAAGTATTTGCTCTTGAAGATGAGATAGATAAGATCACAAAGGCCCTTAAATCAAATAAATAACAACCTTTCCGTACAGGGCAAAATGACCCCCCGCCTTTTGCAAAACTTCACAGTTTGAAAAGGTTCTTTTCTAGATTAATATGGCTAAGAGTAAAAAAGAAAAAGCGATCGATATAATCGAAAGCCTTAAAAAGGCTTATCCGGGTAGAGAGGTAATATCGCTGCCTCATAAAACAAGCTTTGAGCTTCTCGTCGCTACCATACTTTCCGCTCAATGTACAGACGTGGTAGCAAACAGGGTAACGATAGACCTGTTTAAGAAATATAAAAATGTAAAAGGCTTAGCTTCGGCTAAGCCTTTTACTCTAGAGAGAGAGTTGTATACAACCGGATTCTATAAAGCAAAGGCTAAAAATATAATAGCTGCGTCAAAGAAGATAGTGGCGCGCTTTAATGGCAGGGTTCCTGATTCAATGGAGAAACTTCTCACGCTTGATGGCGTTGGACGTAAAACAGCAAATATTATCCTATCCGTAGCGTTCAAGAAGAGAGAGGGCATAGCGGTTGATACGCATGTTAAGAGGCTTTCCAACCGCTTTGGACTAACAAAAAGTGGTAACCCTATCGTTATTGAACAAGACCTTCTAAAAGTCGTCCCTCTTCGCTATTGGCTAAAATTCAATCACATCCTCGTTACACATGGTAGGAGAGTATGCAGGGCAAGAAGGCCTTTATGTGAGAACTGTGTTGTAGCTAAATTATGTCCGTCAAGGCGATATTAAAAGATGTTGCATCAAGCTAAAATATATAAAAGTATAGGGAATAAATCAGTTAAGTGTTATTTATGCGGACATAATTGTGTGATCCCTTTAGGTGAATACGGGCTATGTAACCTTCGCCAGAATATCGATGGTCAGCTGCATACCCATGCTTACGCAGAGGTAATAGCGGCTAATGCGGATCCCATTGAAAAAAAACCCCTATATCATTTTCTTCCGGGAAGCATGGCCTTTTCCATCGCGACACCAGGGTGTAATTTTAAATGTGATTTTTGTCAGAATTGGCAGATATCACAGGCGGATACGCTTAAAGGTATGGCTTTAAAGAGTGTTGCCCCTAACGAGATCGTAAGAGAGGCTCTTGGCGCCGGCTGTCGATCGATAGCGTATACATATACAGAACCAACTATCTTTTTCGAATATGCGTATGATATAGCGCGTATTGCTAAAGAGAGCGGCCTTTATAATCTATTTGTCACAAACGGTTATATCGGTCACGAGGCTATAGATGTTATATGCCCATATCTTGATGGGGCAAATATAGATCTTAAGTCCTTTAGTGATGATTTTTATAAAAAGAGATGCAAGGCGCGGCTTGAGCCTGTTCTTGATACGATCAGGTATATGAAGAATTTAGGTTTATGGATTGAAGTTACCACCTTGGTCATTCCCGGGCTCAATGATTCCAATCAGGAGTTAAAGCAGATAGCGGATTTTATAGCTACTGTTGGTATTGATATACCATGGCACATAAGCAGATTTCACCCTGACTATATATGTCGGGATAGTAAGCCTACCCCTATAGAAACACTTGATAGAGCAAGCCATATTGGCAAAGATGCCGGCCTTTGTTATGTCTATATCGGCAACATTGCTCAGGAATCACCTACGGTATGTTGCAAATGTGGACATTTACTTATTAAGCGAGAATACCCTAATGTTGAGATTGCCGGATTAAACGGCAATAGATGCGTGAAGTGCGGCGCTCCTCTTGATGGAGTATTTTAATTTTTTAAGCGCCACCTAACTTTACATTATTGTGCAATACTCAAAATGTAAAGTTAAGGTTGCTCATAACGTAGTGCCGTATGTTTTCAGTTGACAAACCACGTATTTAAGGTAGAATATAGCCAAATTTAACCTAGGATTTATATCATGAATATAATGGATAGATGGGAAAAAGCGCTGAAGAAGACGGAGATCATAAGGCCTCGCGTAAAGCCTCTGTTGACATTTGCTACAACAGAGATGCCTTATATATTTCTTGCGGAATCCACTCTTAATGTAGGCGATACAATCGTTAGAGAGGGCAAGATTTACGCTGAGAAGCCGTCAATAATAATGCCTGAGAACCTGCCCCACTTTGAGGGTTTTGAGTTTGAGAAAGATCTTGAGACAACTGAGGATACGATAACAAACCTCTTTCTCGTAAGGGGAATACACTTCCCATCGTATAAGTATAATAACAAGGTTGAATCTCTGGATCTTTTCGAAGGTAGCTTAAAAACAGCGGAAGATAAATATAAGGGCAGGCTTCAAAAGAAGGAAGATGTACATACAGGCCTTGTAATGGGGCCTGAGGACTGCTGGCAGCTTTCAGTGCTGATTTTTATTCTTACTATGGTCGCTAAATCCGCTGACAGAGACCTGAAAAATATAATTGAAGACATGCATAAGAGAAAAAGGCCTTCCTGATATGGAGACATTAAAAGCAATCGCGTTAAGGGCAAGCGTAAGAGAATATACCGATGAGCCGGTCAAAAAAGAGCTTCTGGAAAAGCTTGTAGATTCAGGCAGAATGGCCCCATCAGCACGCGCTGTTGAGCCCTGGGAGTTTATAGCCATTACCGATAAGACTAAAATTGGTGATATAGCCTCAATAGCGCCCAATGGAAAATTTCTTGGCGGCGCGCAGGCGGCAATTATCGTAATATGCGCGGATACAAAATATTTCATTGAGGATGGTTGTGCCGCCACAGAGAATATACTCTTACGAGCCGCGGATCTAGGCCTTGGCGCGTGCTGGATAGCGGGAGATAAAAAACCTTACGCGCAAGATATCCTACGCATGCTTAACGCCCCGACAGAGACCAAGCTAGTAAGTATTATTTCCATTGGCTGGCCAAAGCAAAATCCTTCTCCGCACAAAAGCAGATCATTAAAAGACGTCCTGCATTGGGAAGGCTTCTAATCGAAACACAAGAGTATAGATCGTACCTCGCAAAAAAGCAGGTAGAGTACGAGGCACGTTGCAAGCAGTGCGGCCTCTGTTGCGGAGCACTTAAAGATCCCTGTCAGCACCTTAAAAAAATCGATAACAATAGATACACATGCGACATATATCAGGATCGTATCGGTAAGCATAGGACCGTTAGCAATAAGGTCTTTACATGCGTTCCTATAAAAGGCCTTGTTGAGAAAGATGCCGCGCCGTATGGATGCGCGTATTCTAGGACTAGATACTATGACCATATTAGCTAAAATTTCTTTAATAGCGGGGATCATTCTCCCATTCTGGAATATACCTCTGGTAGTAAGAGTTATAAAGAGGAAGTCCTCAGAAGATATTAGTCTATGGTGGGGTATCGGAATATGGACATGCCTTCTCCTAATGCTTCCTCACGGGTTAATTACCGAAGAGGTGGTGTTGCGTGGTTTTACCATAGCGAATTTCACGCTCTTTACAATAGCGTATATAATCATCCTCTATTATCGTAAACCAAAAAAAAAAATGAGATATTCACTACGTCTA
This sequence comes from uncultured Planctomycetia bacterium, assembly GCA_964634945.1. Lineage (GTDB taxonomy): Bacteria > Omnitrophota > Gorgyraeia > JABMRG01 > JABMRG01 > JAUVHV01. The sequence goes on along the minus strand of CAZWMG010000001.1, from coordinate 88,662 downwards.
AGTTTATTTATCACAATATTTTTATTTACAGGTTGTACTCTTGCTTATTCGAGTTCAAATGGAGGTAGCAACTGGGAGCGCATGGTTGATGGCATTAAAACCTACAGCGCCGATAAAAAACACAAAGAAAAATTCACGGAATTATGTTCAACGGAAAAGACAGCTACAATTGATGGAAGATACGATACCGGTGGTGGCCTCTATATGGAGATGGATGTCCCTGTTTACGCGAATCCTGCTAAATCAAGGATGACGGATCTTAGAGACAAAGCCCAGGTAATCGTTATAGGAGACGTTACTATGGTTGAGGACGTTGAGTGGATAAAGATAAAGTTCCTGTATATATCAGAATATTCCGGAGCGGCGGTTGGTGTTGAAGATGGTTGGATAGAAAAAAAGCATTTAAGGGTTACCTCATGAAAAAAGATATAGTGTTGGCATCGGCATCCAAGAGGCGGTCTATGATACTCGCCTCATGCGGTATAAAGCATAAGGTTTACGCGACCGATACTCAGGAGGTTCATGACCAGAGTCGTAGCGTTCAATGGAATGTCACTACCAACGCTAAGCGAAAAGTGCTTGCGGGATCCGAAAGATATAAGAAAAGCATAATAATCGGGGCAGATACGCTTGTAGTCCTTGATAAGCGCCTTATCGGAAAGCCGAAGAATAAAAGCGAGGCAAAGAGGCTTCTTAAGGCCTTTGGCAATAAGCGCCTCGCGGTAGTTACGGGACTATCTCTGCTTGATTGCCCCACAGGTAAACACGCGACAGGACATGAAAAAAGTCTCCTATACGCTGAAAAGTTATTGCAAAAAGATATAGACAGGTGGTTTGACGCGTTAAAGCCGCATGACAAGGCAGGCGGTTTTTCAATAGAAGGCGTAGGGTCTCTTATATACGATCGCATAAGAGGTTCGTATTTTAATATTCTCGGACTTCCCATGATAAAGCTAAAACAACTTTTTGCGCAGCTTGGTTTAGATCTCTTAGATTACTGTAATTAAGAAAGAAACTTTTACAAAAATAGCGGATTTAACTTCCAAATCCGCTATTTTTTTTATATAATATAATTTATGGAGGTAATGCTATGAAAAAGAAAAAAATACCTAGGCTACTAATGCTTTACGCTTCAGCGGGCGCGGGACATATGCAGGCCGCAAAGGCGCTTAAGGAAGTTTGCGATCAGAAAAAGATTGCTGTAGCGGAGACAGTTGATATGCTCGATTACGCCCCAGGCTATTTTAAAAAACTTTATAAAGGCAGTTACCTTGAGATAGTAAAAAGAATTCCGGAGCTGTGGGGTTATCTCTATGATAGATCTTATAAATTTAAAAAGGCTAACATAACCACGCATTTACACCATCTTGTAGGTAATATGCATATAGCGAGCCTGCTTAAGTATGTTAAAGAGTTCAAGCCCGATGCGCTTGTATTCACGCATTTTTTAGGCTGGGACGCGCTAGGCAGCTTAAAGCGTCTTAAGTTCTTTAATATACCTTTTTACTGCGTAGTAACTGATTTTGCGGTCCATTCATTGTGGATAAATAGACATGTAGCAAAATATTATGTAGCCAGCGAAGGAGAAAGAAGGGTCCTGAAGCTGCACAAGATCAAGGATTCAGACATAAAATTAACAGGCATCCCCGTTGACCCAAAATTCGCAATGAGTCACAATAGGAACAAGCTACGCAAAAAATTAAAGATAAGCGCAGTATTGCCGATGATACTGATGATAAGCGGCAGGTATAATCTGCAAGGCTATACGCACTTATTGAGTTCTTTTAAGAATGTTAAAGACAAGCTGCAGATAGTCGTTCTTGCCGGACGGAACAAACTTCTTGCCAATAAGATGATCTCTATAGGAAAGGGTTTAAAAAATATAAAAGTGACTGTTCTGGGCATGGTAGGTAATATGCACGAGCTTATGGCAGCGTCTGATATTGTTATTTCAAAGCCCGGAGGCCTAACCACATCAGAGGTGTTGGCAAGCAAGACGCTTATGGCAATTATTGACCCAATCCCGGGTCAAGAACAGCGCAACAGTGATTATCTGCTGGAATCCGGAGTCGCTATCAGAATACACGACATGGAATCAGGCGGTCAGAAGATCGCGGATCTTCTGACAAATAAGAGGCGGCTAAATATCATGCGTAACCACCTTAAATATATCTCACATCCACGTGCCGCATATGATATAATGGATGATATTGTTTCTTAATATTTTTTAATTAAACACAAAATGACTGAGTAAGAGATATGCGCATTGTAAAGATTATACTAATTGCTTTTCTTGTTGTGATATTAGCCTCGGCAGGTTTTATATACTTTAACAGGCAGACGCTTTTAAATAGAAGTATAGACAAGGTACTCGCAAATCTTCTGCCATCCTATATCGAGATCGATACTCTCTCTCTGGACCTTGATAAGAGGGTAATTAACATAGCAAACCTACGAATTAAAAATCCAAAAGGTTTTTCGCATCCATATCTTGCCCAGGTTCCTTACATAACCTGCAAATACAGTCAGCGCGATAGTACTAATCTGTTAAAGGGTATCAACATTAGCGATATCAAGCTAACCTCTCTGGCGCTTTACATAGACAGGAATCATAGCGGAGATTTGAATCTTGAACAGATGGAGGGCGTGCTTAAAGATTCCAAGCCGATAAAGAAGATGGGCGCATCCTCAAAGCTAATGGGGTTGTTTTCATATCTCTTAAGCCCTGTCAAAGATATTAGCCAACTCCTGGATATAGACCCTATTTTTAATATTTCATCAGGGGTTCTTACTTTTGACGATGCCTATATAGATAGCAGGGGCTATGTTACGACTATTGAAGAGATAGCGGCGACAGTGGCCCTGGACCTCCGCAAGGGCTTTAAAGGCATTGATTATCTTAGCTCAGAAGGTAAAGGTATTATCAATGGAAAACACGGCCAGTACCTTGAGTGGGATACAAGGTATAACCCAACTACTAAGAAGCTAACAATGACAAATAGCTTTAATATCAGAAATATCGATTTTGTGCATTTTGCGCCATATTATGATGAGTACTCACCGTTTACTTTCAAGAAGGGCAAGGCGAGTGGCGAATTAGTATTTAATTTTGATAATGGTGACATCGGCTCTATGAATGAGATAAGGTTCTCAGATATGGAGTTTGAACCGAAGCAAGACCATAGTTTTAATAAATTCTGGCCAACAGGAACGGAAGATCTTTACAATTATTTTTCCGACCAATCCGGTGAGATCGTATTTGACTTCAAGATCAAGGGTTCCATAGAAGAGCCCGAGTTTCACCTTGGCTCCAAGACAAAACGGGCATTGTCCAGAATGGCTGTATACAAGATAGCGGATGTTATATTTAAAGAGGATAAGGACCAGGATGGCAATCAGCAGCCTTCAGATGAATCTTCCAATGACAAGAGCGACCTCGAAAAAGTTTTCGATATCATAAACAGTTTTTAATCTCCCCTTTAGGACCGTCCTTTTTTCAAGACCGGTTCTCAAGCACAACCGATCGTGCTTGAGAACCGGTCTTGAGGCTATTTACGTTCAGGGGTGTCCCCCTATGGATAAGCTGTTATGAAAAACACAATTTTGCATATAGATATGGATGCGTTCTTTGCCTCTGTCGAGCAGAGAGATAATCCGTCTCTGCTGGGCAAGCCCATTGCTGTTGTCGGTTCTAATATTCGAACCGTCCTTGTCAGCCCATCATATGAGGCAAGGGCATTTGGCGTAAAGACAGGCATGACTAAAAACCAGGCAAGGCTGCTTTGTAGGGACATAATATTCGTTACAGGTAATACCGATAAATACGCTTCAGCCTGCTCCGACATCGCTAAGATACTCTACGATTTTACTCCGGATATCGAAATTACCTCAATAGATGAATTTTTTCTTGATATTTCAAACACTATGCATTTATTCGGTACTGTCCTGAAGATTGCCAAAACTCTCAAGGCCAGGATCATAGATCAATTAGGCTTAAGCTCTTCAATAGGCATCGCCCCCAATAAACTCCTTGCTAAATTTGCCAGCGAAAGGGCTAAGCCTGGTGGGATATTCATTCTTAATAAGTTGGATGTAGCTAATATTTTTGAGCATACAAGGGTTGGGGAGCTTTGCGGTATCGGTAAAAAGACAGCCGAACAACTTAATTTAATGGGCATCGAAACATTAGGTGAACTGAGCAGGTATGATCCCGCCCTGCTTAAGCGCGCATTTGGCGTAAAAGGAGTTGCGCTTTCACTCATGGCGTGCGGGTGTGATAACTCAACCGTTATTCCTATAGGTGCGGAAGAAGAGGCAAAATCAATGGGGCACAGCATGACATTTAAGCAAGATACCTCAGACCCGGTATTACTTGCACAGTATCTTCTTGAGCTATCGGAGATGGTAGGCAGAAGACTTAGAAAGGCAGCCCTAAGCGCTTCTACAATAAGGCTAACGCTCAGATATGAGAGCTTTAAAACCATTACTAGGCAAAAGGCCCTTACGTCACCAACAGATGACACGAAGGCCATATATCATACTGCAAGGTTGATACTACAGTCCATACCATTAATGGAACCCGTAAGACTTTTAGGCATCACAGGTACAAGGCTTTCTGCGTATTCAGCATCAGATTCTCTCTTTCCGCAGGATAAGAAGAGATACAGAATAAACAGGATCTTAGACAGCATAAACGAGCGATTTAACCATCCTGCTCTTTTTTTCGCGTCTCTGCTTAATAAAGATAAGCACGCTAAGGTAATATCCCCCGCGTGGCGCCCAGACGGAAACCGTAATTATTGATTTTTCTCTTGCATTATCTTTTCATCTAGTATAATATATGTATAATACTAGATAAAAAATAGTTATCTTCGGTGCTTGAGTTCACCCACTCAAAGAGTTGATACACCATTATCCCCATAATTAAACGTAGAAATAGGAGATTTATTATGAATATAGGTATAGCTAAAGAGATATCTGCTAGCGGAAAAGAGACAAGGGCGATCATGCTGCCGCGTGAGGTAAAGAGGCTTATAGAGGAAAAACACAGGGTTATCGCTGAAAAAGGACTTGGCCTGCGCATGGGCATAGCTGACTCAGAATATAGAGAAGTGGGCGCTACCATTACTCGGGATAGGCATAGAATATTTACGCAGGATGTAGTTGTAAAGCTTAAGCCTCCGCTTACCGATGAATTTCGTATGATGCGCAACAATATACTCTTTTCCATGCTGCATGCTGAACAAAATCCGAGATTTGTAAGACTTATGGACAAGGTTAATGTCAAGGCTATCGCTATGGAGCTTATAACAAACAGGGCCGGTGAGAGGCTTGTCCAGTGTACTGATATGTCGGGTGAGCAAGGCATGCTGATGGCATTTCATGTTTCAAAAAAATCCCCCCGTGATTGCAGGGTGCTTGTTCTTGGATATGGCGCCGTATCAAGCGGCGCTCTCTATGTCGCTAACGCGCTTGGCGCGGAAGTAAAGATTTTAAGAAAAGGCGAGTTTAGGCACGCCAAGCATTTTTTAAGACACGTAGACATACTTGTTAATGGTTTAGCATGGCCAAAAGAAAAGAGAGATAACAAGGAGTATATAGTTACGAAAAAGATGCTCAGTCTCATGAACCCCTATGGTGTAGTTCTTGATCTCTCTGTTGATTACCCCAACCCTATAGAAAGCTGCCGCCCTACGCTGATAAGCAACCCCGCTTACATAATTAACGGTATCACGCATATCTCAATCTTTGGTTACCCGGGATTAGCGCCGATATCGAGTTCAAGTAGATACAGCAAGCAGATACTGCCTCTGCTCTTAAAGATAGCCTCTGTAAAAAAACTCTCCCGCCTGCCTAACTATATTAAGAAAGCCATAATAGACCCTGAAAATTTCGAGTTTTAAAACATGAGAAAGACACTGCTTGTAATAGGCGACCCCATGATGACAGAGACGGTCTTTGAGCCATCTCTGAATAGGTTTATAACATATAAACAAAGGCTCAATAAGCGCGGAATAGGCGTTGTTTTTATAACCTATGACGATGTTATCTCAGGCCGGTTGCCTAATATATCTACAAAGAGGCTGGATGCAATACTTTTCTTCCCATACAACAACTGGAATAGTGAGATTGAGAGGTATGACAAAGATGACAGGGTCTACGGTGACATAGATTTCGGATCTGATTATATATCTTACCTTATGAAAGTAGATAAGATATTGAAAAGAAGATACAGATTAAAAAGCCTAAACTTTGTGAACCCGCCAAAGGGCTGCATAGTAGACAGGGATAAATTAGAGACCTACAGCCAGCTTAAGCGAGCCCAGATAAGAAGCCCCCACATATATAATATCAGAAAAACATCGGATGTAGATACGCTTGTAAGCAAAGGTTGCGCGCTCTATGTCAAGCCTCGCTTCGGAGCTATGGGTAAAGGTATAACCTTCATTGACGCGAGCGGAACATATACTAATTTTATATTTAAATCTAATGCGATAGTAAGCAGGCTCTATGATTACAATTGGAGGCCTACCAGGGTCTCTAAGGATAAACGTGACGCGTTTCTTAAGATACTTATAAGGAAAGGTTTTATATTTCAAAACGAGGTTAGGCCGCTTATTTATAAGTCTAGAAAATTTGATATTCGAGTATACGTGGCTTATGACAAGGTGCCGTATCTCTATGCCAAGAGCGCCCCTGATACAAGCTTTATAACAAACTGGTCCCAAGGCGGCAGGATAGAGAAAAGGCCTTTTCTTAATTCCTGTCTCAGCAAGAAAGAGATTCGCGCGGTAAAATCTATCGCCAGGAAAGCGGCAAAGACAATAAGTCTTAAATTCGCTGGGGTCGATGTTATTATTGATAGGGAGACACGCGATATGCATGTTTTAGAGATCCAAAGTTTCCCGGGCTATGAACGAGGCTTTGATCTGATGAAGTTCTTGGCGGATAATATATAAACAGGACACAGATTTATGGAAAACGAAAAATACCTATTTCATAAAAGTATACTTTTAGCGCTTGCTGTAATTATCGTAGGTTTTGTTGGTATTAGCCTTAAGCTCACAGTAGATCAGGTCATCGCGCTTTGCACATTCAGCCTATCGATATTGGGCACACTCCTTTTCTGGCAATTCCGCCTAAGTTTCGCTTTTCTCGGTACGGCTATAATCCTTTTTACGGGTGTTGCCACATTGAAGGAATTCATAGAACACTCTTCAATGGAGATTATCCTATTTCTTATAGGTATGATGATACTTGTAGGTTTTCTTAAAGAGATAGGCCTGTTCACATGGCTCTTACAAAAGGCACTGGTCATGAAGAATATAAGCGCCAAGCGTTTTATGGTAGCGCTGATATTTGCTTCCGGACTCTTGGCATGCGCTATAGATGAGGTCTCATCTATACTCTTTATGATTATGATCATACTTGAACTTAGTGATTATTTTGAGGTTGACCCTGTCCCATTTATTATCGCGAGTGTTTTCGCTACAAATATAGGTTCAGCAGGAACCGTAATCGGTAATCCTATAGGGATAATGATAGCGGCAAAGGCAGGGCTGTCATTTGAGCATTTTATAATATATGCTTTTCCACTTATGATATTATCTCTTGTTATGCTTACGGCACTATTGCTTATTATATTCAGGAAACCGATCAAAGAACTCGATAAAAAAATTGCCGAATATGGACCAAATGATATACTGATACAGCTTCTTTCTGTGCCTACAGAAAAGAGGCTTAAGATAGGTTTTATTATATCCGGCGCGACGCTTATGCTTATAGCCTTGCATCATCGTATTGAGCTGGCCCTTGGATTAGGGCAGAATACGGTCCTGCTTATCGCACCGCTTTTATCATCAGCTATTATTATGGTATGGCGCAGGCAAAAGGCGAGGAGCTACATTGAGCATGATGTAGAGTGGTGGACCCTGCTTTTTTTTATGTTCCTATTTGCCCAGGCCGGCGTATTAGCTTCAACAGGTGTAGCTGAGATCCTGGCGCAGAAACTCCTTTTCCTTGTTGCTGAGAGCAGGATCGCGCTTATTGCCACTATCCTTTTTGGCAGTGCTTTTATATCTAGCGCGCTGGATAATGTCGTTGTAGTAGCAGGCTCTATCCCGGTAGTGCAGAGTTTAAACCTGATTCTCGGGACAAAGACTGTATTATGGTGGGCGCTGCTTTTCGGGGCGTGCTTTGGCGGAAATATTACTATTATCGGTTCAACCGCTAATATAATCGCCTTAGGGAGCCTTGAGAAGAAGAGAAATATAGCGATAAGTTTTTTGAGTTGGTTTAAAATAGGCATTATCGTTGGCATGGTAACATTAGTGTTTCTTTTTGCAGTGATAATGTTATTGCCGTATTACAAATAGGAGAGGTTGTATGGATCCTGTATTGGCGGTTGGCATAATAGTTATTGTTGGTTTTATCTTTGGCGAGATAGCCATAAGGTTGAAGCTGCCCAAGGTTACAGGTTATATCCTGGCCGGTATTTTTTTAAACCCGGATATAATGAGTTTTATGCCTCACGTCGCGGCGAGCCGTACCAATCTTATAATCAATTTGGCGCTTTGCTTTATTACTTTCTCAATCGGGGGCACACTCCAGTATTCAAGATTGAAAAAACTTGGCAAGGGCATAATATGGATCACTATCTGTGAAGCGGAGTTCGCTTTTATAGCGGTTGTGATAGGTTTCCTGGCTATAGCGCAGTTTTTTATACATGGTCCGACAATAGGCTGGTTTAGTACATATATACCGCTTAGTATATTAGCCGGCTGTATCGCTTCTCCGACAGATCCTACGCCTGCCCTGGCAATTACTCATGAATATAACGCTAAAGGAGATGTCACATCAACTATAATGGGTGTTGCCGCTTCTGACGACGCGCTGGGAATTATGAATTTCAGCCTCGCCATTGTAATAGCGCAGAGCTTCGCGACAAGCGCGCCTTTTAGCCTTTACTCATCAATAGCTGTACCGCTTATGATAATATTCGGTTCACTGCTTATGGGTACGTTATTCGGGCTTCTCTTAAACATTGTCACAAAGGTTGTAGCAAAAGAGAGCGAAGGCGTGTTGATAGTTGTAATATTCGGACTTCTTTCGTGTTGTTTTGGCTTTGCCAATGCCGTAAAGTGCGACGCGCTTTTAGCGACAATGGTCATGGGCATTTTTGTGGTTAATTTTAATCCTAAACAGGATAAGATCTTCAAAGTACTTGAGCGCTATACAGAGGAGCTTATATTCCTTGCATTCTTTACGGTAAGCGGCATGCAACTTGATTTCTCCGTCTTGCCGACAGCGGCTATTCTAATTATATTTTTCGTTCTCTTTAGGGCTATCGGTAAGGCAACTGGAACGATCTGTGGTGCCGCTATCGCGAAATCATCGAGCAAGGTAAAAAAATATACAGCTGCGGGCCTTATTCCTTACGGGGGCATAGTAGTAGGTTTGGCGCTTTTAATGAAACAGAACCCAGCGTTTGCTGGTTTTGCCGATATCATAATCGCCGTTGTAATTGGCGCGACAATAATATCTGAGGTGATAGGCTCTGTATGCGTCAAGATCGCGCTAAAAAAGTCAGGCGAGATAAAATAGCAAGATAATTTCATAGCAATTTTCGCAGGGACGTAAAGTCTTCCCGGTTGCGACTAGATTATCTATGTTAGAGAAGAACAATAGGCCGTAATGTTACATACGGGCCAATCCGTATTAGGAGTAAGAAATGCTAAATTTTAAATATCACATACCGACCGCGCTTTATTTCGGTAAAGGTGAGGTTGCCTCGCTTAAGCAGGAACTTCAAGGCAGATACAAGAGAGTTCTGTTGGTAACGGGTTCAGGCAGTGTAAAGTCCAATGGTATATACGATCAGGTGCTTGCGCAGATTAGAGAGGCAGGCCTTGATTACAAAGAACTTACCGGCATACAGCCCAATCCGAGGATCGAGAGCGTATACAAAGGCGTAGAGACTTGCCGGGAAGATAATATAGATTTAGTTCTTGGTGTTGGAGGGGGAAGCGTTATTGATTGCTCAAAAGCTATCGCGGCCGGCGCTGTATATGATGGTGATTGCTGGGACTTCTTTATTAAAAAGGCTATGCCTGAAGGCGCGCTTGATGTAGGTTGCGTTCTTACTTTAGCCGCGACAGGTACAGAGATGAATGGAAACTCCGTAATAACAAATGTCGAGACAAGGCAAAAGCTCGCTCTTTGTACGCCACGTATACAGCCGCGATTTTCAATTCTTGATCCTGAATACACATTTACTGTAAATAGATATCATACGGCCGCGGGCATTGTCGATATAATGGCACATATCTTTGAGCAATATTTCAGTCATACAGACTCCTCTGATGTACAGGATGGAATCGCGGAGGCGCTTATCAGGGTTTGTATAAAATATGGGCCCGTTGTTTTAAAGTATCCTAATGATTATCAGGCAAGGTCAAATATAATGTGGGCGGGGACATTAGCCCTAAACGGTCTTATAGGTCTTGGCAAAGAGAATGACTGGGCCTCACATGGCATAGAGCATGAGTTGAGCGCGATATATGATATCACCCATGGCGCCGGGCTAGCGATTATAATACCTAGTTGGATGAAAAATGTTTTAAGCAGCAATACCGTTACAAAACTGGCTGCTTACGGTGTAAATGTATGGAAAATAGACGCGCAAAAAGATCCTATGGATATTGCCAGAGAAGCTATTTCAAGAACCAAGGATCTCTTTAAATTACTTGGAATGCCTACCTCTTTAAAGGAAGTAGAGATACCAAGAGATATGTTTGAGGAGATGGCGGATAAGGTTATAAGACATTACGGAGAAGTCGGCTCATTTAAAAAGCTTAATAAGCAGGATATCATTGACATACTAAATTCCGCGCTGTAAAATATTTGGTAATAGGATATAAACCAGTATTAAAATACCAAAAAATGAAAAAGTGCCGATGCTTTTACTGAGAAAAGTATTCTTTTACATATTTCTTATTATCTATTTGATTGCGTGCCCGCTTATATTGCTTTATGCGTTTGGTTTTATGCTAAAACCAAGCTCAGTGGAACCTATCGCAAAGACCGGCCTTATATACCTTTCAACCATACCTCCCGGCGCGTCTATATCTATTAATGATGTGCCTACCCAATTAAAAACACCAACCACTCTGCAGGATCTTGACCCAGCTGATTATGCCATAAAGATTTCAATGGATACCTATCTTGACTGGTCTCATGACATTAAAGTTACTCCAAACAATGCGAGTGTTTTTGATAAGATACTGCTTATACCTGAAAAACGCCGGCCCAAATTGCTTCTGGACCAACGATACAAAGACATGATACCTTTAAAAGGGGTGAGTTTCTTTTTATTGAAGAAATCCCCGACCCTTAAAGACTGGGTCGTTTATTATACCGGAAGCGGTAAGCAGTACCCGCTATTAGGAGAGGCCTCAGATTACGATAACATGACTGTTTCAGGCCTTTATACGGTTGATGGATCCTGTGGCATGCTTTTTTATCTGAATTCAGACGCAGGCAAAAGATATCTCTATGTTGAGCCTAATCAGGATAAGCCTTTTTTAGCGGATATTTCAGATTTATTTACCGAGCATCCTGAAAAAATAGATTGGGACCCTGCTCACCCCAGGCAGATATTCTCTTTTCAAAAGGGCTATCTTAATATGATAGATATCGCCAGCAAAGCCCTCTACCCAAGATACATTACTGATGTCGCTGGTTTTGGTTTTTATAACAAAAAGATTTATTTTCTTAGCAGCGATTATGTGCTAACCCGGGCAAATCTTGATAAGGGTTCACCGGAGACCTTACTTGATGATAAATACATAAGCGAATCGCTTTTTACCAATAAGGGGTTCTTTTCTATCCGTCCTGTATCAGATGATATTATATTATTTATTAGCGATAAAGGCGAGCTTATTACAAATCACCTCCCTTACAGGTTTACGGATGATGGGGTCAAGGGCAGTTCTTTTTATCAAAAGAACAGGAGGCTCCTGTTGTGGGAGCAGAAGAGGATAGGTATTGTTAATTTTCTTACTGAGGTAATTGAAGGCATTACCTTTGAGAAGGGGCCGGAGCTTTTATGGGTTGACGTAAAGGGAATTAATATTGAGCAGGCATTCTGGGCTTATGAGGATTCGCATATTCTGTTCCGCGACAAGGATCAGGCATGGCTTATCGAGATGGAGGAGTCGGGCCCACCACATCTTGATGGGCTGATAAGGGTTAATCCGAATAAGTCCTTTTTTTATTTAGAAGAGGCGGGCACGCTTTATTATCTTGATTACGCATCATCAAGACTCTGCAGCTTAGATATAATCGATCAACAGCCATTAAAGGTAAAAGAGAAAAAGGACAAGAAAAAAGAACGTTTAAAAGATAAGGTGGTCCAGGGACAATGAAATTTCATTTTTCACGCCACAGGTTGAGAGGAAGAGAAAAGGCCCTTGAAAGGTTTTTTGAGATATTGCCGGGTCTTTTTAGCTGGACGATACTCATAGGAATGTCTCTTTTTTCATTCAAGAATCCGCTTGGCGCGGCTGTAGTAATTATCGCCTTTGACCTATATTGGCTACTAAGGCTTTTTTATATGAATATCTTTCTTTCATTATCATATTTTCGTTTGTCGATGGAAAAACGTGTAGACTGGATGACAAGGGCCGAAGGCATAGACAGGCTTAACAGCTATTACAAAGAGCTAGAAGACGCTAAGCCTCAGAAGGCACTGGAGCCTCGTCTCTCGCATATGATACATAAGACCGAGATCAATAACCTGTTAAAAAGAGAAGAGCGCCCACCGCTATTAAAAGAGATATACCAGCTTGTCATATTCCCTGTCGCGCGAGAGAGTCGCGAGATTGTAGAGCCTGGGATCGAAAGCCTGCTAAATAGTACATTCCCCGCTAAACGGATGGTTGTTGTTATCGCGCTTGAAGATACTGCCCCTTATGATACAAAATTAGATATGAGTCAGATAGAAAAGAAGTTTAGCAAAAAATTTGATCATTTTATGGTAGTAATACACCCAACAGGCATACCGGGAGAGGCGCGTGTCAAGGCAGCAAACGCCTCTTTTGCCGCACGACGCGCGGAGGCATATTTTGAAAAGATGAAGATCCCGCATGAGAACGTAATCTGCTCCTGCTTTGACGCGGATACGGTTGTAAGCGCTGACTACTTTGGCTGTCTTACTTATCATTACCTTATAACCCCTGATAGGATACACGCGAGTTTTCAGCCGATACCGGTATTTCATAATAATATTTGGCAGGCACCGGGATTTGCGCGTGTTCTTGATGTCGGTTCATCGTTTTTTCAGCTCATAGAAGCGACAAACCCGGAAAAACTGGTTACATTCTCTAGTCACAGCATGAGCTTTAAGGCGCTGGTTGATATAGATTACTGGCCAGTAGATATGATATCTGATGACTCCGCTATATTCTGGAAGGCGTATATACACTATGATGGAAAGTACAGGGTTGTTCCGATATATACAACTCTTTCCATGGATGTCACCGAGGCAGAGACATGGTGGAGGACGGTTGTAAACGTCTATAAACAAAAAAGGCGCTGGGCTTATGGCTCTGAGAATATCCCAATTGTAATGAGGGCTTTTTTAAGGGCAAAGAACATATCGATATTTAAAAGAGTAGTACTTGCCATTAAGCTCTTTGACGCGCACCTATCCTGGACAACGTGGCCATTCCTTTTAAGTATAGTCAGCTGGCTGCCTATTATATTCGCGACACGTCAATATGAACACAGCATGTTCTATTATAGCGCTCCACGTATTGCCGGTACAATATTTACTTTGGCGTCCTTTGGCCTTATAGTCTGTGTGATACTAAGCCTCTTGTTGTTGCCAAAGAGAAAGGTTAAACATAATCTTTTAAGAAGGATAGGCCATGCCTTCGAGTGGTTGCTCATCCCGCCTATCAGTATCCTTCTTAGCGCGGTCCCTGCCCTAGATGCCCAGACGCGTCTCATGCTGGGAAAATACATGGAATTCTGGGTAACTATAAAGAAGCGCAAAGAATAATTATATGAAAAATTATATATATATATTCTTTATAATATTATATCTTCTTATTACTCCTTTAGTGTTTTCAGGTGAGATAGAAACCGGCATGACATTTAGTCCTATTCAATGCGAATACCTTAATCAGCCATGGGAGGCTATTTACGAGGATATTCTTGACATGGGTTTTGACCTTATTCGCCTCGGAGCGTACTGGGATGAGATAGAGGCGATAGAAGGCGAGTATGATTTTTCAAGGCTTGATCTTCAGATAGAAAAAGCTAGAATGCGCAATATAGCTATCGTACTAACCATTGGCATGAAGGCGCCGCGTTGGCCGGAATATTTTATCCCTAAGTGGGTATTAAAAAAGATTAAGTTGAAACACGCGAGTGATGTCTCAACAAATGAATACCTAAGAAAGGCTACATTAAATTTTATAGAGAAAACGCTTCAGCGCTATCAAAATGAAGACGCTATCATATGCTGGCAGGTAGAGAACGAGCCTCTTGACCGGGCAGGACCAAATCTATGGTACATAGGTAAGGATTTTTTGCTTGAAGAGGCCACGCTTATCAGAAAGATAGATAAGAAGCAGAGGCCGTTGATGATAAATATCGCTACTTATCCTAACACTATTCTAATGCTCTTAAACAGAATTTTTTCGGCAACCAACCCATTAAATGACTCTCTTGAAATCTGTGATATCTTAGGCCTTAATATTTATCCGATCGTCGGCCAGAGATTTTTTGGTATTGATATGACATTTAAGACCACATCTGGCTCACGCTATAAGTACCTTAAGAAGATAAAAGAAAAAGCGCATACCAATAATGTCCCTATCTGGGTAACGGAACTCCAGGCAGAGCCATGGGATCCGGGAAAACTTGTACATATTGACCAGGCGCAACCGATAACATCGAGCCCATCGCAAATAAGAGAGTATTTTTTAGAACTACGCTCACTTGGCTTGGAGACTATATTTTTTTGGGGAGCGGAATATTGGCTTTTCAGAGAAAACAATTTTCATGATACCTCATGGAGAGATATCGTAACCGGTTTGATGGATATGTAAAACGCAAGATAATTTAGTAAAGAGGAGGATGCATGAAAAAATACTATATTATAATTATATTACTATCCATTGTTCTTATAAGCTCACCTGTCTTTACAAAGACTGAACCTGAGGATGGCGGCAATGTTAAGCTAAGTCCCGGCATGGAGCTTAAGCAGATTGGTACCGTAAACAGGCTTGTTCCTGTTGACATGAGAGTTGTTGATAAGGATGGTTTAGTTACAACAGAGAGCATGGGGGAATATGTTGCCAGAAGATTCATTGAAACAGAGAATCGTTTTAAGGTTATTGAGAATTCACTTTCAAAAATAAAGGAAGTAATCCAAGCTCTACAGCAGGAAATAATACAGCTCCAGGATTTGATAGAAACATTGCCGAAGGCAGTGCCTCAAGAGGGTGAACACCTGCAAGAAAGAGCATTGGAATAGACTTCTTCATTGTTATGGAGTTGTTTTAAAAGTCTATTTTTCTCAATATTAATTCTTGACATCGCGTATTGTAATGGTAGAATACTTTTAATAATATAAACCTAAAAAATGGAAAGGGGAAAGTATGAAAAAGCTGATAGCATTAGCTATATGTTTAGGTTTCATCCTAAGTGTATCAGCCGCGTATGCCGCACCTGTGGGCAACATCGCTACACCATCACTGCTTAAGAAGGGCCTTGTCATGAAGGATGACAAAAGCGATTGGGGTGTTATCGCTGATGCCAATACTGATTTAACATGGGACATGAATCTTAAGCGTCAGGACAATGACACAGAGTACTATTTTTACGGTGGCAAGATCGGACTTCTTTTAATGAATAGATTTATACCTTACGCGGTACTGGGCGGGGGAGAAGCGAAAAAGCAGACATTTAAGATAAACTCTGATAAAATAAGATGGCAGACTGATTTTGATTTTGTTTGGGCGGTAGGAGGCACAGCCTTAATATATTCAACAGAGCCTGGCCAGGTCGGCGAAGGCGTCTTAAGCTTCGGCGCGGACGGCTCATATAGGCAGTCGCACCTTAAGCTTGACAGCGTTGTTGTAAATGGTGTCTCACATAAAAAAGATGCCCCGGAAACAACAAACGCTAAATACGAGCTCGAACAATGGCAGATCGCGCTTGAAGTCGCTTATACGTACAAGCAGATTGTTCCATATGTCGGCGCAAAATATTCTGACGCCACTGGTGAAGCGACAGCAACGATAAGTGGCACAAGCTATAAGAATGATTTTGAGAACGAAGATAATGTCGGTATTTTTGTTGGTAGCGACATCCTAGTTAATGACTCAATGACATTAAATGTTGAAGGTAGGTTCATTGATGAGACAGCGCTTTCTTTGGCAGGTACTGTCAGATTCTAATGTAGCGGTAATAATTTGTAATTATAAAAAAGGCGATCTGAATAGGTCGCCTTTTTTATGTTATTTTTTTTACGGATTTTGAAAAAATGTGGTATAATATCCGTTAAAATATCTTAATAAAACAGTATAGGTTATTTGCCTAAGAGAGTGTCTATTTTATGAAAAGACTTTTTATCGCGCTACTAATATTGTACCTTCTTTTTATAGGCGTTAGTCGCATGAAGAATTTTTTTGTTAAGCTATATAGTGATAGGGTTGTCCAAGCTCCGGCGCGATAATTATCTTTAGATGGCGTGATTACTAATATATATACAAAAATTATTTAAGCGTATGAAATATATCATATTAGTTCTAGTAGCTTTACTCCTCGCCCTACTTGTTATATTCTTTGCCGGTGTTACAATGCTTAACATCTATGACCTAAAAGTAGGTCAAGCAGTGTCCGGTTCAAAATAAAAAGGAACTTCTTTTGAAAAAGGTATTTGCAGCATTATTCATTCTTGTTATTCTGATTCTTGTCACGGGCATTTTAAAGGATGCCTTGCTTACAATATTCGTTGAAAACACTGTAAGCGCCTCAACCGGTTTATCATTAAAGATTGTTGACCTGCGTACAGCGCTGATTAAGGGACGTGTTGACATGAGCGGACTCAAGCTATTCAACCCATCCCATTTTAAGGACAGGATAATGCTCGACTTAGGCCACATCTACGCGAGTTATGATTTTGATGCTCTTTTTAAGCGGAATATCCATTTAAATGAGCTTGATATAAATCTTAAAGAGTTTATGGTTATTAAAGATAGGGATGGCAAGCTTAACCTTAACTCATTAAAGGTAGTGAAGCACAATGAAAAGCCCGACGACAAAAAAGAAGCGCCTAAGAGAGGCGCATTTACCTTTGAGATCGATAGCTGTCACCTCAAAATAGGCAAGGTAGTTTATAAAGATTATACACATGGTAAAAAACCGCGCGTAAAAGTGTATAATGTCAATATGGATGAGCGCTTTACGGATATAGATGATATCCATAATCTTATAAGCGTAATTATGATAAAGGCTCTTAGCATGACTAATATCGGGTTGCTTGCGGGTTTTAATTTAGAACTCTTACAGGCTGGCATAGTCGGTGAGAGTATCGTCAAGGCGGAAAAGGTTACCGGCTCAGCTTATAAAGGCGTGAAAAAACTAATAAGACTTCCATTCGAAGCTATTGAGAATAGGTAGAAGCATTTATATAATTATAACACAAACAAGCAACCGCATTTAAGGGGGGTAAAATGTTTAGAGAAAAAATCAAGGTATTGGATTGCACTATTCGCGATGGAGGATTAATCAATAATCATAATTTCGATCTTGATCTTGTTCAGAAGGTTTATAAGGCGATTTCAGCGGCCGGGGTTGATTATATGGAAGTGGGGTATAAGAACTCAGCAAAGCTATTCTCTCCAAAGGAGTTTGGCCTATGGAAATTCTGTGAGGATGATCAGATAAAAAGGGTAATCGACAACGTAGAATCAAATACTAAGATATCGGTTATGGTAGATATAGGGCGTGTAGATATTAATGATGTCAAGCCCGCGAAAGAGTCCCCGGTAGATATGATTAGAGTCGCTTGCTATGTAAAGGATGTTGACAAGGCGATAACTATGGTCAATCATTTTGCCGATAAAGGCTACGAGACAACATTCAATATAATGGCAATATCACGCGACAATGGCCCGGAGCTTGATGAAGCGTTGGAGCAGATCGAGAAAGAATCAAAAGCGATCGCGGTCTATATCGTAGATAGTTTTGGCGCGCTTTATCAGGAGTCTACAGAAGACCTGGTGAAAAGGTTTAAGGCTGTACTCAAGACAAAAGAGGTCGGGTTTCATGGGCATAACCATCAGCAGCTTGCCTTCGGTAATACTATTGAGGCTATCATCCATGGCGCTAATTTCTTAGATGGGACTATATACGGCATAGGCAGGGCAGCGGGCAATTGCCCTCTTGAGCTCTTGATAGGATTCCTAAAGAATCCAAAATTTGATATTCGTCCTATATTGGATATTATATCCAAGGAGTTCATACCTTTGCGTGAAAAGATAGAATGGGGATATATTATACCCTATGCTATATCAGGTATGATGAATGAGCACCCACGAGCGGCAATGGCTCTTAGGCAGACCGATAAAAAAGAGAACTACAAAGAATTCTACGAGGATCTGATAGATACATACGCGGATTAATATTTGTAAAAATATATGGATATATCCGAATTTAAAAAACTGCCTATAATGGCTATAGTTCGTGGCCTTAATATAGAGAATGTCACACCTATTATTGAGACCGTGTGTCTTTCAGGCTTAAAAGCGATTGAATTTACCATGAATACGCCTGATGCGAGTAACCTTATCAGGAAGGCTGTTAGCGTTTCTAGTGGTAGGATCGCCATAGGCGCGGGTACTGTACTCTCAATAGAGAGCATGCGTCTGGCGCTTGATTCAGGCGCTACATTTATAGTATCACCTTGCCTGATCGAAGAGGTTGTCAAATATTGCGTTGGTCACTTGATCCCTGTCTTTCCTGGAGCGCTAAGCCCTAAAGAGGTATTTACTGCCTCAGAATGCGGCGCCTCAATGGTAAAGATTTTTCCTGCCAATCGTTTCGGACCACAATATTTTAAAGAGCTAAAAGGCCCGCTTGACAAAGTAGAACTTCTTGCCTGTGGTGGCGTAACACCTGATAATATAAAATCCTATTTTACTGCCGGAGCGTCAGCAGTAGCCTTCGGAAGTAGCATCTTTAAGCGTGATTATCTTATGGCAAGAGATTTTGCAAAGATTGCGGATGCTATAAAGAAGCTCATTATCGCAAAGGAATAATTATTTATGGCAGATGTAGTAGTTGTAGGCGGAGGCCCCGCGGGTATGATGGCGGCGATACGGGCCGCCCATCATGGTAATTCTGTTACGCTCATTGAAAAGAATCCTACTCTTGGCAATAAGCTGCTCTTAACGGGTAAAGGCAGATGCAACCTTACCAATACCTGTGAACTTAATGATTTTCTCTTAAGATTTTCAGAAAACGGCGCCTTTTTACGAGACGCGTTCAAGATATTTTTTAATGAAGAGCTCATATCTTTTTTTAAAGCCCGTGGAATAAAGATGAAGGTAGAAAGGCAGGAGAGGGTATTCCCTGTTACAGACTCAGCGCAAAGTATTCTCGAGATTCTACGCAAAGAGCTGAGTACCTACAATGTCGAGATAAGATATAATACCAGGCTACTAAGCATTGAGGTCGATGATTCCAGGGTAAAGGCTCTTCTGCTTTCAAACGGAGAGAGGCTTGCCGTTTCCAAGGTAATACTTGGTTTAGGCGGGGCTAGTTACAGTTCTACGGGCTCATCCGGTGATGGTTATAGCATCGCGAAGAAACTGGGCCATACGATAAAGAGTATTAGGCCCGGACTCGTTCCATTAAAGGTAAGGGAGCCCTATATATCAAAACTGGAAGGACTAAGCCTTAAAAATATTCAGCTTAAGTTCCGCTCCAAGAAGAAGAACGTTAAGTCCGATATCGGTGAGCTTATGTTTACCGCCTTTGGCATATCGGGCCCTCTCGTGCTGACATTAAGCGGAAAAATACTTGATCTGCTAAAACGCTCTAAAGAGCTTTTTGTCGAGATAGACCTAAAGCCCGCGCTTAGTATTGAAAAGCTTGACGCAAGGATGCAAAGAGAGATTAAGTCTGGACCAAAAAAAACAATAGCCAATATTTTCAAGAAGATGCTGCCGCAAAGGCTCATAGATGTTTTTTTACTTGTAGCGGAGATCGACCCGAATTTAACAGGCGCGCAGATCACAGGAAAACAAAGAAGCTCAATAGCAAGGCTTTTTAAGGGTTTTCGTTTTGAGATAACAGGCTCACCCGGTATGGATAGAGCCATGGTTACACGAGGCGGCATATCATTAAAGGAGATAGACCCGCGAACTATGCAATCAAAATTGATTACAGGGCTATATTGTTGCGGAGAGATGTTGGATATTGACGCTGATACCGGAGGGTTTAATTTGCAGGCGGCGTTTTCAACCGGATACATCGCGGGTTCTTAAAAAGGAGGCTGATATGGAAAAAGCGGAATGTGGCACCAGATTCAAGGCTATAAGAGGGATATTTATGCCGCTCTTGTTGCTTTTATTGTTTATTGCTTTTCAGATTGTCTACAGTATCAACATAGCGCGCCTACTTCCTGAGTCACTTCAAAATGGCATACCCAAATTTATGATAACTCTTATAGCTATCGTAGCGGGGTTTTTAGCCCAGAAGATAGCCGGTCTGGTCCTGGTTGTTTATGAGTTAAAAGTGGCTGCTCAGACCGCGACAACACTTGATGATGATCTTATACCTTTGATGCAGAGGTGCGCTAATATCGCTATATGGGTGGTTGTGTTTATTACTGTTTTGCCTGTTTACGGCGTGAATATAAACGCGCTTATTACGGCGATAGGCGTCAGTTCTCTGGCAATAGCGCTTGCGGCAAAAGATACCATATCCAATATCATAGCCGGTTTTTTAATAATGATCGATAGGCCTTTTCGTAGCGGAGATAAGATAAAAATACCTTCCGGCGAGGTAGTAAGAGTGCTTACTATCGGCACAAGAAGGTCATCATTTCTCACTGATGAGAAGACAGTGATTATTGTACCGAATCTAGATCTGAGCAAGAGCAAAATAATTAATTATACATACGGCAAAGAGTACGAGCAGAAGGAGGACTGATATGGATATAGCGGGACTTTTAATACTTGCGCTTTTTAGTTTGATAGGCTTTGCGGCGATATTCTTTACAACATTCGGAACCCTGATAATATTCATAGGGGCTATTCTTTATGCCTTAATGACAGGGCTCTCAATTCTTGGGATTGAGGCACTGATAATACTGCTGATCCTATATCTCTGCGGTGAGGTCATCGAGTACCTTTTTGTTATTGTGGGTGCTAAAAAATTCGGGGCGTCAAACGCCGCTACAGCGGGGGCGGTCATAGGCGGCATAGTAGGCGCGATAGCAGGCGCGGGGTTTTTAGGCGTAGGGCTTATACTCGGTACATTTCTAGGTATCTTCCTAGGCGCGTTCATAGTTGAGCTTTTACTTCATAGGGACCTCGTGAGGTCGCTCAAGGCAGGTACAGGCGGCGTAATAGGGCGTGTCGGGTCTATAGTCTTTAAGGTATTTATCGCGGTAGCGATGTTCTGGATAATGATAACAAGGATAATTGCCTAACTTTACATTTTGAGTATTGCACTTTTTTGTAAAGTTTACATTTTGAGTATTGCACTTTTTTGTAAAGTTAGGGGGAGGTTTTATGATAATTAAGATTGTTGGCTGGTTCTGGATAATTACGGGAGTTCTTTTTCTGCTAATGCCCGGCCTGCTAAGAAATAGGATACAAAAAAAGAGTAATAAGGCTGTAAGAAGGTACTTGTTCGCAATGGCAATTTTTATCGGGGCCGGATTAATATCGATAGGAATGGAGATTAGTAGCGCCGTGGCCAAGATAGCAATGGTAATCGCCCTGATAGCGCTTATCAAAGGGGTCTTTATGTTAAAATCAAAGGCTGCAAATAGTATCATAGATTTCTTTAAGGATAAGCCAATATCAGTATTTAGGATATGGGCAGGTATTCAGATTGTGGTAGGCGCGCTGATACTGCTAATACATAATCATTGATATTTCACTACATTAATGATACAATAAGGAACATATGATGAGAAAAATATTAAATACAATAATAGTTGCACTCACACTAGTTCTGGTCATCTCAAGCCATGGCTTTTGTAAGGACAAGACAAACCTATACAACCTATTCAGAAAAAAGGCCGTTACAAAGGTCTATATCCCGCCTATTGAGAATCTTTCGGATAACAACAAGGCCGATGCCGATGCCCTTGCCAAGGAGCTCAAAGACGCCCTTAGCAATAGAAAGAGCATAGTATTTGAGATAGTTGATAGGAAAGAGGATTCCGATATAGCCATAAGCTGTAATCTTGTAACCTTTTTCTGGTCAGATAAGGATCCCGTGGATCTTTTATTGGGTACATACGCGATAGCTTACGACATGTTAACCACCGAAAGCTACGCGTTCCAGGAAGTGGTCTTTACTGTTATTGATACAAAAAAGGCCAAGATATTATGGAGCGAGAAGCTTAAGATAGATTATACTAAAAAAGGCATGACAGAAGACGAGAGCATACCTTTAATTAACAAGAAGACAGTAAAGACTTTTATTCGTGACTGCTTTAGTAAGCGTTACAGTAGGCCGAAACGGTAATTATGGATATATATAAAACGATTCTATCCAGGAGATCTATCAGGAATTTCCAGGCGCGTAAGATCAATATAAAACTCTTACAGCAAATGGTGAACTGTGCCAGAGTAGCGCCATCAGCGGCAAATATGCAGCCCTTAGAATACCTGGTTATTAATCAGAAAGACCTTTGCGATAAAACATTTAAGCATTTAAAATGGGCCGGTTATGTCTATCCGGATGGTAATCCTAATCCCGGCTGTGAGCCTGTAGCTTATATTATTATATTGATTAGTAAGTCCAAGGTATCCCACTCTGTTTTAAAGCGAGATGAGGACGCGATAAGGTATTCCTTCAGCCCTGACCTGCGCGACGTAGGCGCGGCAGCGGAGAATATCATGCTATTCGCGCAATCAAAAGGTATAGCAAGCTGTTGGCTTGGCGCGGTAAACAAGGTTGGCATTAAAAAAGCGTTTTCTATACCAAGGCGCCTTGAGATAGATTCGGTAATCGCCCTTGGCTACCCAAAAATGAAATCAAAGATAGCGAGGTTTGCAGGTTCAGTAAAATACTACCTTGATAAAAAAGGAACTCTTCACGTCCCAAAGCGTCCGCTTAAAGATATTATTTATTTAAATAGCTTGACACGTTAGCCTATTTAGAGTAGTATCACATACTCATTAACAAACAATAAGGAACTATAATGGATTTTGAGAATACACCTTTTAAAGGCCCGATAAACCCGGAAGAAATTATAAATGCCGGTAAGAAAAAACTGCCGGAGGTTATCAAATATGCGCCGTTTATAATCGCCGCGCTGTTGATTATAGTCTTTCTGATATCAGGCCTCTATTCAGTGGGCCCTGATGAGGTTGGTGTAGTAAGGCGATTTGGTAAATACACCCGCACTACAAATCCCGGCCTGCACATCAAGATACCTTTCGGAGTAGAAAAGGTTGACAAGGTAAAGGTAAAGTACATCTTTAAAGAAGAGTTTGGTTTCAGGACGCTTAAATCAGGCGTCGTCACACGTTATTCCCAGAAACAATATTTTGACGAATCTCTCATGCTTACAGGAGACCTAAACGCTATCATAGTTGAGTGGATTATACAGTTTAAGGTAAAGGACCCTGTTAAGCTACTATTCAATATAAGAAACCCAAGAGATACAATACGCAATATATCCGAGGCCGTTATGAGGCAGGTTGTCGGCGATAACTCTGTAAGCGAGGTTCTTACTACCCGCAGGGTTGAATTAAATATAGAGGTTCAGAAACAGCTGCAGGAGATACTTGACAGCTATGACAGCGGTATCCAGATAGTCACGGTAAAACTTCAGGACGTAAACCCACCGGACCCTGTTAAGCCGTCCTTTAACGAGGTAAACGAGGCAAAGCAGGAAAAAGAGAAGGTCATAAATCAGGCCTGGGAGGCATACAATAAGGCTATTCCGGCGGCACGCGGTAACGCCGAAAAGACCATTAAAGAGTCTGAAGGTTATGCCTTAAACAGGATTAACGAAGCAAAGGGTGACGCCGCGAAATTTTCAGCTGTTTGGAACGCTTATAAAAACGCGCAAGATGTTACAAGAAAGCGCCTTTACCTTGAAACAATGCATGAGGTAATACCTAAGGCAGGCAAGAAATATATAATTGACCCGAACCAACAGGGTATATTACCTTTGTTAAGGTTGGGAGAAGGCAAGGATGCTAATGAATAAATTAATCTATATAGCCGCGGCAATTGCTGTACTGGCGATACTACTTTTTGGCAGTGGCGCGTTATATACAATAGACCAGACACAGCAGGTGGTAATAACGCAGTTCGGTGAACCGATCGGAAAACCTATTACAGCAGCCGGCCTACATTTTAAGATACCTTTTATAAGGCACGCAAATTATTTTGATAAGAGGATATTGCAATGGGATGGTGATCCAAACCAGGTTCCTACAAAAGATAAGAGATATATCTGGGTAGATACAACCGCGCGCTGGAGGATAAAAGATCCTTTAAAGTTTTTGCAATCCGTTACAAACGAGGCTGGCGCTCACGCCAGATTAGACGATGTTGTAGATTCCGCTACACGAGATTATATTACGGGCCACAAACTCGTTGAAGTAGTAAGAGACACTAATCGCTTAGTTGAGGAAAATGCCGATAAGGTTAATGACCCTGACGCGGTATCGGTAGATGAAGAGCTTGATACGATACAGATAGGCCGTGAGGCATTGACGCGGGGCATTTTAGCGGAGGCATCCAGGATCGTGCCGCAATACGGCATAGAACTTATAGATGTCCGCATAAAGAGGATAAACTATGTAGCAGAGGTACAGCAGAAGGTCTTTGAGCGGATGATTTCCGAAAGAAAACGTGCCGCAGAGAAATACCGTTCAGAAGGACAGGGAAAGAAGGCGGAAATCGAAGGCCAGATGATAAAAGAACTTAAGCAGATAACATCAGAGGCTTACAAGGTAGCTGAGGAGAAAAAAGGTGATGCTGACGCGGAGGCGATAGATATTTACGCAGACGCGTATAATCAGGATCCGGAATTTTACGGTTTCATAAAGACATTGGATACATATAAAGATACCGTTGATAAAGATACCGTAATGATCTTAAGCGCTGATAGTGAATACTTTGAATACTTAAAAAGCACAGAAAAAAAATAAGCCCTTTAAATAAAATGCAAAATCAATTAAACCGCAAGCTTAAGTAGCATTTAAAAGCTTGCGGTTTTTGCATGGGGACACCCTTAAGCACAAAAAAACACAAAAATTTACGAGTTTTAATATATGACTACTAAAACCGATAAAAGCACAAAAAAACAGAGCAAATCCGCGCTTAAGGGTGTCCCCAGAGTAGAGTTAACAGCGCCTGCGGGAAGTTGGTGCGCGCTTCGAAGCGCGATCGACTCCGGCGCTGATAGTGTCTATTTCGGCATAAAGGGCCTAAATATGCGCCAGAGTGCCGCGAACTTTGACCTACTCGAGATTAAAAAGATCATGAACCTTCTTCACAAAAACAAAAAGAAAGGCTATCTCGCGTTAAATGTTATTGTGTATGATAACGAAATAAAAAAGGTGACCTCTATACTAAAAGCAGCTGCCAAGGCAAAGGTTGATGGCGTTATTTTATGGGATATGGCGGTTTTTACTATAGCCAAACAACTAGGGCTTAACATCCATATCTCGACACAGGCAAGCGTATCCAATTTTGAGTCATTTAAGTACTATGCCAAGGCTGGGGCAAAAAGAATAGTCATGGCAAGGGAGTGCAGTCTTAAGGATATCAAAAAAATTGCGCAGAAAGCCCAGGGCGAGAAACTTAAATGCGGTATAGAGTGCTTTGTCCACGGCGCTATGTGTGTAAGTATATCAGGCAGGTGTTTTCTTTCACATAAATCTTTTGGCAAGTCAGCAAACAGAGGAGAATGCTTACAACCATGCAGGAGGATGTTTTTTATTGAGGATATTGAAAAAGAGGCAAGTTATTCTCTAGGAAGCGATTATATTCTAAGCCCGAAGGACCTGTGCACAATAGGTTTTCTGGATAAAATGATAGAGGCCGGTGTAAAGGCATTCAAAATAGAGGGTAGAAACCGGCCTCCTGAATATGTCAGCGAGGCCTCGATATGTTATCGAAAGGCTATAGACGCTTATTGCGACAAGCGATTAGATACAAGGCTTAAGAATACGCTTATCAGAAGGCTAAAAAAATCATACAACAGGGGCTTTGAAAACGGATTTTATCTGGGTGAGCCTGATACACTCGGCGGCACTGTTGAAAAGAATACAGAGAAGGCCTATCTTGGAGAGGTGAGAAAATTTTACAATAAGATAAGCGTCGCGGAGATACTTATCCGAAAAGGCCCCTTAAATATAGGTGACACCATCTTAGTAACCGGTAAGAGCATACCAGCGACCCGTTGCGTGGTAGAAGAGATGCAATTCGAACATAGCCCTATAAAAACCGCTTTAAAAGGTATGCGGGTAGGCATAAAATTTCCTCGCAGGGCCTACCCGCTGGACAAGGTATTTATTATCTCTTAACTTTACAAAAAAGTGCAATACTGAAAATGTAAAGTTAAGCCCCTTGTTATTTTGAGCGCGAAGTGCGAAGAATCTAGAAGCTGACCGAAGCCACGCCAGCGACTGCCTACCGGCAGGCAGTCGCCTACGGCGGGAAGAATCTAGCTTTTTATGCTTTTAACTTGTTATTAGTTTTTTTTATATGGTATAATTCTACATATAAAACAATGTGAAAAATGGGGGGTAGGAATATGAAAATTTTTGTTGCATTGCTATTGGTTTTTTCTCTTGCTGCCTATGTAGTGCCGTCTTTCGCGGAAGAGCAAATTACATTGAGCACCTTTTATCCCGCGCCATACGGTGATTATGATGAACTGACTGCTAATAAAATGGTCATAAGTTCTACATACGCTATGCCTGCTGATCCTGTTGATTTGTTAGTAGAGGGTAGTGTCGGTATCGGGACAGCGGTTCCAGGAGCATATAAATTAAATGTAAATGGTATCTTGTATTGTTCAGCAAACAGTTATACTGCCGGAAACTTAATTACATCGGACGAGAGGTTGAAGACCAATATATACAATTTAGAGACAGTTTTAGATAGGCTTATGCGATTACGCGGCGTACAATTTAATTGGAAGGACAGCGATCGGGACAAAGAGGATGGTTTACAGCTTGGCCTTATAGCCCAGGAATTAGAAAGTGAGTTCCCTGAATTAGTAATGGAAGATAAAGAGGGCATTAAATATGTCAGATATGATAATTTTACAGCAGTGCTTCTTGAAGCTGTCAAGGAACAGCAATTGCAGATAAAAGAGCTTCAATTAAGAATAACAAATCTGGAATCAGAGGTAGAATAGTTGGACCGATATATGAAGCTACGAGTTTTTAAATTTGTATTCTTTTGCGTATTATTAGCATTGATACCCGGTTTTGCTCATGCGGCAAACGCAAAAAAGATACCCATATATTTTTTTTGGGGAATAGGCTGTGGAGAATGTGAACATCAGAAAGTTTTCCTGCAGGATCTAAAGAAAAAATACCCTCAGATTGAGATTAGATCTTACGAATCGCTAAACAATAGTGACAACGCGATTATCTTTTCCGGAATTGCCAGGCGCTTTAACATAAGTTCACCTGTTGTTCCCGCTACTTTTATTGATAATAAGAGTTGGATCGGGTATAACGCTTCTTTTGCCCGGGAGATAGAAAACAGAATAGAGTACTGCCTCAAAAATAAATGCGTAGATCCATTAGTAGAGTCACCATCCGTTATTTTTCAGGGTAATACTCAGCACACAAAAGAGACAAAGCGCATAACGCTTCCATTTTTCGGCGAGATCGAGCCATCAAATATCTCATTGCCTGTTGTTACCCTGCTTCTTGCGAGTTTTGACGCGTTTAACCCATGTGTTTTTTTTGTATTGCTTATCCTTTTAAGTCTTTTGGTGCGTTCCGGTTCGCGAAAACGAATATTTTTCGTAGGCGCAATATTCGTATTCTTTTCCGGTTTTATATACTTTCTTTTTATGGCGGCGTGGCTAAATCTTTTTATTTTTATGGGGCGTCTTCATTTGATCACATCCGCCGCGGGAGCGATCGCTGTAATTATTGCCGCGATTAACATAAAGGATTTTTTCTTTTTTAAAAAAGGCCCATCCTTATTGATATCAGAACAGGCAAAGCCTAAGCTCTTTGAGCGCATGAGGAACTTGATCAGCAAGGGGTCTTTGCCATCACTAATCTTCGCAACCATTGCATTAGGGGTAATGGCCAATACTTATGAATTATTTTGTACAGCAGGTTTTCCTCTTATATATACACGGGTTCTTACACTGGCAAACCTTCCGTTAATACAGTATTATTTATATCTGATACTCTATAACATTATCTACGTCTTACCGTTGCTTGTAATCGTCCTTATACTAGGCTTGACCCTAAACCAAAAAAAATTAACAGAGTGGCAAGGCCAGGTATTAAAGCTTGTTTCCGGTTTGATGATGTTATTCTTAGGCTTAATCCTGATAATCAAGCCGGTTCTTTTGGAAAATATTTTTATTGCCGCGTCCGTATTAATTCTCGCTATCTTAACATCCATAGCGACGATCCTTATCTCGCAATTTTTCTCACATAATCACGATGGAGCATAGGTGGCTAAAATAATCCTGGCACAATCTTTTTCTTTACAAATGCAGGCACTATTTGTGAGGCTAAGCAAAAAAACCGTACTTGCTTGTTATGCTTGACATAGCAATGTTTCTATTGTATTCTATCTCTTCAATCAACACATCCCCACTGTTTCGCCTTGCGAAACAAAGCATGGGGTTAATTTTCACAATAGCTTATGTCGCTATCGCTACATAAGCTATGTGTTCATTAAAAAAAAGGGGGAGTAAATGCCATACGATAATAGTTTGGACGAACAGTTGTTCGCGAAGTCACAAGATACCGATAATGGACGCCTTACAGTAAGTATATATTCATACAATGGTGGGCAGAAAAAGATACAGATCTCACGTGAGACAAAAGATAAGCAGGATAACCTGAAGTTCGCTAAGTTAGGCCGCGTATCAAAAGATGAGATGGAATCATTGATGCCTATCCTGACTGAAGCGCTCTCAAATATGAACTAGGTCAACTAGCGATATACAGATCAGCGGGTACTCATTTCAATGGCAAAAAACAGCATGTATCTCTATGGCAAGAATTCAGTATGTGAGCGTCTAATCACTAATCCTGAAAGCATAAAGACAATATATATACAGGATAATTTTAACGCGCCGCATATATTGCACCTCATACGAAGTAAGGGTGTCTCTACCAGAAAGATGCGCGAAAAAGAACTCTATAAGATAAAGCGCGCTGATAGACTGCAGGGCATTATCGCTGAGGTAGTAAGATTTAGATATACTGAGTTTGATACCCTTGTCTCACCAAAAAACACTAACAGGCCCACCCTGATATTTCTTGATGATATAAAGGATCCTCATAACCTTGGATCGATATTAAGGATTACCGCCTGCGCAGGTGGGTTCGCTGTTGTTATACCTAGACATTCAAGCTGCGAAATAAACGATACTGTCATGCATGTTGCCTCCGGCGGTGAAAACTATACCCCTGTTGTGATGGTAAGCAACACATTGAACGCTCTTTCAAATGCTAAACAAAATGGCTATTGGATAGCGGGCGCTGTAGTTAAGGATGGAGACAACATACAAAAGACGAGTCTGCCTTTTCCATTAGCACTTGTACTCGGATCTGAAGGAGCGGGCATAAAACCCGCTATACAGAAGCACCTCGATTTATGCGTTACCTTAGACATGAAGGGCGCCAAGCTTTCGCTTAATGTCGCGATGGCTGCCGCTATATTCTGTTACGAGATTAACAAGCAGAAACAACCTTCTTAAAAACAAACCCCTTTCCCAAAATACCATATGCGAATAATAAAAAAACACCCTATATTAACAGTCTTTTTACTAGTCTGCGTTTTATTTCTGGCCCGGATAGGTTTAACTTATTACGCCTCCTACAAAGAAGAGAAAGCGCGCTGGAACACCTTGTCTGAAAATGTTACTGCCCTGACAGAGGATTTTAGCGGCAACCCATCAGTTGTTATCAAGAATTTAAAAAGATCATGGCTTATCGTTATTGACCCGGAAGCAAGGATACCCTCGGCAAGCATAGTAAAGATACCTATAATGGCGGCGTGTTTTTACGCGGCAAAAGAAGACAAGATAAAACTTGGTGAAAAGATAACACTAAAACAGGCCGATAAGACCGGCGGCTCAGGCATTTTAAAGAATAAGCGCTCAGGCACAACCCTGACTGTTACCCAGCTCATAGACCTTATGATCACAATCAGCGACAATACGGCGAGCAATATGCTGATTAAGCTTTTGGGCTTTGATTACCTTAACGCGTGTTTTAAAAAGTTTGGGCTGACCGATACGAATTTATCACGGGTTATGATGGATATGCGTTCACGGAGTAAAGGCATAGAAAATTATACCACTGCCAAAGACATGGTTAGGCTTCTTGAAAAAATATACAAGGGCAAGCTCATTAATAAGGAAATATCCAAAGAATGCCTCGATGTACTAAAGGAGCAGAGATCCAGAACCAGGATACCGCGGAGGCTGCCTAAGGATACAATAGTCGCGCATAAGACCGGCCTTGAAAAGGGGGTTTGTCATGACGTAGGCATAGTCTTTACTGATAATGGAGATTTTATTATCTGTGTCCTTATAAGCCATAAGAATAAGAGTGCGCGTTCGGCAAAAAAACTTATAGCGGATATCGCGCATTTAAGTTATGATTATTATATGTCAGGTTAACCTTTTCTTCTTGTAATCAATATAAAAAAGGGGTAGAATAATAAAAATTGTGAAGATATAAAAAAGAGGAGGTTGAATATGGCAAGAAGGATATTAATGGCTGTTTTGGCATTCACTCTATGCGTGCCGGTAACATCATTCGCGGCAGTGGACCATGCCGCGGAATTGAAAAAGGAACAGGCAAAACTAGTTAAGCTTACAAAGCAATTAACAGTACAGAAGTCCAAGTTAAAAAAATTAACAAATGAGTACGAAGTCGCGGATATGGCTATGAGACAGCGCCTTTTAAAAAACAAGGCATCTGTCAGTGATAAGGAATATATCCGTACAGCCAAGATAGAGCAGGAAAAATTACGAAAAGAATATTATAAGAATAAGAAACCGCTCGCTACAGAGAATAATAGGCTAAAAACAGAATACCATAAATGTAAAAAAGCCATTAAGAGGCTGACAAAGCAGATCGACCGTCTGGCAAAAGACCCGGATAACGAAGCATATAAAGCAAAGATGGCCGAGCTAAAGGCAAAGATTAAAGCATTGCAGAAAAAGCGTGATAACGCTATTCTGAAGATCAGAAAAGACGCTGATAGCGAAATCGCCGCTATAACTGATATGACTCAAAAGTCATCTACTAAGAATCAGATTCTTTCCAAGTCAAGGGACAAAGAACTGGTTGTGCGCAAACAATATACCGAGGACAAGGAAGCGATAGGCGCGAAGATGAATACTGCAAAAAAAGAATATAGGAATAACCTAAAACTTTGGCGCATGAAACAAAGCGCTGCAAGAGACGAACAGAAGGTAAAGGACGCCAAAGAGCAAAGAAAGAAGATAGCGACGCAGTCCGTATCTTCCGATGAAGGTTCAAAAAAAGCGGCAGTAACTAATTTCTGCCCCGCTAACTAATTTTAGCCGAACACTAAAAAAGGGGAGGCGTTTAAATGAAGCTTAATGTAAAAGCATTTGGACTTGCCTGTGGTATTATTTGGGGAGCCGCTATGCTATTCTTAGGGCTCATGAACACCTTTAGCGATTGGGGGGCGGGCATCGAGGGCGCTATGGCAACTTTGTACATAGGTTATGCCCCAACATTATTAGGCAGTATTATCGGAGGCCTTTGGGGCTTTGCTGACGCGGGTATAGGTGGTTTAGCGATCGCCTGGTTATATAATAAGTTCTCTAAATAATTACATAAGAATATAAAAAATACAAAAAAGGGCATGTCTCTATTTTTCATAGCAAAGCAATGCCGTGAAAATAGAGCCGTCCCTTTTTTTTTCTAATAATTTGTAATTCTTATCTTGAAAAGCCCGCCTCCAAAGCGTACAATAACTATATATTATTAATAAATATAAGGGGGTTTTTAATGAAACGTATCGTAAAGATGCAAAAAAAGTACGAGGGCCTAAGCCCGTTTGAGCTTAAAAACAAATTAATTAAAATGGCAAAGACTCACCACGAAAGGGTGATGCTAAATGCCGGCAGGGGCAATCCAAACTGGTTAGCAGCTATTCCGCGGCAGGGATTTTTCCAGCTAGGGCTCTTTGCCGCCGAAGAGTCTCTGCGCAATGTAGACCTCCCGGGTATCGGCATGATGTCTGAGAAGAAGAACATATCAAAACGGCTGGATTATTTTCTTAAGAAAAACAAGTCTCTTCCGGGTATCAAGTTTTTGGCAGATGCCTTTCAATATGCGTACAAAACACTTAAACTTAAGCCCGATGAATTTGTCCAGGAGATGATCGATGCTATTCTGGGAGACCACTATCCGGAACCTGACAGGATACTAAATAGCGTTGATAAGGTTGTGCATCAATACTTAGTGCAGGAGATGTGCAATAATAGCCCGCCCGCAGGCCGATTTGACCTCTTTGCTACAGAAGGCGGAACAGCGGCAATGGATTACATATTTACCAGCCTGATGGAGAATAAGCTACTGCATAAAGGGGATAAGATAGCCCTTGGCACACCGATATTCACGCCATATCTTGAGATACCTCATTTAAATGATTATGAGTTTACAGAGTTGGAGATTAAGCAGGATGAAAAATCACTTTGGCAGTATCCGGATTCAGAGATAAAGAAACTCGAAGACCCAAAAGTTAAGGCGTTCTTTCTGGTCAACCCATCGAACCCCACATCAGTCGCTATGCAGCCGGAGACACTGGCAAAGATCGCCAAGCTCGTAAAGACGAAGCGCAAGGACCTGATAATTCTTACCGATGATGTATATGGTACCTTTGTCAATGGCTTTCAATCACTCGCGAGCGTATGCCCTAAAAATACGATACTTGTATATTCATATTCAAAATATTTCGGCGCTACCGGTTGGCGATTAGGTGTCATAGGAATACACGAGAATAATGTATTTGATAAGATGATAGCCGCTCTGCCGGCTAAGGACAGAAATGCCCTAAGGAAACGCTATAGCACGGTGATATTAAATCCGGACAAGATGAAACTTATCGAGAGGATGGTCGCGGATAGCCGCTCAGTAGCGCTTCACCATACAGCCGGGCTATCAACTCCTCAGCAGGTTATTATGGTGCTATTTTCTCTATACTGCCTGATTGATAAGAAAAATATATATAAAAAGGTTGCTCAGTACATTGTAAACCACAGACACAAGACCCTTTATTCCGCAATGGATATAGAGTTTGAAGATACCCCATCAAGCGCGCATTATTATACAACTATAGACATTCCTAAGATAGCCAAGCGGCGTTACGGCGAGAAATTTGCTAAATATCTCGTTAAAAAACACGAGCCGATAGATTTTGTATGGGAACTTGCTGATAAAAAATCCGTTGTATTAATGGATGGAGGAGGCTTTGACGCGCCGAATATGTCGATCCGCGTCTCACTTGCTAATCTCCCCAATAATAGATACGAGGCTATCGGCAGGGGCATAAGTGAGTTACTCGATGAATATTATCAGGATTGGCAAGTACCTAAGAAAAGGAGCCGCTAATGATACAACAGGCGATGAATATCTGCCGTAGCTATCCGCAGATAGTAATCTTTCTGGCACTGGCGCTCGGTTACGCTATAGGCAAGATAAAGATCAAGGGTTTTAGTCTCAGTTCAACCGTCGGTGTTCTTTTAGCCGCGATCGCGCTCGGACAGATAGGAGTTGTTGTACCGGCACTTGTAAAGGACATCGGTTTTGCGCTCTTTACTTTTTGTATCGGATATAAGGTAGGACCGCAGTTTTTTGGTTCTCTAAAAAAAGATGGGCTAAAATATCTATGGATATCACTAGTGGTCGCCTTTGCGGGGCTAATAACAGCCATAGTCCTTGGTAAGCTATTTCACTTTGACAAGGGCACTACAGCAGGGCTTTTGGCAGGCGCTATGACACAATCATCCGCGATAGGTACCGCTGACGGCGCTATCGCCCACCTTGGTGTGTCAGCCGCGCAAAAAGCAACACTTAATACAAATGTGGCTGTAGCTTACGCGATAACCTACCTTTTTGGTACAGGCGGACTGGTTTTATTCTTCAGGATAGTGCCAAAGATACTCGGTAAAGATATGAAGGTAGAGGCTAAAAACCTAGAGAAACAGATGATGGGTGATTCCTCAGACCTCGATATAAGAAAGGGGCTCTTCTCCTGGTCAAATCAGCTTGGCCTCAGAGTATATAAAGCAAAAAATGATCTACAGGGAAAGACTGTATCTGAGATCGAGGCTCTTTTTTCAGCCAGGGTTGCTATCGACAAAATAGAGCGTGATGGCAAGCTTATCGATCTGCAGCAAAATACTATCATCAGGAATAATGATATACTCGCCATACTTGGCCGCAGGGGTGGCTTTGTTCAGGCAACTAATCTGATAGGGCCCGAGGTTGAAGAATCTAAGGCAACTAATATCGTTGGCGAAATACTTGAGATATGCATACTGAACAATAACGCGGTAGGAAAGACGCTCAAGCAGATAGGTGATAGCAAGCTCGCCCATGGTGTATTTTTAAGACGGATTACCAGACAAGGCCACGAGATACCGATTACTCAAAGTACTGTTATACAAAAATGCGATATCTTTCAGGTAGCTGGTGATAGAGATGATGTCGAGCGAGCAGTAAAGCAATTTGGCTATCCTGAACGCCCCACCATGGTAACGGACCTGATAACAGTAGGCATAGGCTGTGTACTTGGCACGCTCATAGGACTCTTAGCCATACCAATTATGGGTATCCCTATAACATTGGGCGTAGGCGGCGGCGTACTTGTATCAGGGCTATTCTTTGGCTGGCTTCGTTCCGTACGCCCAACATTCGGCCAGATACC
Organism: uncultured Planctomycetia bacterium; assembly: GCA_964634945.1. Classification (GTDB taxonomy): domain Bacteria; phylum Omnitrophota; class Gorgyraeia; order JABMRG01; family JABMRG01; genus JAUVHV01. The sequence goes on along the minus strand of CAZWMG010000001.1, from coordinate 53,253 downwards.
GGGTCCTGCCCAGTGGATATTTACGGATTTTGGACTAAACCTATTTATAGCTTGTGTTGGCCTAACCGCAGGCACACAGGCGGTGCAGGCGCTCAAGACAACAGGCGCCAGTGTATTCATAGCAGGTGTAATACTTTCACTTCTTCCTATGATAGTGGGCCTTATTTTCGGTATGTTGGTTATCAAGATGAACTTCGTTCTTCTTTTAGGCGCGCTTGCAGGCGCGGGCACTGTAACCCCGGCACTTAATTCTTTGCAGGAAGATGCCAACAGCTCTACCCCGGTACTTGGCTATACAGCACCGTATGCCTTTGGCAATGTACTGCTCACTGTATGGGGAACAATACTTATAAATGTAATGTAGCTATATGAAAAAAATAATAATTAATCAGGCGGATGTAGATCTCGATGTACAAGCCATAGATTGCCCAACATTACGAGCAATCGATAAGGTGCTACCTATAACATCTACTGTAAAGGTCTGGGGGGATGAGATATATTGTGATACTGATATTGATGCCCCGGCTCACCCTTTGACAGCGGATTTAAATGTAGGCGATGTAGCTTACTGGCCCGAAGGCCGATGTATCTGTCTTTTTTTTGGTAGGACCCCGTTGAGTGTTACTGAGCAGCCGGTTCCCGCGAGCGAGGTTGTTCTTATCGCTCATGCGGATATTATTGATAAGGCCGCGCTTCGCAAGGTAGGCCCCGGGACAATGATTAAGATATGCTAAGCATATGAAACTACTCCCGAATAAACTATGCAGGCAAAGGTACAGGGCGCAATTCAGTATCAGAAACTGGTTCATGAAAAAATTAGGCATAAAGAAGAAAAAGGAGGCAAGAGATGTTTAGATCGGGTAACCCTGCATTAAGAGGTGATGTATTCGATGTATCAGGCGCAAATAGCTCATCCGGCGTGATGACGATCTCCGGTACGGCGAATAAGACAATCTTACTGCTTATCATAGCCTTTATCACAGCAAGCCTTGTCTGGAGCAATCAACAGGCATCGGCAGTCTTGCTTTTTCCATCGATAATAATAGGCCTTATTATCGCCATGGTAACTATATTTAAAAAAGAGTATTCACCCATAACAGCGCCACTCTACGCGGCTGTTGAAGGCGTTGTACTGGGTACAATATCATCATATTTCAACGCGCAATATCCCGGCATAGTAATTCAGGCTGTAGCGCTTACATTTGCGGTACTTCTTTGCATGTTAGGCGCTTACAGGTCAGGCATGATAAAGGTAACAGAGCGCTTTAAATTAGGCGTTGTTGCGGCGACCGGCGGGATAATGGTTGTATATCTTGTTAGCATGGTAATGAGCTTTTTTGGCGCTAATATAGGCTTTATCCATAGTAACGGACTTCTTGGAATAGGTTTTAGTGTTTTTGTCGTAATCATAGCTTCATTAAATCTTGTGCTGGATTTTGATCTTATTGAGCAAGGCGCCAATCGCCAAGCTCCAAAGTATATGGAGTGGTACGGAGCATTTGCGTTAATAGTCACTCTTGTATGGCTCTATTTGGAGATACTGCGCCTATTGGCTAAGATGCGCAGGTAAACGCAGAAGGGGTATTACATGAAAAAATTATTCGATTGGCAGGTTATATTCGGAATATGCCTTGTTGTGCTCTCAGCGGTTGTATATTTTACGCATTTCTTCTTATTTCGTGACGTGCATCATATATTTATATACTTAATCGGAGACATTGGTTTTGTATTTATCGAGGTTCTCATGGTAGTTCTTATCCTTGAGCGGGTCTTACACTACAGAGAAAAGACTACCATGCTTAAAAAACTAAACATGGTAATAGGCGCGTTCTTCAGCGAAACAGGCAGGGAACTCATGGATATACTCGCGACATTTGATCCGGAATGCTCCAATATGAAGGTCTGCCTTATTATATCAACAGAGTGGCAAAAGCGGGATTTTCTTAAGGCAAAGGCTTTTCTTAAACAGCATACCTGCAGTATCAATTTAGATAAAGGCGATATCTCTGCCTTGCGGGATTTTCTGCTTGAGAAAAGGTATTTTCTACTCAATCTTCTTGAAAATCCAAACCTTTTAGAACACGAGAGTTTTACAAACCTTCTCTGGGCAGTATTTCATCTCACTGAGGAACTTGCCTTCAGGAAAGACCTCACTACTCTACAGGAGAATGACAAGGAACATATCGGCAATGATATAAAGAGGGCATACAGATTACTTGTGATAGAGTGGCTCGCTTATATGAAACACTTAAAACAGGATTATCCGTATCTTTTCTCACTCGCGATACGCACCAACCCATTTGACGAAAGCGCGGAAGTAGAGGTTAGGCAATAATGGAACAGTTCATCTTCGACCTAAGTGTAATTATAGTGGTTGCCGCGATACTCTCATATGTAGCGGTCATTCTTAAGCAGCCTATCATCCTGGCGTATATCGCCTGCGGTGTGTTGGTAGGCCCCTGGGGACTTGGTTGGATACACGATCTCGAGTTTATAGGCGCTGTATCAAGCCTTGGCATCACCTTATTGCTCTTTTTAGCCGGGCTCTGCCTGCATCCACAAAAGCTATTCGGCTTATTTAAAAAAACAGGCCTTGCCACAGCCACAAACTGTATAGTCTCATTTGGTATCGCGTTTCTATTTGCTATTATATTTAAATTTACGATTATAGACAGCATGGTGATAGGCCTTGCTCTTATGTTCTCAAGCACCATCCTGGTTATAAAGCTTCTGCCTACTACGCGCCTGCATCAGGAGAGGATGGGCGGTATCTGTATAGCGGTTCTTATAATGGAGGATCTCTTAGCCATTGTTGTTTTAGCCTATATAAGATGTATGAGCCTGCCTGGAAACACCTTTGCTAGTTTTGGCCTTCTCATGTTAAAACTGCTTATCTTTATAGGCGTGCTCGTACTTCTAGAGCAATTTGTCCTTAGAAAAATAATGCTTCAGGTAGAGCGCTTTCACGAGGCGCTTTTTATACTAGGGCTTGCGTGGTGCTTTGGCATAGCGGCGATATCCGCTAAGATAGGGATGTTCCATGAAACAGGTGCTTTTTTCGCGGGGGTCGTACTCGCCAGGCATCCTATATCATTCTTTATAACAGAGAAGCTAAAACCTTTAAGGGACTTCTTTTTGGTCTTATTCTTCTTCGCACTTGGGGCAAAACTCGATATCCCGGCGTTAAGACAGGTCATGCTCATATCAATGCTTTTGGCAGTGATATTTTTAATTGTAAAGCCATGGTTATTTAAGAAGCTCTTTATTCTTGCCAAGGAGAAGAAACCATTTTCTAAAGAGATAGGTTTCAGATTAGGGCAATTGAGTGAGTTTTCTTTGCTCATTGCTATACTGGCGTATCAGTTGGGCAATATAAGCTGTAGGGCATCTCAGCTCATACAGCTAACAACATTAATAACATTTATAGCGTCAAGCTATATAGTAGTAATGCGGTATCCTACACCGATAGGGGCATCGGCAAAACTGAATAAGGATTAGCTTCTCTAGTTTGCAGCTTTTGAGGCATTAGTAGAAATCGTAACCTATGTAACCTTAATTAACCTTTGTAACATATGTAACATCAAACTCAAGGAGCAGCAATGGCAAAGATATATTTATCACAGGAAGGTTATGAGAAACTCAAGAATGAGTTGGATTATCTAAAAACAAAGAAACGCCGTGAATTATCCGCGCATATCGGAACAGCGCGCGCGCACGGTGACATCAGTGAAAATGCTGAATACGACGCTGCCAAAGATGCGCAGGGCATGAATGAAAAGCATATAGCTGAGCTTGAGGAGAAACTGGCGCAGGCGCAGATAATAGATGAGTCCAAGATGTCCTCCGATGAGGCGCTCATAGGCGCGACAGTCAATATTGTAGATATCGATACTAAAGAAGAAGAGGCCTACACCCTTGTCTCAGAACCGGAGGCTGACTACGCCAATAATAAGATATCTGTAACATCACCCGTAGGAACAGCTCTGCTTGGGCACAAGGTAGGCGATGAGGTCAAGATAGAGGTCCCTGCCGGCACATTAAGTTACAAGATAACAAAGATATCAAGGTAGAGATGAAAAACGAATACCAAAAAGAATACTCAGTCTCAATAGGTGAGCGCCCTTGGGGAAAATACCTCGTCCTCTTAAATAGCGCGGATCATAAGGTAAAAGAGATTACTGTCTATCCCGGCCATCGTCTAAGCCTTCAGAGGCATAAAAAAAGAGAAGAACACTGGTTTATCCATAGTGGAAGCGCGCAGGTGACCATCAATGACCAGGAACACTCTTTATCAGTTGGCGAACATATTGATATTCCCCGTAATAGTGCCCACAGAATAAAGAATACAGGAAAGGACAACCTTGTCTTTATTGAGATACAGACCGGTGACTACTTCGGCGAAGATGACATAGAGCGTTTAGAGGATGATTATAAAAGATAAATAAGTTGTTTAAGATTAACTATATTTAAGAGGAGTTTATCAAAATGAAGATATTAGTTACTGGCGGAGCGGGTTTTATAGGCTCTAATATTACTGATAGGCATATTGAAGATGGCCATAAAGTAGCCATAGTAGATAACCTATCAACAGGAAAAGAGCAGAACATAAACCCCAGTGCCAAATTTTATAAAACAGGCATTGAAGAAGATGCCTTAAATAATATCTTTGAAACAGAAAAACCCGATATCGTCAATCATCATGCTGCTCAGATAGATCTTCGTAAATCAGTAGATGAGCCTATCTTCGATGCCAAGGTCAATATCCTGGGAAGTATTAATCTCTTTCAGCTCTGCGTTAAACACAATGTTAAGAAAATAATATTTGCCTCATCAGGCGGCGCTGGATATGGTGAGCAGGCTAAATTTCCTGCTAGCGAAAAACACGCCCTGGAACCCCTGTCACCATATGGTATCGCGAAGGTCAGCGTTGAAATGTATTTATATTTCTACATGAAGACTCATGGCATTGATTATACTATTTTACGCTATGCTAATGTATATGGCCCTCGCCAGGATCCTCTTGGAGAAGCAGGCGTTGTAGCTATATTCACAAGCGCTATGCTTAAAAATAAAAGCTGTACCATAAATGGCGACGGAAAACAAACAAGGGACTACGTGTATGTTGATGATGTTGTTAAGGCAAATACCCTTGCTTTGACATTAGGTAAAAACCAGATATATAATATAGGAACCGGCATCGAGACAGATGTAAATGATTTGGCTAAAAAATTAAAAAGAGAGACAGGATCAAATATAGGCTTAAAACACGGAAAGGCAAAGCAAGGCGAACAGAGAAGAAGTGCCATCGACCCTGCAAAGGCTATAAAAGAACTTAGCTGGAAATCATCTATTTACATAGATGAGGGGATTAAAAAAACTATTAAGTGGTATAAAAACAGACAATGCGCAGAATAAGATTATGTATGCTTAAAACAGAAGAAGCCATTGCTTTAATAGCTAAGATATTTACATTGATTGTTATGGCAACTGCCTTGACTGTTATGCCGATTATTAATGTCGCATATACTGCAAAAAAAGCTTTAACAGCAAATTTTATTATATCGCGTATAACCGGTGAAAAAGATGTCGCCATTTTAAGATCGGGTACACCTTTTTGGATAGCGGCAAAGGAAAGCATGGCACTATACGCAGGCGATGCGATAAGAACAGGTGCTAATATAGAGCCATATTCATCAATTTCTATTGAATCAATAAAGAATACTTTTATCCATTAAATGCAACTATTATATAGCTTGCTTGTTCGTTTCCATTCTTATTTCACATATCACAAACATTTATAGCTAAGCATGACACGATACATAATAAGATTATCATTAATAACATATTTAGCGATAGCCTGCATAAGTATGCCGGTAGTTGCTGAGGAACCAATGGCATCATGGGAGGCCCTTGATCAGCAGGTTATAGCGCTATATAATGAGGGCAATTTTGATTATGCTGTAATTATCGCGAAAACAGCTGTAACCTCTGTCGAGGAGACCCTCGGTCCGGATCATCCTTCAGTTGCCACGGTATTGAACAATCTTGCTACAGTCTACTACGCGCAAGCTATGTATGATGAGGCAGAGCCTCTCTATAAACGCGCGCTTACTATAAAGCAGCGCGCCTTTGGGCCCAATCATCTCGATGTAGCGCAAGGCATGAATAACCTTGCGACACTCTACTATGCTCAAGGCAGATATGAAGATGCCGAACCGCTTTACAGGCGCGCGCTTGAGATACGAGAACAAATTCTTGGCACAGACCATCCCGATGTCGCTAAGAGCCTTAATAACCTTGGCGTAGTATATCGTACTCAGGCGCTACAAACCTCTGTGGAAAAGGCTAATGAAGCCCCCCTTGCTATAATCGAACCCCCTAAAGAGCTTCTCCCTGAAACACCGTCTATTAATGTAAAAGACCTGTATCTTCGCATAACTAAAGGGCGCGATACTGTCTTATTGGATGTCAGGGAAAAAGACGAACTGAGCAAGAAGTACATACCTAACTCTATACGTTTTCCAAAGGACAAGATAAGCAGCGATGAAGGCCATCTTAAAAATGTTTTAAGCGGCACCAACAGGGGCGCTGTTATCGCTGTATTCTCATCAAATGTAGTAGACGCTGATCGCATAGTCACCAGGCTCAGAAGCTGGGGGCATAAGGCTTATAATGTCGAGGGTGGTTTCCTCGCATGGGAAAAACAAGGCTATCCTGTAAACGGATAAAAAGCGCCTCTATTCTATTGACCAATTCCTTTACAGTATAATAAAAACAAAAATTCCTTTACAATACTTTACAATATGTATATTCTTATGGTAATATAAACATTCATACAATCAAAGGAGGGATAGCATGTTTAATATGAGCGACTTAGGCAATATGGTAAACCTTGCCGGAGAGGCAAAAAAGATGCAGCAGCAGCAGGATATGAAACATCAGGAACAGATTGCTCTCCTTATCAAGATTGAATCTACATTAAACGAGATACTTGGCGAGCTTAAAAAGAACAGCCAGTCATCATAGGAAGATTGCCTTGAAAGAGCTAAAGACAAAATCTATTAGGGCACTTGAGGAAAAGATGGTCGATATTGACAGCGAAAGCATACGCGGCCAGATACTCGCCAATGCCAAAGGGTTTAAGACATCGTGGATAAGCCTAGGCCAGGCGCTTTACGCGGTATGGAAAGACAAGATGTACAAGGAGTGGGGCTATGATACATTCGAGGCCTACACCGCTAAAGAGATAGGCATACGCAAGGAGACAGCGATCAAGCTTTTAAGAAGCTATAGTTTCCTTGAAAAAGAGGAGCCTCGTTACTTAAAGAAGGATTACAATGATGTCGCGGAGACCGCGAAGGTGCCTACTTATCAGTCTGTCGATGTGCTGCGCCTGGCGCGCGATAAAAAGGACTTAAGCAGCGAAGATTACTCCTCCATAAAAAAAGGTGTCCTGGAGATGGGCAAGGATGAGCGCGCCGTAAAAAAGGATCTAACGTCATTTATGAAGCAGCGCCAGGAGCTAGAACCTAAGGAAGCGTGGCAAAAGAGAAAGGCCGCACTGGTAAGGCGCTTTCTTGCCACATTGAAGTCTCTGATGGTTGAGGCAAAAAGGTCCAATATGATATCCGTCGCGACACTAAAAGATACCGATAAATTGGTATCAAAACTTGAAACCGAGATTTCTTAAACTAAGAAAAACAAACAGGAGGAAGAGATGGCAAAAGCAAGCGCACGTCATATTTTAGTAGCCACTGAAGATGCTTGTAATGACCTTAAATCAAAGATCAAGGCAGGTGCTGATTTCGCTAAGATAGCCGAGGAGCATTCGGAATGCCCTTCAGGTAAACAGGGTGGCGCGTTAGGTGAGTTTGAACCCGGTCAGATGGTTAAAGAGTTTGATGATGTAGTATTCAACGCTGAATGCGGAAAGATACACGGCCCTATAAAAACCGATTTTGGCTACCACTTAATAGAGATCACGCAACGCACCGAATGATTAGAAAGATTTTATGGAAAGATTAGCAAAGACAAAGATAATCTCTACATTGGGCCCTGCGAGTAACAATAGCACTATGCTTAGAAAGATGATGCTCGCGGGCATGGATGTCGCGAGGCTTAATTTTTCCCATGGAAATCACTTACAGCACCTTAATTGCATAAAAATTGTAAGGGCTATAAATAAGAAGTACAGGCGCAATGTAAAAATACTACAGGACCTTGAGGGCTACAGGATACGCATCGGCACTATTCCCGGTAACGGGATAGACCTCGAGAAGAAAGGCAGGGTGCTATTATCGAATAAGAGGCCAACTATTGCCAATGGGGTCATCCCCCTTGATTACGACGGCTCTTTGGATGATATTAAGACAGGCAATTTTATATATATCGATGATGGCAATATCGCCCTGCTGGTAAAGGGAAGGACAAAAAATTACCTAAAGACCGAGGTTATAGTACCAGGCAGGGTAAAGACCAATAAGGGTGTTAATGTACCCGATATAAAGCTGAAATTTAAAAGTATCACGGAAAAAGACAAGTTAGACCTCGCCTTTGGAATAAAGCATAAGGTCAACTTTATCGCGCAGAGTTTTGTGCGTAATAAACAGGATATGCTCAATATCCGAAAACATATTAATAGCAATAGCGCCGCTAAGCTCATAGCAAAGATTGAAAACCGCGACGGCATAAAAAATATCGATGAGATACTCGATGTTGCCGATGGTATTATGATAGCGCGAGGTGACATGGGGATATCTTTACCAATATATCAGGTCCCTGTAATGCAGAAGATGATCATCAAAAAATGCAAACAGAGAAAGAAGTTTGTTATAACCGCGACCCAGATGCTTGAGTCCATGACAGAGCACTTGCGCCCCACCAGGGCAGAGGTCAGTGATGTTGCCAATGCTATATATGACGGCTCTGACTATGTTATGCTATCAGGTGAAACAGCAGCCGGCATGCATCCTGTTGAAACAGTAAAAATGATGGATCAGATAATCAAATTTACAGAAACTTCCAAAAGCCTCATCCCAAGTATTCTAAATAAGAGCGGATTGCCCGCATATGAATAATAAGATTAAGAAGTTACCTAAAAATCTCTTAGGGGATTTTCGTAAAGAGCAGACAGAACTTATCAAGAGCCGTTTGAGGTTAGCGGCGCTATTGCTAGTTATATGTAATCTTGTTGGCGATATAATAGGCATGCTTGCCTTACAGGAAAAAGCCACATACCAGATGCAGCTTACCTGGACATGGTCGCTTCTGTTATGTTTGGCAACATACTTTCTTGCGGGAAAAATCCGCACTTTCAGAACAGCTCAGGCAAGCGCCTTACTCTTTATAGTACTGTCTCTCGCGACAATGACAAGAGACAGTATCGCTTATCATACACCCCCTTTTGACGCGGCGCTTGGATTTGTCTTTATGCTTTTTGCGTTCTCATTTATCTTTCCCTGGTCAACATTAAAGAGCCTGCTTGTATCACTGCTTCATTTTATAGCGTTTGATATCCTACTAATAAATGTGCCTTCTTACATATATAAAGGCAGTATGATTAGCACAGGTGTTGTTGATTATGTAAATGGGTTCATAGCGCTTTTTTTATCGGCAATTGTATGCTTTGCTGTTATAAAGCGTGAGAGAGAGCGCGACCTAGAAAATTATATCTTATTTAAGGATGTAGAAGAGAAGAACGACCAGATGGAAAAAGAGCTCAAACTTGCGACCAAGGTCCATTCAAAACTCATACCCCACTCAACAAGTACCAACCTAGCGGATATAGCTGTAACTTATCTTCCCATGCATTATATCGGTGGGGATTACGCTAAGTTCCATTTTATCGATAAGCATAAGCTCTTATTTATTATATGCGATGTAACGGGACACGGTGTATCCGCGGCGCTTACAGTCAATGCCTTAAACACTGAATTCGAAAGACTATCAAAAGAGATGAAACTTCCAAGCAATATGTTCCCGGGCGAGATATTAAAATCAGTCAATATGTTCATGCTCAATAACTTCTCGGAATTAAACATGTATATGACGGCATTTTGCGGGCTGCTTGATTTTCATCACCTATCCAGAAAATTTACTTATTCAAGCTATGGGCATCCACCACAGTATATATATCACAGCGCGAATCCAAGGCTTGAAAAACTAGCGGCACAGACAAGTTTCTTAGGCCTGCCTTTGGATGATAAAGAAACATATAACAACGAAGTGCCTTTCGGAAAAAATGACAGCATTCTACTCTTTACCGATGGTGTTCTGGAGGCCAGGGATGAGAATGGCGAAGAATATGGCTCTGATAGAGTAGAAGCGTATATAAGTAAAAATCGTGGATTAGACGTAGATGTTTTCAACAATAACCTGCTAAGTCAGGTCAAGGACTTCGCGCATAATGACCTAAGAGACGATCTGTTCATCCTCAACATAAAAACAAAGTAATAAAGAGCGAGACAATTTCGTTTTCCAAATTAAAGAAAACGCTATGAAAAAAGAGAATATAAAGAATCTTACGCTTGATGAACTAAAGGATGCCCTTTTTAATATGGGCGAACCAAAATACAGGGCAAAGCAGATATTTAAGTGGCTTTATGAAAAGGCGCCTGAAAACTTTTCCTCCATGACAAATCTGCCCAAGGCCCTGACAGAGAAACTTACGCAGAATTTTTTAATCAAGAGCTTTTTAAGCGTTGAAGAGTATCAAAGTTCTGACGGCACCATTAAACTTCTATTCCAGCTAAATGACAAAAAATATATCGAATCCGTTATAATCAAATCCGGCAAGCGTTCTACTATATGCTTATCAACACAGGTCGGATGTCGTTACGCGTGCGCTTTTTGCGCAAGTGGGTTGGACGGCTTTCAGAGAGATCTTACGCCAGCCGAGATGCTTGACCAGATTACTTATGCCACATTTTTTTTAAACCAAAATCTGACAAATTATGTATTCATGGGGATGGGTGAACCACTGGATAATTATGATAACCTAGTAAAGGCTATCAGAATAATGAACCATGAAGACGCGCTCGCGATAGGCGCCAGGAGGATTACCGTATCAACAAGCGGTATAGCGCCGGCTATCAGGAAACTTAAGGACCTTGATATGCAGATCAACCTCTCTATATCGATCCATGCTACCAATGACAGATTGCGCAGTAAGCTCATGCCTATTAATAAGGTGCACTGCCTGAATGAACTTATAATCGCGGTCAATGATTATGCCAAGGCATCCAATAGAAAGACCACTGTTGAATATGTGCTATTAAAGGGGGTCAATGATACCTTAGCGGACGCGAACGCCTTAGTAGGCATAGCACGCAAGCTCTGGGCAAAGATAAATATCATTCCATATAGCCCTATATCGGGTTTAAGTTTTACGCCACCCGTGCCTAAAGGCATTGAAAAGTTTGTTAACAGGCTCACTGAATCCGGAGCCGATGTCACGGTAAGAGCGTCAAAAGGCGATGACATCCAGGCAGCGTGCGGCCAGCTTGCCGGGAAGGTAGTATAGGAATTTGAAAAATTCCCATACGTTATAGCCATGACTAAACATGTGTGCTAGATGAAATATAAGCTTATTATATTTGATATAGATGGAACCATCACAAGGCATGTAAGTTCATGGCAGCTAATCCATGAGAGACTCGATATTTGGGACGATATGGCGATAAGATATCAAGAGAGGTTTCTCGCCGGAAAAATAAGCTATAAACGCTTCTGTGAATTAGATGCCGCCTGCTGGAAAGGCCTGCCTGAAGCAAAGATCGCAAACCTCTTTAAACCTATTTCCTACACAAAAAACGCTAAGAACTCCATAAAAAAATTGAAAAAACTCGGATTTACACTTGCCGCGGTCTCTACCGGCCTTCAGTATATTGGCGAAGGCATAAGAGATGAGCTGTCTCTTGATTATCTCTTAACCAACAGGCTCCTAGCGAAAAAAGGCGTTCTAACAGGCAAGGTTGATGTAAATATCATTCATGGAAAAAAGGGCAAGGCTGTAAAGGATATACAGTCACTTTTTAAGGTTAGGCCCGGTGAGACAATATGCATAGGAGATAATGAAGGCGACATATCTCTTCTAAAGCGCGCGGGCTATGGGATAGCGTTTAATTCTACCAGCAAGGCGCTCTCAAAAATGGCTGATTATGATTGTAAGAGCAAAGACTTTAAAGAGCCTTTTCATCTAATTACAGACATAACCTTCTCCCGATAATATTTTAGCGCGATGTAAATTTTTTTATTGATTTTTTTTCTTATATGCATAAAATTGTATTATGACCATAAAATTAAAAAAGGAGGTTTAACATGACGGAAGGCATAAGCGCGATTAACGAAAAGGTAGCGAAAGAGAGCGCGTTCGTTGGCAATCTAAAGACCGAAATACAGAAGGTGATAGTAGGCCAGCAATATCTTATCGACAGGCTATTAGTAGGCATTCTCGCTAACGGCCACATCCTGGTTGAGGGCGTGCCCGGTTTGGCCAAGACCTTATCGATTAGAACGCTTGCGCAGGCGATAAATACCAAATTCCAGAGAATACAATTCACCCCTGATCTTCTTCCCGCGGATATTATCGGAACCCTGGTCTATAATCCAAAAGAGGGCACCTTTACTACAAAGAAAGGCCCCATATTCTCCAATGTTATCCTGGCCGATGAGATAAACAGGGCCCCGGCTAAGGTACAAAGCGCGCTTTTAGAGGCTATGCAGGAGAGGGAGGTCACGATAGGATTGGAGACATTCAAACTTGACCAGCCTTTTCTGGTAATGGCGACGCAAAACCCCATTGAGCAGGAAGGTACATACCCGCTGCCTGAGGCCCAGGTCGATCGTTTTATGCTAAAGATTATGATAACGTACCCTACGATAGAAGAGGAACACGAGATACTCAAAAGGATGAGTTTCACGCAGAATAAATTTGAATTACAGAGTGTAATTGAGCCAAAAGACATCATGAACGCCCGTTCAGTAGTAGATGAGATATACATAGATGAAAAGCTTGAAAAATACATCCTTGATATAGTTTTCGCTACAAGAGAACCTGAAAAATATAAACTTGATGAACTCTCAGGGCTTATACAATATGGCGCTTCACCTCGCGCGACAATATACTTAAGGCTCGCTGCCAAGGCATACGCCTTTATTCAGGGCAGGGGTTATGTTACACCTCAGGATATTAAGAGCATAGGCATGGATGTCTTAAGGCACCGTGTTACCATAAGCTACGAGGCGGAATCTGAAGAAAAGACAGGCGAGGATATAATCAGGAAAATATTTGATGAGATAGAGGTCCCGTAAATGATACCCAAGGAAGTCCTTAAGAAGATACGAAAGATCCAGATTACCACGTCCCGCATGGTAACGGATCTCTTTGCCGGGCAATACCATAGCGTATTCAAGGGCAAGGGCATGGAATTTGACGAGGTAAGAGAGTATATGCCCGGTGATGATATCCAAAGCATCGATTGGAACGTTACCGCTCGTACAGGACTTCCCCATATAAAGAAGTTTGTCGAAGAGAGAGAATTGACAGTGATGATACTGCTAGACGCGTCAATGTCCTGCAAATTCGGGTCTACCCAACAGCTTAAAAGCCAGATAGCCGCTGAGCTCTCTTCAGTGTTGGCGTTTTCCGCGACACAAAATAATGACAAGGTTGGACTTATTGTCTTTACTGACAGGATAGAGAAATTTGTACCGCCCCATAAAGGCCTTAAGCATGTCCTAAGAGTAATAAGAGAGGCGCTATACTTTAAGCCTGAAGGCAAGGGCACTAATATCTCTCTTGCCCTCGAATATCTAAGCAGGGTTATTAAACGCAGGGCCATAACATTTTTGATATCAGATTTTTTTGATGATGATTTCAAAAAGCGGCTATCCGTAACAAATAAGCGTCACGATGTTATAGCTGTTACTATTACAGACCCCCGTGAAGTCGATATGCCTGATGTTGGCCTGATAAAGTTAAATGACGCGGAATCAGTCCGGGACCGCACAATCGATACCAGCGATAAGAGTTTTCGCGCTAGCTACACGCATAGTGCCTTGGAAAGGCTTCAAAAACGCAAGGAACTGCTTCGCGGCGCGGGTATAGATAATATTGACATATACACTAATTCCTCTTACACAAAAGAACTTATAAGGTTCTTTAAGATGCGTAGAAAGAGGCTATCATAAGATGGACAACGCGGTTTTAAAAGATATAAAGCCACCTCTTAGTTTTCAGACAAGTTATATCCTACTTATAATTATCCTAGCGGTAATTATTGTGGCCATACTTGTATATGTCGTAATGCGCATATTAAAAAAACGAACGGACTTAATAAGGTCCAAGCATCTAGCGCCTATAAAGAAGCCACATGAAATAGCCTATGAGGCCTTGGATAACCTAAGATCGCGCAACCTTCCTGACAAGGGCAGGGCTAAAGAATATTACTTTGAACTATCAAAGATAGCGCGTACCTATATTGAGAATAGGTTTTTCTTAAAAGCGCCCGAGATGACTACGGAGGAGTTTTTATATTCCCTTAAAGACTCTGATATCCTAACGGACGTACAGAAAAATATCATTAAAGAATTCTTAAATCAGTGCGATCTTGTGAAATTCGCCAAATATGGGCCAAATAAAGAAGAGATAGAGACAAGTTTTAACATAGCAAAAAAGCTCGTTGATGAAACAAAGCTTGAAGATGAGCAGAAGGTTGTCAAAGAATGATATTTCGTGATTTTTGGGTACTCTTTCTTATCCCTTTCATATTAGCGGGGGCCCTTTACTTATCAAAAAAATCCAAAACCGCTAACATTAGGTTCTCCTCGCTTGAGATCATAAACAATCCAAAAATAACCCTTAAGCTAATCGGCATAAAGGCCCTCTTGTGGCTGCGGCTTGGAGCGATCTGCCTATTCCTGATAGCATTGGCAAGGCCATCATCACCTATTGAGAACGCTAAGATTCAAGCCGAAGGCATAGATATAGTCCTGGCAATAGACTGTTCAAGCAGTATGCTTGCTGAAGATTTCAAATTAAATAACAAGCGCCAGAACAGGCTGGTCGTTGTCAAAAAAGTCGCGCAGGATTTTATCGGTATGAGAACCAATGACAAGATAGGCATTGTAGCTTTTGCTGCCCGAGCTTATACGGTATGTCCTTTAACTCTTGATTACCCATGGCTTGTAAAGAACCTTGATAGGATACGTATCGGTGACATAGAAGATGGTACAGCCATAGGATCCGCGATAATGTCATCCCTTAACAGGCTAAGAGAGAGCCGGGCAAAGAGCAAGATAATCATACTCTTAACAGATGGGGTAAATAACGCCGGCAGGGTATCGCCTTTTGTCGCGGCAGAGGCCGCCAAATCATTAGGCGTAAAGATATATACAGTTGGCGCAGGCGCTAAAGGAGTGGCCCCATATCCGGTAAGGGCCGCCTGGGGCGAGATAGTTTATAGAAATGTCGAGATTGAGATAGATGAAGATACATTAAAAGAGATAGCTAAAGAGACTAATGGTAAATACTACAGGGCAACTGATACAAAATCATTGACGCAGATATACAAAGAGATAGATGCCCTTGAAAAGACCCCTGTCGAAGATGTGGGCTTTACACGTTATGCCGAACTTTTCCCTCTCTTTCTGATAATAGCGCTTATGCTTTTATTGTTAGAGATCATACTATCCAACACGTTCTTAAGGAGGTTACCATAAGGGTAATATGAGATTCGCGAACCTTTATATTAGTGTCTATTTCTGGGTTATCCTGGCTCTAGCGCTTTTTTTTGTATGGTCATTCAAGCTAAGACAGGCGCTAATGCGCAGATTCGCTGAGAAACAACTCCTTTCAGAGATAGCGGGCTCCTTAAATAGAAAAAAACAGATAATAAAAAATGTTTTGCTCGTAATGGTATTTGTCTTTTGCCTGTTGGCGCTTATGCGGCCTCAATGGGGGTTCAAATGGCAGAAGGTAAACAGGAAGAGCCTTGATATCCTCATAGCGATAGACACATCAAAGAGTATGCTAGCGGTAGATGTGAAGCCTAACAGATTAGAAAGATCGAAACTCGCTGTCAAAGACCTGCTTAAAAAACTAAAAGGCGATAGAGTCGGACTCATCGCTTTTTCAGGCACAGCTTTTTTACAATGCCCCTTAACATCAGATTATAATGGTTTTGTGATGGCACTTGATGATCTAACCACTACTTCTATCCCAAGGGGCGGCACATCCATATCAAGCGCTATCAGGGTTGCCATGAACAGCTATGAAGGCGAGAACGCTAAAAACAAATATAAGATCCTAATCCTCATCACGGATGGCGAGGACCATGAAGGAGACCCCGTAAAAACAGCGGATGAGGCGGCAAAGAAAAATATACGGATATTTTGTATAGGCATTGGCACAACCGAAGGTGATCTTATTCAGATAGCTGACAGAAACGGAAAGAGGAGATTCCTAAAAGACTTAAAAGGCGACATAATAAAGACAAGGCTCAACGAGACCGTGCTCAAACAGCTTGCCGTAGCTACTAATGGCATGTATGTACGTTCAAGCGGCGCTGATTTTGGGTTAGATATTATATATGATAAGAAACTCTCTGCCATGGAGCGTAGGGATGTAAAAGCAAAAATGGATAAGATATATTTTGAGCGTTTTCAGATACCTCTGGCGATCGCGCTGATACTTTTATTGATGGAAATGATAATAACAAACAAAAACTCAAGATGAAAAATATCGCACTAATAACTATATTGATGCTGATCGTAGCTATGCCCTGCTATGCTAAGGGAAGCGCCAAAAAAGAGGTAAAGAAGGGTAATCTTCTTTACGATAAGGGCGAATTCAAGGAATCACTTGCTCACTATGAGAAAGCGTCATCCGCTGATCCTAATTCAGGTATAGTCAATTATAATATAGGCGCAGCCGCGTATAAATTAAATGATTATGAAAAAGCAGTTAATTTCTTCAATCGCGCATTGACGGATGAGACCGGTGAAGATGAAGATTTAAGTCAACAGACATCATACAACCTGGCCAATTCCGAATACATGTATGGGGCGTCTAAAGAGGAGTCTAATCTGCAAGAGGCTATTGATCTTCTTATTGAATCTATAAGGCATTACGAGAAGGCTTTAGAGCTTGACAAGGAAGATAAAGATGCTATATTTAATTATGAATATGTAAAAAAAGAACTCAAGCGCCTCCAGGAAAAGCAAAAACAGCAGGAGAAGACTCAACCGCAGGGGGACGAGAAAAAAGACCAGAAAGACCAAGGAGATAAACAACAGGATCGACAGCAACAAAAGACACAAGACGCAAGGGACAAGGACCAGGAAGAGAAGCAAGAGCAGGAGAACGACCAAGAGCAACAAGATAAGAAAAAACAAAACAAGCAGGACAAACAAGAAGACAAAAAACAAGACCAGCAACAAGGCGAAAAGGACAAGGAGCAAGAGAAAGAGAAGCAACAAGAAGAGGCACGGGACACAGGGGGCAAGGAACAAGATAAAGAGGGGCAAGAGCAACAGGAACAAAAAGCACAAGGGGCAAGGGGCAAGGGGCAAGATAAAAAACAGGAAGAGATGTCAGCCAGACAGGCATCCATGCTCCTAGATAATTATCGCCATGATGAAGAACCAAAAGGGCTATATAAGCAGAAGATTGAGACCGGCAATATGCCGGATGTTGACAAGGACTGGTAGTTTTCTGATGTTGCATAGGTTGCATAGGTTGCAAATGTTACAAAGGTTTTAACATATGATGAGAGCATTCAAAAATAACTACGCTGTGAAATCGTTTTTAGTAATATCGTGCGGTATTTTTTTATGCACAGGCATATCATTCGCTAAAGAGACAAGCTTTGAGGCGACGGTAGATAACAATGTTGTTCAAGTAGGTTCAGGTACAGAGCTTAGCCTCGTTTTTACCGGTATGCAGGATATCAATGTCCCGACCATACCCGATATCCCAAATTTTAAATGGCGCTACATAGGGCCGTCTACCTTCATGTCAATGGTCAATGGACGAGTTGAGAGGTCCGTAACGCATACTTATTTTATTGTGCCCGAAAAGACAGGCAACCTGACTATCCCATCACTATCTATAGAATATAACAGCAAAACCTACTCATCGGAGGCAATACAAATAAGGGCCGTTTCTTCTTCATCAGGTCAAAGCCAACCCCAAATAGGAGATAACCGGGCCCAACAAAGGAGCGAAAAAGTACTTGATGATAAGTTGTTTATGACAATTAACCTGTCAAAAGATAATGCCTATGTGAATGAGAAGATACACGCGACTATAAAGCTATACATAAGCAACCTTTCTGTGCGAGATATCGAGTTCCCGCTTATTGATAATAGCGCCTTTCTTGTAGATAAGTTCGCTCAACCCAAACAATACAAAGAGGCCTTAAACGGCATAGCTTATAATGTCATAGATTTTAGCACAGATATATATGGCCTCTACCCCGGTGAATTCAAGCTAAAACCTACTGAGGTAAGCTGTAATGTTGTTACGCGTTCAAGGCAAAACAAGAGGAGGGGCTCATCTCCTCTTGACGACAGCTTCTTTGGTTCTAATATTTTTGGTAACTTCTTTGGGCAATATGAAAAGTATCCCGTAATCGTCAAATCAATAAGCGTGCCTATTACTATTATGGCGCTGCCTGAAGATGGTAAGCCTGAGTCTTTCAATGGCGCGCTGGGAAACTTTAATTTTAAGTTGGGAATCAGCCCTAAAGATGTTCAGGTTGGCGATCCCATAACCTTGACCATGACAGTCACCGGAACAGGGAATTTCAATACAGTAAATCCACCAACTATTAAGACAACAGAGCCGTTTAAGACATATGAGCCTGAGATCACGCAGGAGGCGAGATCAAAGGTATTTAAGCAGGTCGTAGTGCCCAGAAATGATAAGATAACACAGATACCACCAATAAGTTTCAGCTTCTTTAACACAAATACAAAAACATATAAGACTATTACAACCGCCGCTGTACCCATTAATGTCACGCCATTAGAAAAAGGCCGGGAGCTAAAGGTATTCGAAATGTCCAAAGACTCTACCGAGAAGATGAAAAGAGTAGAGACCTTTGGCAAGGATATAGTATATCTTAAAGAAAACCCGGGCATTGTATACAGAAAAGGCGCCCTGCTTTGCAAAAATGAGCTTTTACTGGTCTTGCTATTTCTGCCGGCACTGGCTGTTATCTTAACTATTATCACGCAGGCCAGAAAACATTATCTTGCCCTGGATGTGCGTTACGCGCGCAGCATAGCGGCACCTCGCAAAGCAAAACAGAACCTGATAAAAGTTGCCAGCCTACTCAACGCTAAAGACAAATCCAAGTTTTATGACGCTGTTTTTAAGACCTTGCAGGAGTATATCGGCGACAAGTTCCACCTTTCAACAGCGGGCATATCATCGGATGTAATAGAGAAGCTTAAAGCGCGGGACGTAAATCCCGATATATTGGATGAATTAAAAGCTTGCTTTAATATGTGTGACAGATCGCGTTACGCGCCATCGGCTATCCAGGAAGAAGAGGTAAAGAGCACCTTTAAGATGCTTGAGAATATTATTTCTAAGATGGGAAAGATAAAAACATGATGAGACGCTTTCTGGTAACGCTATCCGTATTTCTGTTTCTCTTTGTTGGATTTTCCTACGCGGACGATAAAGACGGCTTAAGGGAATTATTCTATCAGGGCAATATTTATTATAGTGATAATAATCTTCAAGATGCCATAGACTCCTATAATAAAGCCCTAAACTGCGGCTTTGAGAGCAGTCCGTTATACTATAATCTCGGCAACACGTATTTTAAGAACGGCAATCTTGGAAAAGCCATAATATGCTATCTGCGGGCAAGCAAGATTAATCCCGGGGACCCGGACATAAGGTCCAACTTAGCATACGCACGATCACTTATTCAGGGTGGGCTTATAAGCATAAAAAAGCCCTGGCTTATACGTAGCTTTCTGAAGCTTACAAGCCTCTTTAGCCTTAACAAGATTACATCAATATCAATTTTTCTATATATCCTCTTATGCGTCGTAATAATAACCGGACTATATCTGAAACTATTCAAAAAAACATTCATATTTCTTTATATCCTTATAACAATTATGCTCGCGGGCTCTCTTACGATATTTGCCGTAAAATTTAGAGCCGAAGTTACCAGGAAAGACGCGATAGTAATTAAAAGAGAGACAGATTCCAAGTTCGAGCCGCTTGATAACGCCACGACCTTTTTCACGCTCTACGAAGGAGAGGAAGTCCAGGTAATCGCTACAAACGGCGAATACTTCAAGATAAAGCGTTCAGATGGTAAACAGGGTTGGGTAAAAAAGACGGATATTGAACTGATATAAGCCCATTATAAATTATGAACACAAAAAAACCTTTAGTTGTATTTGATCTCGAGACAACCGGCATCTGGGTCGAGAGAGATAAGATAGTCGAAATAGGCATGATAAAAATCATGCCTGATGGCACTAGGCACGATTATGTCAAGCGCGTCAATCCGGGCATACCCATACCAATCAATGTTATACGCATTATAGGTATTACTGACGATGACTTAAAAGACGCGCCGCCTTTTAAGGATATAGCTAAAGAGGTCCTGGATTTTATCGGAGATTCAGACCTTGGCGGTTTTAATATACAGAGGTTTGACATCCCGGTACTTGAGCGTGAATTTTTTGAGGCTGGGATTAGTTTTCACTGGAAAGAACGTGATATCTATGACGCGCAAAAGATATATCATATCCATGAAAAGAGGGACCTCATGGCAGCTTATCAGCTATACTGTGATAAAGAACTCACTAATGCTCATTCCGCATTAGGTGACGCGGAGGCGACTCTTGAAATACTCGATGCTCAGGTAACAAAATACGGTAAGCAGGATGAGGGGATAATATCATTGAGAGACTTTGATTATGAACAGTCGAGCGCTTATTTCGACAGCGAGCGAAAATTCTGCTGGTGGAACAAAAACCTATACCCTATGTTTGGTAAATATAGAAAGAAAAAGCATATAAAGGCTATTGCCAAAAGTGACCGTAATTACCTTGAATGGATACTCAGTTCAGATTTTAGCAGCGAGATTAAAACGATGATCGAAAACGCACTTAAGGGCGACTTTCCAAAAGTACCCGATAATCTATAATGGTTAAATCCTAAACACTAATATCTAAATTCTAAACAAATTCGAAATTCTAATTTTTAAAACCCAGAACATTAACTTTAAGCATTAGAAAATGAAAATAGAAACAGAGACCGCAAAAATCGATTACAAAGACGCGTTAAACCCGGCACAGCTTGAGGCGGTCCGCTTAAAAGAAGGGCCATGCCTTGTTATAGCGGGTGCGGGCAGCGGCAAGACCCGTATCCTCGTATACCGCGTAGCGCATCTTGTTGAGAGCGGTGTCGAGCCTAAGGAGATACTCCTTCTTACATTTACCCGTAAAGCAGCCCAGGAGATGCTCTCACGAGCAGGCTCTATACTCGATAGCCGCTGTCACGCGGTATCAGGTGGAACATTTCATAGCTTTGCTAATATGGTATTGAGAAGATACGGCCCCTGCATAGGACTACCCCCAAGCTTTACCATCATGGACCAGACAGACGCGCAAAACAGTATAAATTCAATACGCAAAAAAATGGGTCTGGATAGTTTTGATAAGCGCTTTCCTAAGAAAAAAGCCCTTCTTAATATAATTTCAAAGAGCGTAAATACATCAGAGAGCATAGAATCGATAATTGATATGGAATATCCGCATTTCATGGAATACGCCTCAGATGTAAAGACAATAAAACAGAGGTATGTTGAATATAAACTTAAGATGAACCTTCTTGATTACGACGATCTCTTGGTCTATCTTAAGGAACTTCTCCGCTCCAATAACGATATACGCGAAAAACTCTCACAAAGATACAGATATGTAATGGTTGATGAATATCAGGATACCAACAAGCTCCAGGCCGATATACTATATCTCCTGCTTTCATCTCATAATAACATAATGGCTGTAGGCGATGACTCTCAAAGCATATACTCTTTCAGGGGCGCTAATTTCAGAAACATAATGGATTTTCCTAAACTATTCAAGGACGCTAAGGTCATTACTCTCGAGGAAAACTACAGGTCTGTCCAGCCGATACTCGATCTTACAAATGTAGTAATCGGCGAGGCGACAGAGGGTTTTAACAAAAATCTATTCTCAAACAAGAAAAAAGGTAATCATCCGCTATACTTAAGCCCCGAAAACGAAGCGGAACAGGTAAATTATATAGTTGAAAAGATTACAGAACTTAAATACGAAGGCATAGAACTCTCTGATATAGCTATACTATTTCGAGCTGGGTGGCATTCAAACGCGCTTGAGATAGAGCTCTCCAAACACAGGATACCTTTTGTAAAATACGGCGGCCAAAAGTTTGTAGAGAGCGCGCACATAAAAGACATGATCTCTTATATGCGCGTAGCGCATAATAGGCGCGATGAGATAAGCTGGCAGAGGGTGCTCTCACTTACCCGTGGCGTAGGCCCAAAGACCTGCGAGCGATTGTTTAACGCGCTTGTAATGAATGAGAAGAGTTCTCCCGCGGATAAGAAACTCATAGAAAAATATACCCGGATAACTAAGTTAATGGATATCCTTGAAAAGATAGACAAGGGGGATCAACAGCCGCTTGATATATATAAAACATTCTGTGAATATTACGAGCCTGTCTTTAAGGAGCGTTACGATGATTATCATAAGCGCGTAAATGATCTTGAAAGCCTTGAAAAGATAGCCGCTGACTATGACAACCTTGAGACATTTCTAACTGATATCGCGCTGGAACCCCCTGAAAAGGATATTGTACACGCCAATAAATACGACAAGAGTAAAGATCATGTTGTATTATCAACAGTCCACTCCGCTAAAGGCCTTGAATGGCATACCGTCTTTATTATTTATGTCGCTGAAGGGCACATACCCTCATATCAATCATTTGGCGATGAAAGCTCGATAGAAGAGGAGAGAAGGCTTTTATATGTCGCTATGACACGCGCTAAAGAGAATCTATTTATGTTAAGGCCTATGATGGAATACTCCGGTAGGAGCTATGCTGTAAACGACGGCTCCCCCGTTACTCGCATATCACGATTCTTGCAAAATTACTTTTAACTATGCGCTAAATTAAAATTTTATCTTTTATGTAAGCTTAAAGCGTGATTAAAAAAGAAAGGGGGTAAAAAATGACAATATTTGTCCTGATTTTTGGAATACTTGCCTTGGCCTTTGGCATTGCTATCCTGGTAAGGCCTAGGGTTATTAGGATTTATTTCTCCCTTTGCAAAAAAAATAATTACCTTAAGATAGGCGGCTTAATAGCGATACCGGTTGGAATTATCTTTTTAATGGCGGCTTCAGAGTGCCGAATCACATGGTTAGTTACCTTTTTAGGTATCTGGTCTATTATAAAGGGCGTATTATTGCTCGCCATAAACAAAGAAACACTCTTTGCCTATATTGACTGGTGGCAGGAGAAATCACTCATTATCCTACGCTTATTAGGGGGCGCTACCATTGCCTTAGGCGCGCTGATTATCTATTCCTCGTAACTTTTAATTGACTTAGCGTAGCTCTCTATTGTAACATATAGTATAATTTAATTTATTTCTCAACCATAAAGGAGGGTATAAAAATGTCAGATATTGCGGAAAAAACGAAAAAAAGCTTTATAGGCGGGGGTATCATATTGATACTTTTAGGTGCCGGTGCGATAGCTCTTCCACTGGCTGCCTCACTTACCATAGAGGCTATATTCGGATGGATATTTGTTATAAGCGGCATAGTCACTATAGCTCACTCATTAAACGCGCTTAATTCAGGCAAATGCTTCCTGAGATTACTAAGCGGTATATTCTACCTTGCCATAGGTATCATGTTTCTGGCGTACCCGATTCAAGGCGTAGCCACATTGACACTCTTATTGGCTATTCTATTCACATTTCAGGGGATAATAAAGATAGCTGTCGCGATACGGCTTAAGCCAATGCAAAACTGGAACTGGGTGCTTATAAGCGGCATCTCAAGTCTTATCTTGTCAGGTATTATATGGGCAGGCTGGCCAAGCAGCGTATCCTGGGTCCTTGGACTCTTAGTAGGTATCAACCTAATGCTCAGCGGATGGACAATGCTGATGCTCGCTTCATCTAAATGAAGCTTTTCATAAGTGATCTCCATTTAGGGGATGGCTCAAGAACCGATGATTTTCATCGCGACAAGGAACTGATAAGGTTTCTTGAATATGCAGAAGATGAGGCCACGGAGTTGATCATACTCGGAGATTTTCTGGAATTGTGGCAGTCTGATCTGGATAGAGTATTATTTGTCCATGATGAGGTCATTAAAAAACTATTACAACTGCGAAATAAGATAAAAGTCACATATGTAATAGGTAATCACGATTATATACCCTTTATAAAATTCACTGATTTAGGACTCGGTATATCCACAGAATATAATGATAAGGAATGCGGTATTATCGGTGAACATGGCCATAAATACGATATATTCAATCGTTATAAAAATCAATTAAGGTCCATCAAGTGGCCAAAGGGCAGGCATATAGCCCTGTTCGCGGCAGGCATGGAGAGATTCCTGCACCCGGATACTGATATCTGGATGAAAAACGCTCTTGAAAATATTGACGAGTTTCTGGCGCAGGCAGCCTCGTTAAAAAACAAGGTTACCCCAGCGTCAAAAGAATATTTAAATAGGGGTGGTCATTTTGGGGAGTTTGAGAAAGCTGTATTAAATCATATAGAAAATGGGGCTAAAATAGTCATCTTTGGTCATACCCATAGATGTGAATTAGCCAAGATGCCTAATGGCATATATGCCAACTGCGGGACATGGGTAGATGGTAGTGAGCCTACTTACGTAGCTTGTCACAAGAAGGCAATAGAGCTAAGAAAGGCTCTCACACATCACAAAATTAAAAAAATACCATTAACATAATAATACCTTTATAATAAACAAGGGGGTAAAACATGGAGGCAGTACAAGAGGTAAGGCTTAATTCATCAAATGTCCAAGTATTTATAGATGAGAAAGTCAAAGAGATATCCAGCATAGCAGGTGATGGGATTGCCATAAACGCGCTTTCAGGCGGGGTTGACTCTTCCGCAGTCACCATATTAGGGCACAGGGCGTTAGGCGATAGATTAAAGACATATTTTGTAGATAATGGCATAATGAGAGAAGGCGAGCCCCAGAAAATAGCGGAAATCTTCAAACAGCAGGGCGTAAATATTGAAATTCTTGATGCCCGGGAAGAGTTTTTCAATGCCTTTAAAGGCATAACAGACCCTGAAGAGAAGAGAGAGGCTGTAACACAGACATTTTATAAAGATATATTCGCAAGATTAGTGCGGGAAAGTGGCGCAATGCATCTTTTGCAAGGCACTATATTAACGGACATAGACGAGACAGTAGCAGGAATAAAGAGACAGCATAATGTCTTTGAGCAGCTTGGCATAGACCCGCAGCAGGCATTCGGCTACAAGATAATAGAGCCACTGGTAGAGCTGCGTAAAGATAGCGTAAGGGTGCTGGCAGAAGCATTAGGCCTACCTGAAAGCATTCACAGCCGTCCGCCTTTTCCAGGGCCGGCATTGGCTACTAGAATAATCGGTGAAGTCACAAGAGAAAGAGTAGATGTAATTCGTAAGGCTACCTCTATTGTCGAGGAGGAGCTTAAAAATACAGGGGCATTTCAATACATGGCTATCCTTCACCAGGACAGGGTTACGGGTATGCGTAATGGTAAGAGAGATTTTGGACTTCAGATCGAGGTTAGGTGCTGGGATAGTATAGACGCACGCGAAGCAACGCCAACAGATCTGCCTTATAATCAACTTCGTAAGTTAGCTAATGGTATTTTAAAAGGTGTTCCAGGCGTGGTAAGCGTAACCTACAACATAGCTACCAAGCCCCCATCAACCATAGAGGCTGTTTAATCAGTCAGAGGCTTGGGCCTGTGGGGCTGTAGCTCAGCTGGGAGAGCGCGTGGTTCGCAATCACGAGGCCAGGGGTTCGATCCCCCTCAGCTCCACCATCAGCCTTCGCTGGTCGCATGCGTTAATGACTATACAGCTATGGCTGATTAATAGTGACTTATATAAGAAGGGCACAAGAAAGGGGGATTAAAGTGAGGTATATTTTTGCAGTATTAACAGTAATGCTCATTTGCGTGTATACCTACGCGATGGATGATCCAACCGCAGATACTGACATAAGTTCTGGCCCCACCATAACAGAGCAGGGTAAAGAGGTGGGAGATGTTGATTCAGAATCAGCTATCGACATAGAAGGCAGTATCGCTGATAGTAACGAGGTATATGGCACTTCTGCGGAATTTGCCGATGACTATGGCTATGGTACAGCTCAAAGAGAATTGAATGTTCAGGATTATGGCGTTGGGGACTTGGGTGAAGATAGCCTGGAATAATTGTATTAGGTATTATCTAAAACGCAGCAAAAAAACAGGGGGACAACATAGCATGAGATGCAAAACAATAATCGTCGCACTAATCGTAATATTTACCGGACTTTCAATAGCGGATATGGCACAGGCTGTAACAGCAGAAACAATAAATGTTGGTGTTGAAAAATCACTAGACAGGCTCAAGGCTGTAAATGGCGGGCAATCAGTAATAGATAGAGCAGATGGTTTGCTTGTCTTTCCATCGGTCTTTAAGGCAGGTTTTGTTGTCGGTGGAGAATACGGAGAAGGCGCGCTGGTCATTGATGGTAAATCAATTGACTATTACAGTACCGCGGCCGCGTCATTTGGTTTTCAACTTGGCGCGCAGAAAAAAACCATAATCTTAGCTTTTATGGATAAGAAAGCATTAGAAAATTTTCGCAATAGCACAAATTGGAAGATTGGAGCGGACGCGTCCGTAGCGGTAATAGCAATCGGAGCGGATGGCTCAATCGATACATCAAAACTAAATCAGCCGATAGTAGCCTTTGTCTTTGATCCAAAGGGATTAATGTATAACCTCACTCTTGAAGGCGCTAAAGTTACGAAGCTTACCCGATAAATAAAGAGAAATAAGGGGGTGCTCTTGCAGGGCACCCCCTTTCAAAAATAGTACAAAAAAACTAATTTTGCCTTGCTAAATGCTTATAATAGTGTTAATATTTGTTATATAGTTAGATTGTCACAAAAATTTAACATTATTACAACAAGGTAAAAGGTAAATAAGATGATAAAAAAGAGCACAAAAAAAGTCGCGGTTGTAGTGCTGTTATTAGTATGGTTTGCGATATTCGCGATTATGTATCTGTGATCAGGCCTAAAGAACTAAAAAAAGTAAAGACTCCTAAAAAAGCTTGATTTTCGTTGTTTTATGCGGTATACTACTAATAATTAGTCAAGAGAACCCCAAAATATACGATATAGAAAAGCCATAAAGGCTACTATAGAAGAACAAGGGGTTTTTATTTTATGAACAAAATAAAGTATTTTAAAATGTATATAATATTTCTTGTTTTAGCTATGCTATGCAATAGTCTAGATCTTTATATAGCAGGGGATTGCTATTTTCTGTCCAAATCCGACACATTAAGGCCGATGGCAAGTGTTTTTAATACAAACGCAGATCTGGAACTCTTAACAGGCAAAAAAAAGCAAGAATATGTAGTAAGGGTTGACCAGACAATAGCTAAAATACGTGCTCTCCTACAGAGCGTTGATGGTAAAATCATAAAAAGAGCCCAAATAGATGCTGATATTGTAAAGATATTGCTAAATTTCAACAGAGGCAAAAAGCCATTCTTTACCAAAGTGCAGGCAAAACAGATATCACGTATACGTAAGCTCGAGGATAAGCTCAATACCCTTAACTATCTAATACTGCATGGTGATAATAAAGATTTCACGTTTACTGGTTCACACATAGCTATGACACTTCAGTGTGCACGCGATAAAACAAAGATAGAAGCACTCATTAGAAGGCTTCATGCATTTAATATTAGAAATGGTGCTCATATAGCCAAAATATTGCTGAGTTCACGTGATAATGATGAAATAGTAAGAATCGTAAAAGAGCTTCAATCGCTAAATATTAAAAAAGGCACAAATATTGCCGTGATAGTTCAGGGCTCTCGTAAGGAAGCTGACATAAAACCACTGATAACGAAGCTAAGATCACATTCGATAGAAAACAATTCCCATATATCCAAAATACTGCGTTGCTCACGATCCAAAAAAGATATAGTCAATACTCTTGATAAACTTGTATCCTTAGGCCTGGATAAAAGCGTTCATGCCGTTACGATACTTCAGACCTCACGCGATGACGAAAATATAGAAAAAACCGTAAAAGAGATTAGGGCTATAGGCATAGAAAATAAGACACTTATCGTCTCTATCCTGGGAAGCTCCCGAGACAGAACAGAGTTAAAGCCAATTGATAAAATACTTAACTCATTCAACATGAAGGAAGAAGCTCATAAGGCCATTATTCTTAAATGTTCGCGCGATGAGATAGAGATAGAGTCTCTTATTAGAGCCCTTATTACTCTAAAAATACAAAATCGCGCTCATATAGCTGAGGCATTTAAAAGTTCACGTGATGAAGAGGAGATGACAAGGATCATAAATAAGCTTATGTCTCTTAATATCAAGGACAGCCTTCAGATAGTTAAGATACTTCAGAGTTCACGCAAAGAAATTGACATAGAGCGGATTATCAAGGCCCTTGAAGATATCAAAATTAAAAATCCACGTGATATTACCTTAATCCTGCGGGGAACCCACAGCATAGAAGATATAGGATATGTCGTCGATGGGCTTAGAACACTAGGCATAGACAGGAATATTTATATCAGCCTCATACTAGGGTGTTCTCGGAATAAGGAGGATATTGTAAAGACTGCTAATAAACTCAAATCGCTTGGTATAAAAACTCCTCATCATATCACTATAATTATTCAAAGCGCGCGAAAAAGAGAGGAGTTGGGGCCGTTTATTGAAAAACTTAGATCACTGGGAATAATGAACAACTTTCATCTTGCCCTGATGCTTCATAGCTCACGCAACCAAGATGAGATTGAAAGAATTATAAAGAAACTTACAAGACTGGGCATAGAAGATAAGGGCCATATCGCTAAGGTGATTTGTAGCAAGCGCACTGAAAAGGAGATAATAGATCTCGCCAAGGTCTTGATGCTTTGCGCGAAAGAGAACAATGGTTACGGACTTCCAGACTCTCTAATCGCTAAATTAGTAGCCAACCCAGCATACCTGGTAGAAGGGCTAGAATATATCTATAAACATAAAGGTAAATTGCCTTCATTTGCAAGACCTCTTACTGATAAAAAGTATATTGAATTCAGGCTGTTCTTACGAAAACTTAATAAAAAAGCTATCTTTTCCATTATAGATACCCTATATGAAAAAAGTGGTAAGACTAAAACACTAAAGGCTTATATAAAAGCGAGGATTACCGAAGACAAAGATAAACGTGATCTTCTACAATCACAACAAAAACTATCTGAAGATGATCATGTCACCGCCGGACTCTTGCTCTTTTCATTTGACACTAATATTAGACAGCAGGTTCGCGATAAATTGGTTGAAAACTTTGCTTACATACTAGATCAGTATCATGACGACGATAATATCTCTATCGCGGCGGAAACCCTTCTGCGAGTAAGTGCTCAATATAATATCTATCATGGCACTATGACAGGCGATAGCGGGCCGTCAGCTTTTGAAACCTACCTCTATTCTTCACTCCGATTTGTAAGCCTGACTAATCACTACAATTCTTTACCTGAAAGTGTAAAAAGAGTCAAACAAGAGATAAGTGCTTTTTTAAAAGAATTTAAATTTACGTATCAAAACCCGGCGACTATCAACGATATTTACTTAGAATTTACCAACAGGGGTTACAATATTGAGGCAATCAAACATGCTCTCGGCAAAGAGTCTTTGAGCCTGGACCAGTCAATCAACAATGGGGATACTCCGTTATCGCATTTTATACCTGATAAGGTAGAAAGTCCTTCATTAAACAATTATCTATATGGTGACGACGACGCATATGGCCCTGAGATATATGCGCCTGAAGCATATTTATTGTCTCAGGAGGCAGGGGCATATGGCCAGCGCGTGGACGCAGACTCATACGCAAGGTCATCGTCGGCAGGGCTTATTTCAGGAAATAAGGATCAGAGAAACGCTGACCAAGCAGACCGGGTTTTAAAGGAAATTCGTGATGCATTTCTGACCATAGATGGCAAGAGGGTATTAAGAAAGGATATAAAACCAGCATTGAAAAAAATACTGCTCCAAATTTCAAGAGATGAAACCCCCTTATTTAGTGTTAAACAAGCGCAAAAATTAGCGAAGGTACGCAAACTTGGGGATAGACTAGAAACATTCCGCTATCTTTTTCTTTTACGTAGTGGTGATAGCTTCACATTTGCAAATACAGATATTACAAGGATGCTTCAGAGTCCACGCGCACTATCAGAGATTGAATCTATTATAAAAATCTTAGCATCATACGGCATAAACAATGGCGCCTACATTAAAATGGTTACGATGAGTGCCCACGAAGATGGAGAAATAGAGACAATAATCAAAAAGCTAAATGCGCTTAAAATAGAAGGCGGGCATACCATTGCAAAGATACTCCAGTCTGACCGTGATGTAGAGGAGATACAACGGATAATAAAAAATCTCAGATCGCTAGGCATAGAAGAGGATGTTTATATATCAAGCATACTTTTAACATCCCGGCCTGAAGATGAGATAGACAGGCTGGTTAATAAGCTTATATCAATAGGCATTAAAGAGAATATTCAGATAACTAAACTGCTTCAAAGTTCCTGGAAGGAAAAAGAGATAGGTGGCCTTGCTGAAACACTTATAACCTATATCAAGAAAAATAATGGTCATAAGCTCACAAATGCCAAAATAGCTAAAGTGCTTTCCAGTCCTGTTTTCCTTAACAAAGGTTTTGACCATCTTTTAAATCGTGAAGGAAGGCTACCATCTTTTGAAGAACCTTTTACCAAAAAAGATAAGCTCTACATTAAATTCAGGTTATTCCTGCGAGATCTGAATAAAAAAGTTATCTTCTCAATTATTGATACAATATATGGGCCAAACGAAAAAACAGTAAGCTTAAGGAATATTATAAATATGCAAATTTCTAAAGACACGGACAAGCTCGTTACTCTAGAGTCAAGGCGCAGATTATTCGGAAACGACCATACCATAACCGGACTCTTACTATTTAGCTTTGACGCGGATATAAGAAAAAGAGCTTCCGCTATATTCGTCAAAAACTACGAGCATGTTATGTATAAATACAACAATAATGTAGGCTTGCTTTCTGTTGCAGGTGAGATCCTAGCGCATACAGTCAATAGATACAACATTTATGCTAGAATGTTAGCGGGTGAGGCTGATGAATCAAAGTACAAGACCTATCTTGATACATCATTACGTTTTGCCTATAAAAGAAATTTTTATAGTGACCTACCGAAAAGCCTCCTACCTCTTAGAAGATATATAAGAAAATATATAATGGAATTTACATTAACACATGAGACTGAGCCTTCAGAGTTGAGCATTCTGTATGAATTCTCCAAGAGAGGTTATGAAGAAGAATCAATAATGCGCGCCATGGGTAAAAGCGCACTAAGCCTGGACAGAGCCGCATCCAATAGCAACACTCCTCTTATGGATCTTGTCCCGGATCAAATAGAAAACGCTTCATTAATAAGCGCTTATCTATATGATGGCGGCGCAGCTGAATCCACAATATATCAACAGGAAGCATATCTCTTATCTCAAGAGGCGGGAATATATGAGCAATACGAGGATATATATGCAAAGCCCTCATCATCCGGGACTTTATCAATTGCTACTACTAGGCCTAAAGAGGTCGTAACAGTTGACCAAATGCTAAGTAGAATACATCAACTCCTACAAAGCGTGGATGGCAAGACAGTGCTTAGAAAACACATAAATCCGATTATAGTAGAAACATTACTGAGGTTGTCGATAGGTGAAAGATTGATATTTAACGAAAGCCAAGCAAAAAAGATAGCTAAACTCATTAAACTTGAGCGAAGGCTTGGCATATTTCGCTATTTGTTACTTCGCAATGTCAGCTCCGATAACATATTTACCGGTTCTCATATCGCCAGCATACTATCTACTTCCCGAGACAAAAAAGAGATCGAGCGTATTATCAAAACGCTTAAAGCTCTCGGCATTGAAAAAAGTACTCATATCACCACTATACTTTATACATCACGCAAGGAGAAGGAGATAAAAGATATAGTAAAAAAGCTTTATTCGCTAAAGATAAAGAATCCTACTCATATTGCCAGAATACTTCTAAGTTCCCGCGATGAAGAAGAAATAGAGAGGATAGTCGAGACGCTTAGAATTCTCGGTATAGAAGAAAACACTCATCTATCCACGATACTTCAGAGTTCGCGCAAGGAGAAAGAGATAAAAGATATAATAAATAAACTCTATCTACTGGGGATAAAAGACTCTGTTCATATCGCTAGGGCGCTTCATAGCTCCCGCGATGAAGAAGAAATAGAGAGAGTCATCAAATTACTCAAATCCCTTGGCATAATAAAGAGCTCTCATCTCACCGCGATACTTCAGAGCGCACGCAAAGAAAAAGAGATAGAGAGGATAATCGAGATGCTTAGAGCTCACGGTATAGAAGAAAACACTCATCTATCCACGATACTTCAGAGTTCGCGCAAGGAGAAAGAGATAAAAGATATAATAAATAAACTCTATCTACTGGGGATAAAAGACTCTGTTCATATCGCTAGGGCGCTTCGCAGCTCTCGCGATGAAGAAGAAATAGAGAGAGTTATCAAATTACTCAGATCCCTTGACATAAAGGATCATGGTCACATTAGTATGGTACTTCGCAGCTCCCGTGACAGAGAAGAGATAAAAAGGATTATCAAATTGCTCATATCCCTTAATATAAAAGAGAACTCTCATATCACCACTATACTTTATACATCACGCAAGGAGAAGGAGATAAAAGATATAGTAAAAAAGCTTTATTCGCTAAAGATAAAGAATCCTACTCATATTGCCAGAATACTTCTAAGTTCCCGCGATGAAGAGGAAATAGTGAGGATAATAAAAACGCTTAAAGCTCTTGGCATGAAAAAGGGCGTGCATATCACCCTCATACTTCAAAGCTCGCGTACAGAAAAAGAGATAGAATTACTCGCAAAGATATTGTTGGATTCTACTAAAGATAATAACGGCCATGGATTTTCAGATGCCTTGGTTGCAAGACTAGTAGCTAATACGGATTACCTGATAAACGGATTAGAATATATATATAAGCGAAGAGGAGAGTTGCCCTCATTTAAAAAGCCTTTTACCGAAGACGATGAAAAGTACATCGAATTCAGGCTGTTATTGCGGAATATCCATCAAAAGGTTCTTTTTTTAATCATTGACACCCTGTATAAAGATAGCGGTAAGATTAGAACGTTGAATAGCTATATAGCAAAACGAGTTACTGAAGATGTGGCTACTCTTATGCCTTTCTTGGAAAAAGAAAAGCTATCCGATCAAGAGCACGTAACGGCTGGGCTTCTGCTCTTCTCTTTTGACGCAAATGTAAGAAGAAAAGTCCGTGATAAATTAATTGAGAATTACGCTGACACTCTGAGCTGTTATCATGATACAGATAAATTCTCTATTGCTGCGGAGCTTCTTCTGCGCATAAGTACAGACTTTAACGTTTATCACAAGATGCTACTTGGTGAAATAGGGGAATCTGACTACAGATCTTACCTCTTTTCATCTCTACGCTTTGTGCCAGTGTTACATTACTATAGCGCGTTTCCGGAGAGCCTCAAACGCGCAAGAAAAGAGATAGGTATCTTTATCAGGGAATACAAGCTTGCGCACGGCACTAGCCCCTCCTCCGCAGAAATAGATTTGGCTTTTGTCGACAGAGGTTACGATACCGAGTCCATAGAACTTGCCCTTGGTAAAAGGCCTCTAAGCCTAGATAATACCATATCAAATAGTAACACATCGTTTATAGATATTATCCCGGATGCAATAGAAAACGCTTCATTAATGAGCGCTTATCTATATGATAGCGGCGCAGCTGAACCTGCAATATATCAACAGGAAGCATACCTCTTATCTCAAGAGGCGGGAATATATGAGCAATACGAGGATATATATGCAAAGTCCTCATCATCCGGGCTATCAATGCCTCGTAGTCAAGAAAAGGCTTTATCAAATAGCGAATTCAATGTTGATATCCTGCCTGACAAAAGAGAAAACCCAAGTAAAAGCCTCCCCAGGGTACGTGAGTTAATCCGCGCAAATGCGTCTTTAAAAAGAATAGCCTCCGCTGCCTAATTAGCATCCTTTAAAACATTATTTGAATTATATTAAACTCCTATCTGTAACAATTAGTCTTGCACGGCGCCTTTATCTTTGCTAATATAACAAAAGCAGGTGAAAATGGAGTGATAACCTATGAGCATAGTACCAAAGCATATAACCTTTTTAATTCTTTCTTGTGTTTTAGTGACTATAATTTATACCTATCCTGACTTCGTATATGCCCAATCTGAGAAGGATGCCTATTGGGACAATAAAAAGATTAGAGAGAAAACAGCTTATGATGGTCATGAAAACATAGTAAATAAGACTTTCTATCGTGAAGATGGCAGCCTGGAAAAATTTGAAAAGTTTGACACAGATGGCAATCAGATTGAAGAGAGCTACTATGGCACTGATGGAAAATTATGCAGAGACCCTGTCGATGACTGGGCAGCTATTAAGCGCACGTATATAGGTGGTAGGCTTGCCTCAGATACTACATATGGTGCGGATAAAAAAATGATAGAGCGCAGAATATACAATAGATCAGGTGATTTAATTGACAGGCAATACATAGGAGACAATGACCCTAATCCGGAGGAGGAGTACTCGCCGCCGCTTGAATTAAGCGGCAGGACAGATGAGTTTTATGATTCTGATGGCAAAAAAGAGTATCAAACCAGCGCTTACAAGGATCTCTGGTATTAGAATACTTTTTCATATGTAACAGGGCTTTTTAAAGATATTACTAGAAACAAAAAAGGCCTTCCTGGTAGAAGGTCTTTTTGTAGGTGATAAGCCTGGGAACTCTCGTTATCGTCTCATCTCCTTAATCTTTTCATAGTAAGTATGCCCTATGTTTTCAGTTTAGGCAAGTGGTATTGATATTTTTTTTCAATTTTTTAAAAACACTTAGAGCAACATTATTAAAAAGAGAAAGAGATAAACATGAAAAGAAAACCAGGCGTTCCACATGATAAGCATTGCAGAAGCTGTCCCGCGATATGTTGCAAGAATCTTGCTCTGGCAATAGGCAAGCCAGCTAACCGCAAAGAGATAGATGATCTAAAGTGGCAGCTTCATTTCACTCATGTTAAGATATACATAAGGCATCATCATTGGTATCAATGGATCAAGAGTGCATGCAGGTATCTATCAAAGGACAATAAGTGCACAATATACGAACGACGCCCGGATATCTGCAGAAAGCACAACCCACCGGATTGCGAGAAATTCGGCAAATTTTACGATGTTATGATATCGACTCCTGAAGAACTGGAAGATTACATAGTCAGCAAAAAACATAGTAGAAAGAAGCCGCGCAATAAAACATAGCAGGTAATAGCAGAAGATACCTTGTATACTATTACATAGTATCATCCCATGCCTGTGGAATTTTACAGATAATCCCAAAAATAATTGACTTTTGAGCATATTTGATGTATAGTTATGCTATACTTTATAAAACATATGATAAACATATAAATAACTACACAACTATGCCTATAGAACAAAAATCCAATAATAGACTTTTTTTGCGTATTATAAGTATAATTATACTTGTATGTTATAGCATAAATTCATCCGGCGCATACGCAATGGGGGGCAGGACTCTATTCTCTAAGAATTCCCATGCCCAGCGCTTTCTTAAAGATGATTTACTGAAGGATGAACAAGCCTTAAAGCTCACAGTGCCTGCGCAACTTGGCAATGTATTATATAGTTATAAAGGCAAGTCCAAGGGCCTGATAGTACATATACAAGACTGCCACGCCAATACAACAGCTCAACTCAATATAGCAGATATTATTTCCACGATAGAAGAGAATTATGATATAGGCTTATTATGCCTTGAAGGCGCATCTAATAAACTGAACACCTCTCACTATGACCAGTTCCCAAAAACGCAAGCAAAAGAACTAACCTCTAAATTCTTTTTACAGGAAGGGCTCTTTACGGGTCCGGAATATTATAAGATACTAAATCCCGGCAAAGGAATAAAAGCATATGGAGTAGAAGATAAGGGGCTATATAAAAAGCATGTAAAGGCATATAGGAAACACAATGCCGATGAAAAAGAGATAATAGTCTGCCTACAGGCTCTAAAAAGCAATCTAAATGCCTTAAAACCTTATATCTTCTCTATGCCTCTGAAAGTAATAGATCAGAAGGAAGAGGCGTATAAAAATAAACATCTGCAACTAGAAGAATATGTGTCGTTTATCATAAAAGAGGCCGCGAAAAACGATATGGACATATCTGCCCACCCAAGCCTTGAGGCATTCTCTCAAGCCGCGTCTCTTAAAAATGGCATAGACTTTAAGAAAGCAGAGAGACAGAGAGACGGCCTTGTCAAAGAGCTATCAAAAATTCTTAAAAACGAAGATTTAAACAGACTTCTTAAAAACAGCATTGACCTAAAGCTGGAAAAGATAAGCGCGTCTGCTTACTATGAATATATTGAACATATTATAGGCCTGAACGCAGACTTGTTAGGCAGGGCTGACTATAGGGACCTATTTGATTATATTGAGTATATAAGGCTTTCCGGTAGCGTAGATAGCCTGGGCCTATTTGATGAAATAGGCGCTCTTCTAAAAGCGCTTAGAGCTCTGCATTATAATAACGAAACAGAAAGGCTCTTTGATGGGTACATAAGATACATACAGCTAAGTATTGACCTATATAAATTAGAGCTTACAGAAAATAATTTAAACGAGCTAATGGCTCTTCATGGGAAGATAAGCATCGCAGAGGTAATATCTTTTATTAACAGTCAGAATAAATACTACAACATAGAGATTAAAATATCACCCCCTTCTATTGAGAAAACAGCCTATAAAAGTGCCTTGCATTACTACCAAATAGCGCTAAAAAGAGATGAGGCCTTAATAAGTAACACTTTGCGTAGAATGGCTATTCAAGGAAAAGATTCAAGCATACTTGTCACAGGCGGCTTTCATACCCGAGGAATCGTAAATATTCTAAAAAAACTGGATGTATCCTACATCGTAATATGCCCAAAGATAGGCTCTAGTAACTGTAAGGAAGTAGTGTATCAAAGACAGATGCTGAACCAGATGCCAGAATCCGGCGCAATCCTTAACTTCATAAGCAATATGCTTGTAGGGGCGCTTAATACCGGTGATTTGGCAGACACTGAATACGCGAATACAGTTGAAGAAAGGTTTTCAGAAGAGGAAGAATTTTTAAGAGACTGGATTGAAACACAGAGACTCATAAACGGAGATAATTGGTTTGAGAAACGCATGCTTCAAGAAGGTCTCGAACTTTCTAAGGCATCATCAAGCGGACTCTCAGAACAAAACAACAGTACTACTGTAACAAAATACCCAATAGATACAGATAAGCCGCTAAAAGATATAATTCCAACTAAAAATCAGGGTGGCTTCTCAAGATATAAGCTCCTACTTAAAAGGAAAATACTGCCTGCCATAATTGGAGCTTCTTTCTTGTGTGCTCTGCCTGCATTATCACTTGGCCAGTTTTGGTTCATCTCTACCGGGATAAGATCTGTTATCTACATGCTCACACCCGAAGAGGCGCAATCAAATGAAGATTGCGGTAAAAATAAAACAATAGGCTATGATTTTACTACAGAGCCTTGGCAAAGAGACGCATCAGCCCCGGTTGTCCCGCGATATACTAATACCAAAACATCCTCATCAGGTATAACGCAGACGAAAAAAACCTACGATTACATAGAAACGTTTTCTCTGTTTAATAATGCGTATAAATTAACAAGGTACAAAAAAAATAGAAAGCCGCTCTTATTAAGCATGCTGCTTTTTGGTGTTATCGCGCTGATACCCTTTGACTGGTTTGGGCAGATAGCCATTGATCGCTATTATCAAGAGAAAGAGGCTGCAGTTCAATTCGACGAGATGAAAGATCTGGACAACTATTCTATCGTTGCCGCTTTAAAAGAAGACATGCTTAAAAGCGATACTAATGCCAACCACAAAAAAGCTGTAGGTGGATTAAGAGATATTGCATTATCAGATTCCAGTCTCAGCAACAGGGCCTATTCTGCTTTAGAATCACTACTAAATGATGCAAATTTGAATTCAGAAACTAACGGTATACTGCTATATGCCGTATCAGATGTCATTTTTGGCCGGTCTGACCCACCTCGGTTTTCAACAATCATAACCCTGGAATCTACGCTTGCAAGGCCCGGCCTGGATGTAGAATCCTATCAAGCCGCGGTAAATACATTGGCTGATATAGTATTGCTCAATGGCGCCTTAAGTAATGAGGCTCTTCTTGCGTTAAAATCCATTATGAACAAAAACGGATTAAACCCACTTTCATATGACGCTGCAGTGGATGCCCTTAAAGGCATATCCTTGTCGAAATCACCATTAAAACGTAATGCTCTTTTAGTTTTAGAAGAGGCGTTAAGCAATCTCGCTTTAAGTGACGTATCGCCCAAAACCATATTGTTCGCTTTTCGAGATATAGCATCTCTAAATGCCGATCTTTTCCGGAGATCAACAATACTGGCCATAGAATCTGCTTTACAAAAACTGCACATGGATGATGAGGCATATAGTCTATTAATGCATATTCTAGAGAGAGTTACAATTGTAAATATAAAATCTATTACACCTTCAATCGTAAATACTCTGGAAGCTATTTTAGGCATGGGTGGCGCTGACAGGCCTACTTATAAACCATTAATAAGTGCCTTAAAGAACATAAAGCAGGAAAGGCCTGAGCTTATCACTCCTGGCTCCAGAGCAGATATGGCATCCAGGCTTCCTAAGCAGGTTGATGAACACGGTTTTTGGTGCAAAAATATATATTTTAATAAATATTTTCAAGATAGAACAAAGCATGAGACAGAGATAACGAGATACTCTATTGCTCAAATAGCCTACAGATTACTACTCCAGTACAACAGAGACATGGGTAATATTTATGACATCAAAAAAGCAACTGACTTTATTTTAAAATTAAGGTCGCACCCCATATTAAAGACTGAGCTCTTTTCAAAAGAAAGACGGATAATTAATGTATTTAACAATGAAAATAGATTTGACTCTGATATGAAAGAGTTAAAAAATATAGAACTTAGCTCAGGAGCAGATCCAATAAGAATATCATACCATAAAGGAAGGCATATAAGGGGGGCTGTTCTAGATGAAATATCAGACTCAAAGGGGCCCCTGACTCTTGTATTTAGGGGGCATGGTAACAAAAAGGTGATAACCTTAGGCAGCGAAAATATAGGCTTCAACAACCTTGGCAGGGCGCTTATTAACAGGGGCGATCTAGACAATGTCATATTTTTGAATTTGAGTTGCTTCTCGTATGATTACATAACCAATCTATTGGAGTACCTTAAACAAAAACAAGCTAAAGCGCCCTCTCAAAAATTACCCATAGTTTTTTCTGAAGCAGATTTTGATCAAACCGCGTACGGAACATTGTTAACAAAAAGGCTCAAGGAGATATATGCGAGAAAAAACGCGCCTCTTACAGTAGGCGATCTAATGCAAATAGAAGAGGACGAAAACCTCTTCGATGTTGAAAACCCCTGCCTGATAATACCTGTACCGGAAGACATGAAGATACCCTTTAGAACTAGCCGAAAACCAGTATCCGTAAGAGACAATCAGCTTTTTCCGCTTGGCAAAAATAAATCCATACAACAGCCCTTCTTAAGGCCGGCCAAATTGATGCATCCTCCGCTTGGTACATTGCAAATTAGCGGTTTGCGGATACAAGAGGCAGCCATTCAGGTAAAAGCATCTTCAGCTGGCAACGGGGATTATGAACCTCAAGAAATCCCTGAGATACTTACTGATTTAACAAGCACAAACAGCCATATCGCGATTATACCGATTGACTGGCCAAAAACAAAAGCGGGGATGGCGCCCATTCATGAATTCCTTAATTACATTGAGGGAATAGAAACAGGCAATTACCTAAAGCGCAAGTTTTTAGGCCATATTGTCTGCAATATGTTAGGTATCGACTTTCACTCCCAATTTAACCCGCTTAAATCGTTCTTTGAAATAATTGTTACTGATATTACAACAAAAAGTATGCAGAGGCATGCTGCTGAATTTATTTATAACCTAAAGAGTGTAAATGGTGAGGAAAATAGCATAAGGAAAATTGCCCAGATCTATTTTATGCTAAATAAGATTGAAAGCGATCTTAAGGATGCAAACCTCTACAACCGGCTCGCAACCTCTTTAATGGAATTTAAAGAGCGCCTTAATTATATCGGCACAATACATAATAAGCAATTACTGGAATACGGGATTGATATAAACCAAGGGAAGATTGGAGAAGCAGAGCTGTCAAAATCTTCATCATCAGGTCAAGTAAAAGAGAATATTCAAAAAGCAATTGATCTATATCAGGAAAAATATGAATCTATGTCTAATTATCTTAGAATTACCGCCGGAGAGAACGCGAAAAAAGGCACGATAAAACAAAAGAGCCGGAAGAAAAGGGCTGTTACGGACTATTATGATTTTTGGGAACAATTCTCATCTGCATTAGGCGATGGGCATATGCTTATATACCCTCTCAGAGGAATTGATGTCATCCCTCAGATGTTTATGAAAACCTTTGTTATTAACAATGGCCCCAATGATACTGAACGCGGCTATAGCCTTTTTTCTGAATTAGCGGATACTGACAATAAAAAACTGCTTATAGATGCTGGTAGAAAAAACTCTCAGGCGCCGCCGCTTATGTCGCGCGAGGCGTTAGAATCCTATAACTATATACGTGCATTTAATGAGAGTCATCAACAGAAAATGGTGTTGATTTTTAAAGGCTTTTTTTATTTTTTAATGTATCATGGCAATAGCATCGAAAAAATAGAAGATTTCTTAGATACCCTATTCAGTAAATATTTTAAAGATGGTGATAAGGTACTAATCTTGAATCAAGATGACTTAATTATGTTTAAGAATTATTTAGATAAACGCGCTCAAAGCCCGCAAAGATCTATATCATCAGAAAACTTTGAATTCACAAAAATAATTGAGAATAGCTTTAGAACTTTTGAGAGCGAGCCGCAGAACATTTATGATACAAATGGCCGGCCTAGGCGTGTTTTTATATTTCCCAACGCGGCGGCTGTTTTTGAGAAAACCTTAACCCCGATTGATAGTACTCTATCTAAGGCCGCCGGAGGCAAAGCGCATATTCCAAGCAGAGTAGGGGCCTCATTGCGAAGGTTTATAGATAGTGTTGGGCGCATACAGGATAATAATGGTGAGTATTGGATAAGCCTTGATAACAACCTTGACCTTCAGGATTATAATGGATGCTACAGCAGGATTGAAAAATTCTATGAAGAAGTAGCGCATTTACTTGAAATGCTGCAGGTAACTATCCCCGGTCAAAAATGGGGACAAAATCTTTATGATATGATAAATATGCTATTGGGCAATGCTTATGACAGCATTGGCTCTTTCTATGATCCGGCAATAACGCCTAAAGAAGAGAGGCCTATTGATAATTATTCCGGCAAAATAGCAATATCATTTGATATAGAGACAAGCAACAATGAAACATGCTTTGTGGTAAGAGTTACTGATAATGGGCGAGGAGAGGACAAGAGGCTCCCCACGCGCAAGCAAGAACTCATGTACACAAATAATGTTTTTTATAGCGGGGGCAATGGAGAAGCCCTCAATATTATATATAAGGCCATAAAAAACAAGGGCGCTCTTGAACTGGATCTTGTTGATAGTAAAAAACCATCAGATAAGAATAAAGAATCGGAAGTTACGCTAAGTATTCCTTTGCGATATCTTGAGATTAAAAAATCCAGCTCGAGCGGCACAACGCCATTGATAACAGAAACTAGTAGTGGGCCGCATAAAGAGAACACTCGGAAAGCAATTAATCAATATCAAGCAGAATATGAGGCTATGCCTAATTTACTTGCAATGACTGCGGGAGAGTCAGAGAAAAAAGTCACAACAAAACAAGCTGAATCAATAAGAACAGAGATCGCATTATTTAAGACATTTTCAAAGATATTGCCATTTGACAAAAAGGTAAGGGATGTTAAAAAAGCTACAAAAGCGATAAAGAAATACAAAACTAAGTGTGAAAAAATAAATTCTTTACATGAAAAACGTAATGGAAAAACAGGGATTAAAGATGGAAACTTGATTGAAGACAAGGGCTTAAAACAACGGGCAATAACAGACTATTACAATTTTTGGAAAGAGCTGTCATCAATCTTTGGAGAAAAGTATATACTTTTATATCCTCTGAGAGGTATCGATGTTATTCCACAGATATGTATGAAAACATTGCCTATTAACGATGACCCTAATGACCTTGAGCGCGGTTATAGTATGTTTACAGAATTCGCAAAGATAACTGACAAGAACCTCATTCTTGATGCTGCCCGGGAGAATAATAAAAAAGCGCCACCTATATCACAGGAGGCCTTAGATGTAAGTAATTACATTCAAGCTTTTAACGATCCTAAGTATCCCGATCAACGAAGAATCTTGATCTTAAAGGGCTTTTTTCATTTTTTGAGTCTCGATAAAGATATATCTGAGATCGATGAGTTCTTTGATGAATTATTTAGTAAGCACTTCAAGGAAGGGGATAAATTATTAATCTTAGATAAAAACGATCTAAAGATGTTTAAAAATTATTTGAATAGAAGAAAAAAAACACCCTTTACTGAGGTATACTTCCGTGGCTTTAAGTTTAAAAGCATAGTTGAAGAAGAATTCGAGTCTCCTAACATTCGCCCTCGAGGCATTTGGGATATAAAGGGAAATCCTATGCGT
Source organism: uncultured Planctomycetia bacterium (assembly GCA_964634945.1). Classification (GTDB taxonomy): domain Bacteria; phylum Omnitrophota; class Gorgyraeia; order JABMRG01; family JABMRG01; genus JAUVHV01. The sequence continues at coordinate 10,005 of CAZWMG010000001.1, read as the reverse complement.
GCATTTTTCGTTCCCAATGCAGCTGCCCTATACGTGCTGGAGTATACGGATGACGCAGAACCATTTATCGCGCAAGCACCACCTAAAAATGGCATTATTGAAAAATCCAGTTCAGGAGGAATTATAAAACCATTTTCTCAGGTATCTGATCAATCAGAGGATGCAATCAACATAAATGCTATCGCTAAACAGGTAATAAGCCCTACTAATACGCCGCTGGATTTTGAACATGTCAGCGAATTTGCCGCAACGATAAGTAAGATGGATCATTCAAGGCCATCAGCATATATAATAGAAAGAGGTAATATATTCGGTGCCACAGCGCAGGTTATACCAAGTGAACTCTTTGAAGCCTTTGAGATATTATCTGAAAATGGAAGGCCCAAGACATCTCTGATACTCGATATAAGCAAAGATGAACTTGCGTCACTACTGGAGGCATATGGCGTATCTGAGCTATGCGATACCATCAAATCATCGGAAGAAATACTAGGCAAAGATATCTATGATGCAACTGCAAAGGACAGGTCAGCGCGCATAAAAGCGCTTACAGGCATCGAAACTAGGCTCATATTGGGCCTTGGCCTTAAGAGAGCAAATATAGGAATTGTAGCAAATCCGATTACAGATAAAACAGAGGGTGAATTCAATGCTCTCTATAATGTGCCGATGTTAAAAGAACGCGGCATAAGAGTTGCCAAGATAAAGCTAAGCTCTATTACTGATAAGGTTATATCATTGCCACAGGCACTAAAAGCCCTTGCCAATATGATTGACGATAATCAGGCTGATTACATAAGTGATTACATAATCGAAATACTGCCTGTTATAGTCACCGCGGAAGAGATCCAGAATGCAATAGTTGAATACAAAAGGATATTGGAATTAGTCCTGGAGTCAGCGTAATATAGAAACATTTCACTTGACCTATACTGCTTTGCTTGGTATCTTATCTATACATATACTACTATTAGTATAATTATAAGTGATCATATACAAAAATAGCGCTTAAGAAAACAAAAGCGTGAAAAAACATGGGGGTTGATCCACATGAAAAAGTCTTTATGTATTATTGCTTTGTTAATTATCGCGATAGTATCCACAAGCTCCGCGTCTTTTGCTGAGGATACCAAGTCTACAGGCTCCACATATACATACACAGGCGGTATCGAAGGACGCGTAAAGGGTATAATGGATCCACCTCTCTTAACAGGGCCTGCAAGATTAACATGGGATCCAAAAAAACGTGAGGGCGATCTTGCACTCAACATGGTAGGAGGGGTGGCACGATGCGCTGTAAGCTCTTCTAACGGGATAAATATCGAGGGTAACTTTTCCTGCGTATTCACCGGGCTTCACGCGACAGGGCCTGTCAAGATAACCTTGAGCGCCCCGGATCAAGCGGGAATTCCGCAGAAATTTAAAGGAAGTTTTAATATAACGATACCTGAGCAAAACAACGCCATATATACAGGCACATTTAAAGGCGCGTACAGGAACTGGTAAGTTTTTACAAGCTAAGTAAGGGGCAAAACAATTGAGTCTTGCACCAATTTAATCTAGAAGGGAATCATCAGGATATGAAGTTATTTGATGAACTAGGGCTGTCTAAAGAGACCCTAAAAGTATTAAAACAAAAGGGGTTTGAGGCACCAACCCCGATACAGGAACAGACCATTCCGGCTCTTCTTTCAGGGAAAAAGGATGTTGTTGGCCAGGCTCAAACAGGCACAGGAAAGACCGCGGCATTTGGCCTTCCAATTATTGAGCTGATACCTGAAAGATCCGGCTCAATACAGGCGCTTGTACTTGCCCCGACAAGAGAGCTGGCAGTACAGGTCGCTGAAGAGATAAATTCGCTAAAGGGATATAAAAAGATAACCGTTCTTCCTGTATATGGCGGTCAATCAATCGATCTACAGCTAAGGCATCTAAAAAAGGGCGTTGATATAGCTGTGGGAACACCCGGTAGAATACTCGATCATCTCAGGCGGCGCACATTAAAACTAGACAAGATATCTTTTCTCGTCCTTGATGAAGCTGATGAGATGCTTAATATGGGGTTCTTAGAGGACGTCACAGAGATCATGAAAAAGACCTCGGCAGACAAGCGCACCTTGCTATTTTCAGCTACTATGCCGCGCGAGATAATCAATATAGCAAAAAAACATATGCGTGAGTATGACCTATTCAAGGTAACGCAAGGCCAACTTACAGTCAGTCAGACTGATCAGATATATTTTGAGGTATCTACAGGGGATAGATTTGATGCCCTGTGCAGGATCATAGATATTGAGGAGGATTTCTACGCGCTTGTTTTTTGCAGGACAAAGGTAGATGTTGATACTGTTGGTAACCGTCTTGCCGAGCGTGGTTATGACGCGGCGAGCTTACATGGGGATATGTCACAGAATATAAGAGAGAAGATACTGTGGAAATTTAAGAAAAAACAAGTCACTATACTTGTGGCAACCGATGTAGCGGCCAGGGGAATAGATGTGCAGGATCTTACGCATGTTATAAACTATGCCCTTCCGCAGGACCCTGAATCATATGTCCATAGGATAGGACGTACGGGCCGCGCGGGAAAAGAAGGTACCGCCATAACATTTATAACGCCGACAGAATACAGAAAATTACAGTATATCAGCAAGATAGCGCAGGCAGATATCCGTAAGGAAAAACTACCAAAAGTAAAAGACGTTATAAAAACCAAAAAACTAAGGATCAAGTCAAGCGTTGAAGAGATTGTAAAGCTGGATCCAAACCCGGTGTATGCGGATATGGCCAGGGAGCTTTTAGGTGAGAACGAACCTGAGAAAATAGTCTCAGCGCTCTTACAGCATTCGTTTCGTGGGGATCTGGATGAAAAAAATTATACTGAAATAGAAGATGTAGTTGTAGACGCAAGGGGAAAGACGCGGCTCTTTGTAACCCAGGGAAAAATAGACAGGTTAACACCCAAAGAATTAGCCAATATCATAAAAAGCAAATGCCGCATCAGCCCTGAGAAGATTAAAGATGTGCAGGTTCTTGAAAAATTTTCTTTCGTCACCCTGCCTTTTCACGAGGCCGAGATAGTCTTATCATTCTTCAAAAATAATAAGGGCAGAACAAAGCTACATATTACCAAGGCCAAATCAAGCCGGTCAAGCGAATCAAACAGATCAAGTAGGTCAGGCAGGTCAAGTAGGCCAAAAAAATCAGGCGGGCCAAACAGGTCAAGCAAATCAAGCAGGTCGAAAAAATCAGGCAGGCCAAAAAAATCGAGAAGGTAGAACAATAAGAGGGTACGCTCCTATTTTTTAATGAACAGGAACTCACAATTAAATAGAGGCGTACCCATCTCTTTGCGACTATGGATATTACAAAAAAAAGAGTGCCGCTTAAGTTAAAAAAGGGCGGAATGCGCGAAATGATGTATATCGCGATACCGATGATAATATCGCAAGCGTGTTATACGTTCATGACCTTTACTGATCGGATGTTTTTGTCCCGTTTAGGCCCGGAATATATGAACGCCGCAATGGGTGGGGGGCTCACAGTGTTTATGATGATGACCTTCTTCTGGGGCCTTACCGGATACGCGACAGTCCTGGTGGCGCAATACTTAGGATCCAACAACAAAAAACATTCTGCTATAGCGATTACCCAATCTGTAATCATAGTATTTCTCGCGTATCCGATTATTCTAGCATGCCGCCCTCTGGCTCACAGCCTATTCGATTTTATGGGCATAACACCCAAGCAGCTTGCCCCACAAAAACTATATTTTGATATTTTGCTATACGCGGTCATTCTTAGCTTGCTTAGGAATTCATTCAGCTCATTCTTTTCAGGCATAGGAAAAACAAAGATCGTAATGATAGCCTCATTTACAGCCATGTCAGTTAATATCGGCGTTAATTACCTTCTCATATTCGGCAAATTTGGATTTCCCGCGCTGGGAATAAGAGGCGCGGCTTACGGTACCATTATAGGCGCCGGCTGCGGACTCTCTGTATTGCTGGTGGCATATCTTAGAAAGGCAAACATACAAGAGTATGGGGTTTTAAAATCTTTTCGTTTTGACCGAAAGGTTACAGGCATACTTCTGCACTTTGGCTACCCCGCGGGGCTGGAGATGTTCCTTAATCTTTTGGCATTTGATATAATCATTATGATATTTCATTCTATGGGCCCGGTCGCGGCAACAGCGTCAACAATCGTCTTTAACTGGGATATGGTCTCATTTGTACCCCTAATTGGAATGGAGATAGGGGTAATAAGCCTTGTTGGCAGATATATGGGAGCGGGAGATCCTGCCACAGCGCACAAATCAACCATGTCAGGATTAAAGCTTGGACTTATATATTCCTCCTTTATTCTATTCTTTTTTGTGATCTTTCCATCAAATCTTGCTGAAGTATTCCGTCCTGCAACTATGGGGGATGTCTTTATTCAAGCTAAGCCGATAGCTGTATTTATGATCCGCATGGCGGCCCTTTACGTACTTGTTGAAGCTATGTTAATTACATTCATAGGGGCATTGCGCGGGGCAGGAGATACCTTTTGGGCGATGTTTATCTCAGTCGCTCTTCACTGGATAATTGTCCCTGTACTATTTATTATGCTAAAGGTTATCGGACTGCCTTTACAGGTATGCTGGTCCGTGATGGTAGCTATATTTTTCCTATTTTCCTTTATCCTGTATCTCAGGTACCGATCAGGGCACTGGAAAAAAATTAAAGTAATCCGCCCAATATTACCTGTCAAACCGGCCCTTGTCCACAATGATTTCCATGAGTCCTCTGATCTATAATCAAGTGTCGCCATATTAATAAATAGCGACATGGTGTTGTCACTGTAGTATAATATAATAAATATTATGTCACAAAAAACTAAAAGCTATGACAAAAAGATATTTCGGCTACTCTATTGTCTAAACAAGCTCGATAGAGGGGGCAAGGTCTGCACGCGTGAGCTCTCCCGCGAATTTAATGTCTCTTTGCGCACAGTCCAGCGAGACCTTGAACTGCTTAATATGGCTGGTTTTCCGCTTGCGCCTTCTGAAAAAGGTGCGCACTCATTCGCGGATGGTTTCTCGCTTAAAAAGCTGATGCTTTCAAAGGAAGAGGCGTCTTTACTCTCTTTTATGCTGGAGGTATCCAAAAGCCTTGGCAGGGACTTTGAGGAGAGCTTTGGCCAACTTCTTAAAAAGGTCCTTACCCCCGAAGCGGAACCAATGTTTTACACCAAGATACCCGAAGGCATTAAGATGGATAAGCAGTATCCGTTTATGAATGACCTAAAGGCCGCGGTCAATCAGCACAAGAAGTGTGAGGTCCATTATGTTACTGAAGATAAGGATAAGAGATTTATAATCCACCCGCTTAAGGTTATATTCTTTGATGGATTTTGGTATCTTCTGGTAAGAACAGATGACGATGAGAGGATTATACGATTAAGACTGGAATGCATAAGAGAGATAAGGCTTGAAACTAAAAAATTCGAGGTGCCGGGCAATTTAAAGGCTATGCTTGATGAGAGTGTAAATATCTGGTTCTCTGACCAGCGAAACAAAAAGGTCCTGCTTAAGGTCGATAAAGAGGCGGCTCGATTCTTTAGAACCAAAAAATACTTGCCCCTACAAAAAATAACCAAGCAAAACAAGGATGGCTCTATGCTTGTTGAGGCAATGGTAGCCCAGGACATGGAGGCCCTGCCCACAATACTTCTTTGGATACCTTATGTCAGGGTCATAAGGCCAAAAAAACTGGCCCTAGATATAAAGGATATTATCAAGGAATATCATGAATCACTTTAAACAAAAGGAGAGAGCGTGTATAAGGTTAATATAGTAAATAAAGGCGGATATTCATTCAAGGCCAGCTCAGATGGTATTGAGTTTGATGTAGATACAAAAGGTAACGCCCCATCACCCTTAAGTTTATTTCTAGCCAGCATAGGAAGTTGTACAGGTGTTTTTATACGCAGGTACTTAGATGGGGTAAGTATAAAGTCAGATAAATTCAGCGTAGAGGTAGAATCCGATCTTGTTAAGGAAAGGCCTATGTTATTTAGGGAGATAAAAGTGAAGATAAACTTAGAAGGCATGGATATAGATGAGAAGAGAAAAAAATCCCTGCTTCAATTTGTCAAGAACTGCCCCATTCACTCCACTCTTAGCGCGAAACCAGCAATCAATATCGAGATATCCTAAGGTTGTGGCTACCCTTTCAAATTCTCTCAAGCTAGTCTCAAGACCTAGTCTCAAGACCGGTTCTCAAGCACGATCGATCGTGCTTGAGAACCGGTCTTGAGAGTGAGGAGCAAAAAAGCTGATCCTTGATGTAATTTATATAGCTAAAACTCTATAAATATGTTATAATATTTTTTCGTAAAATAGAGGAGGCAATAATGAATAAAAGGTTATTCGCAACATTTTTAGTAGTGATATTTATGCTTTCAAGTATAGTCGCGGCCCCTGCCCTGGCATATGATAAAGGTAATAGCTCGGCATGTTACGGCAAAGGCGCCGATGGTAAGATTTCTAGGAAAGCATATATGTTTTTAGAGAATCGTGAGGACCTAGGCCTCTCCGATGATCAGATAGCAAAGATTAAAGCGCTCAAGCTCGATGTTAAAAAAGAACTTATACGACAAAATGCTGATATAGATATAATTGGTATAGATATAAAATCAGAGATGTACGCGGATACAATGAATACGAATGCTATCAATAAGCTGATAGGTAAAAAATACGATCTCAAGAAGGCAAAGGCGCAATACCTTGTAACAAAGTATGCCCAGCTTAAAAACATATTGACCGCGGAACAGAAAGATAAGCTGAAGGATATTTGGAAACAGTATAAGAAAAAGTAAGGTATTCTCTCATTATATGAAAAAAACCAGGCTTTACTCAGCCTGGTTTTTTTGTTTGCTTTCTCTCATGACCGGTTCTCAAGCACGATCGATCGTGCTTGAGAACCGGTCATGACATAGATTTAAAATTATTTTATGCCACGACACAATGCTGTCGCGTATAGGTACTATAATAGCCCCGTACTCTAAAATATAACACAAAAAGGCTTAAGGGGCCAGTCTCAGTTTTACCCTCCTTTTCTAAAGATTTGCCCCTTAAGTCCCTCTTTGTAATCATTAGACCAAAAGAAAGGGGGCAAAAGATGAGACAGGTCTTTTTCTCGGTAGCAAGCGTACTTCTGTTTATCCTGATAAGCAGCGCTATAGCCTTTAACCCGTTAACAGTGCCCATAAAGATTAAGCTGGTAAACACCAAATCTCTTTCAAGGCAAATAGCAAATACTCAAACAGATGAAATGCAACACAAGACTAAAAGGTCTAATAAATATTAATGATTCACAAGAATAACTAGATAGGGGTAAGACGTGAAAAAAGCATTAACACCTGTAATTGTAACTATTATCACGGGATTATTTCTACTCGCGATAGCGAGCATTACATCAGATACGGTTCTAAATCTTAAGAAGAAAGGCTTTCTTAAGGTAAAGGGTTTCGCAAAACAGCAAATTAGCTCTGATATAGGGTTTTTGGAGGCGACCATATCAACAGAGAGCAGAAACCTTAAATCATGCTACACTAAACTAGCCAAAGATCGGGAAAAGGTTAGTAATTTCCTCAAAGAAAAATATTCTATAGCGGAAGATGAGTTTGAACTGCGCCACGCGAGCATAGATAAGATATATAAAAAGGGTTCCAAGGGCTATAGCACAAATAAACTTGAGAAATATATACTAAAACAGAATATAAGGGTAGAGAGCGCCGACGTTGACAAGATAACAAGGGTAGCCTCCGGACTTATCGATATTGTGGGTGAGGATGTAAATATATCCATAAATCGTCCTGAATATATATACACAAAGCTTGATGACCTGAAGGTCACCATGATAGGCAGGGCCAGTGCCAACGCCAGAGAGCGCGTTAAGGCTGTAACAAAGAACGGTAAGGTGAGGCTTGGCCCTATTGCGTCTGTAAGGGTTGGAATATTCCAGATAACACCTGTCCACTCAACCAATATATCAAACTATGGCATAAACGATACAACCACAATAGAAAAAGAGATAAAGAGCGTAGTTGAGATAAAGTATTTTGTGAAATAAGTGTAATGTAATGATATCAGCGGTATATATTGCAAAAGTAATATTTATACTACTTATACTTGACAAATATTACTTTTCTATGTATACTTGTTTTGGAGGTGAGAACATGAAAGGCGTAATGTCAATAAAGATAGAAAAGACTCTTATGCAAAAGATAAAAGACTTTTGTAACGATCATGGCCTAAAACAAGGGTTTTTTGTTGAAAAAGCATTAAGAGAGCAGTTGGAACGAGAAGAGATAGCTGAGGACATAATAGAGCTTAAGCAGCTTCACTACCAGGAAAGATCCTCTGAAGATTTTGGTGATTATCTTAAAAAGAGAAAAGGATGAAATACGCTCTAAAGATAATACGTAAGGCCCAAAAAGACTTGGATAGTATCAAGGGAAAAGACTTTGATTTTATAAAAAACAAGATCCTTTCGTTATCTAGTAATCCCGGGCCTTTTGGTTGCAATAAACTCATCCAAGAAGAAGGGTATCGAATAAGAGTGGGTAACTTCAGAGTCTTGTATAGGATTGATGATTCGAAGCGACATATAATAATATACAGAGTAAAGCATAGAAAACAATCCTACAGATAGCGCTTAACCTATAAATCTATATAAAAATCCATGCAACTTATAATTCATCGTAAAAAAAAAGATGGCAACGCTAACTCTGTTGAGCTTAGAACAAACAATTCCCGCATTCTTCTTAGCCTCGATATGCCATTTACCCCTGATAAGGCAAAAGATGTTGGCGCTATACTCATATCGCATCTTTCGCTTAATCACTATACGTGTCTAAAAGATATAGACCAAACCATCCCAATCTACATGAGCAGGACAGCTAATGAGCTTATCAATATATCTAATACATTTACCGCTAATAATGATTGTAAACCTAATATTTCTACGGTAAAACATATGCGCCCATTCCAAATTGGCGGCTTTAAGATTATCGCATATTCTATTGATAATTCCCTGCTTTCTACATTAGCGTTCTCGATAGAGGCGGGTGGCAAAAAAATCTTTTATCTGCATAACACTGGTAATGATATAGATGATATATCGGTCAAGAGAATATTACAGGACCACCCTCATGGCTTAGATTATCTCATAATAGCAGGCGCTGAAACAATGGGAGAGGCCCGGGCATCTAATCATATAAGGTCACTCCGGTCCCGCACTGAGGCTATGCTGCGGCAAAGTGAAAATATTACATTTTTTGTCAACCCTTCAGATGACATCGAGAGCATTATATCAGTTTACAATGCCTGCTCAAGAACAGGCTCTATATTCGTGATGGATATCTATACAGTATTTCTACTAGATAAGCTAAGGAAGATATCAAAAGATATCCCTAAGTTAGACTGGAAATATATTAAGATAAGATTTATTAAGAGCCAAGTTGACATCCTATCTAACGCGGGATATAGTACCCTTTTATATGCGTACAATAAACATAAGATCGATCTCTTTGATATTAATCGTCACAAGAAAAACATCCTTATGCTGGTAAGAGATGACCTTGAATTTACGCACACTATAAAAGATATAGACCGTGTCTCCGGAGCAAGGCTCATATCAACTTCGCAAAAAGATTCTGTAAGCGAAAAGCTTAAGGGCTATTGCGAGCAAAAAGGCATTGAGATAGAATGCATCCCTACCGATACCCATAAGAAGACTGAACCATTAAAAATGGTTGTAAATGCCTTAAGCCCTAAGGCAATAATACCTATCCAAACATCCCAGGCAGTCAAATATTCCCAACTATTTAGTGATATCAGTATCATGGATAAAAAGGGAGTAATTGATATCCAATAGCCCGCCACGCTACTTATTCGCTTTATAGAAGATTGTAATTACAAGTGCAACAAATAGGAGTTAAAAAATAAAGCTCCAC